>NZ_AP026683.1:1559082-2307373 GCF_025997995.1 Sediminibacterium sp. TEGAF015 | reverse complement strand
TAAGTTTTCTTCCTACACTTACATTAAACGTTGCCGCATTAAAATCTTTGTTCAGTTGTAAATTGGGATTAAATGTGGTGTTAACACTTTGTGATACCAAATGCGAAAGAGATGCAGTTACAGATGTATGCTTATTATACATTTTCCCAATAGTTAAAGAACCTCTGTACTGATTAGGACCATCACCAGAATCCAAAAACCGGGTATACATGAATTCCAGAATAGCGTATCCGTTTTTGTATGGCGTAAAAGAGTAGTTAGCGCCCAACATTACTGCCTTGGATGCAAATCCCAAATATGGGGTTTGATTATTCTGATAAGCCGGTATGCCTACTGATGCCTTTAAAGTGAAATAGCGTTTGTAATCCACCGAAGGAAAATGAAAAGACAATCCCAGGTTTACATCGGTAATACCCGATCTTGACTCAGAATTATTGCCATTTACCAATGTTTGTTTGGCAAAAGGCAATGTGGCAGTTAAATCAATTCTTCTGCTAAGTCCGTGCGTAATGTTTAAACTATAGAATGTAGATTGAAAATAATCTCCTGGAAAATTATTTATCAGTTTACCGTTTGCATCAAAATATTTATTGGAATAAAAATAATTGAAGGTTCCGGTTAGGGCTGTTCTTTTCTTTCCTACTGGATAGTCAGCACGAACCTTTCCAACGGAAAGTAGCATTACCGTAATAAGAAAAATTATATATGATTTAGACAATTGCATGGTTTTATCTTTTCCGCTTTTTTACAGCTTGTTCAGCAAACCAGATTCCAATAAATGAATTGTGATACACTGGGATTTCGTGACCTAAATCGGGGAATATATACAATTCGCTCAAAGCTCGGGCATCCATTCTCATTTTATTATAGGCGGCAATTGCACTGCTGGGTGAAATAAAGTCATCTTGTAAACCAACCGCATATAAAACAGGGCATTGTACTTTGGGCATAAAATTTTGCAAATCGAAATAGTTAAATGTTTCCAACATCTGCTCTTCTGTAAAATCTGGATTTTCTCTCAAGTATCTTACAATAGCATCTGATGGAAAAGTTAAGACACGTTTATTTTTTCCCACAGCAAAACTGTTTTTCCAATCTGCAAATACTGGGTTACTAGCTACAACAGCATTTATCTTGTTGGGCAACAATGCAGCAGTAATTAATCCCATAGTTGCACCCTGACTACCACCAAACGCAGTAACCCTGCTCAAATCCATGCCCATATGCTCATGCGCATAAATAAAATCAACTGCACGTATACAATCCATGTAAATGCCTTTGTATACATAGTTGTTTTTATCTTCAGCATTGAGCATGATTTGCTCTTTGTTGTCCGGATTAAATTCTTTCTCGTATTTCTTATCAATACCCCTAACATTAACTGCAAAAGATATAAACTCGTCGAAGAGTAATGGAAATACTTCTTTTTTGTATCCACCATAACCAATGATAACCGGATACTTTCCTTTCAATTTGGGAATAGATAAATATCCATAAAAAGGAAACTCGTCTAGCCCAACCATATCAACACGATACACATCGTGATACTTGGTGCTGTATTCTTCGCTTCGGGAAATTTTGTACTGTGGATCTACTTTCGCCAAATCGTTCATGGCAGTTTGCCAAAATTCATCAAAATCTGGAGGCAAATAATAGGGTCTGTTTATTTTTCCTATTTCATATCCAAAAGCATATTGTGCGGTATCATCGTAAGTACTCGTATTGGTAGCCGCTCTTAAATTATATATTCCCTCTTTTTCAGGTTTTGGTATTTCAATCTGAAAACTACGTTGGCCTTTAGGAGCAATTTTTAATTTAACCTGCGTTTTACTAACTACTTGTCCTAATTCGGTCTCCACTATTGCAGTAAATGTTCCTTCTTGCCTTACTTTGTACTTATTCGCGATAGAAACGGAATATTTTATCTTTTCTCCTGTATAAAAAACGCCATCTTTTTTATAAGGCTTTAATTTGATAATCATTTCGCCTTCTTCCCCTTCTTCTTCTTCGGCTGGTGGCGCTTCTCCTACTTGATCTGCTCCAAGACTTTGTCTTTTAGGATCATTAGATAGATTATCGGCAGACCAATTTACCGGTGGGGTATTAACAATTGGTTCCTGTTGATTGGATGGTTTTCTGTCTTTGGCTTTTCGTGGGGGGCCAATGTAGGCAAAGCTTCCATCATAATTGCTATTGAAGTTGGTTAATTCAATGGCCATTTTAATGGTATAGTTTCCTTCTTTTTCAATGGGTACATCAAAATTCGCTGCAAGTGTTTTTTTAGCATTAACCCTTACATCCAAACTATTTTGAAGCACTTCCTGATTTGCATTGTCAAATACAGTATATACCAATGTTCCTTCCTGTGCATCTTTTAAATTATTGATGAACTGTATTTTATACTTAACAGGAAACTTTCTATTAAACCTAGCTTTTTTATTGTAAGGCAAAATATTTACAATAACCGGATCTTTTGTCTTGCCTTTCTGAGCATAGCCATTGTCTGCAAAACAAAAGATTCCCATGATCAGGAACATCAATGGCAGTGCTGTGACTCGGTATTGGGATTTGAATATCATCTTGCAGTTTTCTTTTCCAGGAAATTCGACTTTCTGATATATAAATTAATTGGCTCTTCTATAAACTTATATAAAATAATCGAAATGATAGTGAGTATAAAGAGATGGGAAAACAAGACCAGTACGGTATAATTCAGGTGTTCAGAGAGCCACCAGTATTCATTTTTATCTAACCAAGCATAAAAAGTATCGGCTGTATTATGTAACCAGTTTGAGGTAAGATTCGAGATAAAGCCTAGGTGTATTAAATAAAGGATATATGAGCTCTTGCCAATCAATTCACCAAGCTTGCTACCCAATATTTTTTTGGGAATTGAATTCTCTTTGATTAATCCATAAAAGAACATGCAAATAAAAACCGGCAGTATAATATTGTTGGTAAAAATACCAATCGGTTGGTATAAGGCAAATGGCACTTCTTTACTGATTGGCTGATTAATCATGATTAGGTTGGTGCAGCCAATCCCAATGATTCCCATCCAGGTATATAAAGAAAAATTGCTTACACTATCGTCTGCTTTTCTGATAATCATGGCAAGAACCATCCCTGAAAAGAATTCAACTGTTCTTCCTAAAAAAGTAGAGATGAATAAAAATTTGAACGATCCGAAGAAACCATAGAAATCAACATTTCTAAAAATGAGTACCAGCAAAACACCAATCCCTGTTACTACTAATGGCGCAACTAGAAAATAAATTTTACTGCGCTTTATCAATAAAAAGAAAATGGGTGCTGAAAAATAAAAACATTCTTCTACAGTTAAAGACCAGCCTTGTGCTATTCCTGTAAATTTCATGTCATCAAAAAATCCACGCAGGAAAGTGACGTTCATGAAAAACAAAGTAGTGGGACTATTTTTTCCGTTGTAAATGCTGTTATCATTGGCTATCCAGGCATACACAAAAACAGCAATGGTTAAAATAAGATAGATAGGATAAACGCGGGCAATTCTATTTTTTAAATATTTGCGCATCCAGTTTCCAGATAATTCTACGGTATCATAATAACGCAAACAAATCAGAAATCCACTCAAAACAAAAAACATGGAGAGAGGAAAATGAAACTCATTTAATACCCTGAATAATAACGGCGGAAAATCCTGTTGATTAAAGTGGTGAAAAAAAATCAATATAGAAGCTAGGCCCCTTACCCCAGTTAAAGATGGGATGTACTGTTTTGCCGTCATTAATTATACGTTTAGTTAGAGTTCTGCCACTAACGATATAGCACCTCCACCACCCTTACCCGTATTCCTTCCGCTTACATCTGTAAACAAAGTGAAGAATAATTGATGGTTTTGGCTGATTCTTCTGCCATATCCTGCGGTTAATCTAAAATAATTAAACTGTCTGTTTAAGAACAAATTGTTCGGATTGAAGAGGGTCTGTGTACTTGAAGATTTTGTGCTTGCCAGCTGAAAAGTCAGCTTGTTGTCCTCATCCAGCGGAACACCCAATAATGCATCACCAAATACCTGTGTTGGGCCCTCGGGGCTAAAATATTGTCTTACGCCTAAATTAATATCGAAGTAGGTATTGGAATAACGCTCTCCATTAGAGCCGGAGTAGGTAAACTTAATTTCCCCACCTACTTGCTGAAATCCAGTATAGGGGGCTTTATTCACATCGTTGGTGTATAAAGGAACAATTAATGATCCGGTAACCGTTAAAAACTTAGAGTAATCAAAAGTATTCAGCAAATAGGATAGACCAAAACTAGCATCTCCTAAGCTGGAATTGGACTGAGTAGAATTTGTTTCCAGCTTTCTTTGCATGATATAAGAGATATTCCCAACAAAATCCAGTTTTTCACCAATACCAATGCCACCATAGAGACCAAAATAATGAGAAGCAAATCTTCCATTATTGGAATAGGCAAAGTAGTTTCCGTTTGCATCCCAGTAACCCTTGGCCATATATAAATTGTAGGAGGGAACAATAAGGTATTTACCTCTTCCGATTGGAAAGCCGGCCTTTGCCGAGTTAACCAACAATACAACTAGAATAAGCGCTACAATTTTTTTCATCATTCAAATTTTGAAACTCAGAGAATTTTCTTCATCCAGAAACTTTCATATCGGTAATACACATCATCCATTCCGTTATCATCCAGGCTCATGTATATATTTCTGTTATCAATCCGGATCTGGTTATATAAGGCAATAGCCGCCTGAGGCGGACATTGCGTATTTTTTTGATTATGACCAAATAAGACCCTACACCTGATATTGGGAGCAAAATTGACTGGGTCAAAAAAGTCCCATATCCTAAAAAGTCCTTCCTGGTTTAATCGGTTTCTTGGATTTTTTAAATACGTCTGAAAGTTGGTTACAGGCCAGGGGATCACTTTCTGAGAACCTGCCATAAAGAATAGGGTTCTCATATCTGTGTACACGGGTCTTTCAATGATACATCCCTGAGGACGGTTGTCCAAAGACGCTACAACCGTTGCGAGCACAGCACCCTGTCCTTCTCCCTTCACAATTACTTTTTTAAGATCAAATTTTAAGTACTCGTGACGGTATATAAAATCTAATCCGCGAAGTGCATCCATATAAACTGCGCGATAGATGTATTTATTGCGGTCGTTAAGATTAATGATATTAAACGTATTATAATCGGCATTCGTGTTGTCCTTACTGTTTCCATGTCCACGGACATTTAATCTGAAAACCGCCATATCTGTTCTAAGGGAGTCGGGGCGCAAATCCTGCAGATATCCGGGTAGTTCGTAAACCACAGAAAATTTACCCTTTCTCTTTGGTACAGACAACCAACCCCGAATGGTTTGGTATTCTAATGATTGAAATTCAACAAGGAATACATCTACATCACGGGTGCTCTGATCACCCCTTCGGGTAACCCTGAATTTAGGATCTATATTAACCAACTCTCTTCTGGCATCATCCCAGAACTGATCAAAATCTGCAGGACGATTCACATTGGCATATACTTTTTCCGGGTCTACACCATAACCAAATAGCAATGTATCAACATAATTGTTGGCTGAAACCATTAACTGTAGCTGATAAAATCCTGGTTTTATTCTATCATTTTCAAGATAAAGATCTTTCATGTATCCCTTACGGGCATCCATGGTAAAGCCCATTTCCTGATTGAATACTTCTTCGCCTTTGTAATTGGTTACTTTGGCCTTGATGGTGCCCCTGATTTTTTCTTTGGTATTATTTCTAAACCGGAGATTATAGCCAATTTTATCATCATCCCTGAAAATGGCTTCTTTTTTAAAAGGGCGGATATCAAATCCTATTCCTTTCTGTGCATAGGTGAACCCGCCGAACAGCAAACCCAATAAAAATATGGATTGCAAAATGCGGCCGCGAAGGATCAACAGTCTGGGTACCTTTGCGTTCATATGCACGAATAATTGAGTAGGGCCAAAAAAGCCCACTATGTGACTGATAAACGACCAAATAGGGTGAATTATTATTCAATAAATCATTATTTAATACAAAAGCCCCGGCTATTGCTAGCCAGGGCCATTTACTAACCCATCAAAAAACGACTTTATTCTTCAGCAGCCTGAACAGGTGCTTCGGTAACTGTAATTAATTTGGCTCTGATTTTTGCCTCAATTTCATTTGATAATTCAGGATTGTCCAACAGTAATGCCTTGACCGCTTCTCTTCCTTGACCCAGTTTATTGCTTTCATAACTAAACCAGGAACCACTTTTTTGTACAATTCCCATTTCAACACCCATATCAATGATTTCACCCACTTTGCTAATTCCTTCTCCGAATACCAGATCAAATTCAGCGGCACGGAAAGGAGGAGCTACTTTATTCTTTACCACTTTTACTTTTACGCGATTACCAACAGCCGCATCTCCATCTTTAATCTGTGTCATTCTTCTGATATCCAGACGTACAGAAGCATAGAATTTCAATGCGTTACCACCGGTTGTTGTTTCGGGATTACCAAACATTACACCAATCTTTTCACGAAGCTGATTGATGAAAATACAAATCGTGTTGGTTTTATTAATGGTAGCAGTCAATTTTCTTAGCGCCTGACTCATCAATCTCGCCTGCAATCCCATTTTACTGTCCCCCATTTCGCCTTCCAATTCACCCTTTGGAACTAGTGCAGCAACAGAGTCGATTACTACCACATCTAAAGCTCCTGATAATATTAAACGGTCTGCAATTTCAAGTGCCTGTTCACCATAATCTGGTTGTGAAATCAACAGATTGTCTACATCAACTCCTAATTTTTGTGCATATGCACTGTCAAAAGCGTGTTCCGCATCAATGATTGCGCACATACCACCCTTCTTTTGCGCTTCGGCAATAACATGAATCGCAACAGTGGTTTTACCAGAAGATTCCGGGCCGTAGATTTCTACAATTCTTCCTTTGGGTAAGCCTCCCACACCTAATGCAGCATCCAATCCCAGCGATCCCGTAGATACCACTTCCATGGGAGCGGAACTTTTTTCATTCATCATCATTACACTGCCTTTTCCAAAATCTTTATCAATCTTGTCAATGGTCAGCTTAAGGGCTTTTAGTTTTTCTGCATTACTCATAGTGTGTTTTTTAACGTGTCTTAATGAATGAGAAAGTAAAACTAATTAATACTATTTAAACGAACTAATTTTTTTAGTATTTTTTTGCTAATCCGTTTAGTTTTCTCGTTTAGGTACCAAATATAATACGCTGCCCAATAAGAGGACAGCGTATTTATTCAGGTCTATGAACGTTTTTTATCCCTTACCAGCCAATACCATAATCTTCCCCGTTATTGGAAGATCCTCCCCATAAGCTATTGTGCTTACGATCTAAAAATATGGCATTGATAGGACCGCTGGTTCTTTGACCAAAACTCAGCTTGTACCCCATTTTCTTCAACGCTTCTCTGGTTGGTTCAGGGGTTCTTGCAGAAATCAGCAAGTCGCCTGCTCTGGGCATTCTGTCTTTTATTTTGGTTCCACCCAATGATAACCATAGTTGATTGGTATTGATATTTTCTGCTTCGGATGCTTGTTGAACCGTCATATTAAATTCAACCATATTCAGGAAAAACTGTAATAGGTTCTGATCTTGGGTATCACCTCCCTGTACAGCAAATGACAAATATGGTTTTCCATCCTTTAATGCCATAGATGGCGTTAGAGTAACACGGGGTCTTTTACCAGGAGCCACTACATTGAATGGATTAATGGTTGGATCCAATACAAAACTTTGCATGCGCTGGCTCATACCAATTCCGGTGTTTCCGGCAATGGTAGCAGGTAGCCATCCCCCGCTAGGGGTTATAGAAACAACCCAACCATCTTTATCAGCCGCTTCCACCGAAGTGGTGCCTCTCCAAAGACGATCCATATATGCTTCCAATTCTGCTTTTGCGGTTACTGTACTGTCGTGTGCGGGAACAAAATTTCTTTTACCTGTACTATCAATAAAGTTCCATTGTTTAATTTGTTCTGTGTATGGATTGGTTCTTCCTTCAAAAGGATAGGGGTCACCCGGTGCCACCAGGGCGTTGTTTTTTTCGGGGTTGATTAAAGCTGCCCTTTGTTTTGCATATGCTTTATTTAATAAGCCACTCATGGGTTGTGGGGTAGGAGCAAAAGCCGGGTCACCGTAATAAAAATCACGATCTGCAAATGCCAGACTCATAGATTGATATACTGTATTAATATACTGTGGAGAATTATATCCCATTTTTTTTAAGTCGAAGTTCTCCAGAATATTCAGAGCCTGTAACATCGAAGGACCTTGTGTCCACTGGGTTAGCTTATATACATCAACTCCTTTGTAATTCACCATTGCCGGTGTTTCTTCTTTTACTTTCCAGTTGGCAAGATCCTGTTTGGTAATTAAGCCACCTTGTTCCTGTGCACCTCTTACAAATTCATCTGCAATGTCTCCTTTATAAAAACGGTCATATGCTGCTTGTAAAGCCTGCTTTCTTGTTTTTTTATTTTTCAAAGCATTTTGCTCTGCTTCCACTAGTTTAGTAAGTGTATTCAACAAATCCTGTTGTACAAAAATTTCCCCAGCCTCCGGAGCTTCTCTTTTTTCACCCAAATGGGGTAACAATACTTTTTTACTGTAAGGCCATTGTTTAATCCGTTCTTTTCCTCTTTCAATGCTATTGGCGGTTTGTGCATCAATTGGATAACCAGCTGCCAGTTGCATGGCAGGTGCCAATACTTGTTTCAGACTCATGGTTCCGTATTCAGAAAGCATATGGATCAATCCGCCAACGGTTCCTGGTGTTACCGCTGCCAGTGGGCCGTATTCAGGAGGAAATTCATAACCCTTCGACTTAAAAAATTCCGGCGTTGCGCCTGTTGGTGCTACTCCAAGGGCATTGATACCAATTACTTTTCCAGTCTTTGGATTATAGATGATTGCCTGTGTTTCGCCACCCCAGCTTAATACATCCCACATGGTACATGTAGCTGCCAACATTGCACAGGCTGCATCTACTGCATTACCCCCTTGTTGAAATACAATGGAACCAGCTGTTGCTGCAAGTGGTTTACCTGTTATGGCCATCCAGTTTTTACCATGAAGTGGTGGCTTCTGTGTTGCCTGTGCCATCAACATCGTTCCCGTAAAAAGGATACTAACACTCAGAAAAATTTTCTTCATAAAACAGTTGTTTGAATACATATTAATTACGCTGGGCTTTCATCACTCTCAACAAGTTGCCGCCCATTATTTTGTAAACATCTTTTTTTGAATACCCTCTTTCCAACAGCGCTTTTGTAATCAGTGGATAAGTGGTTACATCGGTTAACTCTTTAGGACTAGCGCTAATTCCATCAAAATCAGAACCCATTCCTACGTGGTCCACTCCAATTCTATTCACAATATAATCTAGGTGCTTTAATAACATTTCCATAGGAGGTTGAATTGAAATAGACTCTTCTTTATACATATCTACAATGATAGATTGTGCATATTCCTTCTGCATACCTGTTGCTACCAATGAATCAATTTTTGCTTGTTTATTCTGTAAAAACACTTTTTCCCTTTTTTTGAAGGAACTGTCAATAAAAGCAGAATAAAAATTCAACTGGATAACGCCTCCGTTTTTTCCAACTGCATCAATTTGTTCATCTTTTAAATTTCTGAAAACCGGACACAAAGTATAGGCATTGCTATGCGAAACTAGCACGGGTTTGGTAGTTGTTTGTATTGCATCCCAGAAAGTTTTTTCTCCCACATGGCTCAAATCTACCATCATACCTAGTTCATTCATTTTTTTGATTACTTCCTTTCCGAAAGTATTGAGCCCCATTGTGCGTTGGGGGATCTGAGCATTCGTATATTCTTTGTTCAGATTTACCAATGAAGATTCGTCCATGGCAGAGCTAGCCCATTCTGTTGAATTGTTCCAGGTTAAAGTCATATAACGAACACCTCGTTTATATAACGCTTCCAGTTTATTCAAATCGCCCTCAATCATGTGTCCGCCCTCTACACCAAATAAAGCAGCCAGTTTGTTCTTTTTAACTGCTTTTTTTATGTCCGCGAAACTTTGAATGATTTGAATTTTATCCGGATTTCGGGCAGCAACTGCATTGAGTGTATCAATCTCTCTATTGGCCCAGGCATAAGGTTGCTTCTTTTCACCATCACACCAGACACTGAAAATTTGTACATCAACTCCGGCTTCCCTGAAGCGATTCAAATCAGAATGTGTTTTTCCTTTCAGGTCCTGATCAATCAACAGATTTTTTTCAATGGATGCTGTTAATAAATCATTGTGCGAATCAGCCATTATTGCGCGGTTATGCACTTTTTTATACTGGGTAACGGGTTTGCTTTTTTGTGCGTTTGCAACAGATACAACACAACAAAGTGCAAAAATCAAGTACTTCATTTATTGGCTTTGGCTAAAGCTAAAAAATTTGTACTGGAATCAATAGAATATTTCTTTGATTGGGCAAATAGGGAACTGATATTATAAAAATTACTTAAATGGATTCGTCCATTTTATATTGGTTGCAACGGTAGGATCAGTTAGTGTTCGCATAAATGCCACCAATGATGCTTTTTCTGCAGCCGTTAAGTTTAACCGTATAGGTTGACCATTGGGTTGTTTTAATGCATTGTCCAGATTAGGATGAGCTTTTACGCCACTATTATAATGTTCCACTACTTCCTCCAGGGTTTTAAATCTACCATCATGCATATAGGGTGCCGTTAATGCAATATTTCTGAGTGTATGTGTTTTAAATGCACCCAATCCGGCACCATTGTCATTGCTGGTATTTAAATCAAGTCCATTATTTCTTGGACCAGGAACAGCTGCAACAAAAGCTTCTGTAGTATGACAGCCAAAACATCCGGCACCGCCATTTTGAACAGGGATTATAAATATTCTTTTTCCCTGATTTTCTTCAGCAGTAAAATTAGGAAAATCAGCCACGGGATTATTTACCTGGGCTCTTCCGGCATCATATTTACTATTGCTACTAACAATACTTCTTACAAATTGAGCCAGTGCTCTTGCAATTCTATTCGTATTCACTGCTGTATCACCAAATGCATTCGTGATTAAAGGAGCATAGTATGTTTGCTCTCTTACTCTTTGCGCAATCAATGCCAGCGTCATACCCATTTCTACGGGATCCTGAAATGGCATAAGAACCTGGTCTTCCAGTGTTGCTGCTCTTTCATCCCAGAAAAAACGTCCTCTTTGATAAAATTTTGCATTAATTAAACTCATGGAATGTCTTTCTGTCTTTCCACCAGCAAATCCATTACTTAAAACAGCAGTATCACTAAATCCAAATGCCGGATTATGGCAACTGGCACAAGAAATGGTTTTATTGACACTTAAATTTTTATCATAAAATAAGACTCTTCCCAATGTTGCACCATTATTGGTAATGGGATTTGCAGCAGGTGTATTATCAATTCCATTTACTGAAGTAGGCGCTCCTCCACCAGCATTCTGAAAAAAATAAGCAGGCAATCCTGCATTCACATAATCAAAAGGACTTGCGGGTAAATTTAAAGCAGCAGATATTAAAGGATTATCTCCTGAACTATTGGTAATAGGTGTAACTACGGTTTGATCGGCCTTATTACAAGCAACAAGGCTAATCAAAAGAATCAGCAGGAAAGAATAAGTTTTATTCATATCTGGCATTTGGATGCTTTGATATGAATAATTTCCTTTCGTTTAAATGAAAAATAAAATAATATGTTAAAAGAAAATTTATCCACCTATTAAACCGGCAGCCCTACTGATATCCATCATTCTTTCCATTGGTATAAGTGCCTGTAATCTTAATGTTTCATCCATATGAATTTCAGGAAGTTCGTACTTCATACAGAGGTATATTTTTTCCAAGGTATTTAATTTCATATACGGACAATCATTGCAGGCACAATTGTTATTAGGTGGTGCAGGAATAAAAGTTTTGGTTGGATTATTTAGCTGCATCTGATGTAAAATACCAGTTTCAGTTGCTACGATATAAGAGGAATTAGCGTCTGTCTGTGTGTATTTTAATAATTGGGTGGTACTCCCAATATAATCAGCAATATTTAAAATAGCTTCTTCACATTCCGGATGTGCAATCAATTTTGCTTCAGGATGTCTAATTTTTAATTTTACTATTTTCTCCAGACTAAATATTTCATGCACTACACAAGCACCATTCCAAAGCAACATATTCCTGCCTGTTTTTTTATTAAGGTAGGCACCTAAATTTTTATCTGGAGCAAATAGGATGGGTTGATCGGCAGGGATACTTTCAATAATTTTCTCTGCATTTCCACTAGTACAGATAATATCACTTAATGCTTTTATTTCTGCCGTACAATTGATATAGGAAACAACTAGATGATCGGGGTGTTTTTCTTTAAAAGCCTTAAAAAGTGGGGCAGGAGCACTATCAGCCAAAGAACAACCTGCTTTTAAATCGGGTAGAAGAACTTTTTTTGTAGGGTTTAAAATTTTAGCTGTTTCTGCCATAAAATGTACTCCGGCAAAAACGATAATATCAGCAGTTGTCTGTTTAGCTTGTTGAGCAAGACCGAGACTATCCCCAATATAATCTGCCACATCTTGTATATCTGTATCCTGGTAATAGTGAGCGAGTAGAACAGCATTTTTTTCTTTTTTCAATTTTTCTATCTCTGCAAATAGATCCAATTCAGGATCAATTTCCAAATCTAAAAATCCGTTAACTGCTAATTTCTCTTTTGCGATGTTAATATTCAAAGTAATAATATTTAATAATTATTTATATAAAATCAACTACTACTATTAGGCATGTGTATATCGGGAAAACTTTGTTACACACATTGTACAAAGCTAAGGTTAGTTCGTTTATTCACAGCTATTCACATTTTTATTAGACTTGTTATTTCATATCCTTATATTGTTTATATACTTTATTAACAGGGTGGTATAACTGAATTAACATTCATTGTTTTGGGTTATTCACTTTTGTTTCACTGTTAATTAACAGGTATAAATACCTGCTGTTTTCTGCTCTTTAACCTCATTCACTCCGATATTTACCTATTTATTCTATTTCTTTTCACATTTTTTTTAATTAAAAGGTAATTTTTCCACCTGTTTTTCTGGTTACTAACAGATAGATGTGTATATTTTTCCACATCTTATTCTACTTTATTTTCCCTTATTTTTGCCTCCCCGTGTACAATCGGGATAAATTATATATTAATTATTTACACTATGTCTGTAATTCAAACAATTCGTGATCGCGGTACCTGGATCATTTTTGTAATTATTGCTGTTGCTTTAATTGCGTTTATTCTTCAGGATGGAGCAGGGCGTGGAGGTTCTGCTTTTTCTAACAGTTCAGTTATTGCAAAAGTAAATGGTACAACCATTGACAGGGGTACTTTTGAAGAGCGCCTTAAATCTCAGGAAGCTATGTATGCTGGTCAAGGTGCTACCCGTGAACAATTAATTGGTAATGTGTTCAACATGGAGGTAGATAATATAGTATTAAACCAAGAGTTTGAAAAATTGGGTTTAACTGTATCTGCCAAAGAATTGAATGATATTCTATTTGGAGATAACTCTCCTTTGCGTCAGGAATTTACCGATCCAAAAACTGGTGAGTTTAAGGTAGATGATGCAAAAAGAGCTTTTGCACAAATAAAAAAGAGCAAAAATGCAGAGCAGGTAAAAATGATTACAACTGGTTACATTGAGCCTACTATCCAAAATAGTCTACGTAATAAATATCAGAATTTATTATTACAATCTGTTTATGTACCAAAATGGTTGGTTGAAAAACAACAGGCAGATAATAATGCTGTTTCTAATGCTTCTTATGTACTCTATCCTTATGTAGCTATTCCTGATTCAACTGTGAAAGTTTCAGATGCTGATATTAATTCTTATGTAAAGAAACACAGTAATGAATTCAAAAAAGAAGAAGAGACCAGATCTATTGTATATGTGAATTTCAGTGCAGCACCAACTTCTGCTGATTCTGCGGCTACACTATCTCAAATTAATGCTTTAAAAGCTGAATTTATATCTACTTCTGATGCTGCTGCTTATTTAGGTAAGGTAGGTACTGAGTTGCCTTATTATAATAGTTATTTCGGCGGAAGCAGAATTCAGGTAGCTAATAAAGATTCAATTACTCGCTTACCTGTTGGTGGTGTTTTTGGACCTTATATTGATGGCAATAATTTTGTTATTGCTAAGATGGTAGGAATAAAGCAATGGCCTGATAGTGTTTCTGTAAGACATATCTTAATTGGTACCAATGATCCTCAGTCTGGTCAAATGGTTCGTGATGATTCTACAGCTAAGAAATTAGTTGATAGTATTCAAACTGCTATTAAAAGTGGTGCTGATTTCAATGCATTGGTAGCTAAATATTCTGATGACGGAGGAAGCAAAGATAAGGGAGGTGTATACGATTATTTCCCTCAGGGACAGATGGTAATTCCATTTAATGATTTTGCTTTTGATAATGCTGTTGGAACAAAAGGTGTTGTTAAAACTGATTATGGTTATCACTATATTGAAATATTAGGTCAGAAGAATCGCGCAGCTGCTTACAAAATTGCTTATTTAGCAAAGCCTATCATTAGTAGTAATGAAACTGTAAATGAAGCAAATACTGCTGCAGCAAAATTTGTGGCTTCTGCAAAATCATCTAAAGAATTTAATGAGAATGCTGCTAAATTGGCTAAACCAATTTTACCAGCTAGCGATATCAAGAAAAATGATTTTACCGTAGGTACTATGGCCAATACGCGTTCATTGGTTAGATGGATTTATGAAAATAAAGAAGGAGCTGTTTCAGATCCTACAGAAGTAGGCGATCAGATTATTGTTGCTATGATTACTGGTATTAATAAAGCGGGATTAATGAGTGCAACAGAAGCCAGACCATTAGTTGAAGGCGTAATCAGAAATGAGAAGAAAGCCAAAATTATCATCGATACCAAAATGAAGGGGAGTACGCTTGAAGAATTAGCTAAGTCTTCTGGTGCATCTATTCTTAGAGCTGACAGCATTGCTTTTAATGCCGGTTTCGTAAATGGTGTTGGAAATGAACCTAAAATGGTAGGTGCTGCTTTTAATAAAGCAAATCTTGGAAAAGCTTCTTCCTTAATTGCTGGTAATGCTGGTGTTTATGCTGTTAAAGTAGAAAATATTGGTGCCAAGTCTGCCGATGCTTTACCAGAATCTGTTAAACAAACCTTAATCCAAAACAGAAAAATGGCTGCTTACAGAAGTGTTGAAGCACTTAGAAAAGCCGCAACTGTAAAAGATAACCGTTTCGATTTTTATTAATCGTTACATTTTATTAAGAGAACCCACTCATTAGAGTGGGTTTTTTTTGCGACTCTCGTAAATAAGATTCATGGAAACAGGCTAATTTTATGTTGTTATGGAACCCATTGTTAATAAAGTTGAACAAAGTGGCATCATTAGCCTGGATCTGGAATCTTACTTTACAAAAGAAACCATAAAAGTATTTGATTTAAAAGATCATCTTTTCATGGGTCTTATTTTAAAAGAAAAGGATTTCCGAACTGCTTTATTAAGCATTGACTGGAGTGAATTCAAAGATGCACATGTTGCTATAACATGCAGTGCAGATGCAATTATTCCTATGTGGGCTAATATGCTTGTGGCTGTTTACTTAACACCCGTAGCAAAATCTGTTCATTTTGGTAGCGAAGCTTCATTAAGAGAACAACTGTTATTAGATGCAATGAATTCAATTAATCCTTCTGATTATACCGATCAACGGGTTGTTGTAAAAGGATGTGGTGAAGATCCAGTTCCTGCTTCTGCGTATGTAAAAATTACTTCTTTATTAAGACCATATGCAAAGAGCATTATGTATGGTGAGCCATGTAGCACGGTTCCTTTGTATAAGAAGAAGTGATTAATCTATTAGGTCTGGTTTTCTGTTTGATATGTTCTCAAATTGATTATCATAATCTTTTCTGATCGTATCAAATAATCTATCCCATATTAAAGTATACAACCCATAATTACCTTTGAAGTATTGGTGATGTTGATTGTGGTTTATTGAAGTATTAATCCATTTACCAATTTTTGTTCTATTAAATCCTTTTGGATATAATTCATATCCAAGATGCCCATATACGTTGTATATAATGGAAAAAAGAAAGAAGATAGCTAAATGAGTAATATGGATGGGAAGGGTAAAATAAAAAATGATAACAATTCCCTGTTCTATAATTGCTTCCAATGGATGAAATGCATATGCTGCCCATGGTGAAGGGTTGGTTGATTTATGATGAACGAGGTGTATGTATTTAAACAAGGCGGGGTGATGCATTATTCTATGCATAATATAAAAGTATAAGTCATGCATCATAAAAAGCACCGGAAACACACTGAAGTAATAAGCCCATCCATATGTTTCTATTGATTGATACCTAGTTGTTTGTTCTGCAATAGGGGGACTATTCAATACAACAACTATTAAACTGAATATTAACATTGTTACTATTGAATAGAATAGTTCTCTTATATAATCATTATTCCGGGGAAATTTTTGCTGTATTTTCAGGTAGAAATATTTTCTTCTGAATATTACATAGAACAACATAAACGCAATTAGTGCAACAATAAAATATCTGCTACTAATTTTTTGAAATGCAGTAAAAAAGAATTCCCAATTCATAGTTTATTAATGTGCTTCTAACCAGTTGTTACCTCTCCCTACTTCGGCTTCCACAGGAACTCCGTTTGGTAAGGGCAGGGCTGATACCATACATTGAATAATAAGATTTTGAAGGTCATCGGCTTCTTCCACTATTGCATCAAAAACCAATTCATCGTGTACCTGTAATATCATTTTTGATTTCCAATCCCCCTTCTTCATTTCCTGATGAACCTTAATCATCGCCATTTTAATCATATCCGCAGCCGTTCCTTGTATAGGTGAATTGATAGCGTTTCTTTCTGCAAACCCCCTTACAGTAAAATTAGCACTATGAATGTCTCTTAACCACCGTTTTCTACCCATTAGGGTTTGTACATAATCGTTCTCTTTTGCAAAGTTTATCTGATCATCCATGTATTTTTGAATGAATGGGAATTCTTTCTTATAGTTGTTAATTATTTCCTGCGCTTCCTTTCTGCTCACGCCGAGGTTTTCTGCCAGCCCAAAAGCACCTTGTCCATAGATAATGCCAAAGTTTACACTTTTTGCTTTATAGCGCATTTCCTTTGTTACATCTGTTTCTGAAACTCCATACACTTTTGCTGCTGTAGCTGTATGAATGTCTTTTCTTTGTTTAAATGCATCACACAAATTCGGATCTCCACTTATTGCGGCTACTATTCTCAATTCAATTTGCGAATAATCAGCACTTAACAATATGCGTCCCGGCTCTCTCGGAATAAATGCTTTTCTTATTTCTCTTCCTCTAGCTGTTCTTATAGGGATATTCTGTAGATTCGGATTGTTGCTACTTAGTCTTCCAGTAACCGCAACAGCCTGTGCATAGGAGGTATGAACACGACCCGTGCGGGGGTTAATCATTTCGGGTAGCGCATCTACATACGTTGATTTTAGTTTGGTTAATTCTCTGAATCCTAGAATATCTTCTACAATTTTATGTTCTCCTGCCAATTTTAATAATACATCTTCACCGGTGGCATATTGTCCGGTTTTAGTTTTTTTTGCTTTTGGATCTAATTGTAGTTTATCGAATAACACTTCACCTAATTGTTTTGGAGAAGCTAAATTGAACCGAACACCAGCCTGCTCATAAACACTTTCTTCGCACTTTTTTGCTTCTTTTTCTAATTCTTTACTGTAGTCATTCAAAAAGGATTCATCAATTTTAACCCCCTCATATTCCATATCTGTTAAAACTCTTACCAGGGGGTTTTCTACTTCATAGAATACTTTTTCAACTTCTTTCGTCTTTAATAGCGGGGCAAAGCAATGTTTTAATTGCAATGTAATATCGGCGTCTTCTGCTGCATATTCCTTTATCTTATCAATGGCCACATCCCGCATATTACCTTGGTTTTTTCCTTTTTTTCCAATAAGTGTTTCAATGGAAACCGGTTCATAACCAAGATATTGTGCACTTAACAAATCCATGCTCCTTCTGCCCTCTGGCTCAATTACATAGTGTGCTAACATAGTATCAAATAAGCTTCCTGTTGGCTCTATTCCATACCACTTCAAAATCAACAAATCATATTTTATATTTTGCCCCACCCAGCAAATATTTGCATTGTCAAATAAAGGCTTCAGCAACAAAAGCTTTTCTTTTACCTCTTTTTGATTATTTGTGAATGGGATATAATAAGCTTTACCTTTTTCAAAGGAAAAACTTATCCCAACAAGTTCTACATTATTAGCATCCGTTCCAGTTGTTTCTGTATCAAAACAAATTTCTTTCTGTTGATTAAGTAGTGCTACTAAATCTCTTATTTCTGCATCAATCTCAACTAACCGATATTCATGAGAAGTGTTTTCTATATTCTTTTCTGCAACCAACCCAAAACTATGGTCCTCTATAATAGTTTCCTTTTCAACAGTTTTCTTTTCCTCAACAGCATTTCCGAATAAATCTGTTTGAACTGCAACTGGTGCAGCCTGAAACGCATTAAACGTTTCTCCCAATATCCTTTTACCCAATGTCTTAAATTCCAATTCTGTAAAAACTGTATTAAGTTCTTCCCTATTCCAGTCTTTAAGTCGAAAATCTTCTTCATGAAATTCAACGGGTACATTAGTAATGATTGTTGCCAGTTTTTTGCTGATAATTGCCGATTCTTTTCCTGCCCTTACTTTTTCACCTAATGCTCCTTTTATTTTATCGGCATTCTCAAGGATATTTTCTAGTGTGTCATACTCCTTCAATAACTTAGCGGCTGTTTTTTCACCAACACCAGGTATACCAGGAATATTATCAACCGCATCTCCCATTAAACCGAGCATATCAACAACTTGCTCAACCCTAGCTATATCCCATTTAGTGCAAATTTTTGCTGCATCTAATATTTCTTCTGCATTTCCATATGCAGGTGGTTTATAAATATATACATGTGGGTGTATCAACAATTGACCATAGTCTTTATCAGGGGTAACCATGTACACATTATAGCCTTTGTCGGCTGCCTGCCAGGCTAGTGTTCCTATTATATCATCGGCCTCGTATCCATCAATTTCTACAACCGGAATATTAAATCCGCGTATGATTCTTTGTATATCAGGAAGTGATGCCAATAAATCTTCAGGTGCTTCCTGTCTGTTTGCTTTATAATCTGTAAAATCAGTGTGTCTTTCTGTTGGTGCATGTGTATCAAAACAGACAGCAAGGTGTGTGGGTTTTTCTTTATTTATCAAATCATATAAAGTTGAGGTAAACCCAAATTGTGCATTTGTATTTATTCCTTTTGAAGTAATTCTTGGGTTTCGGATTAATGCATAATAGGCTCTATAAATTAATGCCAAAGCATCTAACAGAAATAGTTTCTTTTCCATTCAGCTAAGGTAATAAATACGCGGTTGCCCCGCTATCTTATATGAAAAGGAATTAAAAATCCCGGTTACCTGCGCAACCGGGACTAAATTAAGTATAGCCATGTTTTTATGAGCTATAGTCTATACAGTGATATGACATCTAGTTATTTAATACCATACTTGTATTTATATCTTTCATAGAGTTGTTTGTGTTTATCATCAAGGACAATTTTTCTGCCCTGAATAAATGCATGCTCAATAACACTTGTATGCATGTCCAGTATGTCTCCTGCGCTAATAACAATATTGGCGTCTTTTCCTTTTTCAATAGAACCGGTTGTTTCTTCTGCACCCAGAATTTTAGCAGCATTAAGTGTTATTGCGCTTAGTGCCTCTTCTTTTGTTAAACCATAGGTTGCAGCAGTTCCTGCGTTAAAAGGTAGGTTTCTTCCTCTGTTCTGTGGATCGTCATCATTAATACAGAACAATACCCCCGCTTTCTGTAATACCGATGGAGCTTTATAAGGCATATCTACATCATCATCGTCCAGGGTTGGTAAATCATGCATTTGAGATAGAATGACTCCTATGTTGTGTTGTTTTAACAGTGGAGCAATCTGCCAACTTTCTGAACCCCCAATGATTACAACATTAAAATCAAACTCTTTTGCAAAATCTATAGCAAGTAACATTTGTTTCACCTGTGAAGCATGAACAAACAGTTTTTGTTTTTTCTCAAACAATCCTCTTGCAGCTTCCAATTTCAGATTGAGTTCTTTAGGGGTATTGGCTAAATAGGCTTTTGCTTCTCTGAAATAGTCTTTCACAATTTCAAGTCTTTCCAATGCTGCCTTGGTTGGATCGGCTGGCGCCTGCGGCATAAATTGCGCAAATAATGCACCCAATCTTCCTCCGGGTCTTCCTAATAAGCTTGGCATATATAAATGCATTCCATTGTCCATTTTATAAGCTGCGTCTTCCCAATGCCATGCATCTAATTGAACAACGGAGGATTGTCCTGCAAGTAATGCACCAACAGGTGCAGTATGTGCTAAGAGTATCCCATTTGATCTTAAAGTATTGGTGATTTTTGAATCTGCATTGTAGGCGGCAATGGAACGAATACCAGGATTCATTTCACCAATTTCATTGAAATCGTTGGTTGCACGAACACCAGTGATTTCAGTAAGTCCAAGATTAGAGGCAGGTAATATTAAGCCCGGATAAACTTGTTTTCCCTTTGCATCTATAACTTCAGCACCAGATGCAGGAACAACAATATTGGATCCAACGTCTTCAATCTTACCGTTACTAATTTTAATAGTTGCATTTTCAATAACAGTTCCATTACCTACGTGAACAGTACCGTTTTTGATGAAAACTACTCCTTTTTGTGTTTTTGCAGGATAGATAGTTTCCTGCGCTTTGCTTGCTCCTGCTAGAAGCAATAATATATTAAGTGATAATACAATCTTTTTCATGTTTAATTTTTTTTTGTGGTTGCTTTTGTGTTCTTATTCTTCTTCACCAGCTTCAATTTCGAGTAAACCTAGTTTATGACCGTGGTCCAAACAGGTATGAATGTATTTGTAGCTTGGTGTAAATGGCGCAACAGCAGCCCCACTTCTTTTTTCGCCAACCATTTTATTAATTAAACGTGTACGCTCTGTTCTAACTTCCTTGCGCATAGCTTCGTCTTTTGCTCTATCAAAATAGATGGTTCCGTCTACTACGGTATACAATGACTTTGCATAAATACTTAAAGGATGAGCTGACCATAGAACAAGATCTGCGTCTTTTCCTTCCTTAATACTTCCTACTTTATTATCTACGTGTAACATTTTAGCTGGATTGATGGTAACCATATTCAATGCATCAATCTCACTCACGCCACCATACTTAACGGTTTTAGCTGCTTCCTGATTTAATCTTCTTGCCATTTCAGCATCATCAGAATTGATAGCTACATTTAAACCCACTTTCTGCATAATGGCCGCATTGTAAGGAATTGCATCCTGAACTTCATTTTTATAAGCCCACCAGTCAGAGAAGGTAGAAGCTGCTGCACCATGTGCTTTCATTTTGTCAGCTACTTTGTACCCCTCAAGGATATGCGTGAAAGTATTTACTTTAAAACCGTATTTTTCAGCAACCCTCAGTGCAATAACAATTTCACTAGCTACATAACTATGGCAGGTAATAAAACGTTTGCTGTTCATAATTTCAACAAGCGCTTCTAATTCAAGGTCTTTTCTGAAGGTAGTTGGTACAGCTCCTTTTTTCTTATTATTCGCTTCGTGTTCTTTCTTAGCTGCTTCGTATATTTTAGCACGATTAAATGCATCATTCAACACTTGTTCAACCCCCATACGTGTATCTGGGAACCTAATATTTCCTTGTGTAGAAGAAGAACGTTTTACATTTTCACCCAAGGCAAATTTGATAAACGGATCGGCACCTTCGAAAATCAATCCCTTATCGTCGGTACCCCAACGAAGTTTAATTAATTGAGTCTGACCACCAATTGTATTAGCAGATCCATGTAGAATATGTGAACTCGTTACTCCTCCGCTTAATTGTCTGTAAATATTAATATCGTCTGGATCTAAGTTATCCTGCATTCTAACTTCAGAAGTTACAGATTGTCCACCTTCGTTGGTTGACGCAGATGCTATATGAGAGTGTTCATCAATAATACCAGCGGTTAAATGTTTACCAGTAGCATCAATTTGTTTGGCACTTGCTTCGTTAATGTTTTTTCCAATTTTAGCAATTTTACCATTTTTAACCAATACATCTGTAGCTTCTAGTTTACCTTCTTTTTCACTTGTCCAAACAGTTGCATTTTTAAATAAGAGCGTTTCCTGTTTAGGTATATTTTCTTCATCGTTACCGAATGCAGTAAATGGATAAAACGATTTTCCAATTTTAGGAGCTGTCTTTGATTTTGTTTCTTCTGCCTTAGCTGCTATTAGGCTAATTTGCTGAGCAGACCATGTTACTGCGTTTCCAAGTGAATCAACTCCGGTGCCATTCCATGTAGTTCCATTAGAATAGCCGCTTAATTTATTTGCGTTTGGAGGGAGTATAACCGGCGCATTAGCTGTGCCTCCCATTCCTGGTCTGCCCGCACCACCAGCTCTTCTTTGTTGAGGTGCAAAATTTATTTTTACATTTTTCCCATCATAGGTAAAACGTACAGCCATTGTATCTTTTCCAACCAAAGTTGCAGAACTGTTTGATTTAACTTCCAAATTATAATCCTGTGTTCCTTCCGCATTCTGAACAGTTAGTTTGTAATTACCATTTATAGAATACCACGCATCTTCTTTGATTGCATATTTATTACCATTAACCCAGTTGTGTAAAATCACAGCTTTATCTGTAAATACTGGTGCACTGGTAATCATAAAGTTTGCCATTTTGCCTTCATCAATGCTACCTACTTTGTCGTATACTCCAAGCCATGTAGCTGGGTTTTTGGTTAAGGCCTCCATGGCAGCCTTTTCACTCAATCCATACTCAATCGCTTTTCTTAGATTAGATAGAAATGATTTTGGATCTCTCAGGTCTGCGCTTGTTAAACAAAACGGAATACCTGCTTTTTCTATTGCTGCGGGGTTGGTTGGTCCTAACTCCCAGTTTTTCATGTCAGCTAATGAAACCAATCTTGCATCATTCGGATCTTCCACATCTTGCGCTTGCGGGAAGTTAAGATTAACTATCAATGGTGCTTTAGTTGCTGCAACTTCTTTAATTCGTTGATATTCTTTTCCTGTTGCTTTAATAATGTATTGTACGCCAAACTCATCTCCAATTCTGTCGGCCCGCATTACATTCCACAAATCAACACCTCTATCCTGAGCTTCAAAAATTTGAGGCAGACTTTGTTGGTCATTGAAATATTTTAATGTTATGTTATAACCTTCTTTTTTTGCTGCATCAGGATTGTTTTTATACCAAGCAGCATCATTATAGGTTTGTCGTAGTAATGCAATAGAGCCCATCAAAGAGGAAGGATAGGTCTGCGTAGAACTTCCTTTACTAAAAGAATAGTGTGCACTTGCTTTGTCTTTAACAATGACAAAGTTTTCCTTCTCATTCGAAAGTGTTACAACCGAACCTGTACCACGTGCAATTCCATCTTTTTGATGTGTAAGTACTGTACCAAATCCTGCTTCTCTTAAAGCTTTTGCTTTTGCTTCGTCTACGCTAAATAATTTATATGCATTTACATCTGTCTTGATAGACTGGTTCCAACCATATGCACCTTTTTGATTACTGGTTAGTTGTGCAGGTGCGCCAAATCCACCTCCTGTTGGGCGTTGAACCTGTGGCATACCATAGTCAGAATAGATATCAATAAAAGATGGATATATGTATTTGTCTTTACAGTCAATTACAACAGCATCTTTTGGAATTGACACATTAGTACCAACTGCTATAATTTTTCCATCTCTGATAACTAGACTACCATTGGCAATCGTGTTTTGTGCATCTTTAACAATTGTAGCGTTTGTAAATGCATAGCAGCCATCTCGTTTATCTGCTACACCATTTACCGGAAATGTTTCCTGGGCTCGCAACATGGTTGTGAGTACCAAACAAGAAAACAACAACTTGATTTTTCTCATAAGTAAGGTCGTTTTAGTAGGATTCTAAAGCTACTAAAATTGTACTTCTTATGGTAAACTGGTTTTTTTTAATATGATGAATGGATGAAAAGGAATTATCTACCCATATATACCATCAGTATTTGAACATCGCTAGGGTTTACTCCACTAATTCTGCTTGCCTGTCCTAATGTTGCTGGTTGAATTTTTTTCAGTTTTTGTATGGCTTCATTAGAAAGGGCTGTAAGTCTCTCGTATTCAAAATTGGCTGGAATCTTCATATTTTCTAAATCACTCATTTTGTCTACCAATTGCTGTTCCTTCTCTATATAGCGTTCATATTTGATTTGAATCTCAGCTTGTAGCAATTCTTCTTCTGAATATGGTTTTAAAGTTTCAGCCAATTCTGGTAAATGAGATTTCATGTCATTTAGCGTAACATTGGGTCGAAGAATAATCTTAGCAGCTTTTTGTTTTTCTGTTAATGCCGCAGATTGAATAGAAGAAAAATATGGATTGATTAAATCTGGCTCAACAGGAAAGTTGCTTATGGTTTGCTTGATCTCTTCAACATGCGCTTTCTTATCTGAAACGGCTCTCATTCTTTCTTTAGAAGCCAAGCCTATTCGGAAACTTTTTTCTGTTAATCTTAAATCGGCGTTGTCTTGTCTCAGTAAGGTTCTGAATTCAGCTCTGCTGGTAAACATTCTGTAGGGTTCATCGGTTCCTTTATTAATAAGGTCATCTACCAAAACCCCAATGTATGCTTCTGATCTGTTTAAAATAAAGGGTTCCTTGTTCTTTGCTTTTTGATGAGCATTAATTCCCGCTATTAATCCTTGACAAGCAGCTTCTTCGTATCCAGTGGTTCCGTTAATTTGTCCTGCAAAAAACAGATGACTTATTTGCTTGGTTTCTAATGCATGCGTTAACTGCGTAGGCATGAAATAGTCATATTCAATTGCATAACCTGGTCTGAATATTTTACATTTTTCAAAACCCGGAACTTGACGCAATGCAGCCATTTGAACTTCTTCAGGTAGAGATGTGGAAAATCCGTTTACATATATTTCTACCGTATCCCATCCTTCGGGTTCTACGAATAACTGGTGACGGTCTCTATCCGCGAAGCGACTAATTTTATCTTCAATACTAGGACAATATCTCGGTCCTACTCCTTCTATTCTTCCCTGATACATTGGAGATCTGTCAAAGCCCGTCTTTAATAAATCATGTACCGTACTATTTGTATAGGTGATAAAACAACTTCTTTGTTGTTCTGCTTTTACACGAGGAATATTCATATAAGAAAAACCAACAATATGTTCGTCTCCTTTCTGTTCCTCCATTTTAGCGTAGTCCAGACTTCTTCCATCCACTCTGGGTGGTGTTCCCGTTTTCAGTCGGTCGCTCTCAAAGCCCAACGAAACCAATTGCTCTGTAATGCCGGTAGCTGCTTTTTCAGCAACCCTACCACCGCCAAATTGTTTTTCACCAATATGGATTACGCCATTCAAAAATGTACCGCTGGTAACTACAACAGATTCGGCCATAATCTCATGTCCTAACCCGGTAATTACTCCACATGCTTTATTGTTCTTAATGATGATCTCTTTTACCATATCCTGGTAGAAATCAACATTGGGTGTATTCTCTAACCACTCTCTCCATTTTGCAGCAAAAAGCATACGATCGTTCTGCGCTCTAGGGCTCCACATTGCTGGCCCCTTACTCATATTCAGCATTCTGAATTGAATCGTGCTAAGATCAGTTATGATACCACTGTACCCGCCGAGTGCATCAATCTCACGCACAATCTGTCCCTTGGCAATTCCACCCATCGCTGGGTTGCAACTCATTTGTGCAATCGTTTGCATATTCATGGTTACCAACAAAACAGAACTACCCAGATTGGCAGCAGCAGCAGCGGCCTCACAACCAGCATGACCCGCGCCTACAACAATAACATCGTATTTTGAAAACATGGTGCAAAGATATTATAGGATTACCCCTAACCGAATTTTTTTAGGATTTCTCTTTCTGTAAGAATTGCCTGTGCAGATTCCGTTTCCAGGTACTGCGCGTATTCCTCTTTGGTAAAGCCTGGAATCGCTACAAGGTCTTTCATATTGGATTGAATAAACGCCAACTGTTTCTCGGTTAAGTTCAAGCTGTTATTGTTTGTGATGGATTCAATTTTTGCAATAAACTTTGCAGCCTCTGAAAATCCTGTAATTGCATAGAGCTTTTCAAAATAGGCTTTAGCAAAAGTCAAGTCTGCAAAATTTCCATTTCCCTCCAATGAAGCCACCTTAATATTTAAGTAGTTCCAGCATAATTTCAATTCACCCTCCTCAGAGATATCAAAGAAAGAAACAGGAATCACGTGTTCAAATTGCCAGGAGATTCCAAAGTTCTCCCAGCTTTGAACCCCAGTAAACTGAGATTCAAACCATTCTCTCAGCGCTTTTCTATGTAATCCAAAGTATGGGGCATATTGTTCGCTAGGGCTTCCCTCAAGTACAAAACGCCTGAAGGCAACCTGCCACTTTCTTTTTTCATTTTTATTCTCTGTGCCTTTCATTTCCCAAAGGTAAATGTGATTCGTGGAACATACACAAAATTGTTTCATGGTGAAACGGTTGCCCGTGGAACACGGATGCGCAGGTGTGAAACGGTGGCTCGTGGAACATGAAGCGCTTGTTGAAAATGGTGGTGTCTCTGGTGAAAAAAGGGTTGTTCTTTCCGTAAATTTTACCTGGCTGGCCTCTCTTCGCACCCCAGTTCCTGCACGATAAGTGTTTGATCTCCGTCTAGTTGGACAGAACTAACCCCCATTTTGCTATAATTGGAATTCAAAAGATTCTTGCGATGGCCCAGGTCGGGAAGATTGATGTCCAAATAAAGTAAGAGCAGGGAGCTAAGTCCCCAATTGTCCTTCCCCAGGGAGATATTTTCTGCGGAACAGCCCCTGTACCCCACTTTTCGCATGCGGTCCCCAAAGCTGGAACCATCTGATGAACGGTGGCTTACGCTCCCCCCATTCCTTTTAATATCTTTTCCATGGTCTCGGGCCGCTTTACTTAGTTTCTCCTCAGGATCTATAAATGGTAGGGCCTTGGCTTTGTCCAAAGTTTCCAATAAGCTATTAGCGTATTTACCCTTTAGTCTGGGCTGTTGCTCTAAATAAGGTATCAGGGCCGAGTCCCTGAATTCTTTGGGAAAAAGTCTGGAATAGTTGACCCAATACATAAATGATTGAGATATGCGGTCTGAAGCTTGAAAAACCGGATTCCGTTCCAGTCTTTCCTTGATTTCTTTCTTGACGGTAATGGTTGGCTCAAAGGGAATGTCGGTTAATACTACCTGGCTGTATCCCTGGGCTTTAGTTGTAGATGTTGTAAAAACAAGATTCAATAGAAAGCAGAAAGTAAAAGCACTCCAGCGCATGGTTTATTTTATTTTGGCTATCATCCGCAAATACTGGTCCTCTTTTGCCCTCATTTCCTGAATTTCACTTTTCTTTTTGTCTTTATAGCCGCAAAGATGCAAAGCCCCATGAAAGAGCACCCTCATCATTTCATTTTCATAATCAACCCCCTGCTGGATAGCATTGTCTTTCACCCGATCAATGCTGATATAAATCTCTGCTTCAATGGGCTGCCCCGGTTCCTGTAAGCCAAAAGTTATGATATCGGTGTAATAGTTATGTTGTAAAAAGTCCTGATTGATTTTCAAAAGCATTTCGTCAGAACAGAAAATATAGTTGATACCCCCCAGTTCTTTTTTCTCTTTCTTGAACAGGAATTCGATAAAAGATTTTAGTCCGGTTTTGTCTGGGAAAATAAACGGTCTATCTCCGCTTCTGAAATTGATTTTAGCCATAGTTCTTGATTACTCCAAAATTCGTAACAATACCAAAACGCAAGGGTTTACCTTTATAGTATAATTGCGAATATGAAAAGATTGTCCGAGTTGGCGGCAGGAGAAAAGGGAATTATAGATTCATTTGAAAAAGACGAAATCTTTATAAAGCTGATGGAAATGGGCTGTGTACCAGGAGAAAAAGTAAAAGTAGAACAGATAGCCCCATTAGGAGATCCTATATCCATTTGTGTATCTGGATACAGACTGAGCTTACGTTTAAGCGAGGCAAATAGTATCTTCGTGATAGAAGATATTTAATTAAAACATTGATAATCAGCCACTTAGATGAAAATCGGCCTCTACTTTGGTTCTTTCAATCCTATACATACGGGGCATTTAATCATTGCCAGTCATGTTTTGAATGAAACCAATTTGCAGCAACTCTGGCTGGTAGTGTCGCCCCAGAATCCATTTAAACAGGAACATAGTTTATTGAGTGAATATCACCGGCTTCATCTTGCAACACTGGCCGTTGAAGACGATGAACGCTTAAGAGCTTCGGATATTGAATTCAAATTACCCAAACCCTCTTATACCATTGATACGATGGTATATTTAAAAGAAAAATATCCCCAACACGAGTTCACGATTATTATAGGATCAGATAGTTTTCAGAATATTCAGAAATGGAAAAACGCATCTATCCTTCTGGCCGAATATTCTTTTGTAATTTATAACCGACCTGGATTTATTGCCACCATTCCAGATGGTGCAAAAGCGGTGATTCTGGATGCACCCATGCTTTCTATTTCTGCAACCCATATCCGAAACAATATTAAAGAAGGAAAAAGCATTCAGTATTTGGTTCCCGAAAAAGTAAGGGAATATATTGAAGCGAATCATTACTATAAGTAAGAGCACCATTTATTGGTATTGTCTGCATTTGACCCATTCATAAAAAAGGTAGCCGCAGAAAATAATTACTTAACAGAATGCAATAGATTTATTTTCTAAACAGATTGTATGAGAAAAATATTGCTATTGCTTTCGCTGGCTTATGTATATGCCGGCTATTCGCAGACTTTAACTGTTGACCATATTATGCGAGATCCTAAATGGATGGGGACCTCTCCATCTAACGCATTCTGGAGCCATGACAGTAAAACGGTTTACTTTAACTGGAATCCTCAACAACAAGTATCAGATTCATTGTATGCTTTTGCCATTACTGCAACTGCGCCTGAAAAAGCAAATAGCAATATTCTTGAAAGAAATAATGCACTGAATAATGCGGTGTACAATTCGGCCGGAACACAGATGGTATATGGCTTTCGTGGCGATATATATTGGACAGAAATTAAAACAAACAAAACAACCAGGGTAACACAAACCGAAGAACAGGAGTTCAATCCTTCCTTTATTTTAAACGACGAATGGATTGCCTTCAACAAGTCTGGTAACTTATTTGGATGGCATACAAAATCAGGCGTGCTGATGCAGCTAACAAATATTGGAAGCGGGGGGAGTTCAACTGGCGCTAATTTCAATCGTTCATCTGGCTCTATCAACACCCAAACACAGGATGGATGGTTGCAGCAACAGCAACTCGATTTATTTGAAGTCTTGAAAGAAAGAAAAGAAAAAAGAGACCTGCGCAATGAATATCTGAGAAAAAACAGAATCGTTTATAATGATACCATTAAGCGAATTGCAACAGGCGATAAAATGATGCAGGGCCTGCAGATCAGTCCTGATGCACGTTTCGTTACCTACAGATTGTATCAGGTACCTTCTGGAAATAAATCTACTATTGTTCCGGATTATGTAACCGAGTCTGGATATACTACAGACCTAAACACAAGAACCAAAGTGGGCAATGCATTAGGCAAATTTGAATTTTATGTGTGGGACAGACAGCGTGATACTTTGATGTTGATAAAAACAGATGCCATACCTGGCATTCAGGATTTACCCGATTATGCAAAAGATTATCCGAAAAAATACGAAGGCAAAAAACCTACCAATAGACCCGTTGCCATTTATGGACCTTACTGGAATGCAAGTGGAACATTTGCAATTGTTGATATCCGTTCACAGGACAATAAAGACAGATGGATTATGCAATTGGATGCGGCTTCCGGAAAACTAGTTCCGATTGATCGTCAAAGAGATGAAGCATGGATTGCGGGTCCTGGAATTGGTGGGGGCAATTTCGGAACGAGAATTGGCTGGGTAAACAATGATCAGTTTTATTTTCAAAGTGAAGCAACTGGTTATTCACACTTATATATATACGACACAAAAACACAGAGTAAGAAAGCGCTTAGTTCCGGAAACTATGAAGTGCAGGAATTGCGCTTAAGTAAGAACAAACAATTTTTTTATTTACTGACCAATGAAACCCATCCAGGAAAACAGAACTGGTACCGAATTAAAATTGACGGAACTGGAAAAGAAAGAATCACTCCATGGGAAGGTGGCTATGAAGTAAGTATGAGTCCCGATGAAAAATGGATTGCGTATCGTTACTCTTATATTAATAAGCCCTGGGAATTATATGTGCAGGAGAACGCTCCGGGTAAAAAACCCATTCAGGTTACCAATCTTTCCATGAGCGATGAATTTAAAAAGTACAACTGGAAAGAACCCAAAGTAACCACTATACCAGCCAGAGACGGACAATCCATTTATGCAAGAATTTATGAACCCGCACCGGAAAAGAAAAACGGAGCTGCTGTATTTTTTGTACATGGTGCCGGCTATCTGCAAAATGTGCATTACTGGTGGAGCAGTTATTTCAGAGAATACATGTTTAATAATTTATTAGCAGACAAAGGATATACAGTCATTGATATAGACTACAGAGCCAGCAGCGGATATGGCAGAGATTGGAGAACGGGCATCTACAGACATATGGGTGGCAAAGATTTAACAGACCACGTGGATGCGGCCGAATACCTGGTAAAAAATTATGGTATCGACAAAAACAGAATTGGATTGTACGGTGGTTCTTATGGAGGCTTTATTACCTTGATGGGATTGTTCACAACACCGGATGTATTTAAAGCGGGTGCAGCACTAAGACCAGTAACAGACTGGGCACATTACAATCACGGATATACGGCCAATATTTTAAATGAACCAGTGCAAGACTCCATAGCCTATGCAAAATCTTCACCAATCAATTTTGCATCTGGTTTAAAAAATCATTTATTGATTTGTCATGGTATGGTAGATGTGAATGTGCATTTTCAGGATGTGGTACGCTTATCGCAAAAACTGATTGAATTAAAAAAAGACAACTGGGAGTTGGCAGTGTATCCCATGGAAGATCATGGATTTGTAGAACCTAGTAGTTGGACCGATGAGTATAAAAGAATTTTAAAATTATTTGAAGAGCGATTAAAGTAAATGGCTTTGAAAAAAGCAAATGCGCTAACCAATAATATTAACCCATAGTTTACTTGTGTTACCAAATCGTGATCAGAATATTATCTTAAAGTGAAGGTATCATTATCAAATGATTAAGAAGGGCCGCTGGTATAGCGGCTCTTTTTTTTGCAGTATAGTTTCGCGCCAGAAAAACTATATAGCATTATGAGAAACCAATTTAAATCAATGATGATTTCATTAACACTAATAATGGTGTTGATTAATACATCATTCGTATTTGCACAAACCACCAGGGATTTAACTGGTACAGTATTGAATGAAAAAGGAGATCCTTTGCAGGGGGTAACAGTGGTATTGCAGAACAATGCCAACAGCAGTCAACGAACCACCACCAATGAGAGTGGGGTTTATGTTGTAAAGCAATTAACTATTGGAAATAAATACACGATAAAATTTTCTTTTGTTGGATTTGCGTCTACTGAGCAAATGATTACTGTTTCAAAAAATCAACAGCAACTGGTTACCAGAATGAAATCGGAGGCTGGTGAGTTGAATGAAGTGGTGGTTACAGCATTGGGAATTAAAAAGCAGGAAAAAGCATTGGGCTATGCCGCACAAACGATGAAGGAATCAGATGTGATGGATGCCCGCTCTAACAACTGGGTAAGCTCTTTGTCTGGTAAGGTAGCTGGATTGAATTTGTATTCTGCGGGATCGGGACCGGGTGGTTCTGTAAGGGTTTCACTGAGGGGAGATGCTTCTATGAATCCGGATGGAAACAACGCGCTGATTGTATTAGATGGTGTACCTATGAATGGGGGTGGAACCAGTTCAGGAGTAGGCAATGCTTATGGAGCAGGATCTGGTTCAGATGTTCCCGTTGATTTTGGAAATGGGATTTCAGATATTAATCCAGATGATATTGAGAGCATCACCGTGTTGAAAGGACCAGGTGCTACTGCTTTATATGGTAGCAGAGCAGCAAATGGTGCCTTGTTAATTACTACCAAATCTGGTGCGAGAAAAGACAAGGGTATTGGTGTAACCGTAAATACAAATGCAAGCATTAACACCGTATTAAGGTGGCCTGATTATCAATATGAGTATGGTCAGGGAACTGGAAGAGGGTTAAATGCCGCCGGTGAAAAATATTATAGCTATGGGGCTTCTGCAGATGGTGCAAGCACTAGCGGAACCAGTAGTGCATTTGGTCCAAGATTCAATGGACAACTATATTATCAATATGATCCAACAGTTGAAGGACAATCTCCTGAAAGACGTCCATGGGTAGCACAGCCCAACAATATCAAAGACTTCTGGAGAACAGGGTCTACCATCACTAATAATATTTCATTAGAAAGTGGAAATGAAAATGGTTCGGTAAGAGCATCACTCACACACTCTAAAAATGAATGGATCATGCCGAATACTGGTTTCGAAAGAGTAACTGCGGCTTTAAGTGTTAGTCAAAAAGTGTCTGATAAATTGCGCTTTGTTTCTAAAGTAAACTACACCAACAAAACCAGCGATAATTTACCTGCAACGGGTTACAACAATCAGTCAATTGCGTATTTCATGATTTTCCAAAATCCAAACGTAGACTTAAGTTGGTATAGACCTATCTGGAAAAAAGGGCAGGAACAAATTGATCAGGTACATCCCTTCAGCAGTTTTATTGACAACCCATATTTGATTGCTTATGAAATGACCAATGGAGTTAGAAGCAATGCCTTCTTAGCCAATATGGCAGCCACTTATACTTTCAATAGCAAGTTCAATTTGATGTTGCGTTCTGGTATTGATTTTTCCAGTGAAATTAGAAAGCAACAAAGACCCTATTCGTCTGCTAACTACTTAAGAGGTTTTTATAAAGAACAAAATATTCAGGACTATGAAATCAATACTGACTTCTTATTATCCTATAAGGACAAAATTGGTTCTGACATTAATGTAACCGCTTCTGTTGGTGGTAATGCCATGAGTACAAAATACTCCAGAGTAGACGCCAGTGTGATTGGCTTGGTTATTCCGGGCGTATATATGTTAAGCAATGGGGTTGGAACACCGGAAGTAGTGAATGTTGCCAGAAACAAAAAGGTAAACAGTTTATATGGAACAGCATCTTTTGCGTATAAGAATAAATGGTTCGTGGATGTAACAGGAAGGAATGACTGGTCAAGCACATTGCCTATTCAAAACAATTCTTTCTTTTACCCTTCTATTAATACCAGTGTTATCCTAAGTGATATCTTACGCTTGCCGGCATCTATTTCATTTGCCAAACTTCGTTTGTCTGCAGCTCAGGTGGGTAACGATACCGATCCATATAAAACAAGCAAATACTATGGAACCAGCCCATTCCCTGGTTCTGGATCAGTACCAACACTTTTGCACAACGTGAATTTTAAACCAGAAATTTCTACCAACTATGAAGCAGGTCTGGATATTCGTTTGTTCAAGAGCAGACTGAATCTGGATCTTACTTACTACAGCAATACTACCCGAAACCAGATTTTGGAAGTTCCTTTAGATCCAACAACTGGATATTCCAGAGCAGTATTGAATGCAGGAGCTGTTAGAAACAGAGGAATAGAAGTGGTATTAACCGGAAGCATCATTAAAAAGAAAAACTTTAGCTGGACTTCAATTTTAACATGGGCAAAAAACCAAAACCGTGTACTTGAATTGGCGGAAGGAATGGAAGGAAAACAAGATATTGGTTATGGCGGTAATGCAACCATTCAAGCCAGAGTAGGAGGTACAACCGGTGATATTTATGGATTTGGCTTTTTGCGTTCACCTGATGGACAAATTGTTTACAATGCAGCAACAGGTTTGCCTGCACGTCCCCAGGAAATTCAATACATCGGGTCTGCTTATGCAGATTGGAAAGGCGGTATCAGAAATGAATTTACCTATAAAAATTATCGATTCAGCTTTTTGGTAGATGGACAATTGGGTGGCATGATTTATTCTCAGAGTCATCATAAAATGATGGAACAGGGAAAACTAAAATCAAGCCTGCCTGGTCGTGAAGAGAATTATATTATTGGCGTTGGAGTTGTTCAGAACCCCGACAAATCCTATTCACCCAATACTACCAAAGTATTACCTGTTGATTACTACGGAGACTATTACAGAAGAGCCAATGTAGAGTCCAATTCCTTCGATGCTTCTTATTTAAAATTGCGAGAGGCAAGGTTAGAATACAATTTCCCTAAAACGCTTTTAGGTAAGTCTTTCTTTAAACAAGTAAGTGTGGCATTATATGGAAGAGACCTATTCATGATTTCAAGCTTCCCTGTTTTTGATCCAGAAACCGCCGCATTAAATGGTTCCACCATTTTGCCGGGTGTTGAAATGGGACAATTACCGTCTAGCAGAACCATTGGAGCTAATATCACCGTTAAGTTTTAAGGGATTGGGTATTTTTTAAATGACCCATCATTACAATCAATAATGAATCATAATAAAGAAAATGTATGAAAAATAAAATCTCTATAACACTCTCCTTGTTGATGCTTTTGTTCATGGCATCTTGTACCAAGGATTTTGAATCAGTAAACACGGATCCGAATCGTGTAAATAAAATCAGCCCAGGAACCTTATTGAATCCAATTATATATGAAGTGTCTTCTTTCAATATGCGTAAGGCAGATGATTTCACTTTTGGTTTAATGCAGGATATGCTTCCCTTTCCGAGTGTAGCAGGCGGGGTTCACCGATATGATATCACAGAGACAGCGGGTAATTCAACTTGGAGTACGTACTATCGTTGGTTAACCAATGTAAAGGAAATGTACAATTCGGCTGTTGAACAAAAAGACCCGAATTATCAGGCCATTGCGATGACCTTGAATGCTATGATTTATTCAACACTTACCGATTGCTTTGGTGATATTCCTATGGAAGAAGCCACAAAGGGCGACGAAGGAATCTTCAGGCCCAAGTTTACTACACAGCAAAAAGTGTATGAGAAAATCATTGCAGATTTAGATTCAGCCAACAATTTATACGTTACAACCCGTTCCATGATTTATGGTACAGATATGCTATTTGCCAACAATGTGAGCAGCTGGAAGCGATTTACCAACTCATTGCAGATGCGTTTGTTAATGCGTTTAAGTAAAAGAACGGAAATGGGTACCCTGGCAAAGTTGAGAATTATCATAGATAATCCTGTAAAATACCCGGTGTTTACTTCTAATGATCAGGCGGCTATTTTAAAATTATCTGGGGTAACACCATTTGTATCACCATGGGGTAGAGCCATTGACTTTACCACTTTCCGCGCAGCCGGCTTGTTCTTCACTGATAATTTGAATGACTTTAATGATCCAAGAAGAGCCAGATGGTTAACGCAAGCCAGAAACAAACTCAATAATGCCAATATTGGGTACAAAGGAATTCCAGCGGGATACGCTGGAAGCGACAATCAGTTTGACTATGTTCCTTCCAATAAAAATATTGCCTTGGTTACCGCGCCTATGTCTGTGGTATTAATGAGCTATGCAGAAGTTGAACTTATCAGAGCGGAACTAGAATTCAGAAATAATAATACAGCAGCAGCAAAAGCAGCCTATGAAAGAGGGGTGAAAGCTTCTGTTGAGCAGTGGGGTGCCGTTATGCCTGCCGACTATTTTACTAATGTAAAAGCAGCATATAACAATACTTTAGAGCGAATCATGCTGCAGAAATATTATGCTTTATACTTTACCGATTTTCAGCAGTGGTTCGAATACAGAAGAACAGGATTCCCTATAATGCCAGTGGCAGATGGTATGTTGAACAACAAAGTAATGCCAGTCAGATATCGATACCCACCAGCAGTTCAAAGCACCAATACCGAAAATTATAACCAAGCGGTACAAGCTATGGGCGGAGACAATATCAATATTAAAGTGTGGTGGGAAAAATAGCGAAACACTGGTGTGCAGAATTGAAAATTGAAAAGATAGCGTTGAGAATAATGATTTGAAAAACTAACAAATGAAACGAAGAAATTTCTTAAGAAATATAGGATTCACCGGGGGCATATTTGCTTTGCCTTCGGTGATAGCAGAAACCCGGGCCGCTGCTTTTGAAAAGCAAGACCAATTGGTTATTAAAGGCAAAGTAAAGAGTGAGGGCAAAGGAATTGCAGGAGTGAGTGTTACGGATGGTACCAGGGTTTATCAAACCAATAAAAGCGGGGACTATGAATTTGTAGTAAACGAAAACGCCGATTTTGTTTATATCAGCACGCCAGCAGGATATGCTTTTACACATCAAAATCATATCCCTCAATTTTTTGTTTCTGTAAAAGGAAAACGCGGAAACTTTTCTCATGATTTCGTTTTGGAAAAATTATCGGTGGATGATCAGCAGCACAATTTTGTTGTGTGGGCAGACACACAAATGATTTCTGCTGATGATTGTGTACAACTTAAATCCACAACTGTTCCTGATTTCAAAAAATTGATGCAGCAATATCCAGCCAATACTTTGTTTCATGGAATTGGATGTGGAGATCTGGTATGGGATAAGTTTGAATTCTTTAAGGATTATAAAGAGGCCATTCACATGACAGGTGTTCCTTTTTTTAATGTGATTGGCAATCACGATATGGATCTGAATTCCAGAACGGATGATTACTCGGCAGAAACCTTCAAAGAACAATTCGGACCCACTTATTACTCATTCAACAGAGGAGCTATACACTATGTAGTACTCGATGATGTCTTTTTTATTGGTACTGCTAAAAAATACATTGGCTACTTTACCGAAACTCAATTGGCCTGGTTAGAGAGAGATCTTCAGTTTGTTGAACCGGGTACCACTGTGGTAGTGAATGTTCACATTCCCACGTTCACTGGTGCTCCTAAAAGAAACAAAAAAGAAGAAGATTTTGGTGGAACTGTTTCCAATCGTAAAAAACTATATGCCTTATTAGCGCCGTATAAAGTGCATATCATGTCGGGCCATACGCATTTTAATGAATCGTGGGAACAAGATAATATCATGGAGCACAATCACGGAACCGTTTGTGGTGCCTGGTGGACTGGACCCATCTGTGGAGATGGTACACCAAGGGGCTACGGGGTGTATGAAGTAAATGGCAGTGAAATCAAATGGTTTTATAAAAGCACCGACAAAGAAGTCGATCATCAGCTAAGAATCTACCCGAAGGGATACGACAAGAATAATCCTGAAGAACTTGCAGTGAATATCTGGAACTGGGATACTAAATGGAAACTAGAGTGGTTGGAAGATGGTGTATCCAAAGGAGCTCCCACACAAAGAGTGGCAAAAGATCCATGGGCGGTTGAGCTGTATGAGGGCCCCGCGCTTCCGCAGAAACACAAGTTTGTAGAACCTACATTGACTGAACATTTATTTTTTATTAAGCCGTCTACTAACGCGAAAAAAGTTACAGTACGAGCAACGGATCGTTTTGGAAAATCTTTTGAAGAATCCATTCTTCTCTAAAAGGGTCGTTGCTAACTGGTTATAAGCAGTTGATTACTGGGGGCAGTTATCAAAAAAAGGGCACCGTTTTTTTGCGGTGCCCTTGTCAATTTTAATAAGTAAGCGCCAAGGTAATTGGCGCTAAAAATTATCTATTCATACTCGCCAAGAATTCTTCATTGTTCTTGGTTCCGCGCATGCGCTTCAACAATTCGTTCATCGCTTCTTCAGAATTCATATCGTTTAAGAAAACGCGAAGAATATTCATGCGTTGTAATACTTCTTTGTCTAACAATAAGTCGTCGCGACGGGTAGAAGAACCCACCAAGTCAATAGCAGGGAAGATACGCTTGTTGGCTAGTTTTCTTTCAAGCTGTAATTCCATATTACCGGTACCCTTGAATTCTTCAAAGATTACCTCATCCATTTTACTACCTGTTTCTACTAGAGCAGTAGCCAGGATGGTTAGTGAACCGCCGTTTTCAATTTTACGTGCCGCACCAAAGAATTGTTTAGGTTTCAATAAAGCGTTTGCTTCCACACCACCACTCAATACCTTACCGCTTGAAGGAGCAACGGTATTGTGTGCTCTGGCCAAACGGGTAATTGAATCCAATAGAATCACTACATCGTGTCCGCACTCTACTAAACGTTTTGCTTTTTGTAAAGCGATAGAAGAAACTTTTACGTGTTTTTCAGCAGGCTCATCAAAAGTAGATGCAATTACTTCTGCATTTACGCTACGCTCCATATCGGTAACTTCCTCAGGACGTTCGTCAATCAGAACAACCATCAAATACACTTCTGGGTGGTTGGCCGCAATGGCATTGGCCACTTCTTTCAACAACATGGTTTTACCCACTTTGGGTTGCGCCACAATCAATCCACGTTGTCCCTTACCAATAGGCGTGAACAAGTCGATGATACGGGTGCTATAGTTGCTGGGTGAAGTAAATAAATTTAATTTTTCAAACGGGAACAAAGGAGTCAGGTAATCAAAAGGAACCCTGTCTCTTACCTCATCAGGACGCTTTCCGTTGATAAAGTCCACTTTGAGTAAAGCGAAATATTTTTCTCCTTCTTTCGGAGGACGAACAGAACCTGTAACGGTATCTCCGGTTTTTAATCCGAATAATTTAATCTGAGAAGGTGAAACATATACGTCATCCGGAGAAGACAAATAATTGTAATCAGAGGAACGAAGGAAACCATATCCGTCTGGCATCATTTCCAGTACCCCTTCCCCTGGGATAATCCCTTCAAATTCTATATTGAAAGCGGGTTCTTTTTTAGGCTGATGCTGGTGTCTTGGGCGTTCCTGTTGTAAAGAAGTCTCGGGCGCCTGTGCCTGATCGCCATTGTTTTCACTGGCTTCTAATGTCTGAATAATGGCAGCAGCAATATTGGCTGTTGGATCAATTTCGCCGGATTCTTCGGTCTTTACTCCTTCTACTTCCTGATTTTCTATGCGAGGTCTTGGACCTGGTCCTTTTTTATTGTGAACCGCTTTTTTAACCGGGCGACCTTGACGGGCATCTTCTCTTTTGGGCGCTGCTTTTTCTTGTGAAAGAGGTTCGGCAACAACAGGTGCGTCCTGCATCACTTCCGCTTCTTCGGTTGAGCCAGTTGAGGTTTTAATATTAACAGCTTTTTTAGGTCTTCCGGCTTTTTTAGGGGCACCACCTTCTTTTGCTGTACTTTCCTGCACCGCTTGAGAGTCAAGGATCTTATAAATTAATCCTTGTTTGTCTAATTTTTTAGCTCCGGTAATTTTTAAATTTTCAGCTATATCCATTAGTTCTGGCAATAGCATGTCATTTAACTGAAGAATGTCATACATAAATAGAGATATTGTTTGGGGGGTATCAATTTCAAACGATAAAAAAAGTTAATCCTGTCTAAGGAAATCAAACTCAGAAAGGCTAATTGGGTTGATTTGGAAAGAGAGTAACTGAAAATTAAGTGCGTTAAAATGCCACTTATCAGCAGTGTTTCCAGTGCAATGTTACAAAATATTGATAAAACCAACGATTTTATCTGATAAAATATGATCAAACTGAGTCTAAAACCCATTGAATCGCCCTTCAAAACCCCTTGTTTGGTTATCTTTGCGCCATGTTTAATACAAGAATCAAGATAAAAACCCTTTTGGCCAGTGGAAAACCGGGCGATCAGGTAACGGTAATGGGTTGGGTGCGCACGTTTCGCAACAAACAGTTTGTGGCATTGAACGATGGTAGTACCAATAATAATTTACAAGTAGTAGTAGAACTGGGTTTATTGAACGAGGAAACGCTGAAGCGGATTACAACCGGCGCTTCTTTAAAAGTTACCGGAGAAGTAGTAGCTTCTGTAGGTAAGGGACAAACCATTGAAGTAAAAGCAGCAACCTTAGAGATTTTAGGAGATAGCGATGCAGAGAAGTATCCACTCCAACCGAAAAAACATAGTCTTGAATTTTTAAGAGAGAAAGCGCATCTGCGTTTTCGTACCAATACATTCGGTGCGGTATTCCGCATTAGACATTCACTGGCATTTGCTGTGCACCAGTTTTTTAATGAAAAGGGATTTGTGTATTTGCATACACCCATCATTACCGCGAGTGATGCAGAAGGCGCAGGAGAAATGTTCAGAGTAACAACTTTACCAATGGACGGCACTGCACCAAAAGATGCAGCAGGAAATATAGATTACAGCGAAGACTTTTTTGGAAAGAGTACCAATCTTACCGTGAGTGGTCAGCTAGAAGGAGAATTGGGGGCCATGGCTTTTTCTGAGATTTACACTTTTGGACCTACTTTTAGAGCAGAGAATTCGAATACAACCCGCCACCTTGCTGAGTTCTGGATGATTGAGCCTGAAATGGCTTTTCACGATATTGAAGACAATATGAACTTGGCCGAAGAGTTTATTCAATACCTGATTCGTTATGCCATGGAGCATAATAAAGAAGACCTTGAATTTTTAGACCAGCGTTTGGCAGAAGAAGAAAAACAGAAGCCACAGAACGAACGAGCAGAAATGGGCTTGCTTGAAAAATTGAATTTTGTTCTCAATAATAAATTTGAACGCATCACTTATACTGAAGCGATTCAGATACTATTGGACAGCCCTGCCTACAAAAAGAAAAAATTCAAATACGAAGTAAGCTGGGGTATTGATATGCAAAGTGAGCACGAACGCTACTTGGTAGAGAAGCACTTTAAGAAACCCGTAATTGTTACAGGATACCCTGCAAAAATTAAAGCCTTCTACATGCGTTTGAACGACGGATGTGAACCTGGCAAAGAAACCGTGGCAGCAATGGATATACTTGCTCCGGGTATCGGAGAAATCGTGGGTGGTTCTCAGAGAGAAGAGCGTCTAGATAAATTGGAAGCTCGCATGAAGGACATGCATATTCCTGCAGAAGAAATGAGCTGGTATTTGGATACCCGTCGTTTTGGTACGGTTCCACATGCAGGATTTGGATTGGGATTCGAGCGAATGGTGCAGTTTGTAACGGGTATGACCAATATCAGAGACGTAATTCCATTTGCCAGAACACCAAAGAATTGCGAATTCTAAGAAAAAAACAGTGGATAATGCGTGAATAACCATTCCACTCCTTATATTTGCAACCCCGAAGGGGAATTCTACGGAAGGTGCGGTAGCTCAGTCGGTAGAGCAAAGGACTGAAAATCCTTGTGTCGCCGGTTCGATCCCGGCCCACACCACAAGACCTCAACAGCAATGTTGGGGTTTTTTTATGTCTTGAGCTGGTCGGTTGGTTAATGTTAAAATATTGTTTTTAAATTATTAACAATAGGTTACTAAATCATTAATGAATGGTTATCAATGAGTTAACAAATGGTTAAGTTGAATTATTGCTGATAGTGCAGAGTACATTCGCGCTTAAATCAATTTGACTTATGAGACCTATTTCTTTTCTCTGCAAGTTCATGTGCTTGTTTGTAATTTTCTTTTTATCCATTCATTTAAAGCTTAGTGCACAGACTATTTCTGGTGTAATTAATGATAGTAATGGAAAACCGCTAGCGGGAGCTTCCATTCAATTTAAGGGCACTAGTATAAAAGCGCAAACTAATGCTGACGGCCAATTCAAAATAGAGCCGAATAAAAAATTAGCTAACACAGATATAATATTAATTAGTTATTCAGGTTATAAATCTAAAGAATGGGCGTTTGATGGCTCAACATCAGTTACTATTCAATTAGAACAAGATGATAAAGTTTTAGCTGAAGTGGTGGTTACCGCTCTTGGTATTAAACGTGAGGAAAAATCATTAGGATTTGCTGCTCAAACTGTTAAAGAGAATGCAGTTAAAGATGCAAGAACCAATAACTGGGCGAATAGCTTGTCTGGTAAAGTGGCCGGACTGAATATTCAAGGAACGGGAGCTGGTCCAATGGGATCTTCAAGAATAACACTAAGAGGAGAATCTTCTCTTAATTTAGATAATAATCAAGCACTAATCATTATTGATGGTGTACCAGTTAGTAATAAAATTACTGGTACAGGTTTTTCTTCCCATCTCTCACAAGACAATCCTGTTGACTATGGTTCAGCGGTTTCAGATATTAATCCTGATGATATAGAAAAAATATCGGTATTAAAAGGATCTGGTGCTACCGCATTATATGGAAGCCGGGCTGCTGGTGGGGTAATTTTAATAACTACCAAATCTGGTCAGCGTAAAGACAAGGGATTGGGCATTACTTACAATACCAATATAAGCATGGATCAGGTTAATCGTTGGCCAGACTATCAGTTTGAATATGGAGAAGGAAGAACGGATGCATACTATTCATATTTAAATAGTGCGGATGGACTTAATACCAGTACTGGAGTTGCTGCTGGACGTGCATGGGGTCCAAAATTCAATGGACAACAGTATTTTCAATTCAATCCTTTGGCTGCTGATGGAAAGCCAACAGAACGAACACCATGGGTGGCACACAAGGATTATATTTCTGGATATTTTAAAACAGGTTTAACCATCAATAATAGCATTTCAATTGAAGGGGGATCTGATAAAAGTAGTGCTCGTTTATCGGTGACTCATTTGAAAAATGAGTGGATTATTCCGAATACAGGTTTTGAGCGCTATAACGTTGCGCTCTCCATAAATCAAAAAATTACTGATAAACTTCGCATAAATGGTCGTGTCAATTATACCAATAAGCAAAGTGATAATCTGCCTGCTGCAGGGTACAACAATCAGTCGCTAATGTATTTTTTAATTATTGGAACAGCACCCAATATTCGTCCAGAATGGTTTAAGCCTTATTGGGAGCCTGGTTTAGAAAATGTAAAGCAAAGAAATCCTTTTAATCCGGGACCAGATAATCCTTATTTGGCTTTTTATGAAATGCTGAATAAAATGAATAAGCATGGAGTAATTGGTAATATTTCTGCCACCTATAGTTTTAATGATCATCTTGAGTTACAGGTTAGAACTGGTATGGATATGTCCTACGAGTATCGTTCTCAACAACGACCATTTAGTATGACTAAATATCCTAGGGGGATGTTTCGTGAGCAAAATGTTTTTAACTATGAAATAAACACCGATTTTTTAATAACCTATAATAATAAAATCAATAGTGATTGGAAATATGCTGCAACTGTTGGTGGTAATATGATGAGACAAAACTATGATTTTGCTGGAATGTATGCTGATCAACTAGCGCAACCAGGCATTTATCAAATTTCAAATAGTCTTGATCAGGCAGTTGCTGATCCATTAAAAACTAGAAAAGCCATTAATAGTTTATATGGTACAGGTCAGCTATCTTATCGTGATCTTATTTTTGTGGATGTTACGGGCCGAAATGATTGGTCTAGTACCCTTCCATATAAAAACAATTCATTTTTTTATCCTTCATTCAGCACAAGTTATATTTTATCTGATTTATTCAAATTGCCTACGAAAATTTCTTTTGCTAAGTTGAGAATGTCATGGGCACAGGTTGGGAATGATACGAGGCCTTATCAAACAGATAAATATTATGACCGTATTTACGGAAACAGTTTTACTAATCCGTCTGTTTTATTTAATCCTGAGCTTAAGCCAGAAATTACAACAAGTTATGAAGCAGGTTTGGATATTCGTTTTTTACGTAACAGACTTTCTTTAGATGTGGCCGTGTATTCTAACAACAGCCGCAACCAAATTTTAGCTATTCCATTAGATCCTGTAAGTGGTTATAGTAATGCTCTTGTTAATGCAGGTTTAATAAATAGTAGAGGAATAGAAGTGGCTATTTCAGGAAAACCTATTGTAAACAAAAATTTTACTTGGTCTACTAATTTAGTTTGGAGTATGAACAGAAGCTATGTTAGAGAATTAGCTGCTGGTATTACCAATCAAGTTATTTATTCTCATGGAAGTAATGTTTCAATTGAAGCAAGAGTTGGCGGTAGAATGGGTGATCTATATGGTCGTGGATTTCAACGATCTCCAGAAGGACAAATTATTTATGGCTCGAATGGTTTACCTGCTCAGTTAGATCCAGTTGTTAAAAAATGGGGAAATGCTTTTGCAGATTGGAAAGCAGGGCTAACCAATGAATTTACCATAAATCAAACAAGAATAAGTGTATTACTTGATGTTCAGAAAGGAGGTGCAATTTATTCACAAACCAATCATAAGAACAATACACTAGGTAAAACAACTGTTACCTTACCTGGTCGAGACGGTGGTATCATTGGTGACGGTGTGATGTATAATTCTGCAACAAAAAAATATGAACAGAATACAAAATTGGTTTCTGCTAGCTCATATTATGATAACTATTACCAGATTAGTAATGCTGAAACAAACATATTTGATGCTTCATTTATAAAAGTTAGAGAAGTAAGAGTTGAATTTAATCTTCCCAAGTCTATACTTAATAAGATTGCTATTAAGCAGGGAAGCTTTGCTTTATATGGTCGCGATTTATTCAACTTCACCAAATTTCCTGGTTTTGATCCAGAGGGAGGTAATCTTAATAATGGAACACTAACTCCTGGAGTTGAGTTAACTCAATTTCCTTCTACAAGAAATTTCGGTATCAATCTGACTTTGAAATTTTAAAACTAAACTTTTATGAAGCGCATACATCAACTACAATTTCTGATTCTTTCCGTAATAATTATATTTACGTCATGTACTAAAAAATTTGAAGAGATCAATACGGATCCTAATAGGCCCAAGCAAATTACCCCAGGTGTAATGCTTGGCCAGATGCAATACCGAATGGTAACTACAAGTATTCAGGCAAGTAGAAATTTTACACATGAGTTAATGCAGGTTGATGCACCTCGCTCTAGCCCTGGTGGTACAGGGTTGCACCGCTATGTGGTTAATCCGGGAGCAGCAGTATGGAGTTCTTTTTACAATTATCTTACAGACATTGAAGACATTTATAATATGTCTATCAAGTTAAAGGAAGAAAATTATCGGGCTATAGCATTGGTTTATAAAACTTGGGCGTATTCTATTTTAACTGACTTATATGGCGATGTTCCCTATTCAGAAGCTACAAAGGCAACAGATGGAATAGTAAAGCCTAAGTTTGATTCACAGAAAAATATCTATGTTCAATTGTTAAAGAATTTAGATTCTGCCAATTTACTTTTTAATAGTTCAAAAGCGTTAACATATGGAGGAGATTTATTGTATAATGCCAATACACTTAATGGAAGTATTAATCCTGGTATTATTAAGTGGAAAAAGTTTACCAATTCTCTCAAGCTTCGACTTTTATTGCGATTGACGAAACGAAATACAGAGTTGAATGTGGATGAACAAATAAGGACTATATTGGCTAATCCTAATCAGTTTCCAGTATTTACTTCGAATGATGAAGAAGCAATTTTTAATTTCCCAGGTACATTCCCTTATTTTAATCCATACTATAACGCACGTCAGTTAGAATGGCGTGACGGAACCTACTTTACTAAATATTTTATAGATAAAATGAATGCAGATAATGATCCACGTCGCGCTGTATGGGTACGTCCTATCACCGTAAATGGAGCAAGTATTTACAGGGGAATTGAAAGTGGCTACCCTACTACTACGGAATATCAGGTTGGTGCCAACTCTAGCTATAATGATGTGATGAGAACCTTACCCTCTTTAGGTGTCATGTTCACTTATGCAGAAGTTGAATTTATAAAAGCCGAATTGGCTTTAAAAGGGTTTAATACAGGCAAATCTGCTAAACAACATTATGAAGCTGGTATTACTGCCTCAATGAAACAGTGGGGTGTAAGTATGCCTACGGGATATTTATCTCAAGCGGGTGTTGTATACAATGAAAACTCAACAATCGAACAACAACTAGAGCGAATTATAACTCAGAAATATTATGCGTATTTCTTTGTCGATTATCAATCATGGTTTGAAAAACGCAGAACAGGATATCCAATTTTACCAAGGGGTACTGGTATTCCTGCAGAAAATAAGTTTCCATCAAGAGTTCCCTACCCTACTTACCTGCAATCTATAAATCCTGAAAATCTTGCTGCAGCTCAATCTGCTATGGGTGGTGATAATAGTGATATTAAAGTTTGGTGGGAAAAATAAATTATTTATGAAGCAAAATAGCTATTTCTTAGTATTCTTATTAGCCTGTACACATTTGGTAAATCCAATTAAAGCAGCGTTTAATAATGTCGATAGTACGCGAACGTTGATTGTTTTTTTTGATGGTTTACGTCCCGATTATATTACCCCAGATGGAATGCCTAATCTATACGCTTTTAGCAAAACGGCCAGTATTGGAAAATCTCATCATAGTGTCTTCCCTTCTGTTACAAGGGTAAATGCAACATCTTATGCTACAGGTGCCTATCCTGGTACACACGGTTTGTTAGGGAACAGTGTTTATTTTCCTGAAATTGATCCACTTAAGGCAATTAATACTGGTGAAGCAAATGAGTTACTAAAAATCAATCAAAAATTGAATGGACACCTGCTAACGGCAATTTCATTGGGTGAAGTATTAAAGCAATGTCATAAGGAAATGATGGTTTTTAGTTCTGGTACTACAGGTCAGGCATTAATGCAAAATCATAGTATCAGTGGTGCAATAGTTAATCCAACTATGATTTTACCTGAATCATTTAAAAAGACTGTTATAAATGAAATTGGTGAAATTCCTCCTGCTGCAAAACCCAATCATGCAAGACATAAATGGATAACAGATGCTTTATTAAAATATGGCTTGCGCTTGGATGGACCACATGTAAGTGCTATTTGGTTTTCAGATCCTGATGGAACAGCACACAGTGATGGAATTGGTTCTAATACTGCAATTGCTTCCATTAAATCAGTAGATGAACAATTTGGCAGAATCATTTCTGAAATTAAATCAAGAGGGTTATCCGATAAATTTAATGTTGTTATTTCAACCGATCATGGATTTGTCAGTTATATAGGAAATGAAAATCTCGTAGATTTTTTGATTCGAAGCGGTTTGAAAAAAAATAAAGATTCAGACGACATAATTGTTGCAGGAGGTGCTTTATATGTAAAGAATCATGATGTTAATTTAATACAGAAAACAGTTTCCCATCTTCAATCTGAAAATTGGGTTGGTGCTATTTTTACCAAAGGGGAAAAGCAAAATGGCTTAATAGGATTTATACCCGGAACGCTTTCTTTTGAGAGTATACACTGGAATCATCCTGAACGTGCTGCAGATATATTGGTTGATGTTAATTGGAATGATGACAAAAATTCAGCTGGATATTCAGGTAGTAGTTATTCTAAAGGCATTGCTGGTCATGGAAGTTTAAGTCCATATGAAATTAATATACCCTTACTGGTTTCTGGTCCCAGTTATAAAAAAGCTGTAAAAAGTGATTTGCCAACATCCAACGTTGATTTAATTCCTACTGTGTTAAATACCCTTGGTCTCCCTATTCCTAAAACAGTGGATGGTAGAGTGATGTATGAATTTTTACTAAATCGTGAAGAGAGAACCTATCCGAAGGTAAAAAAAGAAATTATCAAAACTGCTGTAAAAGTAAACAAGGTAAATTATAAACTTCTTTTAGATAGAAGCAAGTTTGGAAAATACGTTTATGTGAACTTTTCACAAGTGACCAGAAAATAGATTAGAATACATAAAACTTATACAACCTAAAAGACCTTAACATAATATTGAGGTCTTTTGTGTTTTTAGGGGGATCAATTATTTGACTAATTATTGATAAAACTCGTATTTTTAGAAAAACCAACCCTTTGAATGGAGTTTAGTTCTCAGACCATATTAATTGACCCCGAAATCCTCTATTCCATCTATCAATCTTTACCCCAGCCCACGTTCGTTTGGAAATATGAAGACAATGATTTTCGTTTAATTGGATTTAATAAAGCAGCTACTGGATTTGCCAGTGACCGAATAGATCAATTATTGAATCAGAAGGCCAGTCAACTGTATAAGGATCAACCTGAAATATTAAATGATCTGCGTCGTTGTCGAACGGAGGGATTTTCTTTTGAGCGCGAGATTAATTATCAATTTAAAAGCAAGGATATAGAAAAATATGTAAACGTTCAATATGTATTTGTCAGTTCAACTATAGTGCTTGCACAGCCTGAAGAAATTACAGAAAAGAAAAAATTAGAACAGATGCTTATCGCCAGCGAAAACAGATTTCATAGTCTGGCAGATAATTCGTTGGTGGGAACTTTTATCATTAAAAATAATGTCTACACATATGTCAATAAAGAATTTGGAAACATATTTGGTTTTACCATTGATGAAATGATTGGTAAAAATCAATTTCAAATCTTTGTTGAAGAAGACAGAACCATTTTGCAGCAATATTTTGCTGAAATTGATGAAAATCAAAAATCACATTCTTGTGAGATTCGAGGAATTCATAAGAACAATAATATAATTAATATTGAGTTTTTTGGAACAAGGAAAATTATAAACGGACAGGAAGCCATTCTAGGTGCTTTATTAGATATTACGGAAAGAAAAAAATCAGAGAATAGATTAGTGGAGGCCCAAATGGCTACCAAAGTGGGTAGTTGGGAAACAGATTTGTCCACATTAAATGTGTATTGGTCAAATGAAACCTTTTCTATTTTTGAATTAGATGTTCATTCTTTTAATCCAACCCACAATTCTTTTCTTGATTATGTTCATCCTGAAGATAAACAAAAAGTAGATGATGCATTTAAATCATCATTTGCCTCAAAGGAATACAACACCATACAGCATAGAATAATAACCGCAAAGGGTAATCTCAAACATGTAGAAGAAAGATGGAGGGTTTCTTTTAACGCCAATAATGAACCAGAAAGGGTTTTTGGAACCTGCCAGGATATTACAGAGACAATTGAATACGAAGAAAAATTGGCCCTTTCTTCTTTAATCGTTAACTCTTCGCATGATGCAATTTTGAGTGTGGCATTAAATGGAACGATTACTTCATGGAATAAAGGGGCAGAGAAAATATTGGGATACAACGAAACGGAAGCAATTGGGAAATCCATCTATATGTTAATTCCAGAGGAATTGCATGAGGAGGAGGTAAAAATCTCTTCAAGTATTCAAGAACGAAAAGTAATTGATAGATATGAAACAGTTAGAATTAATAAAAATGGCTCAATCGTTCATGTTTCATTAACGGTTTCTCCAATCATCAATGAATTTAATCAAGTGATAGGAGCATCTAAAATAATGAGAGATATCTCTGTTCAAATTGCTAGTGACTATGAGAAAGCCCAAATCATGAACGATTTGATTCAGCGCAATAAAGACCTTGAACAGTTTGCATACATTGTTTCTCATAATTTAAGGGCCCCCGTTGCCAATATTATTGGGATAACCAATTTTATGAAGATGCCAGATTTAGAACCTGCTGAACAGGCTTCTATGGTATCCTCATTGAACCAATCGGTTAGTGCTTTGGATGATGTTATCAAAGACCTCAGCTTAATTCTTCAAATTAGAAGAGAGGTAAATGAGCAGAAGACAACCATTCATTTTTCTTCAATCATGAATGAGATACAATTGGCAATTGATAATCTGATTAAATTAGAAAAGGTAACTTTTGAAATAGACTTTTCTGCTATTGATCAAATCAATTCTATTAAATCATATATCTATAGTATTTTCTATAACCTTATCTCAAATAGCATAAAGTATAGAAGACCGGATGTTCAACCAGTTATAAAAATAAAATCTTCGATTATAGATAATCAAATTCAATTGGTCTTCACAGACAATGGACTAGGAATTGATTTGAAAAAAAACAAGGACACTCTTTTCGGGTTATATAAAAGATTCCATAGTCATACGGAAGGAAAAGGGATGGGTTTGTTTATGGTTAAAACCCAAATAGAAACGCTTGGAGGAAAAATTCATATTGCCAGCGAGCCTAATAAAGGAACACAATTTAAAATTGAACTACCAGCTGTGTAAATTAAGATAAATCCACTTTTGCAGTTTAAATAGGAACCAAACCTCCTTTTTAGTGTTATTGAGAAGTGGAAAATCGGAAATCTATTAACCTTGTTTGGCTAAAAAGAGATCTGCGAACGCAGGATCACACACCCTTGAATGCTGCTGAGCAAGCGGGCCTACCGTATTTAATCGTTTTTTTATTTGAGCCTTCTATCATTCAATACACCGATACCAGTGCTAGGCATTTACAATTTCAGTATCATTCTGTATGCGCGATGAATAAAATTTTATCCGTCTATAAAAGAAGGGTAACTATCTTTTACGCAGAAGCCATTGATGCATTTGAAGAGATTGCGGAGCAATATAAAATTCAACATATTTATAGCTATCAAGAGTCGGGTATCCAAATTACGTATGATAGAGACAAGAAGGTAAAAGCGTATTGCAAAGCACATCAAATTGAATGGATAGAGTTTCAACGAGATGGAATTATCCGAGGGATTAAAAATAGAAAGGACTGGGATAAAAATTGGTATAAAAGCATGCATGCACCCATAATTCAAAATGGGTACAGCCTCAATTCACTTCCTTTCTTTGAATCAAAATATACGATTCCAATCCAGTTACAGCATCTATTGCAAGATTACGCCAAAGCATTTCAGCCAGCAGGAGAAGAAAATGCCCATCGATATTTGCAAACCTTTATTACTGATAGAGGACGATTCTATAGTAAACATATCAGTAAGCCAAAAGAGAGCAGAAAAAGCTGTACCCGTCTATCGCCCTATATCAGCTGGGGTAACCTGAGTATAAAACAAGCTTATCAGGCGTTGCATGAAGCACAAAAAACCTCTTCCTTCAAGGGTCCTATCAGCAACGCCATCACCCGCTTAAAATGGCACTGTCATTTTATTCAAAAATTTGAAGTAGAGGGGAGATATGAGTTTGAATGTATCAACAAAGGGTATGAACTGCTAGAACATCCCCCCAATCAAACTTTTATCAAAGCATGGGAAGAAGGTAAAACAGGTTTTCCATTGGTAGATGCCTGTATGCGTTGTTTGATTACAACTGGTTGGGTTAATTTTAGGATGCGTGCCATGCTGGTTTCCTTTTTATGTCACCATCTTTACCAAGACTGGAGATGGGGTGCGCATCATCTGGCGAAACAATTTTTAGATTACGAACCCGGCATTCATTATCCCCAGTTTCAAATGCAGGCAGGTACTACCGGGGTGAATACTATTCGGATATATAACCCCATTAAGCAATCCGGCGATCATGATCCCGAAGGGACGTTTATAAAAAAATGGGTTCCTGAATTACAAACTGTTCCGGCAGCATTTATTCATGAGCCGTATAAGATGAGCATGATGGAACAGCAACTTAGCAATACCATCATCGGAAAAGATTATCCATTCCCTATTGTAGACGCTACTAAAGCCGGAAGAAATGCGAGAGATAAAATATGGAATCACCGAAAAGAATTATTGGTAAAACAAGAAACGGAAAGGATTCTATTTACGCATACTCGAAATAAAAATCAAACAAACTCAATCAGAAAGTAGTATGAAGTGTCTAAAAAACAGGGCACTTAAATTTAGCCCCACTTCTGTCTTTGTTCAAAGTATAATACAAAGACAGTTCATTAGAATATCTTAACTGACCTGCTGTTATCTGATGGCTAAAGTTAATATCGTTCGTGTATCCTAGACGCCAGTAATTCCATTCTATTCCAATATAAGGAATCACCGTCTCATCGCTTCTATACCATGCCCCTGCATATAATTCAACATAGGCATTGAGTATATCTTTAAGATAGTGACTATAAGCCGCACCTATCAGTAATTGATTAAATCCTTTTTGTTGCTGTAAATGAAAGCTAGCATGAAATGTTCCTGCATACCCCACAGGACTCATCATGCCCCCATGAATCGTTTTTCTTAAGGGTACAGCAGTTGTGTTATTTCCAAATCCCTTCTGAGATTGTAGTATATTAAACAGCGCCCCTCCAATATAATATAGATGCTCGTTGGTGGGTGCATATTGGTAAAGAATTCCAGCGTTTACATCAAGTGCAGATTTGCTCAACCCATTGTTTATCAAATTATCTCCGCTTACATTAATAATTCCCCCCGAAGTAATTTGATCTTCTAACAATGCATTTGCAGCGTTGAATCTCTTGTTATTATAGCTCGCCTGAAACCCAATAGAAAAAGACCTTTTCTGCTCTTCATCCAACGCTTTCAGGTAACCGAGGGACACTCCCAAATGATTATTGGTAAGTACTTTGTTGCCTGTTTGGTCCGAAAGGAATAATACACCAAGACTTAGGCGATCGAATTGTTTGATCCGATTGCCAAGCATATTAAAATCTACAGATGCTGTTTTGGTATTATAGGCATTGTTATAATCCGCATTCTGAGATCTGATATTTCCTACAAATCTTGTTGTTCCATTAAAATTTCCGGTTAGTGCCGCGTTCAAAGTTAAGGGAGACGAAAAAAACTGAGAGAACTGAGGGTCCTGTGCAAATAAGTCATCACTGCAGCATGCGGTCAAACATATGCTGAGTGCCCATTTAATTAAATATCTTTTCCTAAGCCTCATCGTAATAAAGTAATATTTCCCTTGCGTGTTTCCGTGGTTCCATCACTCAACTCAACAATCAATTGATAAATATAAGTACCTGCTTCTGCTGGTTTTCCATTGTAATTTCCATCCCATCCATCAGCATAACTATTCGGTAGGGTACCGGATTTGTTGAATACCACTGCTCCCCAGCGATTCATGATGGTAAAGGTTCTAACTTTTATAACATCTTTTCCTGCAATCACATAAAAATAATCGTTCTTACCATCACCGTTGGGCGTAAACACAGTAGGCAAAATTAAATGTGACTGAAAATAAGCGTTTACTGCAATGGAAGCAGAATCCTTACAACCATACAGGCTGCCAGCCAGCACATTTACCATAGTTGAAGAATTGGTGCTTAATATGGGTGCATAGCAATTCGTACAATTAAGGGCAAAACCGGGTGTCCACATAATATTCGTAACAGGTTCTCCTAATTGCAGAATCGAAAGTTGATAAGGGTCTCCGCGGGCAATGGAAATCTGATTTACGGGGACCCCAATTTTAAAAATGGTATATGGAATGGAAACCGAATTGTTGTTAACCTGATCTTCATAAATAGCTAGGTCTGGATTGATATATACATAAATAGCCGAAGCCCCCTTTCTTGAAAAATGATGTTCAATGGTTGCACAGCTATTTGTAAAAACAGTAGAAGCGGGTACTATCGATTCGTGTAGCAATTTTGCTCCAGCCATCGTTTTTACAGTATCAAAATACTGCACTTTAATATTTCTTGTGAGCTTTTCGTATCCATTTAACAAACAGATTTTCGTTTTTACCAGAACACTGTCATTGTTTTTATAACAATAAATCGAAGGCGCAGAACCTGCAAGGTCGTTAGGGAAAACCTTAACAACGGCAGTTGCTGAATCTTCGCAGCCAAACTGTGTGAGTGTTTTCACTTTAAGATAGGTGGTGTCAACAATTTTCATGGAAGTGTTAACACAAGTAGCACAATTGAAATTTCCTGCACTACTTGTCCAGGAAATAGAACTTAATGCATCGGGAGCATAATTTAGTTTGAAACTTTGTGTACTGTTCACAAATACCGTTGTGTCTTTCGGACTTATACTGCGGGTTGGCTGGAATAAAGTTCTTGACCTTCTATTATTGGTTTTACTAATTTCTTTAATTGTATTTTCTTCATCAAGCACCAGGTAAATAGAATCAGAGCGGTTGCGATCTGCTTTTACAATATGAACATAAAATGCAGAACAGTTTCCTAAAATATCAGCGGGTATTTTAAAAGCCGAATCCATTTGCACACGTCCTGCTTGTGCAGTATCTCTGTTGTAAAAACGAACAACTGTTCCTGCAGGAATGGTGTCAACACCAATATTTGTAATGCCAAAGAATACACGGATAGAATCGTTTTTGTAGCAGTTAACACCATACAAATTCAATACTGCATCACTGGTTGCTTCTGTAACATTTAAGGAAAATGTTTGTGAAGTAGAAGTACAAGCCCCTTTACTGGCTATTAGCCAGATAGAATACAAAGCAGCGGAAGGAAAGGAATATTGCAAGTCAACAGAAGTACTGATGAGCTGTTGAACCCCTGTTGTATTGTTTTTAATATACCATTGAAAATTATCTGCATTTTCAGAATGGTTTTTAAAAGTAACCGTGTCTTCATATAAGCCCGTTCTGGAAGCAACGATTCGTTTGTCTGGTGAAAATCTGGCAACGGTACCACAACTCACTATCACTTGTGTATAATAACTGCTGGAGCAGGTTCCTGTAGCATTGAAGGCTTTAAGTTTTATTTGATAAGTGCCTGCAACTGCAAATAGATGACTCAGGTTTGCGTTGGTTCCCAATATGCTTTCAACACCAGAAGACAGGTCTTTGATCCACCACTCATAATTAATTGCACCCACAGACCGATTGGTAAAATCAACGCTAGTACCTATGAGCGGAAAGGGGTTATTGGTTATTTCGTAAAGCGCATTGATATTGTCGGAACAAGGGGGATTGGCGCCGTCGCTAACCAATAAGCTTCCTCCATTAAACACAGCCAGAAAAGCCCGCATTCTTTCTCCCTGACCTGGAGTAAACACAGAAGGGCAGCTTGTTCCATAATCCATGAAGTTGGAAATATTATCTGGAACATCAACGGTAAATGGTCCGGAGAGTGTATCGGTACCACAAGAGTTTTCAGGATTGTTACAGGGAGAGCCTAGTGTACTTCTATCGGGAGGAGTATCGCAAACCCTATCTCCATCTAAGCTACAGTCATTGTTGGCACAGTTGGTTCCTTGAAAAGTATGTAGTAAAGAAAGATAGTGCCCCATTTCATGAGCAAGAACAGCAGTGCTTAATCCTGCAACTACCATGCCCCCGCCTGCTGAAGCATAACCACCATACGCCATTCTTGTCCATTGACCACATTCAAAACGGCTGGGTTGAATTTCTCCGTTAATTTTTTTCACTACCCAAATATTCGCATATCTGGAAGGATCCCATTTTATTTGATTTTTGAGAGCTGCATCTTCTAAATCAACATCTACACTGTCATAAAAAGATTTGATACGATTAATCCCATTGGATTTTTCCCCTGTGGGTGTTCTTTGTGCCAATCGAAACTGTATGCGGGTGTCTTCGCCCAATGGATCAACACTATACGCACCTATATGAGCATAAGCCCTATTCAGATCATCCAGACTAGCCTGCACCATGGCATCTGTAATAGAGAAAGGGTCTGCATCAATAATATGATATACAACAGGGATGTAAACAGTTGGAGGCAGTGGTGTAGCAGTCGACTTTATTTTTCCGGTTGACTGACTGCGGATTTGGCCGTTGACCATTCTGTTAGAACGTTCTTTCGCAATCTGTACTTGTATGGCACGATTCATTTTCTCTTCTTCTGCCTGAAAAAGTTTTGCCTTTGCTGAGTCGGTTCTTCCTAAATCATAGCCGCACATCACTTGTGCTTGAAGATTTTCTGCTCTAATCCACCCAAAAAATAAAACGAGGAATAAAAAGCGGTTTATCATGAGTGGGGGGGAACTTGGATTTGTAAATGAAAATAAATGCTTGTTTGCTTTAGATGCAAGAGAACGATTAATTGCAGCCTATCTAGCAGAATAAACGTATTGAATTTCTATTTATTTCAATCATTATTGTATCATTTTTACGTCTATTTTTAAATATGCAAAATACAGTTGTCATAACAGGTGCGGGTATCTCTGTAGAATCAGGAATTCAGCCTTTCAGGGGCAAGAATGGTTTGTGGAATGAGAATCCAACTGAAATGGCAACCTATCGAAATTTCAGAACCAATACCAGCGTCTTCTTGCAATGGTATTACCACCGCTTTGTAAGTTGTAAAGATGCTTTGCCTAATAAAGCCCATGAAATATTGGCGGTAAGCAATGTTAAACTGATTACGCAGAATATAGATAACCTTCACCATAAAGCAGCTCATGCAACCGATAAACTGATTGAAATTCATGGGAATATAAATTTCAAAAGAACCATACAAGCAATTGATCGGAGTGAACTGGTTTTAGCAGAATGGAATACGGTAGACGAATCGCATCTGGAACGGGAGCTATTTGATCTTTTTCGAATACGGAAAGACGGCAGCATTGATGAACAAAACTCAATGCGCCCTCATATTCTACTATTTGATGAATATTATACAGAACTGTATCAGTACAGCAAGGCTCAGCAGTGGCTGGAAGAAGCGTCTACCATTATTTTCATTGGCACTTCCAATTCGGTGGGTTTTACTTATGGCGCTTTGCAGGAAGCATTGTTTGCCAAGAAAAGAATAATGGTTGTGGACCCCAATCCAGCTCCTTCTTTTTTTCAACCGGGCGTTGAAATCATTCAGTCAACGGCTACTGAATTTTGTAAGATGTATTTCTAAACGCTTATTTTACCCGTGAAACAATAATCTGGCTCACAGCCTTAACATGTCTTCTGCCTGTTTTAAAATCGGAAGTATTTACTAGTAAGATGGCATCCTCCATTTTATCTATGCTCACCCCCTCTTTTTCTATAATCAGGTATACTGTATTTCCGGTTGGCGAATTGAATAGCTCATTCCAGGAATAGACTACTTTGTATTGATCACTTGCTATAATGGTAAAATAAAATTCTGAAAGTTCTCTGGGTCCCGGTGTTTCATATTCTAATTTTTCCAATACATCTTTCAAAAGAACTCCCTTTAATTTGGTTAAAGTGCTTCGTTTTTCGCCGGCATGATTCAACAGTGACAAAGTTCCCAGTTCATAAGATTTGCAAGCCAGAATATCCTGATAGTTGATTACCCCTTTGTTTTTGATAGTGCCGCTCAGATTAAATGAAGTTGTACGGTCAATTTTTTTTTGAGCAAAAAGGTTCAATGCCACCATTAAAGAAAACAAGGTCAACCAATATCTCATCTGTAATTTTTAGTGAATGTATTAAAGAAATCTTTTCTCAAATGAATTATATTTAAGTTCTTATTCCCCTAAAATCTCAATCATGAATTTAAAAAAACAGTACCTGCTATTTGCGGCAATGGGCTGTCTGCTTCATTCGTCAGATGCACAAACATCTAACGAAGGTCAGGCTGCCAAAGCAACAATGTCTTCCAAAAGAAAAATCCAGCCATCGGATGTATATCGTTTACAAAATTTGGGTGATCCACAGGTCTCTCCAGAAGGAACTTGGATTGCCTACACATTGTCCTCTGTTGATTCATCACAGAACAAGCGCAATACGGATATCTGGATGGTAAGCTGGGATGGCAAACAAAACATTCAACTAACCAATAGCCCAGATGCGGAATCGCAGCCACGCTGGAGCCCGGATGGGAAATATCTTTCCTTTGTTTCTTCCCGTAATGGAGAAACCAATGCACAAATTTGGTTAATGAATCGTTTGGGTGGAGAAGGCAAGAAGCTGACAAATTTGAAGACCAACTTAATGGATTATTCCTGGAGTCCGGATGGCAAAAAAATTTTGATGACCATCAAAACACTGGCGGATACCTCCAAGCCTAAAACACCAAAGCCCATTGTAATTGATCGTTATAAGTTTAAACAGGATGTGGTAGGTTATATCACCAAAAGAGATCCCATTCACTTGTATCTGTTAGATGTTGCCAGCAATAAAATAGACACATTAACCAGCGGCGAGTTTGATCAAACCGGTGCCGTATTCAGCCCAGATGGAAAGCAAATTGCTTTTGTGAGCAACACCACTGCAGATCCTGATAGAAATATCAATACCGATATTTTTGTAATGGAAGCCAAGCCCAAAGCGCCAGCCAGGCAATTGACAAAATGGCCCGGAGAAGATGAAAGCCCCGTGTGGAGTCCAGATAGCAAAACCATTGCCTATTTAAGTTCTTCAACAGAAGGCTACACGGCTTATCAACAAATGATTTTGCATGTTGTGGATGCCAGCGGAGTAAGTGCCCCCAAGCCCTTATCAAAATCACTGGATAGACCTGTAAGCAATATTAAGTTTACCAAAGACGGATCGCAGATTGCTGTTTTAATTTCAGATGATAGAGAAAGATATATTGGTCAGTTTAACTTGGCTACAGGTGGACTAACAAAAGTTGCTGGTGGTAAAAAAGCCTATTCTGCTCTTCAAGCACATAGTCCCAATAACTGGCTAGCTGCTATGAGTGAACCGCAACTGCCGACTGAATTGTATGCAGTTGAAAATGGAATTCCGAGAAGGCTTACCAAACACCAGGACGAATTTGTTGCACCACTAGAATTGTCTTCTGTTGAGGGGTTCAGTTCTACCAGTGTGGATGGTGCCAATGTATCAAGCATTGCTTTCAGACCAGCTGGTGTTTCTGCAACACAAAAACTACCAACCTTATTTTATATACATGGCGGACCTGTAGCACAGGACGAATATGGATTTGATTTAACGAGACAAATGTTATCCGGTGCTGGTTATATGGTTGTAGGAGTGAATTACCGCGGAAGCAGTGGCAGAGGATGGGAATATTCCAAAACCATCAGCGCAGACTGGGGTAATAAAGAAGTAAAAGATATTCATGGTGCTGTAGACTATGTAGTTGCAAAGGGCTGGGCCGATAAGGACAAATTAGGTATTGTTGGCTGGAGTTATGGAGGGATGTTAACCGACTATTTAATTGCAACCGATACAAGATTCAAAGCCGCCAGCAGTGGTGCGGGGGTTGCCATGGTTTCTTCTTTATATGGCGTTGATCAATATATCAATCAATACGATAATGAACTTGGTGCCCCTTGGAAAAATATAGATCGCTATTTAAAAATATCTTATCCATTCTTGCAGGCTGATAAAATTAAAACGCCTACACAGTTCATGGTGGGCGAAAAAGATTTTAATGTGCCATCTGTAGGAACAGAGCAAATGTATCAAGCGCTTCGTTCTATAGGAACCCCAACAGAACTGATCATTTATCCTGGACAGTTCCATGGTATTTCAGTGCCCAGTTATATAAAAGATCGTTTTGACAGATATATTAGCTGGTTTAATAAATACCTTAAATAAAAAACAGGCATATGAGTTGGTTCACGCGAATATTAGTTAGAGGAACTTTTGTATTCCTTTTTATGTTGGCAATACAATCAACTCATGGGCAACAAGTTTTTAGAACCGATGTATTGGTGGTAGGTGCGAGTGCCAGCGGAATTGCCGCTGGCATTCAATCTGCCAGAATGGGTGCACAAACCATTATAGCCGAACCCAGTACCTGGCTGGGAGGAATGATTACAGCAGCCGGTGTCTGCGCATTTGACGGGAATCACAATCTGCCTTCCGGAATCTTCGGCGAGTTTCGTTCTGCCTTATACAAAGTGTATGGAGGTCCTAATAAAGTTTCCACCGGATGGGTGAGTAATACCTTGTTTGAACCACATGTGGGCGATAGCATTTTCAAAAGAATGGCCGCAGCCACTAACAACCTTTCTTTAAAATATCAGCTTCGCTTTAATAAAGTCATTACAGAAAACCGAGGGATTAAAGGTGCTGAGTTTACACATACTCAAACAGGAGAACGGATTATTATTTATGCAAAGCAGTTGATTGATGCCACTGAGTTGGGAGATGTACTGGCCAATGCTGGTGTAGCATATGATTTGGGAATGGAATCGAATGATATTACTAAAGAGAATGTACACAAGGGTCCCAGTAATAATATTGTACAGGATATTACCTATGTAGCCATTCTGAAAGATTATGGTGTTGGAAAAGACTGCACCATTGTGCGACCCCCCAATTATGATCCCGCAGAATTTGATGGTGCCTGTACCGACTATTATATGAATAAGAAAAGGCAAAAACCGAATGTAGATGCACAAAAAATGCTGAACTATGGAAAGTTGCCGAATAATAAATACATGATCAACTGGCCGGGTTATGGCAATGATATTTATTTGAATGTTGTTGAGTTGAACGAGGCCGAACGAAACAGCGCATTGCAAAAAGCCAATGAGCAAACGTTGCGCTTTGTTTATTTTATTCAACATCAGTTAGGGTTTAAGCAGCTCGGTTTTGCCGATGATGAGTATCCAACACCGGATCGTTTTCCCATCATTCCCTATCATCGCGAAAGCAGAAGGGTTAAGGGATTGGTGAGAATGGATGTTCATCATATTTCCAAACCCTTTCAATTGGAGAACCCACTGTACAGAACTGGCATTGCAGTAGGCGATTACCCGATTGATCATCATCATAAGAAAAATCCGGAAGCACCACAACACCTTGATTTTTATGGAGTACCTTCTTTTAATATTCCGTTGGGTGCATTGATTCCTGTAAATACCAATGGACTCATTGTAGCTGAAAAAAGCATTAGTGTTTCCAATGTGGTGAATGGTACAACCCGATTACAGGCCATTGCTTTACTAATTGGTCAAGCAGCGGGAACCTTAGCTGCTACTGCCGCAAAAGAAAATATCCAAGCATCAAAAGTATCCGTAAGAAAAGTACAATCCGCATTGCTTGCCAGCAATGCGTATATCATGCCTTATTTTGATATTTCTGTTTCGCATCCGCATTTTGATGCGGTGCAGAAAATTGGGGCAACCGGAATACTGAAAGGACAGGGAGTACCTACGGGTTGGGCCAACAGAACGTATTTTCATCCAGACTCATTAGTGAACAGAGCAGAATTGGTAAAAGACATTGCGCCTTATTTTACCATTGAGGATATATCACCAAAAAGAATCACTCTCTCAGAAACTATTGATTTTATTCTAAAAGAAGCTAATGATAAGCAATCGCGAAATGGGGTTACTACTAGTACTAATCTAACTGATGCAAAAAACAACAATGCCAAATCAAATCATCGAATTGATTGGAATTTTTCCGATAAAAAAATATTCACTGCACAAATTCAACAAGCCTGGATACAATGGAAGTTAGGCTACTTTGATCCATCCATGCCAATTACCCGATTAGAGTTGGCTGTGTTGTTGAATGCAACCATTGATCCTTTCAATAATAGAGAAGTGAATTATCTAGGTCAGCTTTTAAATTAAATACAGTATAACAACCAATAGCTAACTGCGTTGAAAACGCTAATTAATTTGCGCTTTATTGAATTGTAAGCTTCTTCAAATAATACCCTGCTGCATCTACCAAAGGAAGGCTAGCGCTTTTAACGGTAACTCCTTCTTTTCCAATTGTCAATCTACTAGGCTTTCCATTGATGGTAACTTCATAAGGAAGATCCATGAAATAATTCAGGGGTTTAATCTGATATTGCTGGTAACCGGTTTCCTTAATAGAGACTTCCATTAACTGTGTTGTTCGTAAATGAAAATCAAAAAAGGGTTTTAATGAATAGCCGGCTGCTTTGCTGAATAGTTGTTCCACATCGGTGGTGGTTACCGTGTTGTCATAAGTATATGCTTCATCTGTAGCCAGTTGCTTCAGCGTTTTAAAAAATACATCGTCTCCCAATACATAACGAAGACTGTGCATGAAAAAAGAGCCCTTTGTATAAATATCATTTCCAGCATAGGTTTCATCTTCAGATAATTCTTCACCACCCACCAATGGTTTTTTATAACGAACTCCTCTTTTGTGGGCTGCAATAATCTTATTGTACTCATCCTGGCCTCCCAATTCATACATGGCTAATGCTTCTGCATAGGTACCAATACCTTCCTGAATCCACATATGAGCCCAGTCTTTATTGGTTACTTTATTAGCCCACCATTCGTGCGCATATTCATGAAACAGGTTGGCAGAGTACTCCTGGCCACCGACTGTTGTGAAAATAAACTTATTGTCGAAAGTAATCATGGTTTGGTGTTCCATACCAGAATTCGGAACAGCAGCAATGCCAATTTTTTCTTTGTACCAGGGATACTCTCCAAAATATTTTTCTAAGATTTTACTATCGCGCTTTTTGGCTTCAATTACTCTTTTAGCCTGGGCAATATCTTCTTCCAGAATATAATATTCAATAGGTACCACATTTCCGTTTATAGTGGTATAGCTATCTTTTACTACGGCATACTTTCCAATATTGAATAATACGCAATAATTACTGATGGTATAATTGGTTTTCCAGAAGAAACTGGTCTTGTCTTTTTTTGTAACTGTTTTTTGTAAGAGGCCCGGACCTGCAACAGTTAAGCCTTTAGGAACTGTTATATTCATTTCAACGCCTTCGTTGGGTTCGTCACTGGGATGGTCCTTACAAGGAAAGTACATTCTTCCCCCCTCTTTCTGAATATTGATTGAAACCCAGTCATTTCCTGAACGATCTTTAGCCCAGGTGAATCCACCTAGCCATGGTGGTCTTATGGCTTCAGGTGGGTTACCACTGTAGGCAATGAACACGCTATGATTGCCCGCGCCAAATTGATTGGTTTTGTCGAATCCATTTCCCTTAATGAAAATCTTTTCTTCTTTGTGATCAAAGGAAACCGGTTTGCCATCTACTTTAATTGCTTCAATATGGAAGTGTTGAATCAGGTCTAACAAAATGGTGTCTGCCGCATTTTTCAATTGTAGATTTACGGTGGTATTGCCCTTGATGAATTTATTGGCAATATCTACATCCAGGTTAAGACTATATTTTCTAATATCCATATTGGCCTGAACCGGTTTCAATTTGCCTCCAGATGATAGTTTGCCAATATCTGTTTTCTGAACAGAGTTTGTTTCTGTGCTATTCATTTGTCCGTAACTATTGGGCAAAGTGAATATTTGTGTAAGCGTAACAAAACCAACAGCAGCAATAATGTGAGCGCATTTTATTAAACGATTGGGTTTATGAGATATCATAAGGATGCTTTTAAGTGATCGGAATTAATTAAGTGAAATGAATTAAAGTGTTTTGATTTTGATATTTCTGAAAGAAACGCCCTTAGACCAGTCTTGTAATCCGATATGACCTTTGGTTGATTTTCCGAAATCGGGGAATATCGCCAATTTACTTCCAGCCACCATTTTATTCCATTCCTCAGATCCTATTTGTGCTTCACTTGTTTGTATACCGTTTAACCAGAAACTGATCTTGCCATTTACCTGTACAATTTTGCTTTGGTTCCATTCTCCTGCAGGTTTGGGTTCAACTTTGTTTTTGATGGGAGCTAAACCGTAAAGGGCACCCGCCCCCTTTTTTCCACCATCCAGGTAGCCAGGTTGCATATTGGGGTTGTCTAACAACTGGTATTCAGGACCAGTTGCCCAGGTTGCCATATAGCTGGTATCGTCCTGTACGTTAATGAATACGCCACTATTTCCTTCACGTGCAATCTTCCATTCAAAAACTAGTTCATAATTTTCATATACCCCATCGGTAACAATATCGCCATGTGTACCTGTGGTATCAGTACTTACCGTTGTTAATTCCCCATCTACTGCCTTCCAGCTATGCTTCATCTCAGGTTTGCTGAACATATGCCAGCCATTGGTGGTTTTACCATCAAATAACAAAACCCATCCTTCGGCTTTTTCTTTTTCAGATAAAATATTAGGTTCCTGTGTAGAACTGGAGCAGGCCAGGCAAAAGCAAATAATAATAGCAGCAATCAAGGAGGTGAATTTCATTTTGTTGAATTGGGTTGAGAAGATTCGTTGGTAACTAAGTTAGTTTAGTTTACGAGAAGAGTGATAAGGAAATGAGACAATCCTTTTCTCTTGCTCACCGAAAATAGAGGGCACTCCTCCCTACCAGATATACAAAATATAATTTTTTATCATATTTTATCCTGTTTTGGGGAATAATTGATTAGATTCGTCTTCCCCCTTTACCTAAAAACATTGCGTTATGATAGATCAAAGCCAGGTATTGATTACCTTACCCGATGGGGTTTTTATGGAAGGTCATTTTAAGACCAAGCATTCAATGAAAATTGAAAGCAGTATTAACGGAACTCTTTTGTCTAAGCAGAAAGTGATTTTAGAGGCCAATTCCGTGTTCAATGGCGACTTGATTTGCTCTGAATTGGTATTGTCCGGTAAATTCAGTGGAAATATTTTTTGTACAGGTAAAGTACAGGTAAAGCAGGGCTGTCAGATTTCCGGCAGAGTTTACACCTACCGTTTTGAGAATGATGAAATGACTGACTTAGATTGTATCATTAGTGTACCCGATACCAATACAATCAATAAGATTAAGCAAATCATTGAAACCATTGATGTAGATAAGAAACTAAGTTCAGATCCTAATTTGCCAAGTTTAATTAAGATTTATGAAGATAATTTAGCGGCAAAGGAAAAAGTAAAATTACCTGAGCTAATTAAAGAACCATCTAAGCCTATTCCTGTTGCAGCTAATGGTATTCCAACTGCCGCAACCAATGGCATGGCCAATGGTGTTGCCAAATAAGGTAGATTTTTGTAATCATATTCAATACCCAAATCTGAAAAAGCTGTCCTAATAAGACAGCTTTTTCTTTTTTATAATTAACGTTAGCGTAATGTTTTCTTAACCCTGGGTTAATATGGAATAGGGAATTTTGAAAAACACTACCCATGGAAAAACGCTCTGTAAACGTTGTTGTTATGAGCGATTTGCATCTAGGAACGTATGGATGCCATGCAACAGAAATTCTCCAATACTTAAAAAGTATAAACCCGACAATCTTAATATTAAATGGCGATATTATTGACGGTTGGCAGTTTAGTAAAAGATATTTTCCAACTTCCCATTTACAGGTCATTAAAGAAATTATCAACCTTGTCAGCAATGGTACAAGGGTGATTTATATCACTGGTAACCACGATGAAATGCTTCGCCGATACAGTGATGTAGAGATGGGTAATTTTAAATTGACAGATAAAGTAGTCATGGAAATTGATGGCAAAATGACCTGGATTTTTCATGGGGATGTTTTTGACGCAACTACCAAAGGGAGTGCAAAAATGCTGGCAAAACTGGGAGGACATGGCTACGACTTATTGATTTTGCTGAATCGATTCATCAATTACTTTTTACGGCTGGCAGGAAAAGAAAAAATGAGCCTTAGCAAAAAAGTGAAAGCCAGTGTTAAACAAGCTGTTTCTTGGATAGGAAATTTTGAACAGACAGCCGCCGAATTAGCTATTTCTAAAAAATACGATTATGTAATCTGCGGTCATATTCATCAGCCACAGGTAAGAACAGTGGAAACACAGGAAGGCAAAGTGGTTTATATGAATAGCGGAGACTGGGTTGAAAATTTAACTGCACTGGAATATAATCAGCATGAATGGACGGTTTATCATTATGACCCAAAGACTTTTGCAGCAGCCAATCAGGAATTAACAAATAAGAAAACAACAGCACCAACACTGAATGTGATTACAGATGAAGTGAGTTTGTTTTTAAACTCTTTAATACTTCAGCCATGAAAATATTCTATGCAGTTCAGGCAACTGGCAATGGCCATATAGCCAGAGCAATTGAGTTGCTGCCTTATCTACAAAAAATGGGTCAGGTAGATGTATTTTTAAGTGGGAGCAACAGTCATTTGCCAGCTGCCTTACCGGTAGCTTACAAAAGCAAGGGGTTAAGTCTTTTTTATGGCAACAAGGGTGGATTGAATTATACTAAAATGCTGCAATCCTTTTCTCCTTTGCAGATACTTAAAGAAGCTTCTTCATTACCAGTAGACAAATACGACTTTGTTATCAATGATTTTGAGAGTATTACCTCTCTCGCTTGTAAATTAAAAAAAGTTTGTTCAATTGGGTTGGGTCATCAGGCAAGTTTTAAAAGTAATTACACGCCTCGTCCAAATAAAAAAGAAGTGCTGGGTGAGTTTATACTACAAAATTATGCCACTGCCAGTGATTATATTGGCTTGCATTTTGAAAACTATGATTCCTTTATTCATGCACCAGTAATCAAAGAACAAGTACTGAAAGCTGATCCTACAAACAAGGGGCATATTACTGTTTATCTTTCTCATTATAGCGATGAGGTGCTGGAGCAGCATTTTTCAAAATTTACTTCTGTGCAATTTCAAGTATTCAGTAAAAAAATAAAGCAACCCATTCAGCAGTCCAATATTCAATGGATGCCCATCAGCAATAATGGCTTTACGCAGAGTATAATTGATGCTGCCGGTGTTATTACCGGAGCTGGTTTTGAAACTCCTGCAGAAGCCATGTATCTGAAGAAAAAATTATTGTGCATACCTATAAAAGGACAATATGAGCAGCTTTGCAATGCAGCTGCTTTAGAAAAACTGGGTGTTACCATATTACCTGCAATTAAGGAAGATTTTACTTCAAAACTGGAGTGCTGGCTTAATGCACCGCAGCAGGTGTCTTTTTCTTTGCAGAATTCTACTAGTGGTCTAATAGAAAAACTAATGGAAGTTGCAGAGAGGCCTTCCGGTATTTTAGAAGATGCCGAACGCATCGATATGATTAACCTACCTCAACTTTCCTTTAAATTATAAGACTTGTTTGATTCAATACCTGTTAAAGCCAGCGATTTTGGTAATGATTTTTTATGGGGAGTAGTTACAGCTGCTGCTCAAAACGAAGGCGCAGCAAAGATGGGCGGAAGAGGACCATCTATCTGGGATGATTTTGCAAGAAAAGTTGGAAAAATTAAAAGCGGTCACCAACCAACCAGTGCCTGCGATTTTTATCATCGGTACAAGGATGATTTATTACTGGTTAAGGCGTTGGGCTTTCGTGTATTCAGATTTTCTATTTCCTGGAGTAGAATTCTTCCTGAAGGAACAGGAAAGGTTAATGCAGAGGGTGTTTTGTTTTATCATCAGGTTATTGATGAGTGTTTGCAATTGGGCTTGATACCCTTTGTTACTTTATATCATTGGGATTTACCCCTGGCATTGGAAAAACAAGGGGGATGGACATCCACGCATATGCTAAAATGGTTCACCCGATATGTGCAGGTTTGTGTTAAGGAATTTGGTGATAAGGTAAAACATTGGATTGTATTAAATGAGCCAATGGGTTTTACTTCTTTGGGTTATATGATAGGCAAACACGCCCCTGGTAAAATGGGTCTGAGCAATTTTCTTCCGGCAGTTCACAATGCTGTAATGGCACAGGCAGAAGGAGGAAGAATTATCAGAACCCATGTGGCCGACGCAGAAATTGGCACCAGTTTTTCCTGCAGTGAAATCATTCCTTTTACACAAAGTGAAAAAGACAAGGCCGCAGCAAAAAGAATTGATATTCTGTTAAACAGGTTATTCATTGAACCGGCTCTCGGACTGGGATATCCTTCTGATGATTTTTTATTGATGGATAAATTATATCTGCACAATAAAGCCTGGAAGTACAAAGAAAAAATGCAGTTTGATTTTGATTTTATAGGGATACAAAATTATTTTCCAGTTGTAGTAAAATACAATGCAATGATTCCGATTATTCAGGCGACAGATGTAAGTGCGAAAAGAAGAAAATTGCCTGTTACAGATATGGGATGGGAAATTAATCCCAACAGTTTTTATAATATTATTGAGCAATTTGCCTCTTATAAGGGCGTTAAAAAAATTATTATTTCTGAGAGTGGATCTTATTTTAAAGACAAACTTGTTGCTGGAGTTATTGATGATCAGCAACGGATTGATTATCACCAGCAATTTTTGCGAGCCTTATTAAAAGCAAAAAACAATAAGCTACCCGTAGCCGGATATTTTGCCTGGACGCTAATGGATAATTTTGAATGGTCAGAGGGATATCATGCAACATTTGGATTGGTTCATGTAGATTTTTCTACTCAGTTAAGAACAGTAAAAGCTTCCGGTCATTGGTTCAGACAATTCTTAGCTCAATAAACGAGTTAAAATATTGTAGTAAATTGGTAGCATGAAAAACAATATCAGAAACCAATTTTTATATCCGGGCATTTTTAAAGTTTTTTTGAGTGGGTTTCTTTTAATAGCCCAATTCTTCTCTAAATCTAATGCGCAAGCACCTGTATATTATATTACTGCAGACAAAGTGTTTGACGGCGAACAGATGCAACGAAACTGGGCGGTAATTGTGAAAGCCAATAAAATTATTGCCGTTGCTTCTAAAGAAAAACTAACAAAGCCAGCAGGTGCCATTGAAGTTCATTATCCCGAATCAACCCTAATGCCGGGGTTAATTGAAGGCCATTCCCATATATTGTTGTATCCTTATAACAAGACTGCCTGGGACGATCAGGTAACCAAAGAAACTGACGCCTATAGAACAGCAAGAGCAACGGTTCATGTAAAAAATACCTTGCTTGCTGGTTTTACTACTGCCAGAGATTTGGGATCTGAAGGAGCGGGGTATGCAGATGTTTCTATTAAAAAAGCCATTGAGGACGGTATTATTCCCGGTCCAAGATTACTAGTTGCAGGTAAAGCCATTGTTGCTACAGGATCTTATGGTCCTAAAGGTTTTGACCTTGACCAGCATATTATGCTGGGTGCAGAAGAAGCAGATGGAAACAATCTGATTAAGGTAACCAGAGATCAAATTGGTAAAGGTGCTGACCTGATAAAAGTTTATGCCGACTACAGGTGGGGTTTACATGGAGAAGCTGCTCCTACTTTTACTTTAGACGAGTTAAAAAAAATTAATGAAGTAACGGTTAGTGGCGGGAGAGTAATGGTGGCCCATGCAAAAACCAATGAAGCCATGCAAAGAGCAATTCTTGCTGGTGCCGTAACGATTGAACATGGAGATCTTTTGGATGAGCGAACCGCCGAACTAATGAAACAAAAAGGCACTATTTATTTTCCGACCTTAGCGGCAACCGAATCTGTAACTCAGTATAAAGGTTGGAGAAAAGGCATTGAACCTGAACCCGAAGCCATACAACAAAAGCGAAAAGCATTTTCCATTGCAATGGCCAAGGGCGTAACCATTGGTATGGGCGGCGATGTAGGTGTGTTTGAACACGGAAACAATGTGCTGGAAATGGAGTTGATGGTACAATATGGAATGCCGGCAATACAAGTACTTAAAGCGGCTACCAGTATCAATGCGCGTGCATTGAGCATGCAGGATCAGATTGGTTTCATTAAACCAGGTCATTTTGCAGATCTGGTAATTTTTTCCGGAGATCCTTTACAAAATATCAGCCATCTAAGAAACCCGTTATGGATTATGAAAGACGGCGTGGTTTATCCCCCCGAAAACAGTAAGAAGTAATATCTTAGGCAAATGTTATACAAGCGCTATAAGAAAGAATTCGCCATGCTGATTGGATTAGTAGTGGCTTTGTTGTTTTATTTTCTGAATCCCCTTTCGTTAGCGCCCAAGGCTGTTGCAGTTTTATCCATTGCGTTTGCCATGATAATATGGTGGGTGCTAGAAGCAGCACCGCTGGCCGTTGTTGCACTGGTTCCTATTGTTCTGTTTCCAATGCTGGGCATCGCCAGTGTGAAAGAAGTAACTAAGTCTTATTCGGACTCTACTATTTTTTTATTCATGGGAGGCTTCTTCATTGCATTGGCTATTGAAAAATGGAATCTGCATAAAAGGATTGCATTGAATATTATCAATCTAACGGGAACCAATGGAGACAGAATTATATTGGGTTTTATTCTGGCTACCTGCTTTTTAAGTTTATGGTTAAGCAATACGGCAACAACCATGATGATGCTCCCTATTGCAGGTTCCGTAATACATGTAATCACCAAGCACCACAACCCTAGCGGCAACATTAAAAACTTTTCCCTGGTGCTCATGCTCTCTATTGCCTATGCTTCCAATTTTGCATTGGGCACCATCATTGGTACGCCGCCCAATGTTGCTTATGTAGCGCATATAAGTGAGCGATTTGATTATATCATTGGATTTACAGACTGGATGCTTGTGTTCATGCCTTTGACCATAGTGATGATTTTTTCTTTGTATTGGGTGATGGTAAAATGGTTATATCCCAATAAAATCACACATAGCGTAGAGGGTAAAGCCTATATCGTTTCTGAATTAAAGGGATTGGGTAAAATGTCTTTGCCTGAGAAAAGAGTATTGATTGTATTTTGTACTACAGTGTTTTTTTGGGTTACAAAAGACTTGATTAATGAGTTTCAAAAAACCATTGTACTAGATGATGCCATGATTGCCATGGCGGGGGGATTATCACTGTTTATTATTTCATCGGGCCTTTCATCGGCTAAAGCGGAGGCTTCGGCGAAATCTGAAGAATTGGTGCTTGTTGAAGAACCAGTATTGTCCGAAGAAGAAAATGAAAATCATAACCGACTGCTGGAATGGACAGATACTAGCAAAATGGCTTGGGGAATTTTACTAATGTTCGGGGGAGGAATTGCTTTGGCTAAAGCTTTGGAAGATGCTAATTTATTGCAGCAACTAGGAGCTTATATTGCCTCCTTCTCTTCTTCCAATATGCTTGTCATGATTTTGGTGGTAACAACTCTTTCTGTTTTCTTAAGCGAAGTAATGAGCAATATTGCACAAGTCATTGTATTGGCTCCAGTCATTTCTTCTGTTGCCATTGCTTTAAATATGGATCCACTTTCACTGGGAATACCCATGACATTGGGTGCAAGTGTTGCGAGCATGCTGCCCATGGGCACTCCACCCAATGCCATTGTATTTGCCAGTGGTCATGTTAAAATTAAAGACATGATGAAAACAGGATTTGTATTAAATATTGTTTGCATCATCATCATTACTTTGTTCTGCTGGCTATTGCAACCTTATTTTATCAACCTTCACTAAAAGTTTGATTTATTTACGAGCCTTCTTTTTTTCTTTCAGCTGGTGTTTAAATAACCAACTAATGAAATCGGGTTCTGCAAATGCATTGTCCCAGCTGTTGTGATTTACGCCCGGATATTCAATGTATTCTACAGGAACATTTAATTCTTTTAAGCGAGCCACCATATTTCTGGATAAATCCACTTTTACTACCGCATCTGCATCTCCATGAAATACACGAAAGGCCGTTTCTTTTACTTTATCACTGTAAAGGCTTTCATTTCCTCCGCCACAAATGGGTGCTGCTGCAGCAAACAATCCTGGATTTCTGTACACTGCTTCAAAAGTGCCCATCCCTCCCATAGACAAACCAGTAATATAAACCCTGCTCTTGTCTACCGCTTCTTCTTTTTTTAGCTTTTCTACCAGTTCAATAGCTGCGGCCTGTGGCCAGTTGGGAATACTGTCGTAATTGAATCTGAACTGAATGGGATTCTTGCTTCTGTCAATAGAAGAGGTAGCCCAATAGGAATCGGAGGGGCATTGTGGAAACACAACAATAGCAGGAAACTGCGTTCTGTTTTCAGCTTTTAAAAATAGTTTGGATCCGTGTACCAGTTGTTTTTCGTTGTCGTTTCCTCTTTCTCCTGCACCATGCAGCACCAGGATTAAAGGATACTTTTTATTCCGATCATAGTTTTCAGGATATAAAATTCGATAGGGTAATTTTTTATCTGTGCTAAAGTCAAAAGATTTTTTTTCATAGGCCGCTAAAGCGGGATCATAACTGCTTTTCGTTAACCAGTTGTTCATGCCTAACCAGTCAGCGAATCGCTCAATCCAGCCATCGGTGGGAATTTTTTGTTTGTTCATTCCAAAGCCATGACCTCCTTTAGCATACACGTGTAATTCTGCTGATTGTTTATTGGCCAACCACTGACTATATAAATCTATACTATGGCTAGCGAGTTCTAAGTGATCATCCGTTGCTGCCAGAATAAAGGCGGGAGGTGCCCCTGGCAATAATTTCTGTTGTAGTTCTTTTGGAAAGTATGCATAAATAGGAGCAATGAAATTCGGCTTATTGGCTTCGTTGAACCCGTATGCTGTTCCAGCGGTTACTGTTCCCCCCGCGGAAAAACCCATGATGCCAATTCGGTTAGGATCCAATTTAAATTCATCGGCATGTGTTCTAACATAAGCAATGGCAGCTCTTCCATCGGCAATGGCCAATGGAATTAACTCCATATTCTGTTGATTGAATTTATCAGATCCCCAAATTGCATTCATCTCTGTAACAGGGTCGGTAGTGTTACTTTTAACCAAACGATATTTCAATACAAAACACGTGATTCCTTTTTTCACCAACCATTTTGCAACATCATACCCTTCATTGTCAATGGACAAAGCCCTGAAAGCACCTCCAGGTGCAATGATCACGGAAGTACCATTGGCTTTTCCTTCTTCTGGTTTAAATACAGTGAGGGTTGGATTAGATACATTATAAACGATTCTTAATCCCCAATCATTTTGAGTGTTTTCAGCTTCCGACCAGTTCCAGTTCTCTGAACCCGGAATTTTTCCTTGATATAAGGAGATTACTTCGGTTTGACTAAATACAACTGAATTTAAGCAAAGCAATGCAAGGCTGAGCAATAGATTTTTAATCATTTTTTTGCAATTTATAGGGTAAATATGGTCGTTTTGTTTATGAAAACGGGCTTTTTGGGGTCTTTTTTAGTAAATTTCTACTAAATCCGTGTGATATTCATATTGTTTTACTGTTAACTTCCTATTATTTAATACCTTTGCAAATGTTTCAGCCTGAATAAAAATGCTTATTCAGCGTTTTTTGATTCGAAATCTGCGTTTCAATCAGAAAAGTCAAAATTGTAAAAAGAATGATTCAAGAGAGTTTACTGGAAAAAATTAGAAGCTTCACTACACCGGACGAATTAAAAAGCGCAGGTATTTATCCTTATTTCCGTGCAATTGAAAAAAACAATGACACAGAAGTAATGATTGGCGGCAAGCGTGTTTTAATGTTTGGGTCTAACAGTTATATGGGTTTGACCAATCATCCGGAAGTATTAAAAGCTGCTAAAGATGCTATTGACCAATACGGCAGTAGCTGCTCCGGTTCCCGTTTCCTGAATGGCACTTCCAATTTACACGTTGAGCTGGAAGACGCCTTAGCCAAACATATTGGCAAAGAAGCAGCTTTAACTTTTACTACTGGATTTCAAACCAACTTAGGAGCTGTTTCTGCTATTACAGGGAGAAACGGAGTGATTATATTAGACGAACTGGATCATGCGTCTATCATTGAAGGTTCCAGACTTTCTTTTTCCAAAGTATTGAAATATGCCCACAACAATATGCAGGACCTAGAGCAAAAGCTTAGTACTGTTCCGTTGGACACTATTAAAATGATAGTGGTGGATGGCATCTTCAGTATGGAAGGAGATATTTGTAAGCTCCCTGAAATTGTTCAATTAGCAAAGAAATACCAGGCACTGGTGATGGTGGATGATGCTCATTCTTTGGGTGTGCTGGGTAAACTGGGTAAAGGAACCGCAGATCATTTTGGCTTAACAGACGAGGTAGATTTAATTGTAGGAACTTTCAGTAAATCCCTCGCTTCTTTGGGTGGTTATGTAGCTGGAAGCAAAGAAATGATTAATTACCTGAAGCATACGGCACGCCCGATGATTTTCAGTGCTAGTACACCTCCTTCTGCAACTGCATCTGCACTTGCCGCTTTAAGAATTATACAAAGAGAACCCGAAAGACTAGAAAAACTATGGAGCAATACCTCTTATATGGTAAATGCTTTACAGGAACTGGGCTTTGAGATGGGTGCTTCTGAAACGCCTATTATTCCTATCTATATCAGAGATAACTTCCTTACTTTCAAGTTTACACAGCGCTTGTTTGAAGAGGGTGTGTTTGTGAATCCGGTGGTATCTCCTGCGGTGAAGAGTGATTCTTCCTTAATCAGGATGTCTATCATGGCCACACATACCAAAGAACAATTGGATACCGCGTTGGAAAAGCTGCAAATGGTTGCCAACGAATTAGGTTTGGCAAGACACGTTTCTGTAGCGTAACTTTATTTCCAACATGGAAACAATTATCCAAGAAGTTACCAGCAAAAAGCAAATGAATGCTTTTCTGGATCTCCCTTATGTATTGTATAAGGGCAACCCCTATAATATTCCCAAACTTCGGTTTGATGAAGCAGCTACTTTAAATAGAGCCAAGAATCCGGCATTCGATTTTTGCGAAGCCAAATACTGGGTTGCTTATCAAAATGGAAAAGTGGTGGGCAGGGTAGCAGCTATTTATAATAAAAAATACGTTGAAACCTGGAAGAACAATTACCTAAGGTTTGGATGGATTGATTTCATTGAAGACATTGAAGTCCCTCGTGCTTTATTAGCGGCAGTTGAAGGATGGGCAAAAGTGCTGGGATGTACCGCTGTTCATGGTCCATTGGGTTTTACCGATCTTGATTTTGAAGGGATGCTGATTGAAGGCTTTCAGGAAATTGGTACCATGGCTACTATTTATAACTATCCTTACTATCCTGTTATGATGGAGCAGTTGGGATATGGAAAAGCAGTAGACTGGGTTGAGTACAGAATTAATGTACCCGAAAAACTACCTGAGAACATTGCTAAAATTGCTGATCTGGTTGAGAAAAGATACAAGCTACATGTAGTGCCAATGACGTCTACCAAACATTTAAAACCATACGCCAGTGAGGTTTTCAAGTTGGTAAACGAAACGTATTCAGAATTATATGGAGTGGTGGAATTAACTCAAAGACAGATTGACTATTATGTCAAAATGTATTTCTCTATGATTCGAGTAGATTGCATCACACTGATTGCCAACGAAGCCAATCAACTGGTAGGTTTTGGTATCTCAATGCCGTCTCTCTCAAAGGCATTGCAAAAAGCCAATGGCTCTTTATTTCCATTCGGCTTTATTCATTTGCTAAAAGCGTTAAAGAAAAATACAGAAGCAGATTTGCTTTTAATAGGTATAGATAAAACTTTACAGGGTAAAGGGGTAAATGCTATTGTACTAAGAGAGTTTCATAAGAATTATCAAAAAGCGGGAATCAAAATCATTGAATCCAATCCTGAACTGGAAGAAAATAAAAAAGTCCAAAGCATCTGGGATCATTTCCCAGCAAGGCAACACAAGCGAAGACGCTGTTTTATCAAACATTTCTAAAGCATTACTACATGAAGAATATCCTGATTACCGGAGCGAGTGGATTTATTGGAAGCTTTCTGGTAGAAGAAGCTATTAAACGAGGGTACCGAACATTTGCCGGAATCAGATCTTCGAGCAGCAAGGGATATTTGAAACACAAAGACCTGCATGTTTTCGAAATGGATTTTTCCAATGCGGAAAAGCTGAAGCAACAAATTGAAAAGAATGCAGCCATCCATGGAAAGTTTGATGTGGTTGTACATGCTGCAGGCTTAACAAAGAGCACTGTGCTGGATGAATATTATAAAGTTAATCTGCACAATACCGAAAGACTAGTTGATGCATTGATAGAACTGGATATGGTTCCTGAACGTTTTGTGTTCCTGAGCAGTCTGGCTTCTTATGGTCCGGGTAAAGGGTCTGATCCGGTAGCAGAAACCCACGAACAAGCCCCTATAACTGCTTACGGAAAGAGTAAGTTGGCAGCTGAAAAAATGCTGGCCACCAAAAATCAGTTTCCCTATCTGATTGTGCACCCCACCACGGTGTATGGTCCGCGCGAAAAGGATTTACTGGTATTGATACAATCCCTTAACCAGCATCTGGAATTGTACATTGGCAATACAAAACAGCAATTGAGTTTTATTCATGTAGCCGATGTATGTAAAGCTGTGTTCTTAAGTATTGAACAACCTATAACTTCTAGGAATATTCTTTTAAGTGATACTGTTAATTATACTGCCAAGGAATTCAATGATTTGGTTAAACAGATTTTAGGAAAAAAGACCCTTCCGATTATCGTACCTGTTCCTGTTGCTAAAGTAGCAGCGCATGTAAGTGAGTGGATTGGGAATTTGAGAGGAAGGACACCGGTACTCAACACAGAACGCCTCAAAGAATTTCAGGCACCCAACTGGGCGGTAGATGCGAGTTTATTAAAGAATATGGGCTTCAATCCCGATTACCCATTACCAGAAGGGCTTCAGCATACCATCCAGTGGTACAGAGAAAATGGATGGATAAAGAAATGATAAAATTTTCTTAATAGAATCCAGTTGTACAACTTATAGTTGATTTGTATTACTTTTACTTTACAACTTCTGGTTGTAAACAATGCGTAAAAGAAGTACTATATCTATTTTCCTGCAAAAACTGAATGCCGCGTTTTTTGTGTTGGCCTTAATATGGTTAACGATTAGTACGCCTTTTGTAATGGTAAAACAGCACGACCATCAGGCTTGCACAAATATTGACTGGCCAATTGATAATGGTGGCGAAGAAGAATCTGCCAATCCTTTAAACAATACTTCAGAAGAAAAACCACATAGTACCAATGGTTTTTTAGAAGAGTATTTGCATGCCACTGATGCAATTATAACCCTTGGGTTTACTTCTGTTGCACACGGCCATTCACTTCATCCAGAAGGTTATCAGGCATTTCATAGAGAACTCTTGGTTCCTCCTCCCAATCTCGCATAATTTACAGAGGTAATTATTTTGTAAAGTCGTAAGTCTTATTTCTAAAACCCAATGTCGCCACTTTCTGGCGAATAGGTTTATCGATTCAATTCTTTGTTCCAGTAATACTGGACATTTTTGGGTGACTCCATTACCTCTTTTACCATTCCATTTTTTAATGAAACAAGATATTGTCCTATGGGGCAATAACATCAATAATAATATATGAGAAAGCATTCAAAAGAGTATTTAGAAAACCTAACGCCAGAGAAGGCCTTTGAGTTATTGGTAGAAGGAAACAACAGATTTGTTCAGAACTTATCTAGAAACCATGATCATCTTGAGATGATCAATGAAACCCGCGAAGGTCAGTTTCCTTTTGGTGTAATTCTTAGCTGTATGGATTCCAGAACTTCTGTTGAATTGATTTTTGATCAGGGTCTGGGTGATTTATTTAGTATTCGTGTAGCGGGGAATATTGTGAACGATAGCATTTTGGGGAGTTTGGAATATGCTGTGAAATATGTGGGTTCTAAAATGCTGGTTGTTTTAGGACATACAGAGTGTGGAGCAGTAAAGAGCGCACAAGCTGATGTACGCGATGGTCATATCACCGGGTTATTAAGTGCTATTAAGCCCGCCATCAGTAAAGCGATGCTAAAGAAAAAAGATGAACATTGTTTCAGAGACAATGTGGCATACGCCAATGTAGAAAACAGTATGGAAGAGATTTTACACAGAAGTGATATTATAAAAGAGTATTTCCTTGCTGGTAAAATTGGAATTGTAGGGGCCATGTATAATGTAGAAACTGGCGAAGTTGATTTCTTTAAGACACTTATACATCAGTCTACTTTAGAAGAAAAATTAGTTGCTGTTCATTAAGAAGAAAAATATCATGAAACTAACAACAAAGTATTTTAAGGTTGATCTATTGGCAGGATTGGTTGTGTTTTTAGTGGCATTACCGCTGTGTTTAGGCATAGCAGTTGCCAGCGGAGCACCGCCTTTTGCAGGTATTATATCAGGTGTAATAGGCGGCATAGCGGTTGGATATTTAAGCAATTCCAACGTAAGTGTATCTGGTCCTGCTGCTGGTTTAATTGCCATTATTTTGGTAGCCATTACCGATCTGGGTTATCAGCATTTTTTGTCTGCAGTCATAATTGCAGGGGCCATTCAGCTAATACTGGGTCTGGTAAAAGCAGGGGGAATCTCCAGCTATTTTCCAACTAGTGTAATTGAAGGGATGCTCGTAGCCATAGGTATCATCATTATTAAAAAAGAGTTGCCTCATGCAATTGGTTATGATGTAGAGCATGAGGGAGACTTTTATTCTTATCAATTGATAGAAGCCGATAAAGGATTCTTTACTGAGCTGATTCATGCGTTTAATTTTGCTCATACGGGCGCTATACTGGTAGCAATTATTTCAGTTGCGATCATTATAGCTTTCAACAAAGTGCCCGCCCTTAAAAAAATTAAAACCATACCTGGTGCATTGGCTGCGGTTATTGCGGGTATTTTACTGAATGAGCTTTTTAAAGCGATTGTACCTGCCTGGGAAATTAAAGACGAACACTTGGTGTTATTACCCATAGCTAGTTCAGTGGATGAATTCTTTGGTCAGTTTACCTTCCCTGCAGTAGCCGGATTTTTACAGTTGAAAGTTTGGGTAGTAGGAATTACGATAGCCATTGTTGCGAGTATTGAAACCCTTCTTTGTTTGGAAGCAGGAGATAAAATGGATCCCCTGAAAAGAATTTCAAATGCAAATACTGAATTAAAAGCGCAGGGTGTTGGCAATATCATTTCCGGATTGCTGGGAGGCCTTCCCATGACTTCCGTAATTGTAAGAACTTCTGCCAATGTAAATGCAGGTGCCAAAACAAAATTAGCAGCCATTGTACATGGTGTCTTTTTATTGGTTTCTGTATTGGCCATACCTGCTTTGTTAAATAAAATCCCAATGGCTACACTAGCTGCTATTCTTATTCTAATTGGGTTTAAACTAGCCGGCATCAAGACTTTCAGGCATATGTGGCATAGTGGTATGCAGCAGTTTCTTCCTTTTATTGTTACAATATTGGCTGTTGTATTTACAGACTTGCTAAAGGGAGTAGCAATTGGATTGGCAGTGAGTATTGTCTATAACTTAATACAAAATAAAAAATGGAAGCGGGCAACTTTATAGTGTAATTGTTGGTTACCTGCCTAGATCCAATCATATCCGAGACCGGGTTGTTCATTAATCATGAGCAACCCGTTTTTAATTTCGAAACCACCTTTTACTAGATCTTCTGCTAAATCAAAACTACCATCCAGGTCCAGATACTTTGTATTTTCAAAACTATAAGCTGTATGTAAAGCTGCTGTTATGCTGATGATGCTCTCATCGTTGCAACCCCAGAATAAGTTGATTCCGGCGGCACGGGCTATCTGCCCAATTTCTCTGGCACCAGTAATACCGCCGCATTTCATGAGTTTAATATTGTAAATGCCAAATGGACGATTCGTTTGTGCAAAACGAATGGCATCGGTTTCCTGATGCAAAGACTCATCGGCAACCAGCTTGTTTCTTTGTTCTTCTGAAAGTGAAACCAATTCCATTTCCTTTCCTACTTTCAAAGGTTGTTCAATCAATTCTAAAGGGATGGAACGGGTAGCTTCCATGAATTTTATAAGATCTGCGAGTGTATATCCCTGATTGGCATCAACTCTGAGTTGAATATTCTCCTTGAATTTTTCATGAAGCAATACTATTTTTTCAATGTCTTCCTCTACAGACAAACCAGTTTTTAATTTGAAGATGGAAAATCCATTGGCATAATATTCTACGGCTTCTGCTACTGTGTCGGTAACGCTTTTAATTCCGATAGTAACCGAAGTTGGCAAGGCATTTCTTTTTATTCCGTAAAATCGGGCAACTGAAATACCCGCCCATTTTCCAAAAGCATCGTGCAAAGCAATGTCTAAAGCTGCTTGTGTTCCGGGCAAGTGGGCAAAAGTTTTTCTGATATCTGTAATAATGCTGAGAAAAGAACGGATGTCGGCCCCTACCCATGACTGCACTGTATCAGATTCTAAATTAATTAGTGTTTGTTCGGGACTTTCTCCCACTACGTCTTCTGCCGGGCTGGCTGTTCCAATTCCAACGATTCCATTTGCCAAAGTGATTTTTGTAAAAACAATGGATACGGTGTCGTAAGTATTATACGAAATGGTATAAGGCTTTTTTAAAGGGAGGTGTTTTATAAAAGAGTTGATGGAGGTGATTTTCATGAGCGATACCGGATTTAAATTTTATTTCCCTCAATAAGCTGCTGCAAAACGGGAATTAACTCGCTCACTCCTTTTTGTAAAGGTGCCAGCACAGGCAACTGCAATTTTTCTTCGTATGCTGCTTTTAGCACTAATGCTTCTTCATGGGTACATCCCTCTGTATTCATTGCTAGTGCAATTACTTTAGATCCAAATTTTTCGATGATTTCGATTTCAGATTCTACAGAAGGTATTTTACCCCAATGTGGTTCGTTGTCAAAATAGATTCTCTTTGGTGCAAACACTAGAACAGTATATTTGGCATTTCCTGAAATCAGAAATTCAAGACCACAGGGTCCGCTAGGATTTCTTAAGGCAGACTGTCCTTCTAAAAAAATAAGCGAAGGGTTTACCTCACGAGCACAGCTGAGGATGGCATTTTCTAATTCTCCAGAAACAAAATCGTTCAAGGTAGAATCAAAAATAAAACCATACTCATTCCCCTGTAACCATCCTGTTTGGCCTGTATAAATCATTTCTGTTTTAATCTGTTCTTTTGCACAGGCTTCTTTTAATAATCTTGCAGTGGTTCTTTTTCCCATTGCGCAATCCATCCCAATGACAGCAATCACCGGAGTAGGTAGTTTAAAAATATCTCCCGTAAAAAAATGCAGGTCTGCTCTTTTCTTTGGCTTTCTGATATCTGTAAGGCTAACTCCTTTTTTACCCGCCAGTTCAACAATATCTGCGTGATCGGTTAAGTAATCGTGTAAACCATTAACAATGGATAAACCTTTCTCAATGGCTGCTTTTATAATTACGAGCATATCCGTAGGCAATACACCACCTACAGTGGCTACTCCTATCACCAGTACTGTTGTTTCGGTATGAGCTTCCCAGGCATCTTCAAGATTTGCATAAATGGGAATGCTTCTGTGTATTCCATCCAAAATAACTCCGGCATCTTTTCCAGCTGTAGCTTGCTGATCAATTACACCGGTAATTAAAAAGCGCTCTGTGCCCCTAACTAATCCATGCGCTGTTTTGGCATCAGAAGTTGGGTACAATCCATTTGTTAATACAAAAGCCAATTTTTTCATCTTGCAATTTTGTTTCTATATGTTGGTGTGTCTTACCAATATGATTAACTTGTTTCTAAAGCCTCTTTCTAATCAGCACACCGGGAAATTGATTGGTCGCATTTTGGTTCTGATACACCAGTTCTCCATTTACCCAGACCATTTTAATACCAGTAGAAAGGGCTTTACTATTTTCAATAGTGGCATGATCTTCTACAATATCCGGATTTAACAGAACCAGGTCGGCAAAATTACCAGCTGCAATCACACCTCTGTTTTCAATTTGTAAATGCTTTGCCGTTAATCCTGTCATTTTATGAATTGCCTCAGCAAGTGAAAGTATTTTTTGTTCTCTGATGTATTTACCCAGAATTCTGGTAAAAGCCCCATAACCACGGGGATGGCCACCGGCTGCGCCATCCGAACAAAAATTGGCGTGCTCCCAACGCATAAAATCTATCATATCTGCTTCCAGCATAGACTTACCGGCAAGGGCTTCTACACTACCTGCACCGGGGTTTGCTTTTTTATAGGCTTCTGCCATTTTAATTAATTGTATCAGTGTGGCGGGAGCAGACTCGTTTCTTTCTTTCGCAATCGCTGCAATTGTTTTTCCCGCATAGGAAGGAAATGGAGCAAAGCGAACCAGAACAGATTCCTCGGGATCAAATAATTGCTGAGTGGCCAGTTCGGCACTTTTCAGGCTTGTAAATTTTTTATCAGGAAACAAGATTCTTAAGGTAGAATTCCAGAATGTATAAGGATATATATCCGCAGTAATATCAATGCCTGCTTTTCTTGCACTGTCCAGTGTTTGTATCACCTGTTTTGCTTTTCCCCAATCGTTTTTATTGGCAATTTTTATATGAGAAAGCTTCACCGGTATACCTGTTCTTTTTCCAATTTCAATAATTTCATCAATAGCATCTTTTAATTGGATGTCTTCGCTGCGGATATGGCTGATATATCCTCTTTTAAAATCAGCAGCAACTTGAGCAAGTGCAATCACTTCTTCCTTGCTGCTATAAAAAGCAGATTCATATTCCAATCCAGTTGATAAGCCAAATGAACCCTTTTGCAAATCTGCCGCCAGCGTCTTTTTCATTTTATCAACTTCGCTTAAGCTGGCTGCTCTAAATACATTGTTTCGGCCCATAATTTTTTCACGAAGACTACTATGACCTGTATAGCTGGCAACATTTACTGCTACTTTGTTTTTAGCAAAAAATGCCTGAAGTGTATCCATTGGATAACTGTCACCATCCTGCCCAATCAATATAGTAGTAATACCCTGGTTGGTCATTGCTATACTCTGTGGTTCTTTTTTAAGGCTGCCAAAATGATGACTATGTGAATCAATAAAACCTGGTGTTATGTATTGTTGCCGGCCATCAATAACCCGTTCTCCCTTCAGGGGTGTTAAGTTGCCTACCGCCAGAATCTTATTTCCCTCAATTCTGACTGCGCCAAAAAAAGGAACAGCTCCTGTACCATCAATTATCCAGACGTTTTTAATAAAGGTGGATATACCTGCATCCAACGGTTGGCTTTTGTTAAAGTCTTTTGGCTGATCGATTTTATTGTGAGCGTTAATTGCTGTTAAAGTGGTTAATAAATAAATTGTAATAATGAGTAAAGGTTGCAGGAAACTTCTGAAACTGAATTTTTTCATTCTTTGTTGATTGTCTATAAAATTATCGAACATGATTTGAATCATAAATTAATTCTAAAAATAGCGGTAACTTTGTGCTGTGTTTATGGCGAAGAATGGAGTGATATTTCTAATGCTAGGAGCTTTGCTGGTGCAGGTATTTTCAGGATATATCTTAAAAGCAGATTATGCCATTAATCGTGCAATTTATTTACAGAATTGTGTTAATAAAGACAAACCAGCTTTACAATGTAAAGGCAAATGTCAGTTAACGCAAAAAATGCGAGAGGCAGAGAAGGAACAACAGCGGGCTGCAGAAAAAGCCTCGCACCAACTTAACCTACCAGGAGGAAATATATGTCATCAATATAGTTTTCTGCAAATCGATTTTTTTGAAATACAAAATGCAATTGTTTATGCTTATGAACAGCCACCTCTCCTAAGGCGGTACTTTATAAGCGATATTTTTCATCCCCCACAGTTGGCATGACATTTTTTTAGTCTGAATTTTTTTCAAATCATTTAAAAACAATGTCATGAACATTCGTTCTATGAAGGCGCTGCCGAGCCTTCTTATACCGGCTTTTGCCCTAACCGCACAACCAATCAATGCCATCAATGGTCAGGTAAATCAATCAGTAAAAAATCTTCAACAATTAAGTTACGATTCCTTTTTCAGCAGAACCCTGGCTCCGGTGAGTGTGTATGCGGTAAAAGGAAAAACACCTCAGAAAACCTATCAGTTAAAATCTGCTGACTGGATTCAGCACGATGCCACACAGGTATTAACACAGATTGCTGGTTTTAATGCCATTCGTAAATCCGGCAATTTTGGATTTGATCCCGTATTCCGCGGATTCAAGTGGGAACAGTTAAACCTAGTAACAGACGGAGTAGTGGGTGCGCATCAGGCTTGTCCCAACCGCATGGATCCTCCGAGCAGTCAGGTCATGATTAATCAGATAAAGGAGATAGAATTATTAAAAGGTCCGCACAATTTTCGTTATGGCCCTTCAACTGGAGCGGTTATTAATTTTAAAATGAATGACCCTGTTTTTTCTGATAAAACAGTAGTGAATGGTCGTATTGGTGCAGGATATGAAACCAATGGAACCAATCGCAGAACAGAAGCCTATATTAATTTGAGTACTCAAAAGTTTCAGACTGCTGCAGCGCTTTCCTACTCTGCCGGAGATGATTATAAAGACGGAAGTGGAACCTTGTTGCCTGGTGTATTTAATAGAACAGCGCTGAATTTGAGTGCTGCGTATCTGCTAAAACCAGGCAAGATTGCTTCTGTTAATATCACCCGAAATTTTACCCGTAATACCAGCTTTCCTACCTTAATGATGGATTTGTTAAGCGATGATACCTGGATGATTCAAGCTAAGTATCAGGTAAGTGCACAGCACAAATGGTATAGCCAATGGAATACACAGGTTTATACTTCACTGGTAGATCACCAGATGGGGAATGGATTAAGACCTGCTTCTACAACCATGTTATCGCATGTATATGCCAATACCGAAACCAGTGGAGGAAGAACTGAAATTACCATCAGAAGACCCACAACCGTTTGGTATGTTGGCGCAGATATGAAGTATGAATATGCCAATGGTACCCGATCCAGAAAAATGTTAACTGGTATGATGGCTGGAAAAACATTTTATGATACCCTCTGGCAACAGGGTTCTATAATCAGAACCGGTGCTTTTGTACACACAGAAAAAAAGATGGGCTTATACCAGTTAACCGTATCGGGACGGATGGATTGGGTTCATTCTAAACCCAATCAGCCTGCAGCAAAAACAATGGGTGCTAATTCAACTCTGGTTGCCAACGACCTGAATGCCAGTATTAGTGCGGGTCTTAGCCGATACTTCAATCAAAACTGGCAGGCATCTTTCTGGGTAGGACGTGGGGTAAGAAGCGCTAGTATCACAGAAAAGTTTATCAACTATTTGCCTGTGGGGCTAGATGCCTATGAAGTAGTAGGAGATCCACATTTAAAGCCAGAAGCCAATACACAAGTAGATTTTCTTTTGAGATACAAAACCGAACATACACTGTTTCAGATGAATGGTTATTATGCTTTTCTAACTGATTATATTACTACAGTGGTTGATCCGAGTTTAAAACCTGTTGTTGCCACTTCTCCCGGTGTTCGCAAATACATCAATGTGAAAGAAGCAAGCATCATGGGATTTGAATTGAGTTGGAATCAGCAATTGGACAAAGTATTGAATCAGGATATTACTATGGCCTATGTTCGCGGTCAGAACAGGGTGTTAAATCAACCCTTACCTGAAATCAATCCATTTGAAATCAGGTATAAATTAACTGCTGATCTGCTGCAGGGTAAAATGCAACCGTATTTATACATTCGCCGGAGCTTTGCTCAGAACAGGGTTTCGGCTGCTTTTAATGAAAAAACCACCGGAGATTTTACAGTTACCGACCTGGGCTTTAAATGGAAACCAGTAACTAAAATTCATTTGACTGCAGTAGCACAAAACCTATTCAATGTTACCTATAGAGAACATTTAAGCAGATTCATCAATAATAGTTTGCCACTCAATGCTCCTGGAAGAAACTTTGTTTTCATGATGGCGTATATATTTTAATTAAGTCTTAATTGAAAAAGTAGTGTTGTTTGCAATAACAGCACTACTTTTAAATACCCAATTATCGACTGAATGCCTGAAACTGTTTTTGAGCGAATTCCTTCTACGCCACCTGTTATTCCTCCGCTTTCTCCTGATACCAAAAGATTGCAATGGTCGGTCATGATTCCTGTATACAATGGTCTGCCCTATCTGGAGCAAACTTTGCGTTCAGTATTGGCACAAGACATGGGTCCAGATATCATGCAAATAGAAGTAGTTGATGATGTGAGTAATGAAGGAGATGTGGCTGAAATTGTAGAAAGGGTTGGTAAAGGAAGAGTTGCTTATTACAGACAGCCGATTAATGTAGGTAATGTCAGGAATTTTGAAACCTGTATTAAAAGAGCTGTTGGCGAGTATGTCCATATACTCCATGGGGACGATTATGTAGAACCAGGTTTCTATAAAGCGATTACTCAACTGTTTGTAGATTATCCAGAAGCTGGCGCAGCCTGTACAGACTGGAGAGCGGTAGATGACAATGGCAAACCAGTGTGGACCAATGAGCCAGTTGGAGATGAAAGAGGGTTGTTGAAAAACTGGCATCAGCGTATCGCTATCAGGCAGTGGCTGGAACCACCGGCGATGGTGGTAAAGAGAAGCGTTTATGAAGATCTGGGATCTTTCTATTTAGTGAACTGTTCAGAAGATTGGTTGATGTGGAACAGAATCGCGGCTAAATATCCGGTTGCTTACCATCCGGAAGTTTTGGCGAAGTATAGAAATCATGAAGCGAACATAACTTCCGCATCCTTTAAAAACAGGAAGAATTTCTTTGATATTTATAATACGATGCTTTATAATATAGCACATTTACCCGAGCATCTCAGAGTAGAATCAGAGAAAGCTTCCAGAAAAAATTTCTCTTTCTATTTTGCTAATCTGGCACATCGTGAATACCATGCCAAACACGATAAAGAGGAGGCGATAATAATAGCCAAAGATGCCTTACGGTTTCAAGTGAATGCTTATTCAGTTAAGTCTTATCTGAAATTGTTGTTTAAAATTGCTACCGGGTATAAATAGTTACCTTCGCGTGAAAAGTATTTTCATGGCATCCACTGCATTTCTATTTGATTTGAACGGAACAATTGTAGATGATATGGCCTACCATAAAAAAGTATGGTACCATGTATTGGTGAATGATCTGGGAGCCAACATGAGTTTTGAGCAAGTAGCAGCAGAAATGTACGGGAAGAATTCAGAATTATTGGACCGTGTATTTGGCAAAGGACATTTTAGTCCTGAACAAGTGCAGGAAATAGAAATGGCCAAAGAAAGAAAATACCAGGAAATCTATCGTCCCGTTATGAAACCCTTACCTGGTTTAATGGATTTTCTGGAAGCTGCTAGATCTGCTGGAATACCCATGGCAATTGGTTCTGCAGCCATTCCTTTTAATATTGATTTTGTATTGGATGAGTTACAGATCCGGTCTTATTTTTTCAGTATCGTTAGCGCCTTTGATGTGCCGGTAAGTAAACCTAATCCGGATGTGTTTTTAAAAGGAGCCCAGAATCTGGGAGTAGCACCTGAAAACTGTATAGTTTTTGAAGATGCGCCCAAGGGTGTTGAAGCAGCAGCCAATGCAGGCATGAAAGCAGTGGCCATTACTACCATGCATACAGAAGAAGAATTTTCCAGCTATAATAATATCATCGCTTATACTTCCGACTACAATACGCTCATGCATTTAATCCGATAAAATCCATTTGTTTTGGTTAAATTGGTTATCTAAATTTTTAACGATGGCCAACCCACAATGGAAAGGAGTATATCCTGCCTTGTTAACCCCCTTTCATGCTGATGAAAGTTTAGATGGGGTTTTGTTTGTTAAGAATCTCCAGGCCCAGATTAATGCAGGCGTTGATGGAGTAATTATAGGTGGTTCTTTGGGTGAAGCGAGTACGCTTTTGAATGAAGAAAAAATTCAATTGTTGCAAATCGCTAAAAAAGAGGCTGGTCCTGATTTCCCAGTTATTGTAAATATTGCAGAATCTACTACCAAAGCTGCTGTTTCTTTTGCAAAAGAGGCAACTGCCGCAGGTGCCGATGGCTTCATGTTATTGCCCCCTATGCGCTATAAATCGGATGACGCTGAAACGGTTGCTTATTTTAAAGCGGTAGCCAATGCCACTTCCAAATCCATAATGATTTATAATAATCCGGTAGACTATAAAATAGAGGTAACATTGGACATGTTTGCTTCTTTGGCAGAATGCGAAAACATTCAGGCGGTAAAAGAATCTACCCGTGATGTATCGAATGTAACACGCATGATAAACAGATTCGGAGATCGATTTAAAATATTATGCGGGGTAGATACACTGGCGTTAGAAGAATTGTGTTTGGGAGCAGATGGTTGGATTGCAGGTTTGGTAGATGCATTTCCCAGAGAAACTGTTGCAATATATAGATTGATTAAAGCCGGCCGCTTACCAGAAGCGCTCAGCATTTATCGCTGGTTTCTTCCTGTACTAGAGCTTGACATTCATCCAAAGCTGGTTCAGTATATTAAAGTGGCTGCAACCCTTACGGATATTGGCTCTCCGCATGTAAGAGCTCCAAGATTACCTTTAGAGGGAGAAGAGTTGCATCGCGTAACCAAGATTGTAGAAGATGCGCTGAACTGCAGACCGCAGTTGCCGGACTATCTTTCACTCAATTTCTAATATTTTTCCAAGTGGGTACCATTGTTTGTAAACGTTTTGGTTTTAATAACTCTAGGCTAATTTTTATAAAGCATTCTGAATTATAACATGTCTATTTTTTTACAATCTTATAGCACTTTAAAGAAAGAGTATCTTCCCGAAACCTTTGCTATCAGCTCATCTGCAGAAATAGAAGTAGCGTTAGAGGAAGCATCGGCAGCTTTTATCCCCTTTGCCAAAAAAACATTTATTGAACGGGCTGAATTTTTAGAGGCTATTGCTGAAGCAATTATGAACTGTGGTGATACATTGCTTCAAATAGCACAGGAAGAAACAGCATTGCCATTGGCCCGATTAACGGGAGAACGGGGAAGAACCTGCACACAGTTGAATCTATATGCAAAATTGCTAAGAGAAGGCAATTGGTGTGATGCGGTTATTGATACAGCCATGCCCGATCGCCAGCCCTTGCCTAGGGCTGATCTAAGAAGAATACTGCAACCCATTGGTCCTGTATTGGTATTTGGTGCCAGCAATTTTCCTTTCGCTTATTCAACTGCTGGTGGTGATACCGCATCTGCATTAGCTGCAGGCTGTCCCGTAATTGTGAAAGCACATGAATCACATTTGGGAACCAATGCAATGGTTGCTGAAGCTGTAAAGAAAGCCGCAGAAAAAACCCATATGCCCAAGGGTGTTTTTGCAACACTAATAGGAACAGGTCCTGTATTGGGTCAGCAACTGGCCATGGATGAAAGAATCAAAGCCATTGGGTTTACCGGATCTTATAAAGCAGGAATGGCATTATACACCACTGCTACACAGAAAAGAAAAACGCCCATACCGGTTTATGCTGAAATGAGTAGCATTAATCCGGTTGTATTATTGCCACAAACCCTTGCTGAAAAAACATCAGTGATTGCTACTGCACTTGCAGGATCCATTAGTTTGGGTGTGGGACAGTTTTGTACCAGCCCCGGTTTATTGTTTGCTATTGATGATGAAGCGGCAAAAACTTTTGCGCAGGAATTGGTGAATGGATTAAAAGTAGTTGCGCCCGCCACCATGCTGAATCCAACTATCTGCCATACTTTTTACAAAGACAAAGCAAGCCTGGCTAATTCGGAAAACATTCAAGTGTTGTTTGATGGCGATAATGAAGAAGAAAACTATAAGGCAGCTCCTGCATTGATGCAAACTACCGCTGCTCATTTTATGTTGAGCCCTGCTTTGCAAAAAGAAGTATTTGGTCCTTGCAGTTTATTGGTGCTTTGTAAAGACATGAATGAAATGCAAGCTGCTATTGCTTCTATTGAAGGACAGCTAACCGGATCTATTTATGGTAATGAGTCTGAATTGAAAACGAATGAAAAACTGGTAGACAGTTTGCAGCAGACTGTAGGCAGAATAATTTTTAATAATGTACCAACAGGTGTGGAAGTATGTAATGCCATTGTGCACGGAGGCCCCTATCCAGCAACTACCGATGCAAGAACAACTTCGGTAGGACCTGAAGCCATTCGTCGTTTTGCCAGACCTATTTGTTACCAAGACTGTCCAGATGCATTGTTGCCATTGTATTTGCGCAACCACAATGAAGCGGGTATTGTAAGATTAGTTAATGGAGAGTTTACCAAAGCGGATATAGTATCCTGATATTAACTAAATGTATATGATTATACAACAGCTATGTAATAAAAAGCATTTGCACTATGGCGCATAAAAAATTTTTTTGCATCGATGCACATACCTGTGGTAATCCGGTAAGACTGGTTGCTGGTGGTGGTCCATTGCTGGAAGGTAATTCCATGATGGAAAGAAGATTGCATTTTTTGCGTGAATACGATTGGATCAGAAAGGGGCTAATGTTTGAGCCTCGTGGACATGATATGATGAGTGGGAGTATTTTGTATCCACCAACGGATCCGCAAAATGATATTGGTGTTTTATATATTGAAACCAGTGGTTGCCTGCCAATGTGTGGTCATGGAACGATTGGTACCATTACAATAGCGATTGAAGAAGGATTGGTTCAACCAAAAGTTCCAGGTAAGCTTCGCATAGAAACCCCTGCCGGATTGGTTTTGATAGAATACAAGCAGACAGGAAAAAAGGTAGATTCCGTTAAGCTGACCAATGTGCCTGCTTTTTTATATGCCACTGATTTAAAAGTGGAATGCAGTGGATTAGGCACTATACTAGTGGACGTAGCATACGGTGGAAATTTCTACGCCATTGTAGATCCGCAGGAAAATTTTCCAGGACTGGAACATTTTACAGCCGATCAGCTCATCAGCTGGAGCCGTGATTGCAGAAAATATTTAAATGATCATTACTCATTTGTACACCCTGAGAATGAACATATCAAAGGACTTAGTCATTTACTTTGGACGGGTAAGCCAATGAAAGAAAGCTCTACTGCACGCAATGCCGTTTTTTACGGAGACAAAGCCATTGATCGTTCTCCTTGTGGCACTGGAACTTCGGCAAGAATGGCGCAGTGGTATACAAAGGGTTTGTTGAAACAAGGAGATGTATTTGTGCATGAAAGCATTATTGGATCTGTATTCAACGGCACAATTGAAGGCATAACCACTGTGGCGGGAAAGCCTGCGATTATTCCTGGCATAGAAGGCTGGGCTAGAATTACCGGATACAATACGATTATTATTGATGACGATGATCCCTATGCGCATGGCTTTCAGGTTATCTAAGCGTATGTTTTATAGCAATGGATTGTTTCATAAATAGATTAAATACATACAAATCACTTCAAAATAGATTTCATAAAATACATCGCATGAAAAAACAAATATTGACTATTGGTTTTGTGGCATTTGCTACCGCCACTAATATTCTTGGAACAGCTGTTGCTTCATTTGCACAGGTTTCGGCAAATGAATGGGTGCCTTGTCAAGAAATGCCCGCGTTGATTCAACGATTCAATGCAGACAGCAGAGTCCTGAACCGCTATTATAGTCCAGCCCTGAACAATGCCCGCGGCGGTGGTGCTGACTGGAGTATTGGCTCCCCCGAAAAAAATGAAAGATTACAAAAACTGATAAAAGATTATCAGGCACAATTGACTGCCATCAATTTTAAAAACCTTTCACAGGAATGTAAGGCGGATTATATTTTATTTAAGCGGGATTTAGCAAGCCGATTAGAACAGTTGCAATTGGATGTGGCCAACTTGCAAAAAGTGAAACAGTGGATTGGTTTTACGGATAAAATATATGCGCTTGAGCAAGTGAGAAGAAGAGGAGGACAGCCTGATGCAAAAGGGGTAGCCAAAGAGTGGAACGATATTGTATCGGAGGTAAAGCAATTGCAGGATCAGTTAAAAAAAGTAAATAGTATTGATCCGGATGAAGTGGCTGCAGCAACCGCTGCTATTACGAATGCACGTAATGCAGTGCAAAGTATTTTTGAATTTTACAATGGCTATGATCCTTTGTTTAGCTGGTGGGTTCCGGTAACACAGAAGTCATTGGATGAAAGTTTGAATGCGTATGCCAATGCTTTTAAAGCCAAGGCCAACAGCAGTTTATCTGCTTCTGATAAAAGTGGAATTGTGGGTGTGCAGGCAGGAAGAGAATCCTTAATTAGACAGTTGAAGCATGAAATGATTCCATACACACCAGAAGAATTGATTGAGATTGCGAATAAGGAATTTGCCTGGTGCGAGGCAGAAATGCTGAAAGCTTCTAAAGAAATGGGTTTTGGAAATGACTGGAAAGCAGCATTGGAAAAAGTGAAGAATACTTATGTACCCGAAGGCAAACAACCGGAACTGATTTTGCGTTTATACAATGAGAGCATTGATTTCTTAAAGAAGAATCAGTTGATTACCATTCCGCCATTGGCAGAAGAAACTTGGGGCATGATGATGATGACTCCGGAGAGACAACTGGTAGCTCCATTCTTTTTAGGGGGCGCGGACATTCTGATTTCTTATCCCACCAATACCATGACGTATCCCGATAAAATGATGAGTATGCGGGGAAACAATCCACATTTTTCAAAAGCTGTGGTACATCATGAATTAATTGCCGGACACAATCTGCAGCAGTTTGTAAATCAGCGAAACAGAACCTATAGAAATTTTGGAACGCCTTTCTGGTCTGAAGGCTGGGCGTTATACTGGGAATTGATTTTATGGGATATGCAGTTTGCCAAAACACCAGAAGACCGCATTGGTATGTTGTTCTGGCATATGCACCGTTGTGCCAGAATTATTTTCTCTTTGAATTATCATACCAGCAAATGGACCCCACAACAGTGTATCGATTTTCTCGTAGACAAAGTAGGACACGAGCGTGCGAATGCAGAAGGAGAAGTAAGAAGATCATTTACAGGAGGATATCCCCCGCTGTATCAGCTGGCTTACTTAACAGGCGGACGTCAGTTCTATGCCTTGAAAAAAGAGTTGGTAGATACGAAGAAAATGAGCTACAAAGAGTTCCATGACCAGGTCATGAAACTCAATGCTATGCCAGTTGAAATGGTAAGAGCCATATTAACTAAGCAACCACTCACCGAAGATTTTGCTACGAATTGGAGATTCTATGAGAAACAATAATGTCTCCGATGTCATGTAAAATAAAATTATACGCGGTACCAGTCAGCTCTCCAGTTCTGGATGCAAAGCTTAATTTCTTTGTTCGATAAGTTTTCTGCAGCGGCTTTAGTGGCCAATGCAGGAAACTCTTCGTCAGAAGCAAAACGCAAGGCAATGATTTGACTAATGCGTAATTGAGCAGGCAATAATTTACCAGTTAAGGCAAAGTGACGAAGGTTTTCTTCGGCTCTGATGGCTCTATCCTGTGCTTTTAAGGCAAAGATTCTAATGTAGGCAAAGAATAAACAACAAACTATAGTAAGTATGGTAATTAATGCTGCTGCATAATGGTGTTCGGCAGGAGCATGAAAAAGATTAGCCACAGACCCCACTAGGGCTGCAAGAAGAAGGAAAAAAGTTATGCCGTGCCAGCCTAATAAGAGACGACTATGATTTTTATAATTCTGTTGTTTCATGGTTAAAATTTAGCTAAAGATAGTTTATTGTCCTGAAGCATTCTCCCCTCCAATACCAATCAGGTAATTAAACAGACTCACTTCGGTAGGAAGGTTTAGTTTTTTGCGCAATCGATACCTGCTGATTTCTACCCCTCTTACCGAAATATTCATCAACTGTGCAATTTCTTTGGTAGTTAAATTCATACGCAGGTAGGCGCAAAGTTTTATTTCATTATTGCTTATGTTCGGATGAATATTTTTTAAGGATACAATAAAGTTGCTATGAACTTTATCGAAATGCTTGGTAAAATATTCCCACTCTTCATCTAACTGTTCATCTTCACTGAGCGTTTTAATCATTTTCTTTAACTCTGTGATGGCATATTCGTTGTCAATCTTTTTAGTAATCTGACTCAGTTCTGTTTTAATCTTCGTTAATAATTCTCCCTTCTTAACCAGGTGCATGGCAGAAGATGCCAGTTCAGTATTTTTAAAATTCAGGTCTGCTTCCAGTTTTTCGTTTCTTAATGCGGCCAGTTCTCCCTCAGTTTTGCTCCGCTCCAGCTCGTGTATATAAACCAATTTGTTTTGCTCTTCATTGAATTGTTTCTGTTGCAATACAAATTTTTTCTTCTGCCATGTAAACAGTCCAAAAATTCCTGCTAGTAAAAAGAAGGCATATAATGTATAAGCCCAGATGGTTCTGTACCAGGGGGCTTCTATAATAAATGTATAATGGGCAATAGCTGATTCAGTACCTAAATTGTTTCGCGCCTTTACTTCAAAAACATATTTGCCTGGAGACAAATTTGTATAATCTTTTTCGGTTCTATGTCCCCAGGTTGACCAGTCATTTTCTAAACCCTTTAACCGGAAACTATATTCTATATTAGTTTGGTCATAAAGCTGAGTAGTAGAAAAGCGAATACTTACACTATTGAAATCATAATCAATTGATGGAATTCGTTCTTCTGATTGAACGGCTGGCAAGTTCAGTAAATTAAAATATCCTTCAAACAGAGCGCTGTCTAGGTTATTACCAATAGACAAAGACCTGATCTGAACATTCAGCGGAAGTGTATTCTGTTTGTACTTTTTGTAGTTAATATGATAAAATCCTTTTTCTCCCCCTAGAAAAATATTATTCTCGTCTACTGTATAAATCATTTCAAAGCCACTCAGCATCTTCTTACTCAGCTCTTTTATTTCAATCACCTGCGGCTGTTCATTTGTTCTGTCTACTACTCCAATGTTCTTTTCATGAATAAACCAGATATTTCCTGCCTTGTCTTCTTTTAAATAACGGATGCTTTTTTCACCTAACAAATTCAAGAAGAAACCATCTGGTTCAAATTGATTGGTCTCTTTATTGTATTGATAAATTCCCTTATCGGTACCAACCGTAATTTTATTGTTAATGAAAAAAATATGATTGTTTAATAAGGAGGGTAATCCTTGTTTCTCACCATATGTAGAGACCTGCCAGTTAGAATCAATTCTAAAAACTCCATGAAAGGGGTGAGAAACCCAGGTGTTTTTATCTTTATCTATGGCAACATACCTGGAAGATTCTGTGAATCGGGGTACAGGTTTTTGATTTGTGCCCTCTATTTGTAAGAGTCCGTTATAATTTCCTGCTATGATTCCTGTACCATAAGGAGCGAAATTCCAAATACCGGGATAGGTAGAAAAAGGAATGGCTGTATTCCCTATAATTTCAAATGCTCCTTCATGATGACCCAATAATATTTTTCCATTAATCTGACTTAAGTTCCAGTTCTGTCCACGGGTGTTTTTTACCAGCGAAAAACTTCCTCTGCTGAAACTGATATCTTTTGCTTTCTGCAGGATGGTAACAAAAAGCCCATTGGAAGTACCTAAGTACAATTGATTGTCTTGTACAATAGCCGTGTAGCCGGATTCTTCGTTTAGTTGGGGTGAAATATTTTTGATGGCACTGTTATAAGCAATTAAATCAATCCCGTTGTTCAAACCTAACCAGAGATTTTTTTCTCTGTCCAGAAAAATACTCAGGATATTGTTGTTCTGTAATCCTTCCGTTCTTGAGAAGCGCTGAACAATATTACCATTGTGGTCTATTATATAAACACCCCCGTTGGTGGTGGCTAGTGCAATCCATTCTTCATTAATGGTGGTGGCACTATAAATCCTTTCATTCGAAAACAACGCATTGTTGGAACTATTGATTTGTGTAATCTGTCCCTGATTCAGGAGATAAATCCCATTTTTCAAAGTAGTAATAAGGGCTTTGTTTTCACCAACAGATAAAATAGCGGTGATATTGGCCCCGTTGATATTGCCGGAGGCAGTTTTTTCAGTTGACAAAGGAATCCAGTTGTTTTTATCCAGTACCAGTAAACCCTTCTTGAAATCCTGTAAAATCAACTGGTCGTTAACCGTATCCAAAAAGCCATAGGCACCACCATTGCTGAAAACAGTGGTTTTTCCAGATAAGTGGCGAAAAATCCGGTTTCCTGTTCTGAAATAAATCGCATTTTTATAGGGAACAATATCCCAAACATCCCCAAAATTCTTATCCGCCTCCGGAATATTTTGAATTAAAGAGACAAAGACCAGCTTTCCAAAGGTATTGGGCTGAAAATAGCCGAGTTCATCTTGTCCACCCACATAGATGCGACCGTCGTTACCTATCAATACCGAGCGGACGATGGATTTATTGGGTAAAGGGTGGATTTTCCAGGATTGGCCATCAAAAGTTAACAATCCTTCATTGTTGGCCAGGTAAATAATTCCTTGTTTGTCTTGCCGTATGTCCCAGTTCTGGGCACCTCCGTTGTATTGGCTTTTGGAAAAATTAATGGTTTCGGGTAAGCCAATAGTGTTTTGTGCCTTTATAAAAAGAGGAGAGCAAATAAGTATAATGATTTTCCTTAGCAAAGCAAATCTTTCGTTTGATGAATATAACAAAAAAAGGATGATGTAGTTTTGATGTACCCTATTTCACTAAAAATCAATGATTTAAAAATTCAGATGTAGTAATGATGGGGTTAATAATTCTTTCCTTGATGTAGGCTGAAATAGTTTTATGGTGTTAAATCGACTGCATTTATTCACCAAAAAGCTTGCATTATGAGATTAAAATTTCAACTGCTCTGCCTCCTGTTTATGATGGGTGGTTTTCTACAGCAGTTATCCGCTCAATCCTTAACGGTTAGCGGAAAAGTAACCAATAAAAGTACCGGTGAGGCATTGGCGGGAGCTTCCGTTATGGTTCAGGGTACCCAATTGGCCACTCAAACCAATGGTCAGGGTCAGTTTACCATTACGGTAACCAAAGGCGCTGTACTGGTTGTATCCTTTGAAGGATTTGAATCTTCAAAAAACACGATCACCAATTCAGGAAGTCTGGGGATTGCGCTGGAATTAAGTACGGCTAATACCCTGAACGATGTAATCGTGATTGGGTATGGTACACGTAAAATCACCAAAGTTTCCGGTGCCATTTCTACTGTGAAGAGCGAGGACATTGAAAAATTAAAGCCGGTAAGAACAGAAGAAGCTTTGCAGGGTAGAGCTGCCGGGGTAAACGTAATACAAAACGGTACCCCTGGATCCAAGCCTACGGTGTTAATCAGAGGTATTCCTTCTTTTTCGGGAACCGATCCCATGGTAATCATAGATGGGGTTCCGCAAACCTTAACCGATTTTAACTCTATCAATGCGGCCGATATAGAATCGATCAACGTATTAAAAGATGCAGCTGCCACTGCCATCTACGGGGTTAAAGGAGGTAACGGCGTAATTGTGGTTACTACTAAGTCGGGTAGAAAAAACCAGAAAACAGATATCACTGTTAATGGCAACTATGGGGTGCAGAATGTAATCAATACCATTGGAGTATTGAATGCAAGTGAATATGGAGCCATGATTAACGAGGGGAGCACGGTTGCCGGTGGTCCGGTTATCTTCAGCGATCTGAGCAAACTGGGTGTGGGTACCAACTGGCAAAATGAAGTATTTAAGAATGCTTCTTTTCAAACCCATTCTATTGCAGCCAGAGGCGGTAGCGATAAAATGACCTATTTCTTGAGTGGGGGATATGTAGACCAGGGAGGGATTGTAGGCGGAGACAGCAAGAGCCGTTTCAGCAGAGGCAATTTCACCGCTAACCTTAATTTCGATTTAAGCAGTAAGGTAAAGTTGATTATTAATACCACAGCTGTTACTTTATCAGGAAGAGGGGTTCAGGAAAATTCTTTCAACTCTATTATTGGTAGCGCCATCAACTTTGATCCAACTGTACCGGTAATGAATACTGTTCCGAATACAGTGGGTAAATATGGATTTAGTACCCTGCTATTATCAGAGATTTATAATCCCCTTACCAAATTAGAAAACACATATAATAAGAACACGGGTTCCAAGATCTACGGAAAGTTTGAATTACAGTATGATGTAATGAAAGATCTAAAGTTGACTACCCGTTTTGGATATACCAAGTACGATGGTAATGCCAAGGGCTTTAATCCTCTGGTGTTCTATGGTCCGCAGAACGTAGACAATTCTATGAATGCAGACGGATCAACTGTTGCAGGAAGATTCAATAGTGTTTCTCATGAAAAAACCAGCAACTTTAACTGGACCTGGGAAACCTATGCGAACTATAATTTCAAAATCAATTCGGACCATCAGTTTGAAACTGTTGCTGGTATGGCAGTTGCTAAAACATCGGGCAATGCAGCAGGTGCAAGCAGACAGGATGTTCCTTTTAACTCATGGGATTTTGCTGATTTTACTGCAGCAACCGGAAACAACAATGCTACCAATAGTAATGCTATCAACGGATATTATTACCAGTATTTCAGAAGAAACCTTTCTTATTTTGGAAGGGTAAACTATGATTTTAAAGATCGTTACTTAGCTTCTTTAACATTAAGAAGAGACGGTTCTTATGCATTTGGATCTGAGAATAGATTTGCCAACTTCTTGTCTGGATCTGCCGGATGGGTGGTTTCTAATGAGTCTTTCTTTAAATCTAAAGCCATCAATTATTTAAAGATTAGAGGTAGCTATGGTTCTATAGGAAATGAAAATGTAAACCCTCAATATGTTTCTATTGTAACAGGTGGACCTAGTTATGGTCCTACTGCCAACAGTAATGGGTACAATTTCGGAGATGTATTTTATCCGGGTTCAACTGTAGCTTCTGCTGCTAATAATGCATTGCGTTGGGAGAAACAATTACAAGCCAATATTGGATTTGATATTGCATTTCTTTCTAGAAAATTAAATATTAGTGCCGATTATTTCCAGAAGAATGTAAATGGTTTATTATTTACACCTTCTGCTTCCTTGTATTTGGGTACTGTGCCTATTCCAACAGCAAATATTGGTTCTACCAGCACAAGAGGGGTAGACCTAACCATCAATTACAGCGATGTATTTGGTAAGAGCCTTCGTTTTTCTTCTGCCTTAACTTTCACCAGTGCCAAGAACAAAGTAACAGCAACCAATGATGATGGTACTGCAAGAATTTTGGGAGGATACTATTTTAATGGTCAAAGCCAGAGTGTTACTGTTTTTGAAAAAGGACAGACACCGGGTTATTTCTTTGGATACAAAACACTGGGCTTATTTCAGAATGCTGCCGATATAGCCAGGGCTCCATCACAGCCTGGGGCTGTTCCAGGCGATATTCAATTTGCAGACATCAATGGAGATGGAAAAATTAATGCAGATGATAGAACCAAGATTGGAGATCCATTCCCTGCATTTACCATTGGATGGAATTTGAATCTGGAGTATAAAAACTTTGATTTCAATATGTTTACTTATGCGTCAATTGGGAATGATATTTACAAAGCCTATGAAAGAAATGCCAACTACTCTAATAAGTCAAGAGAAGTATTGGCTCGCTGGACAGGCGAAGGATCAACCAATGATGCAAGATTCCCTCGTTATTCATTCACTGACGCCAATAGTAATATTCGCGTAAGTGATCGTTATGTTGAAGATGGTTCTTTTGTCAAAATCAAGAATATTCAGTTAGGGTATACATTCCCTTCATCTTCTATTAAAAAGGCATTCAGCAAATTAAGAGTATATGTACAGGTAAGAAATGCATTTGTGTTTACCAAGTACACAGGATTTGATCCTGAAATTGCCGGAGGAATTCTGGATACAGGTATTGATCGTGGAGCATATCCACAAGCAAGAACCTTCTCATTTGGTTTAGACATTAAACTCTAACGAAAACAAATTACAACAATGAAAAAGTTTAACTATACAATACTAAGTCTGGCCATGGTTTCCATGCTTAGTGTCTCTTGTAAAAAATGGGTTGACTACGATCCCAAAGAAGATTTTATCATTACAGAAAAAGAATACCTGCGTTCTGAATCAGATTACAGAACTATGGCCGTGAGTGTTTACACGCCACTGCAGTGGTTAAATCAGGCCGTAGTTGTAGGAGAAATTGCATCAGACAATGCTGTAGCTGGTGGAGAAAACGCTTCTGACGTCTTAAGCTTGCAGCAGATTGATGATTACACTCATACACCTATCAACAGTACCTTACAGGAACTATGGGTAAGTGCTTATGAAGGAATTAACAGAGCCAATTACATGACGCAGTACAAGACCACGAATTTGGCAGGTGCCAAAGTGGAGTTTGCAGGTAAGGAAGCGCTGTATGGTGAAATACATTTTTTACGTGCCTACTATTATTTCACTTTAGTGAAATTTTTTGGCGATGTTCCTTTATTCATAGACAAGCGATTGGGCCTAACCGATTCCAAATCTTTGAAGCGTGCACCTAAAGCAGATGTATACAAGCAAATTGAGGCAGACTTAACAGCTGCTGTTGCAGCTTTACCTGCAGTGCAGGTTCAGAAAGGAAGAATTACTAAATATGCAGCTCAGGCTTTATTAGGTAAAGTGTATTTGTATCAGAATAAATTTACGGAAGCTGCTACCACTTTGGAAGCGGTGATTACTGCCAATGCATTTACATTGGTAAGCAATTACGGGTCTATGTTTTTGGCCTCTGGTGAAAATGGGCCTGAATCAGTTTTTGAAATTCAGTACAGCAACAATTCACCTTATTACAACTGGGGCGGTGCTACCAGAGGTCAGGGTAATTATGCCGTACAGCAATGTGGTGTAAGAGGGTTAAACGGAACCGCAGCCATGCCTTATGCTGCAGGATGGAGTACGAATTTGCCAACGACTAATTTAGCAGCTGCTTACACAGCAGGTGATCAGCGTAAGGATGTAACCATTCTGGATATTGAAGCCTACAAGAATGCTAACCCGAGCTTCAATATAACCTATCAAGTTGCTCCGTATAAGAATACAGGTTTATACAATCAGAAATACTTACCTAGAAAAGGTGAAACATCTGGTCAGATTGAACTGAACTATACCAACAATTTTCGCATCATCCGTTATGCTGATGTGTTGTTGATGGCTGCTGAAGCATTCAATCGTTCTACTACACCCAATGATGCCAAAGCCCTTACTTATTTAAACAGAGTAAGAGAGCGTGCATTTGGTAATACCAGCAATAATTTTTCTGGTGCTGGAACTGCATTAAGAGATGCCATATGGAACGAACGCAGACTAGAGCTGGCCATGGAAGGAGACCGCTTCTTTGATCTGGTTAGAACTGGCAGAGCTGCATCTCGTATCACAGGCTTTGTAGTAGGTAAACATGAAGTGTTTCCTATTCCTCAACAGGAAGTGGAGATATCTGGTTTAACACAAAACAGCGGCTATTAATCAACCCACAAAAAACAGATTATGAAATCAATAAAAATTTTATTCAGCGCAATTCTGTTGGGATTGATTTTCACAGGTTGCAATAAAAAAGACTTCACCGATACTTCTTTCGTTGAATCTGCAGGAGTTCCTGCAAAGCTAACTGCATTGTTTACCATTACACAGGACAATACAGGTCTTGTTACCATTACACCCAATGGTGAAGGTGCTGTTTCTTATGATGTATATTTTGGAGATGCTACTACTACCCCTGTAAAAGTACAGGCAGGTAAAAGCACTACCCATGTTTACAAAGAGGGCGTATACAATGTTAAACTGGTTGGATACAATGTGTCTGGCAAAACAACAGAAGCGACCCAACAATTAACAGTAACATTCAGAGCACCAGAAAATTTAGAAGCTACTGTAGATATAGATCCCAGTAATAACTTCAAAGTGAATGTAGGTGCCAAAGCATTGTACGAAACTTTCTTTCAAGTGTATTTTGGAGATGTTGCTAATGAAGTGCCCACAAATTTTAACGAAGGTCAAACGGTAAGCCATGTTTATGCGGCTACTGGAACCTATACTGTTAAAGTAGTTGCTTTAAGTGGCGGTGCAGCTAAAACAGAATTTACAAAAACAGTTACGATTGTTGATCCTGTATTGTTGCCGGTTACTTTTGAATCTCCAACTTTAAATTATCAGTTTTTCAATTTTGATGGTGGTAATGCAAGTGTTGTAAATAATCCTTACAAAACAGGCATCAATACCAGTAATCGTGTGGGTCGAATGATAAAGGGCGCAGGACAACCTTGGGGCGGTTCTGTAATGCCATTGAGTGCACCCATTGATTTTAGTACTAATAAGATTTTCAGAATGAAAGTGTATTCTCCTAGAGTGGGAGCGAAAGTGCTATTGAAAGTGGAGAATGCAGCCAATGGGGCTATTAATTTTGAAAGAGAGCGCACAACAACAGTAGCCAATGCTTGGGAAGAAATTGGATTTGATTTTAGCACCATCAACACCGCCAATGTATACAACAATATCGTATTGATTTTTGAATTAGGTACTGTTGGAGATGGTTCACCTAATTTTACTTTCTTATTTGATGATATCCGATTAGCAGCAACTATGCCAACCAATCAGATTGACTGGCCGGTAACTTTTGATGTTGTTGGTACTAATTATACGGTTACAGATTTTGGTAACAACCAGTCTGAGTTGGTGAATGATCCTACCAATGCGGCTAACAAAGTCATGAAAACTACTAAGCCAAATGGAGCAGAAACCTGGGCGGGTACTACTATTGGGACCCCTAGTGGTTTTGCAAGAGCTATTCCAATTAGCACTACTACTTCACAAATGAGTGTTAGGGTGTATTCACCAGCTGCAGGATTAAAAATCAGATTAAAGATTGAAGACGCTGCTGATGGCACCAAGTCAGTTGAGACAGATGCTACTACAACTGTTGCTAATACTTGGGAAACACTAATTTTTGATTTTGCTAATCCTGTAACGGGAACAGCTGCGATCAATGCTGCTTATCGGTATGATAAAGCTTCCATTTTCTTTGATTTTGGTACAGCCGGAAATGGAAAGGTATTTTATTGGGATGATGTACGTTACCTAAGTACGAATGTAGTAGCTACTGTTAGTCTTCCACTCAATTTTGAAAACACCTCACTCACTTACACATTTACCAATTTTGATGGTGGTGGTGCAACTGTTATTGATAATCCGTTTAAAACCGGAATTAATACCAGCAATAAAGTGGGTAGAATGATCAAAGGTCCAGGACAGCCATGGGGTGGCTCTTTTATTGAATTGGGAGGACCAATCGATTTCAGTAAGAAGACGTTTAAAATGAAAGTATACTCTCCACGAGCAGGTGCGAAAGTGTTGTTGAAAGTAGAAAATGCTACCAATGGTGCACTCAACTTTGAAAAAGAAGTAACTACTACTGTTGCGAATGGTTGGGAAGAACTGACATTTGATTATAGCGCCATCAACACTGCCAACAGTTACCATAAAATCGTATTGATTTTTGAACTGGGAACTGTAGGAGATGGAAGTAGCAATTTTACTTTTTACTTTGACGACATCAATCTTTTTTAATAGAATAAAACAAGTGATATGTTTAATAAAATAATAAAGGGTTTTGTAAGCTTCACTGCCATTGTATTTTTGGTAGCAGGCTGTAAAAAAGCCGACTATAGTTTTGGTGCCATCAAAGCGCCTGCTAGCTTAACGTTGAACACAACGGTAGTAGGGGTAGATGCTAGCAATCCAAATGGAAATGGAACAGGTACCGTAAATATTGCCGTTACTGCTACCAATGCCTTAACCTATAATATTGATTTTGGTGATGGCAAAACACAGGTAGTTCCTTCTGGAACCATCAGTTATAAGTATACTACGCCAGGTACCAATGAATTTACCATTGTTGTAAATGCCATTGGAACAGGAGGCAGTATTAGTACTATTAGCAAAAAAGTAAAGGTGTTCGTGGCATTTGAAATTCCTGCCAATATTGTTGCAGCATTAACCGGTGGATCCAGTAAAACCTGGGTAACGGATAAAGATGCTGTTGGCCATTTTGGTGTAGGACCTGCTAATGAATTTTCTCCTATTTGGTATGCAGCTACTCCTAATTCACGAGAAGCTTGCGCTTATGATGATGAAATTAGTTTTAGTAAGGATGCCAATAATAATATTACCATGACCATTGATAACAAGGGTCAATCATTTGCTATTGGTGCTGCAAGTACTTTTTATGGCTTCAGCGGAGGAGATGCCTGCTTTAGTATGAGTATTGCTGCTCCAAGAAGATTAAGCTTTATGAATGCAAACACTGGTTCAACTGCCGCCAACTCAACAAGAATAGCATTTACCGTTCCTGGAAATGGCATCATCAATTTTGGTACAGGTGGAACCAGTTATGAGATTCTTGCTATTTCTGCAACTGAGTTAAGTTTAAGAAATATTGGAATTGATGGAAATTCATGGTACCAGAAACTAAAAGTTAAATAGGCATGAGGTTCATATTAAGCGTGATAGGAATCGGATCTTTTTTGCTGCTTGGTTGCGGCAAGAAAGAATCCGGTCCAACAGTGGTGGCTCCCACCAATCTAACGGTAAATGCAGTAGTGAGTACAGATAATAGTGGCAACGTCAACTTTACTGCAAGTGCTACTAATGCCACTACCTATGACTACGATTTTGGAAACGGTGTTTTTCAAACGGTTCCTTCGGGGATTGTAACCTATAAGTATCCGGCATCGGGTACCTATACGGTTAACGTAATAGCCAAAAGTTCGAGTGGACAAACCATTTCTAAAAGCACACAAATAACCGTTGCTGTTGCACTGTCGCTTGTATTTTCTGATGAGTTTGATGCAAACGGTGCTCCAGATCCCTCTAAATGGGGATACGATATTGGAACGGGCTCTGGAGGTTGGGGTAATAATGAATTACAGCATTATACCAATCGCCTAGACAATGCATTCGTATCGAATGGAACGCTGAAAATTAAAGCTATCAAAGAAAATTTCAGTGGAAGTGCTTATACTAGTGCTCGTATTTTAACACAGAATAAATTCAGTTTTAAATACGGAAAAGTAGAAGTTAAAGCTAAACTACCAACTGGTATTGGAACCTGGCCTGCCGTTTGGATGCTGGGAAGTAATATTAACACAGTAAGCTGGCCTGCTTGTGGTGAAATTGATATTATGGAACACAAAGGTGCACAGCTTAACCGAATTTATGGAACTGTACACCATCCAGCAAGATTTGGTGGCAATGCCGATGGGGGTACACGAGATATTACCAACGCAACCACAGAGTTTCATATTTATACTATGGAGTGGAATGCTACATCCATTAAGTTTTTAGTAGATGGAAATGTATTTCATACGGTAGCGAATAATAACAGCTTACCTTTTAATCAAAATTTCTTTTTAATCATGAACCTGGCTATGGGAGGAACATTCGGTGGTGCTGTTGAAAGCGGCTTTACCAATGCAACTATGGAAATTGACTATATTAGGGTTTATCAATAGTAAAATTTTATGAAGCAAGCGAGACATAATATCAGCAGTCACTTTTGGTTACTGCTGGTGTTTCTTACTGCACAAGCAAGTACCAATATTTTTGCACAAACAAAAAACAAACCTTTTCAAAAATTGGTTTGGTCTGATGAGTTTAATGGAAAAGGATTGCCAGATCCTACTAAATGGGACTATGATACAGCAATGGGTTGCCCCAAAATTTGCGGATGGGGAAATAATGAGTTGCAGTATTATACCCATAAAAATACCAAGAATGTACGCCAGGAAGATGGCATGCTAATAGTGGAAGCCCGCAGGGAAAAAATGGGAGAAGCACAGTATACGAGTGCCAGAATTGTAACAAAAAATAAAGGCGATTGGAAATATGGACGCATTGATGTGCGCGCCAAACTGCCCGCCGGACGTGGCATGTGGCCTGCAATCTGGATGTTACCCACCGAATGGAAATATGGGGGATGGCCGCATAGTGGTGAAATTGATATCATGGAAAATGTTGGCTTTTGGCCTGATTCTGTTTTAGGAACCGTGCATACCAATGCATACAATGGCATGAAAGGGACACAAAAAACCAAGGGCCTCAATTTCAAAGATTTGTCCACGGCATTTCACGTGTATAGTATTGAGTGGGATGCAAAAAAAATTCGTTTCTATGTAGACAATATTTTATACAATGAATTTAAGAACAGTGGTAAGGGTGTGGACGAATGGCCCTTTGATCAACGTTTTCATTTACTCATCAATATAGCCGTAGGCGGAAACTGGGGCGGACAGAAAGGAATAGATGATAGCATATTCCCACAGAAAATGTATGTGGATTATGTTAGGGTGTATCAATAAGTATTGTCAGCTTCCTCATCAAAGTAGATTCCCAGAATTTGCTTGAAATAATAATCTTCTAATTGGGCTTTCTTGAAATTTTCCAAGGGAGCCCATATTTTTTCTTTGGGAAAATAGACTTCCATGGCTTCTTTCTGAGGAAAGATTTTATAGTCCATTTTAGTTCCGTGAATGGTAAAATAGCCGGGATACACAAAGTCCATTTCACCATCTATTGCGAACTGTCGGGTAATTAGCATGAGGAACTTACCTAAACTGTAGCGTTTATAATCGGGATGATAAAAATGGAGAACAGACATAAGGGATTGTTGGCCCATATCAAAAAATGCCACTGCAATCAGCTGACCCTGATCAAAAACATTAATCATATAGGTCTCAAAAGCAGCGTCTTGGGTATTCACCTGTGGAATACAATCTTTACAGGTAGGATACCCATCAAAATCGACGCTGGCTAAGTATTGCGCATAGAGCGTTTCAATTTCTTCTGAAATAGTTGCTGGCTGAATAATGAAATTAAAACCCGCACATTTTTTACGAATGCGTCTTGTGGTTGGGGTTTCTTTAGATTTTTTTAGATTGAGCCGCAACCAAAACACAGGATCATACATTGCACTCTTTCCATACATTCCCTTAAATACCTCATTCGTAGTAAACAAGTCATTGCCCATTCTAAAATATCCGGTTGCCAAAGCATAGTCTAATATGTCTCTTTTGTAGATGCCTAGTTCCAAACTCATGCAGCAAAATTAGATCGCAAATTTGATTCAAAACTAAGGTGTACCTTTAACAATAGTGTCAATAGCGCAGGAATCAATCCCCCCCGAAATATCCGCCTGGCTATTGACGAAGTAAAACTATTTTCCCAGACTGTAACCTATTGGTAATGCCGAAAAACAAATCTGCTGTTTTACGTTATAGAATTATTGATGGCTGTTTAACCAATAGCATGCACCCCTATCCAACATTGGAAATGATTCAGAAAAAAATTGAATCGCAGTTGGACAAGCCCATTTCTATTTCGATGCTGAACAAAGACATTGCAGCCATGAAAGATATTTATGGGGCGCCCATTGCTTACGATAAACAGCGAGGAGGGTATTATTACAGCGAGAAGAATTTCTCTATTTCCGAGTTCCCCCTAACGGGCGAAGAAATTGAAGCCTTAGATTTCTCCACGGCTTTGTTGCAGCAAATCCGCGGCACCAGGTTGTTTCAGCAGTTTGAAAATGCCATCAATAAAGTAATAGAAGGATACCGAATCAGTAAAATTGAAGGGATTGCCCAACGCCAAATTTTACAAGTAGAAGAACCCGTTCGTCCGCAGAACAGTCCTTACCTAGAGCAATTGTTACAAAGTATTATCCACCAACAAGCACTAGAAGTAACTTACCAGGGGTATGGACGCGAAGCCAAAGTGCATCAGTTCTCTGCGCATTTATTAAAAGAGTACCGCAACTGCTGGTATGTGGTGGGCTATTCGGATCGGGCAAAGAATTTATTGATGTTTGCCTTGGATCGAATCAAATCCATTGCGGATAGTAAGAGCCGATATATTAAAGTAGACAGTTTTGATCCCCAGGAATTCTTTCAATACTCTTTTGGCATAACACAGATACACGAAGCGAAGCCCGAGAAAGTGGTATTGCAGTTCACGACGTATCAGGCGCCCTTTGTATTAAACCAGCCATTGCATCATTCACAGAAGTTGTTAAAACAAAATGAGGCTGTTGTAGAAATAGAATATCATGTGTATATTACAACTGAGTTAATCATGACCATCCTTTCTTATGGAAAGCAAGTGAAAGTATTGGCTCCTAAAACTTTAAAAGAGCAAATTCGAGCAACTGTGCAAGAAATGGCTGCGCTGTACGCTTAACCCTCCTCCCCAAACGTTACCACTCTGCCAATAGATGGCAGACCCCCCGCTTATATTTGTTTGAAAATTTTGACTATGGACCCAATGGTAATTGTTATTGGGGGTGGATTAGTGCTGTTAGCCATTTTAGCCACCCTATTTTTTGCGAAGTCTCGCACCACTGCACAGCTCACTGTTTTACAGGAACAAGTGAGACAAAAGGAAATGCTATTGCAAGAGCAATTGAGTGCCCGTGCTTTATTGCAAACGGAGAAAGAGCAACTGCTTGGCCGACTTTCTAAAACAGAAGCGCTTTTAGAAAATAGCCAGAACGCATTGAAGGAAGCCAAACAGACCAGCGAGTCTTTGGGCGCGCAACTCAAATTGGAGTTTGCTGAAATTGCCCATAAAGTGATGCAAAGCAATAGCGAACAATTGCGGGTAAAGAGCGAAGAAAAAATTGGTGAACTCTTGAAGCCATTGAAAACAGAACTAGGCGAGTTCAAGAAAAAAGTGGACGATGTATATGTGGCAGAAGCCAAGGATCGTCATGTATTAAAGGCCGAGATAGATCGCTTGATTACCATGAGCCAACAAGTGAGTCAGGAAGCGAATAATTTAACCACCGCACTTAAAGGCAATAACAAGACCCAGGGGAACTGGGGCGAAATGTTGTTGGAAAGCATATTAGAAAACAGCGGATTGATTAAGGGCAATCAATTTGTAACCCAAGAATTCATTCGGGACGCTGCTGGCAATATCATTAAAGACGAGGAAGGACGGGGCTTACAGCCAGACGTGATGGTGAAGTATCCCGATCAACGCACGATTATTATAGACTCTAAAGTTTCCTTGGTGCATTGGGAACAATATGTAAACAGCGAAGAGGAAACCGAACGCAACAAAGTGATGAGCTTGCATTTGAGTTCCTTAAAGTCGCATATTGATGGGCTGAGTAAAAAGAATTATCCCCGATATGCGAAGGCATTGGATTATGTATTGCTCTTTGTTCCGATTGAGCCAGCTTTTTTAGAAGCAGTGAAAAAAGACACGAATTTGTGGAAGTATGCCTATGATAAAAATATCATGTTGGTAAGCCCCACGAATTTATTGGCGGTCCTAAAAATTATTGCCGACCTCTGGAAGGTAGAACAGCAAAACCAAAATGCCATTGAGATTGCGGAGAAAGCGGGAATGATGTATGATAAGTTTGTGGGCTTTATCAGCAACTTAGAAGAAGTGGGCAAGAAGATTGAGGCAGCACAAGAATCGTATAAAGTGGCGTTTAATCAACTCAGTACGGGGAGAGGAAACTTGGTAGGTCGTGCGGAAGAGTTAAAGAAAATGGGCGCCAAAGCACAGAAACAGATTCCGGATAAAATTATTTATGAGTTGAAATAGCAAATGTAAAGTTTATGTTTAAGATTAATGATAGAGTTACTCTAATAAATAGAGATGATATTCATGGAGTAATTAATACTGTTAAGCAGAGTGGTATTATTACTTATTATGGGATTATGCTTGATACTGGTGACTTAGTGACTGAAATGGAAGGTAATATCAGATATAAGGTTGAGAACCCAAGCCCGATTGATTTATTTCGACAACTTAATTATGAAACAAAAGAAGAATACATTGTTCGAAGTGTAATAAATAAAATGTTTGGTAATAATAATGATATTATTGCAACACTAAAATCGTCTAAAACTACATTTCTCCCATATCAGTTTAAACCGTTAAGTAAATTTTTAAAATCAGAAAATAGAAGATTATTGATTGCTGATGAAGTTGGTTTAGGTAAAACAATTGAAGCTGGATATATATTAACTGAACTTTTTCTTAGAGATCAAATTAAAAATTGTTTAATTATTTGTAAAGCGTCTTTAAAAGAAAAATGGCAAACAGAATTAAAACTGAAATTTGGATTTGATTTTAAAATTTATAGTCGCCAAGAATTAGTATCTAAAATTAAAGAGGACTCAAAAGTTGGCCAAAAAGGAATATTTGGAATTATTAATTATGATTATAAGGAGAAAGCAAGTCAAGAAATCTTAGAGTTAATGCAAAAAGAGCATTACTATTTTGATATGTTAATAGTAGACGAAGCTCATATTTTACGAAATGAAGAAACAATTAAACATAAAGCTGTTAAAAGAATTCTTGAGACTACAGTTAATTGTATTTTTCTTACTGCAACCCCAGTAATGACATCTTTAAAAAATTTATACAGTCTTGTAAAAATTCTTGAACCTCGCTATGATAATTACAAAGATCCAAAACAAAACATGGATTTCGGGTATTCGCTTTTTATGGATCATCTTGAATTAAGTAATCCTTTTATAGATGCTTTGAATAAAATCAATCTTGGAGTTAGTCCTAAAAAAGTTATTTCTGATTTAATAAATAAGGAAATCACTTTAAAATATACTCTTTTAGATGATTCTTACTCTTATTCACAGGTAGTTAAACTAACTGATAGATTTAAAAATGATATTTTATTTCAATCAGTAATAAACATGAACAAGATAATTGATTTCAGACCATCTGATGTGGCACTTTTACAAAAAAAACTTGCGGATTTAAATTCATTTCAAGATATTATCACTAGAACAAGAAGGCGCGAAGTACAAACAAATATTAAAACGGTAACAAGAAGGGCAGAAAAGATACCAGTATATTTTTCTCAAACTGAAATGGATTTATATGAATCAATTTTATATGATTTTGAGGACACCCCTTTAAAATTAGTTACGAGAAAACGACAAGCTACAAGTTGTTTGCCCGTTTATATTGAAAAATATATCTCTAATGAATTTAATTCTTCCATTGACTTCGAGGACTCTAAATTCAAAGAATTTAGAAAAATTGTAGATAAAGTTGTGGTTCAAAATGGCAAAAAGTTGATTGTATTTTCATTTTTTAAAGATACTCTAAGATATCTTGAGACATTATTAAATGCAAATAATATACAAACCATAAAGATTGACGGAGACACTCCAATAAGTAATCGTCAAGAACAAGTTGATAAGTTTAAACTTAGTATTAAACCACTTGTTTTACTGTCTTCAGAAGTAGGGAGCGAAGGTTTAGATATGCAATTTTGTGATGCTTTGGTCAATTACGACTTACCATGGAATCCGATGGTAGTAGAACAGCGAATAGGAAGAATAGATAGAATCGGTCAAACTTCTGATGTAATTCATATTTATAATTTATGTATTCAGGATACAATCGAAGATCAAATATTTGAGAGATTACTTAATCGAATACACATATTTGATCAGTCAATTGGGGGATTAGAAGATATTTTAAGCTCTGATGAAAGTATATTCTCTACTAACGAAGGACTTGAAAGTATTATATATGGGTATAAACTATCCCCAGATGCAATTGAACAGAAAATGAGAGAGATTGAAGTTGCTATTGAACAAGCAGAGCTTACTCGAAAACAAATTCAGGAAAACTTAGAAGATTCATTTTTAAATGAACAATATATTAATGATGAAATTGATTCAATCAACAAACAAAAGAAATATATAACTCAAGATGATATAAGAGCCCTAATGAAATTACTTTTTCAAAGTAGACTCTCATCATTAGGATGTAATTTGGAAAAAGGTAATTCATATATTAGATGGTCGAATGGTGATCATGGCCTTTTTGATTTTATAGAACAAAATATTCCTTTAAGGATAAAAAATCCTCAATTATATTTAAAATATATTGATTTTAAAAGTAGATATATAAAGGAAAGTAAAGTTGAAATTACTTTCGATCAAGAAGAAGCTTATGAAAATAGGATAATAGAATTTATATCAGCTTCACATCCATTAACTCAAGCTGCATTTAATTATTTTAACTCAAAAAATAAATCAGTTAAAAATGCATTTTCTTTTTGCGTTCAAAAAGAATTTGCACCTAAAGGGTTAGATAGTAATACAATATACTTTTTGGCTAAGTATAAATTGACATATACAAAATATTCAATGGCGCTTAGAGATCCGGACAAGAGTTCTCATGAACTAACATTGTTTTTTAAACTGACTCAAAGCAACTCTTTAGAAGAGCTTAATAGTGATCAATCTCAATTATTAAATTCAATTGAAATTGAAAAATGGTTTACAAATTTCGAACAAAACCCTAATAAAGATGAGTCTTATTACATGATGGAATTACTAGAGCCATTATTAATGCATGCTTTTTTTACAAAAAAAATGAAACTAGAAGAGGAGTTAAAAAACACTTACTTATCAAGACAATATCGCTTAATTGACACAGAAATTGACTTTTTAAACAGGCAAATTGAAAGAGCTGAAAATATTTTTAAAGAAAATAGTGATAACTCAATTAGGTTTATTTATAAAGAACAAATTGATCGATATAACCAAAAGATAGAACAATTAAACTCTCAGAAAAAGAACGTTAAAGTATTTATCGATGATGATTTTCAATCCTTAACATTAATTCAATTTATTTAAAATGAAAAAAATAAAAGTAGGAATTGATTTCGGCACTTCTCAGACAAAAATCTGCTCTAGAAATATTGACAACGATCAAAATCAGTTTGTTTTTCACAAATTTTCTTTTAATGATGATTATTCTTTGCCTACTACAATCAGTGTAGAAAAGTCTGGAAAATGTTTATTTGGAATTACTGCCCCTAATAGCATAAGATTTTTTAAAATGAAAGCTTTGTTCTCTGAAAATGAATTTTATAAGAATCAGCTTACTCATTCTATTAAATTCGATTTGAAAAATCATCCAGAAATTTGCTGTATCTTATATCTATGCTATTGTATTTTAGATATCAAATCTACTTATAAGATAAAAACAGATCAGCCAAATGAGAAAAAATCAATTCTTTCTCGATTCTTTAAAAATAAAAGTGTGTCTGATTCTATAGAAGATTCTCGCCAAACACTTAGTCATCAATTTCATTTTACCGTTGGCATTCCAACACGTTATGACTGGACACCAGAAGAACACAAAAGAAGAAGTTTGCAATATGAAATGCTTTATCTGGCATTAGAATTATCTAATTCTTACGAAAACTTAAATACATATCTTGAAGATAACTTGAAAAATTATCTTGATAAAATTAGAGTTATTTATGTTACATTTTTAAATATTGAAAAAAAAGATTTATTAGATTTTTATGCATCTAAAAATATTTTTATTGTAGCTGAAACAACAGCTGGAATTTTTGTTTTATTAAATAGATTTCAAAGAACTTTAGAATCATTGAGAGGTAATTATCGTGCTATTGAAAAATTCAAGAAATCCTTCTTAGGTAACTATATTACTCTTGATGTTGGTGCTGGAACTACGGATGTTTCTTTTTTTTCTCTTACTACTGATAGAAATAGAATACGATTGGACTACCATGCATCTGAAACCATAGATTACGCATCTAATTTTTTAATTCGAGATTATCTCAAATTAAGGGATAATCTTGATGAAGTTAGTGAAGATGATATCGCTACGTTTAATTTTTTAATTGATGATAAGATTTGGAATACTGCTCTTGGGTATTCTAGAACAATTTTGAATAAAAGAATCAGGTCAAAAATATTACAAGGACTCTTGGAAAAATATGCAAACAGTTTTAGAAATAATTGGCAATTTGATGAAAATAATACTAAAGCCAAGGGTTGTAAAGTTTATGGAGGTGGCTCGAAATTAAATGCTTTTGCACGGGGACAAATTGAATTGCATAATCAAGGTGTTCTTGTATATAATCCTGCATTAACAGTAACGACTGAAATACATCCTTTAATTGAAGGAAATGGAGCAGAGTACCTTACAAATATTGAATTTATTAATACTAATGGTAGCCCTTTCAAAAAGAAAGAACTTAATAAAGTTATTGAAAGGATTCATTATTTAAATACTGCACTTGGTTTGTGTATGGTAGACAATTTAAATAATCCAAATGCATTACAAGCATATCGAAAGAATCATTCAACTCTTATAATTCCGGCAAATAATGAAGGATATGATGAGGGTATGATTCAATATGATATTTTTAACAGAGATTGGCTTTAATAAACATGAATATGAAGCCACCCAAACATATTTTATCGAAGTCAACGTTTATGTATGGCTGCCACTGCCCCAAGCGCTTGTGGTTGCATAAATACAAGCCAGCGTTAAGGGATGAAATGGACGAAGTACAACAAGCGGTATTTCAACAAGGAACCGATGTAGGAAAGTTAGCGGAGCAATTGTTTCCTGGGGGAGTAGACGCGCGACCTAAGGATACTTACTCTTATCAGCAATCGGTTGCTGATACGGCGAAGTATATTGCCCAAGGACATGAAGTCATTTATGAAGCGGCTTTTCAATACAAGGGACTCTTGTGTGCGGTAGATATTTTAGTAAAGCAAAAAGACCAATGGTATGCCTATGAAGTAAAGAGTACCACTTCTGTGAAGCCCCAGCATATACCCGATGCGGCATTTCAATATTATGTCATAACACGGGCAGGGTTGGACTTAGCTGATTTTAGTATCATTCATTTGAATAATCAATATATCCGCAAAGGGGACTTGAATGTGCAAGAACTATTTTGTGCGGAATCGGTGTTGGACGATATTTTATTGGAGCAGGATTTTACTCATTCGCAGGGCGAAAGCTTAAAAGAAATGTTACAGCATAAAACCGAAATGCCAGCAATAGAAATGGGTGATCATTGCAACAAGCCCTATGCCTGTGACTTTCAGGGTTTTTGTTCTGAGGGATATGAGGCTGAAGAAGAAGAGCCAGAAGAAGAATATATAGATAAGGAATTTGTACAGGAATTTTTATCGGCTATTGAGTATCCTATTTATCATATGGATTTTGAATCCTGGAGTACCGCTGTTCCAGAATATGATGGACATTGGCCTTACCGACAGGTTTGTTTTCAATATTCGGTGCATGTAGAAAGAACGCCCAATGCTGAGCCTGAACACTATGCATATTTAGCGGAAGGAGCCCATTGTTCTGGTCTGGCTTTTCTGGAAAGTTTATTGACTGTATTGGGAGATACTGGTTCCATATTGGTGTACAATAAAAACTTTGAAGCTACTCGCTTGAAAGAGCTGATGCGGGAATATCCACAATATGAAAATGTTATTCAGAATGTGTTGGATAGAATGATTGATTTAATGCAACCCTTCCGAAAACATGTTCGCTTGCCAGCTATGCAGGGTTCTTATTCAATTAAGCAGGTATTGCCAGCCATAGTTCCTGAATTGAGTTATAATGATTTAACCATTGGTAATGGAGGTGATGCCAGTACCGCTTTTTATAACTTGAAGCATACGCTGGATGAACAAGATGTTGAGCAAACTCGCCAAGCTTTGCTAGAGTATTGTAAAATGGATACCTGGGCGATGGTGAAGTTGTTGGGGGTGTTGAGGGGGATAAAGAGTTAAACGAACGAATTTATAAACTAAAATCAAAAATTATGGCAAACTGTCATGGTAAAGCAGCAGGAACAACATGTGGTGGTACACTGTATAAATGCCCTAAGTGTGGACTATCAGGTTGTAAAAATGTTCGTAATGGACAAAAGTGTAATAACAATATTACCAAAGATTCAGGTGGAACTTGTAGAAACTGTGGCACTCATTTGAAACCTCTTTAATGTTGATTTTTTGAATCAATCTTAGCATTAAAATAAATAGTATAATTACACAGAATTAAGTGTAAATAGAGGGAATTTATATAAAGCAAAACCATGGCAAGAGAATTAGAAAGAGACGAACTACACCGAACCATTTGGCAAATAGCTAATGATTTGAGAGGTAGTGTAGATGGATGGGATTTTAAAACCTATGTATTAGGCATGTTATTTTATCGGTTCATTTCAGAGAACCTTACCTCCTATATTAATAAAGAGGAACAGCGAACTGGCCATTTGAACTTTAACTATGCTGATATTTCAGATAAGGATGCTGAATTAGGTAGAGTGGATACAGTAAAGGAAAAAGGCTTTTATATTCTGCCTTCAGAGTTGTTTGTCAATGTTCGTAAAAAGGCAAAGGCAGATGAAAACTTGAATGAAACATTGAGTCGTGTTTTCAAGAATATTGAGCATTCGGCCAAAGGCACAGATAGCGAAGATGACCTCAAAGGGTTGTTTGATGATCTGGATGTGAACAGTAATAAACTGGGCGCAACGGTTACCAAGCGAAATGAAGCACTAGTTAAAATATTGGATTCCATCGGCGATTTAAAATTAGGCGATTATCAAGACAATAGTATTGATGCTTTTGGTGATGCGTATGAGTTTCTGATGACCATGTATGCCAGTAATGCTGGAAAATCAGGTGGTGAATTTTTTACTCCTCAGGAAGTGTCAGAACTCTTGGCTGAAATTACTGTAGTGGGTAAGAAACAGGTGAATAAAGTGTATGACCCTGCGTGTGGTTCGGGTTCACTGTTGTTGAAGTTTGCAAAAGTACTGGGCAAGGACAATGTTAGACAAGGATTTTATGGGCAGGAAGTGAACATTACCACTTACAACCTTTGTCGTATCAATATGTTTTTGCACGACATCAATTATGAGAAATTTAATATTGCACATGGCGATACACTAACAGACCCTAGCCATTGGGATGATGAACCCTTTGATGCGATTGTTTCTAATCCGCCCTATTCAATTAAATGGGAAGGCGATGCAAATCCTTTGTTGATTAACGACCCCCGATTTGCTCCTGCAGGAGTATTGGCTCCTAAAAGCAAAGCCGATCTTGCCTTTACATTGCACATGTTGCATTGGCTTTCTACTTCTGGTACAGCAGCTATTGTTGAGTTCCCTGGTGTGTTATATCGCGGAGGGGCAGAACAAAAAATACGTAAATACTTAATTGATAACAATTATGTAGATGCTGTAATTCAGTTACCATCCGACCTGTTCTTTGGAACCACTATTGGTACATGCATCATTGTATTGAAGAAAAGCAAGAAGGATAATGCCACTTTATTTATTGATGCATCAGCCGAGTTTATTCGTGGTGGTAATAAAAACAAACTCACCGATAACAACCGCAAGAGAATTCTCAACGCTTATGTTGAAAGAAAGGATGAAGCTCATTTTGCGAAACTGGTATTGAATAGCGACATATCTGAAAATGATTACAATATTGCTGTAAGCAGTTATGTGGAGCAGGAAAATACTACCGAGGAAGTGGACATTGAAAAACTAAATGCTCATATCGCTGAAATAGTGAATAAGCAAAATAAACTGCGTACGGCCATTGATGAAATTATTGCGAATTTAGAAGGAGGCAGTGCTTAATAAAACTGATAAAATTTTCGTATGGCAAAGCAAATCTCAAAAAATCTGTCGGTTTTTGAACAGATAAAACAGATTGATGAAAATGGCAATGAATTCTGGATGGCTCGTCAATTAGCTAAAACTTTAGATTATACAGATTTTAGAAATTTTCTCGGTGTAATCGAAAAAGCGAAAGAGGCTTGTCAAAATAGTGGACAAGCTGTTGCTAACCACCTCGTTGGGTTCAACGAGGTGGTAGCTGTGGGTTCTGGGGCAACACATTCTTATCCAAGTTATAAGCTGTCTCGATATGCATGTTATTTAATTGTACAAAATGCTGATCCTTCAAAAGAAGTGGTGGCTCTGGGTCAAACTTATTTTGCTGTGCAGACAAGGATACAGGAAATAACACAGATGGAAGCTTATAACCAATTAAGCAACAAGGATGAAAAAAGATTATTTCTTCGCAACGAATTGGCAAAACACAACACCCATTTAGCTGCAGCTGCAAAAAATGCTGGTGTTATTACTTCCTTAGATTATGCCATCTTTCAAAATCATGGTTATATGGGTTTATACGGTGGGCTTGATGCAAAAGCTATACATAAATCGAAAGGACTTAAAAAAAATCAGCAGATACTTGACCATATGGGCAGCACTGAATTAGCGGCTAACCTATTCCGAGCTACACAAACTGAGGAAAAATTACGAAGAGAAAATATAAAGGGCAAACAAAAAGCTAACCAAACACATTTTGAAGTTGGTAAAAAGGTAAGAAAAACTATAGAGGAACTTGGTGGCACCATGCCAGAAAATTTACCTATCGCCAACAACATTAAAGAAGTAAAGAAAGCCCAAAAACCTAAGCAGATAAAATCAAAAAAGAAATGAGTAGGATAGATGAATTGATACAAGAGTTTTGTCCTGACGGTGTTGAATATATTACATTAGGTGAAACCTGTGATATTAGAACGGGAAAAGGAATTACAAAAAATGATGGGGATGCTAATGCTATGTACCCTATCATAAGCGGTGGTAGGGCGCCGATGGGATACTATCATGCATTTAATAGGTCAGAGAATACTGTTACAATTTCACGAGTAGGTGCTAATGCTGGGCATGTAGGTTTTATGGAAAGAAAATTTTATTTAAACGATAAGTGTTTTTCTGTTTTACCTAAGGAGGAATATCATAATCAATTTAATAATAAGTTCCTGTTTTATACTCTTAAAGCTAATGAATCAAATATAACTGGACTCCAAAGTGAAGGAGGCGTTCCAACAATAAACACTACAAAAGTTTCAAATATTTGGGTTCCAAAGCCACCGATCGAAATCCAAAACGAAATAGTCAAAACCCTCGACTTGTTCACTGAATTGGAAGCTGAATTGGAAGCTGAATTGGAAGCTAGGAAAACGCAATATACTTATTACAGAGATGCTTTGCTGAGTTTTGAAGGGAAAGAAGTGGAATGGAAAACGTTGGGGACGATTTGTAAAAATGTAACATCAGGAGGAACACCTCTTGCTAATAAATCAGAATATTACAACAACGGCACAATCCCATGGCTTAGAACACAAGAGGTACGTTTTATTGACATTTATAGTACTGAAATAAAAATTACAGAGCTGGCTCTTAAGCAATCTTCAGCTAAATGGATTCCAGCGAATTGTATAATAGTTGCAATTTCAGGAGCAACAGCTGGACGTTCTTGTATAAACAAAATTCCATTGACAACAAATCAACACTGTTGTAATCTTGATATAGATTCTTCGCAAGCAAACTATAGATACGTATTTCATTGGGTGTGTGCTAAATATGAAAAATTGAAATCATTGGGTCAGGGAGCAAGAGCAGATTTAAACTCTGGTATAATAAAGTCTTTCCCAATTGCAGTGCCGTCATTACATGAACAAGAAAAAATAGCTTCAATTTTGGAAAACTTCGATTCCTTAGTAAATGACATTTCCAGTGGACTACCAGCCGAGATAGAAGCCCGTAAAAAGCAATACGAGTATTATCGAAATAGATTATTAACCTTTAAGCCTATTCAAAATTCGAGTACAGCAAAAAGAAATCACAATGCCAATTTTAAAGTGGTCGAATTTGACCACTTTAAATCAAAAGCTGACTAATACAGAAACGGTTTACTTTTCTGTTTGTAGTTAAAAAGTAAAAATATTTGAAATAATAAACTGGCTAAAGAGATGTACAATATAGTTGCTGAAAATCCGGAGAGCACAGTTGTTGCCGAATACCAGTCTCCCTTTAAAAGAGAAGCGGCCTACCAAACAGAAGACCAGCTGGAGAAGGCATTCATTCAACTATTGCGAGGTCAGGCCTATGATTATTTAATAATCAATAGTGAAGAAGCATTAGTTAACAATCTCCGTGTTCAGTTACAAAATCTTAACAACTATACATTTAGCGATAAAGAGTGGGATCATTTCTTTAGAAGTAAAATTGCCAACCCCAATAGCGGAATTGAGGAAAAAACAACATTGATTCAGGAAGACCATATTCAAATCCTGGATTGTGATGATGGTACAAAAAAAAATATTTACCTGCTGGATAAAACAAGTATTCATAATAATCAGTTACAGGTAATTAATCAATATGAGGTTGCTGATGGGCAACGCCCCAACCGCTATGATGTTACCATACTGGTAAATGGTTTACCACTGGTACATATTGAGTTAAAGAAAAGGGGGGTAGATATTAAAGAAGCCTTCAATCAAATTAATCGATATAATAGGGAGTCTTTCTGGAGTGGCTCAGGATTGTTTGAGTACGTTCAGTTATTTGTGATATCCAACGGCACCTATACCAAGTACTATAGTAACACCACAAGATTTTCACATGTAAGGGATCAAAGTCGCAATGCAGCTGCAAATAAAAAACGTACCAGCAACAGTTTTGAGTTTACTTCTTGGTGGGCAGATGCCAATAACCGACCTATTACTGACCTGATGGATTTTGGCCGCACATTTTTTGCTAAACATGCGCTATTAAATATTCTCTGTAAATACTGTGTATTTACTTCTGATAAGCTTTTGTTGGTTATGCGTCCTTACCAGATTGTAGCGACAGAAAGAATTTTAGGCCGAATCAACGTAGCCAATAATTATAGAAGCTATGGCAGCATTAATGCTGGCGGTTATATATGGCATACTACGGGTAGCGGTAAAACATTGACTTCGTTTAAAACGGCCCAACTGGTCAGTAAATTTCCATTTATACATAAAGTGCTTTTTGTGGTAGATAGGAAAGACCTGGACTATCAAACCATGAAAGAATATGATAAGTTTGAAAAAGGAGCTGCCAACAGCAATACTAATACTACTATTTTAAAGAAGCAATTAAGTGACCCTAAGACAAATATTATTATTACAACTATTCAGAAGCTTTCCATTCTGATAAAGAAAGAAAAAGACCATCTGGCTTTTAATCAGCCTATTGTGATCATTTTTGATGAATGCCATCGTTCGCAGTTTGGGGACATGCATAAGTCAATCACCAAAGCTTTTAAGAAATACTTTCTATTTGGTTTTACAGGCACTCCCATATTTGCGATTAATGCTAGCAGTAGTAATCGGCCGGATTTAAAAACCACTGAACAAGCATTTGGGGATAAGTTGCATACTTATACCATAGTAGATGCCATCAATGATAAAAATGTGCTGCCGTTTCGTATTGATTATATACGAACCATGAAAGAGCAGGAAGATATTAAAGATGAAAAGGTTTGGGACATAGATAGAGAGAGAGCACTGGCAGATCCAAAGAGGATATCGAATGTAGTCACCTACATTTTAGAGCATTTTGATCAAAAAACAAAGCGAAACAGTAAGCCCTACAGCTTTAGTTCTTTAAAAAATATTCATGAAGTAGCTTCTGCTAAAGAGCGGGAGAAGATTGAAGAAGTAAAGCAGAAAATAAGACTTAGCGGCTTTAATTCCATTTTTGCAGTTAGCTCTATTGATTTTGCCAAATTATATTACAAAGAGTTTATAAAGCAACAAAGCAGTTTGCCCGAATTGCAGCGTTTGAAAGTAGCCACTATTTTTAGTTTTGGTGTCAATGAAGATGAAGAAGATGGTCTGCCTGATGAAAACTCTGAAGGTACCGAAGGACTTAGTGTATCTGATAGGGATTTCTTAGACTCAGCAATCAAGGACTACAATCAAATATTCAAAACGAATTATGATACATCAACTGATAAATTTCAAAATTATTATAAGGATGTATCACTGAGAATGAAGAATAGAGAGATTGACCTGCTTATTGTAGTCAATATGTTTCTTACTGGTTTTGATGCAACCACATTGAATACCCTATGGGTAGATAAAAACCTTCGATTGCACGGATTGCTCCAAGCGTATTCGAGAACCAATCGAATTTTAAACTCTGTGAAGACATTTGGCAATATTGTTTGCTTCAGAAACTTAGAGAAAGCAACCAATGAAAGCATTGCCTTGTTTGGTGATAAGGAAGCTGGTGGTATAGTACTCCTAAAAACATTTGACGAATATTATAATGGGTATAAAGATGGTGAAAAGACCTTTCCTGGCTATGTTTCATTGATCAAAGAGCTAACAGCAAAGTTTCCAGTGAGTGAACAGATAATCGGTGAACAGAATCAAAAGGACTTTATTCGCTTATATGGGTCCATCCTTAAAGCAAAAAACATACTCGCCACTTTTGATGAATTTGTAGGCAAAGAAATACTTACTGAACGCGATGTACAGGATTACCATGGTATGTACATTAATATTTATCATGAATTCCGTAATAAAAAAACTGGTGATGCTGAAAATGTCAATGATGATATTGTCTTTGAAATGGAGTTGATAAAGCAAGTAGAGATAAACATCGACTATATTTTAGAATTGATTGTGAAATATCATGAAGGACACCTTCGGGATAAGGAGATCATCATCAGCATTAATAAGGCAATTGACTCCAGTGTGGAATTAAGGAACAAAAAAGACCTCATTGAACAATTTATTCAATCGCTTAATCCAGCTTCAAAAGTCAACGATGATTGGCATCATTTTGTTGAAGAAAAAAAATTGCAAGAATTAGATCAGATTATATTGGATGAAGGACTAGATAAAGAAGGGACATACAAGTTCATTCAGAATTCTTTCCGGGATGGATATGTACAAACCACGGGTACTGGATTAGCTAAAATTCTTCCACCAGTGTCAAGATTTACACCAACTGGTGAAAGAACGCAAAAAAGAGAAACGGTGATTGAGAAAATAAAAACATTCTTCAATAGGTTCTGGGGGGTATCTAATAGTCTGCTTAATTAAAACTTACATTTCAAATGCCTAACAGCCTAGCATTAACAGTAACAAAGGAAAGTTTAATCAAAGCTTTAGAAAAATTCATTATTGAAAAGCCAATACCAAAGAATTCAACTAAGTAAGTTTTAATTTATAATGGATAATGAATATGAAAATTGATGTGAAATTTATTAAACGCGTTTTAAAGTTCTAATTCTTATACGTCACATATCAATAATAATCCAATTAATATTAGACACTATTTCCAAATCTTTAATCGTTTTTCAATTTCTTCAGCTAATTTTTGATTGCTCTTAAATAGGAAATTTACTTCTGTAAGAAGTTTTAATTTCAAATTAGCTTCTTTTGGTTTCAAATTATTGGTTTCAACAAGCTTATCTAATATCCAAATCACACCGTGGCACTCAATTTCTTTATTCTTTGCATAATTTCTAATTGTTTTATCACTACTCAATACACATGCATTTATTTTATTGGCAATGTGTAAAACACTTTTGTCAGCCTCTGATAAGGATTTTGGATATTTATCCGAGTAAATTTCTACGAAATCTTTTTCTTGTAAATTATGAACATAAAGTTTACTGACAGATTGATATGCCTCTAGAATTTGTTGCTGCTCATGATACAATTCGTTGAGAACTGATGTTGTAGTGTGTATTTCCAAATCAAGATTGAAAAATATGTTTATTAGCCCCAAGTCATACAAGTCAATAAAAATATTGGCATCTGTAACGGCAGTTTTTAATTTCATATCCAATCAGGCTTGGTTATAAAATTAAAATGCCATTTGATGTTCTTTTCTAAAATCCGCTAAACTTTGATTGTTCAATGCAGCTGCCTTTGACATTGAAATTTGTTCTTCTATCAGAGCCCTAAATAAAAGTTGCTCAAAGCGATTAGATTGTTCAACGCCCTCATAGTCATATGGTTCATCTATTTTCCAATTCATTTGTTTGAAAAAAAAGAAAAGTTGTTTTGTATAATTCTCATTGATAATGCCACAATCTTTTGCTCTCATGATAATTGCTTGCATTGAGATACCGTACTGCTTTTTAATATTTGCCAGTTCTAATGTGGAAAGTTTGTTTCTATGTTCTCCTAATTCAGATTTTATGGTGTCTTCTGGTAATAACATTGCACCAGCAAATTGATGACATAAAATTTCTTTTTGTCGTTCAGTTACATTACCAAATTTCAAAAGTAGGTGCGCTAATTCGTGTAAGAGTGTAAATCGAATTCTGTCTGGCTTGTTAGCTTTTTTAAGGTTATAGGCAACAACAGGAATAGTTTTGTTTACAAAAGTTTGAAGCCCATCAAAATCCTCATCTACATCTAACTTGATTACTTTTATATTTTTGTCTTCCAAAATTTCAACAACATTAAAAATTGCTCCATTACCTAAATTCCATTTTTTTCTTAAAAGTATTGCCGCCTCATTTATTTGATTGTAGTTAGTAATTATATCAAAATCTTTTAGGTGGTTCTCAAATTCATTTGGCAACCCAAGGATTTCTTCTAATTCTAAGTAACGAGAAAGTTTTTCTTTAGTTTTTTCTTTAATTAAAATAGCTTCCTTTTGAGGCATTTTGCTAAGTTTCCGAAATTCTATTTCGCTTAGTTCTACTTTGGTCCTTCTGAAAAAGAAATCAGGACTTACACCTAATACCCTACTTAGTTGATTAATTTTATCATTGTCAGGAATAACCTCGCCTTTTTCGTAACGATGTAGAGCCTGACGTGATAATTGGTTATCCAAAGCATCTGCCAAATCCTGTAACGAAAAACCTTTCATTAAACGGGCAGACTTAAAACGTTCAGAAAAGATTTCTTTCATTTCCATGTTGTTAGATTGACGCCGTAAAACTAATAATTAAAGTTTACAAATAGTCTGAAAATTTGTCATTAATATATATGAATTTGTTAACTGTGTCATTATTTCATACAGCAAGGCCCCAATAACATGACAATAATTCCGGATTTCTTGATAAAAATATACGGTTTACAAATAATGTTTACAAAACAATAGAATAGCATGCAATTTGTAACGATTAATATTGTAAATAAAATTAAATAAATGAGAAAAAATCAACACGTCGTTCCGCATGGCAATAATTGGGCTGTAAAAGGAGCTGGTAATGAAAAAAATACAAAAATTATGCCTACTCAAAAACAAGCTATTGAAAAAGCTCGTGCGATTGCTAGAAATCAGCAATCAGAATTAGTAATTCATAATAGAGATGGAAAAATCAGGGACAAAGACAGTTTTGGAAATGATCCAAGAAAAAGTAAAGGATAGAATATGATAAATATTACTACAGCTGAAAAAATAAATACACTTAAACATACTATGGATAGATATGACCATTACTATGATAGTGTTAATAATAAAGCTAATGTGTTTCTTACTCTAAATACATTTTTAGTGGGAGGAATTATTACAGGTTATTATAGTATTAAAGACCAGTTAGAATGTGGTTTTGATTTATACTTTTTTGTATTGACCGGATTGATACTTTCTTTACTTAGTATAGGTTTTTCTTTGTGGGCAACTATGCCATATTTAAGCAAGCAGGCTGATAGTCTAAATGGATCACTAATATTTTTTGGAAATGTTGCAAATATATCTTTTCAAAGTTTTAAAAAAATTTATGATGACATGACCAATGAAAATCAGTTTGAGGATTATTTACAGCAAGTTCATTTATTGGCTCTTGGTCTTCAAAATAAATTCTATAGGTTGAAAGTTGCGACTTATTTACTAGGTGGGTGCTTTGTGTGTATCATAATAATTGGATTTAAACTTTTAAATATTATAAAATGAATAATAAACTTTACAAAAATTATGTAGATGACATTGCTTACTATTTGAAGCAAGAAAAGAGACCTAAGCTTGCTCAAGCTATCGGAATCTATAGAATGAATGAAGGAGTCTCAAATACTCCTACAATGCAGTGGCATGATAAAATTAAAAATGAAGCTAATTTCAGAAGCCTAAGTGCTTTAAATACAATTGCGGGAAATAATGTAAAATATGAAGAGAAATTGGGTGCTCATCCGAGTTTCTTACATCTGAAGCACGGGGATAAAAGTGAGTACCATTATATTGTATCAATGTTTATTGATATAAAAAATTCGACAGGACTGTTTAAAAAGTATGATCCAATCGTAGTTGCGAATATTTGCAGAACTATTCAGCTTGCTGCAATTCATACTTGTTGGTATTTTGATGCGTACATTCATCGTTTACAAGGAGATGGTTTAATGGTTTATTTTGGTGGCAAACAGACTGACAAGAAAAAAGCAGTAGAAAATGCATTAATGGCGGGCTCTTTCATCAGCTATTTTGTTAAAAATGACCTTAAAGATTTATTTGAAGAAAAAGGTGTAAACAGGATTTATACAAGGATAGGAATAGATTTTGGAGATGCTGATACTACTCTTTGGCACAATGCGGGTGTTGGTGAATGCAGTGAAATTACAACTACAAGTTTACATACAAGTTTAGCAAGCAAAATGCAATCTCAAGCTGAAAGTAATGGAATAGTAGTGGGCGATAATATTATTGCATTCAAATCATCTAGTGAAAATTTGTTTTCTCATAAAACCTATAGTGAGAACGGAATTGAAAAGAATTTTATTTACGAAATTCCAGAAGAAAAGTTTAGATATAAGCAACATGATTTTCACTGGGAAAAATACTTGAAAAATCATCCATTGATTGGAGAAGATAATGACGGTAGTTTAACTTTTAAAGGAGTCCCTGTAGTATCAAGTTCTCATATACATAATAACATCCAACATTTACAAAAAAATGTTTCCGATTATAAACCATATTTCAAATAGAAGTTTCAAAATACGAAATTTTGAAGAAGACAAAATTGCAACTTTAAATGCTAATAGGGGTTTGCGATATGAAGGAGTTTTTGAAAAAAATCATCTTTTTTGTGGTAATTTTTATCTTATTAATTCTGATGGACAATTAATAGAAGTATTTGAGATTGAAATGATTATTGGTGGCGATTATCCAAATGATTTTCCAGTGGTAAAATTAATTGGAAATAATATCGAACTGATTGAAGATAATCACATTAGCAAATCAGGAATAATATGTTTTGACCACCCTTATATTATTAATTCAATCAAAAAAGGTGGAATTCGTATTTATGATTTTGTAAACTTTTACCTGCCTAAATATTTTTCGTGGGTATTAATTAAAAAATATGGTGATTCAATAATTTTACAAGAATGGTCACACGGAACTGAGGGAACGAAGCAATTTTATAAAGCCTTATTAGGAACAACTAATAATGAAACAATTGTAGTCTTTTTAGAAAACTATTGTAATAACCCTCGAATACAACGGAATTCAAAATGTTATTGCGGTAGCGGAAAAAAATTAAAATCTTGTCATTTGATCTCTGCTCAATATTTAAAAGCAACACCTTTAAAATACATTTTGACTGATATTAAATTATTTCATTAGCATATTCCTAAAAATCCTAATTCCTAAACGCCCCATATTTATAAAAATCAGTCATGACTACTTTAGCGCTCTGGTATTCTTTCAGTTCGTATTTGGGTGCTATACCTTTTTCTCTTTGGTCCGACATTTCTTGTAAGCGCTTATAGTAGGCTTTGTTTACATCAGTTAAAGTAAAGGTTGGTTCATCGTCTAGTTTTAGTAAATGGTAGCTCTTTGAAAGAGGGCGTTTATCTAAATTGAAAGTTGGTTGTGGAATGCTATTCTTTTTTTCAGCTTTTACTGGCGCTAGCTCCTTCGATAAAATATAGTTTGCCAATCGTATCAAAGCAAATACCCAAATAAATATCCAAATACCAGACATAGCCCTTTTTTATAATTTGATACAATGATAATTAATTCTCTTTCAACTGTAGAAACCTTGCCTGAAATATAATTTTAGTCATTACTTCCCCAATAGGTTACATTCATCCCCTTTAATTTTACCTCCCTCAAATAGGTACCATGCAAACACTCAAGTCTATTCTTGACGCCGAATTAGATCGTTTAATCAGTATCCAACAATTTCAAGAACCTGCGGTGGGCGTGTCTTCTGGTTTTAAATATTTGGACAGGGCCATCAATGGATTTAGGCCGCAACACTTGTACCTCTTGAGCGCTGCACCCGAGTCGGGTAAAACGACGTTTTTGCTCAACCTATTATTAAATATTACCGTTAAAAAGAAAAATCCTGCTAAAGCCCTGTTCTATAGTTTAGACATTAGTGCGGCAGAAGTAGGGCAGCGTTTATTGAGTTGTAATTCTGGGGTTTCCATGGATCATATTTTTTATGGGTCCACTAAGCCTGCTGTTTTAGAAAAACTCTACATTGATGTGGATCAAATTAAGGATCTATCAACTAATTTATTAATTGAGGATTATCCTTCCTGCTCTATAGAAAGCATTCGTGCGCAATTAACCCAATTGAAATCGCAGAATCAATTGCCTGCCATTGTGGTGATAGATAATATCAATCGCATTGCTGTGGAGGAAGATGCTGCCCCTGAACCCGATGACTATGGGGCTATTCCATTTTCTTTAATGGAACAGTTAAAAAATATTGCGGTCGATTTTAATATTCCGCTATTGGTATCTCCTGAAACCAGTCCGCTAGATCCCGATATTGAAACCGATCGGATGCCTCGCCTTAGCGTTTTGCGTCAAAAGAATTTCAACTTACACTTGATTGATGTGGTGATGTTTCTGCTGTCTCCTCAATATTATCATCTTCCTGGTGAGGAAGAACACCAACACCATCTTTCAAAATTAGGAAACCCCATGCTCCCCGGCTTTTCTGAAATGCATCTCCGCATTCCCCTAAATCGTTGTGGTCCTATTACTACCGTTTACTTTACTGCTGATATGGAATCACAAACGATTATTGAGGATGTGGGGTAGGATTGAATCTCTTAATATACCCTAAGGGGTATAATTTATTTCTATTTTCTAATTAATATACCCGAAAAGGTATAATAATGTAAATTATCTTTATTTTACACCCGAAAAGGTATAAATAATGAAGCTGAGTGAATTTGTAAAATCTAGAAGAGCTGCAGTTAAGCTAACTCAACCAGAACTGGCTGAAAAAGCGGGAGTGGGTTTGCGTTTTGTTCGTGAACTGGAACAAGGTAAAGAAACTTTGCGCTTAGATAAAGTAAACCAGGTGTTAAAGTTATTTGGCCACCAAGTGGGACCTATTACTTTAGCTCAAAATGAAAAATGACCATGAGAAAAGCAGAAGTAAGAATGCACAATATTACAGCAGGTTGGATTTCAAAAGATGAGGACGGGTATCATTTTGTCTATGATATCAACTACTTACAATCTACCTCTCCAGAAGCAATTAGTCTTACCCTTCCCTTACAAAAAGAATCATTTAATAGCAAAATACTTTTTCCTTTTTTTGATGGTTTAATACCAGAAGGTTGGCTTCTAGATATTGTTGAAAAAAATTGGAAAATTAATTCAAGAGACCGAATGGAATTATTATTGACTTGTTGTCAAGATTGCATAGGTGCTGTTAGTGTTCATCCACTTAACGAAAAGGACAATGATGAATAGATGTTTATATTGCTATAAGCCTTTAAGTAAAGAGGAATACGATTTTCATCCAGCCTGCTGTAAGAAAATGTTTGGTGATAAAAATTCTCCTCAATTACCCTATTCTGAAAACCAATTGGAAGACTTAGCCAAAGAAGTTATCAAATCACATACTGCAGTAACAGGGGTTCAGCCTAAACTATCTTTGCACCTTTCAAACGGAAATGAATCTAGAAAAACAAAAAAATTTACCATTGTTGGCTTGTGGGGTGGATATATTCTAAAACCTGCATCGCCAAACTATCCTCAATTGCCAGAAGTAGAAGACCTAACAATGCATTTGGCAAAAATTGCAAAAATTAAAGTAGTGCCCCATAGTTTAATCAGACTAGCATCTGGTAATCTGGCTTATATAACCAAAAGAATTGATCGCATTAAAAAGGGAAAGTTGCACATGGAAGATATGTGCCAGCTTACTGAAAGGTTAACGGAAGATAAATATGTAGGAAGCTATGAACAAATAGCGAAAGCAATTACAAAGTATTCTGTAACACCTGGATTAGATGTAATAAATTATTTTGAAATAGTACTTTTCTCTTTTTTAACTGGAAATGCTGATATGCATTTGAAAAATTTTTCACTCATACAACAACCGGGTTTGGGCATGGTCCTGAGTCCTGCTTATGATTTATTAGCTACTTCAATAGTGAATCCAAATGATGACGAAGATTTAGCATTAACACTTAATGGAAAGAAGAAAAAAATTAAAAGAGCGGATTTTATTGCAGCCTTTAACACAATGAATCTAGATGCCAAACAACAGGATAATATTTTCAATAAAATGCTCAAAAGTAAATCAGCTTGGATTCAACAAATTGATAATAGTTTCATCTCCGAAGATTTTAAATCAATGTATAAGTCATTATTAGTTGAACGTTTTAGCAGAATCTTTTAGCCTAAAATATCGTAAATTGAATGCTACCTAAAGCATTCTCATGAAAAAACTCCTCCTCGCTATCGGCCTGTTTACTAGCACGGCCGGCGCAATCCAAGTAAAAGCCCAGGACACGGCAGCTATTTATTGGAAGCTCGATTCCATTGCCGTGATTGATCAAAAAGTTATGATGCCGATGCGCGATGGCATCCGTTTGGCTACCGATATCTATCGCCCCAAGGGCAATGGAAAATATCCAATTGTATTTTCTCGTACGCCGTATAATTTCAATACCTGGGTAGATGGTAAAATGACTACCCGCACGCTGGAAGAAGCCTATCAGGCAGTGAGTCGTGGATATGCCTATGTGGTTCAAAATGAAAGAGGTCGCTTTTTCTCTGAAGGCGAATGGGATATCTTAGGTACGCCCATCACAGATGGGTACGATGCCTTAGAGTGGATGAGCAAACAGACCTGGAGCAACGGGAAAGTGGGTGTAATCGGTTGCTCTTCTACCGCCGAATGGCAGATGGCAGTTGCTTCTCAGGGCCATCCTGCTTTGGCAGCCATGGTGGCGCAGGGCTTTGGTGCGGGTGTAGGCCGCGTGGGTAAATTCATGGAACAGGGAAATTGGTATCGCGGCGGTGCGCAACAAATGTTGTTCACGTCTTGGTTGTATAGCACACAACACGATAAGATGGCGCCTAAATTACCAGTAGGCATTCAGCAAAAAGACTTAGTGCGTTTGCAGAAATTTTATGATATGGGTCCTGAATATCCAAGAGTGGATTGGTCGCAGGGATTAAGAACGCTGCCCGTAAAAGACATCATTAAAAAAGCACAGGGTCCCGAAGGTATTTATGAAGATATGATTGCACGCAAACCCAATGACCCAGCCTGGTTCAAGGGTGGATTGTACCACGACAATATGCCGTTGGAAGTACCTGCTTATTGGTTTGTTAGTTGGTACGATGTTTCTTCTGCTCCTAATATTGCTTTGTTCAATCATGTGCGCAATGCGGCTAAAAATAAATCGGTTGCCGATAATCAATATTTAGTGATTGCTCCCGTTTTACATTGCTCTTATAAGCGTGCCACCGAAAATACCATCGTGGGTCAGCGCAGTGTGGGCGATGCTCGTTTAAATTATGATGAACTTACCTGGGGTTGGTTCGATATGTTGTTGAAAGGAGAACAAAATGATTTTAAAGCCAAGCAACCCAGGGTTCGATACTATACTATGGGCGCTAACAAGTGGCAACAGGCAGAAAGTTTTCCGTTGGCCAATACCGAAATGAAATCTTTTTATTTGTCTAGTGCCGGCAAAGCCAATACCCGCAATGGAGATGGCGCACTTACTATGATGCCTCCTGCCAAAGACATTCCCGATGCATTTACTTATGATCCCATGAACCCGGTTACTTCTTACGGTGGCAATGTTTGCTGCACCGGCAACGCTGTACAGGGCGGCAGTTTTGATCAATCCGAAATGGAACTGCGCAATGATATCTTGGTATATACTTCTGAAGAATTAAAAGAAGGAGTAGAAGTTACAGGCTTTATTGAGTCCACGCTGTATGTTTCTTCTACAGGTTTGGATACAGATATTACTATCAAACTCATTGATGTGCATCCCGATGGCAAAGCCTACAACTTAGACGAAACCATTCAGCGCTTGCGTTACAGAGAAGGCTACGACAAGGAAGTCTTCATGGAAAAAGGGAAAGTGTACAAAGTAGATTTAACACCAATGGTGACCAGTAACTATTTTGCACCGGGTCATAAAATTCGCATTGAAGTTTCCAGCAGTAATTTTCCTCGCTTCGATCGCAATATGAATACAGGTGGCAACAACTATGATGAAGCTACGGGTGTTGTGGTGCAAAATAAAATTCATCACTCCAAGCAGTTTCCTTCTGTAATTAAACTGCCGTTCATTAAAAAATAATTACTTCAGTGCAGCTGCAGGCAATGTAAAGCCCATACTCTCTGCACACCAGAAAATATTCACAATATAGAAGCGGTCCTGGTCTTTAAACAGTTGTATACTATTGATACCTCTGTTGGTACTAGGACCGTTTTCTGTTTCTCTGGTTTCATAGGTGCTAAATGCGTGCATCACGGTACCAAAGGAAACGGTTTCGCGTTTCAATTCTTTTTCAAAGAAACCGGTTTTGATGCGCGTGCTGAACATGGTAATGTATTCCTCCGGTGTCATGGTTCTATACATGTATTTTCCAGCCGCATCTTTCCCTGTTGGAATCAGCTTCGCATCTTTTCCAAATAAGTATTTGAATCTTTCCCAATCGCGTGGCTCACCAGGTGCACCACAGATTACATTGTATAATGCGGCAATAATATTATCGACACTGCTTACGTCTTTGGCATATTTTGTATTGGGGGGATTAACACTGGCTGCGGATGCAGTCGGGTTAACTGTTTGCGCATTGCTTTTGATGGCAATAAGAGAAGTGCTCACAAAAAAACTGAGACTTACAAAACAGATTACGGAAAATTTCATGATCAAAAATTTAAATAGATTGAATAATAAATGGTCTGAACAGGATTAAGGTTTAATCAAATGCATTGCGATGCTGAATATAAAAAAATCCCCTCATAATAAAATGAAGGGATTGGGGGTAAAACTATACTCGGGGGGTATATTACTCTATATAATGTGCGTGTTCTGGGTTATCTTCTATGATTTTATACTCTCCCTGCAATGCATATTTTCCAAATACTAACAATCCTCCTACCACAATCGGTAACAAAATAAAACAGATGATAATGCCAAAAACCAGGTCGTCTTGTTTGCCGCTGGTTAGTTTAGGGATGCCTAAGATGGTGAGTCCAAAATAGCCTACAGCCAATCCTAATGCAAGCCACACAATACCTAGCAACTTTCTAACAATATTCATAACAAGATTATTTTAAAATGGTTTAATCGTTTATTTCTTTGTCTTTTCCATTAATGTAGATCACTCCTATAATCAAGCAAACCGTTGCTACGCCTATTGGATACCAGAGTCCCTCCAGGTACCAGTCGGCTTTCCCAGCTGTCTTTGCCTGTGTAGTTAGGTAGGTGGCTACAGCCGGTAACAATCCCCCAAATACCCCATTGCCAATATGATAGGGCAGGCTCATGGATGTATACCTTATTTTAGTGGGGAACATTTCTACTAAAAATGCAGCAATGGGCCCGTACACCATGGTTACAAAAATCACTTGTAAAAAAACCAGCAAAATCAATTTGCGTTCATCTGATTCGTTTACCTGAATATGAATAGTGCTAAGTGTGGCGCCGTTGGCTGGATTGGTCTTTTGAATTTCTGTTTTAATGGTGCTGTCCGCATATAGAGTGGTAATCGTGTTTACATTATTGACCATGTTAATGCTGCGACTTACTTCTTTTTTCTTTTCAAGATTCGTAGTCTGGTACATTTTCTCATAGATAGGTCTATACGAAACAATGGCTACCAACATCCCCAACATCATGATCCATTTTCTGCCCACTTTATCACTGAACCAGCCAAACACCAAAAAGAAAGGTGTACCCATGATGAGCGCAATGAACATCAAACTGTCCACCTGTTCTTTGTGTACGTTCATCGTTTTTTCCAGAAAACTCATGGCATAAAACTGTCCTGTATACCAGATTACGCCCTGTCCCATCACTGCACCAAACAAGGCCAATAACACGAATTTGAAATTCAGTTTATTGCCGAAACTTTCTTTGAGTGGATTCACAGAAGTTTTGCCCGATGCTTTGGCTTTCGCAAACACGGGTGACTCTTCCATATTTTTTCTAATCAGATAAGAAACCAATACCATTAAAATGGATACCCAAAACGGAACCCGCCATCCCCATTCGTTAAAATCTTCTGCTGTTAATGCAGCGCGTGTTCCCATGATAACTAATAGCGATACAAACAAACCAACCGTTGCAGTGGTCTGTATCCAGGAGGTCATGAGCCCTCTTTTGTTATTGGGTGAATGTTCGGCTACATAAGTGGCAGCGCCTCCATACTCTCCGCCCAAAGCCAATCCCTGCAAGAGTCTTAGCAGCAGTATCAATACGGGAGCCATAAAGCCAATGCTTTCATACGACGGAATACATCCAATTAAAAAAGTGGCACCGCCCATGAGTAAAAGCGTTACCATGAATGTGTACTTACGTCCTATTAAATCGCCCAGTCTTCCAAAAAATAAAGCCCCGAAAGGTCTTACCACAAATCCTGCGGCAAAAGTGGCTAGCGTACTTAAAAAAGCTGCTGTTGGATTATCCTGCGGAAAAAATTTAGTTGAAATGATAGTGGCGAGACTTCCGAAAATATAAAAATCGTACCACTCAATCATCGTTCCCACCGAGGATGCACTAATGACGGTAGTGATAGATGTTCCTTTGGTTTTATTCATCCTTAAATATATTCCTTTCGAAAGAAAACTTCAACAACTCTGTGTAAGATGTTTTAAATTACAAGGGTAAATGTTGACCATGAGTTATCCTTATCAAATCAAATCCTTTGAAGAGTACCAGCGTGTGTACAAAGAGAGTGTAGAGAACCCCGAAGCCTTCTGGTCCTCGATTGCAGAGCACTTTGTCTGGAGAAAAAAATGGGATAAAGTCCTTGACTGGAATTTTTCCGAGCCCAAGAATGAATGGTTCAAGGGAGGTAAACTGAATATTACAGAAAACTGTTTGGATCGTCATTTGGCTGAACGTGGAAATGTACCTGCCATTATTTGGGAGTCGAATGATCCGCACGAAAAGCAAAGAGTGCTTACCTATAATGTATTGCACAAGCGTGTTTGCCAGTTTGCACAAGTATTAATTAATAACGGTGTTCAGAAAGGCGACCGTGTTTGTATTTATATGGGAATGATTCCTGAATTAGCTATCGCTGTTTTAGCTTGTGCCCGTATTGGCGCGATTCACTCAGTAATTTTTGGGGGATTCAGCGCGCAGAGCATTGCTGATCGTTTATATGATGCGCAAAGCGAATTCATTGTTACCTGCGATGGTGCCTTCCGTGGTGGTAAAGACATTCCATTGAAATCGGTAATTGACGATGCCTTAATTGGTAATAGAACAGTGAAGAAAGTAATAGTATATACCCGCACTCGCACCCCTATTTCTATGATTAAGGGAAGAGATGTTTGGTGGGAAGACGAAATGCGTCATGTAGAAGAAATGGGCATTAAAGAGTTGCCGGCCGAAGAAATGGACGCGGAAGATCCATTGTTTATTTTATATACATCAGGTAGTACGGGTAAACCCAAAGGTGTAGTACACGCGTGTGCGGGATATATGGTGTATACCAACTATACGTTTGTAAATATCTTTAATTATCAGCCAGGTCAAATTCATTTTTGTACAGCGGATATCGGGTGGATTACAGGGCACTCTTATATTGTCTATGGTCCATTGAGCGCAGGGGCTACTTCGCTCATGTTCGAAGGCGTTCCTACCTGGCCCGATGCCGGGAGGTTCTGGGAAATTGTAGACAAATACAAAGTCAATATTTTATATACAGCTCCAACAGCCATTCGTTCTTTAATGAGTTATGGCCTAGGCCCCTTGCAGGGAAAGGATTTGAGCTCTTTAAAAGTTTTGGGTACAGTAGGAGAACCCATTAATGAAGAAGCATGGCATTGGTACAATGAAAACGTTGGCAAGAAAAACTGTCCCATCATTGATACCTGGTGGCAAACCGAAACTGGCGGTTGCTTAATTAGTAACCTGGCTGGTATTACGCCTTCTAAACCTGGATGGGCTACACTTCCTATGCCTGGTGTGCAACCAATTTTGGTAGATGAAAAAGGGGTAGAAATTACAGAAGCAGAAGACGGTATTTACAAAGGCAATCTGTGTATTAAGTTCCCTTGGCCTTCTTTGTTGCTCACTACTTATGGCGATCACGAACGTTGCCGAACCAATTATTTTGCTACTTACGAAAACTTATACTTCACGGGTGATGGTGCGTTAAAAGATGAGAATGGATTTTTCCGCATTACTGGTCGTGTAGACGATGTATTGAATGTAAGTGGTCACCGGATTGGTACAGCTGAAGTGGAGAATGCAATAAATATGCACGCCGGTGTTATTGAAAGTGCAGTGGTGGGTTATCCGCACGATGTAAAAGGTCAGGGCATTTATGCTTTTGTAATTTATAGTAATACACACGGCGACGAAGAGCTCACGCGCAAGGATATTTTACAAACCGTTACGCGTATGATTGGACCGATTGCCAAGCCCGATAAAATTCAGTTTGTGAGTGGCTTGCCCAAAACGCGCAGTGGTAAAATCATGCGTAGAATCTTACGCAAGATTGCGGAGGGGGAAACAGAAAATTTAGGGGATACTACTACTTTATTAGATCCCGGTGTAGTGGATGAAATTAAAAATGGACATCTTTAATGACAACTCGAAAAATCTCGGGTTGCCTTTTATACAAAAAAATAAATGCTTGCTGTTATGAAAAAATTCTTGTTTGCGGGTCTTGCTGTTTTTGCAAGTACTAACATTTGTGTTGCAACTGCTGCTGCGCCCGTTACCACTCAAGTGAAAACTAACACCTTCGAAAAAATTGCTGCCGACAACGACATCATTGGCCGATGGGATTTAACCGTAAATATGGATGGCCGCATTGCCCCATCCTGGTTAGAAGTAAAATTGTCGGGTGTTAAAACGCTGGTTGGCTATTTTGTTGCTGACGGTGGTAGTGCCAGACCCATCAGTCACGTACAAGTGAAAGATGGAAAAATTCACTTCAGCATTCCTTCACAATGGGATCGTTTAGACAAATACATGGAATTTGATGCAGTGTTAGAAAACGATAAACTCACAGGAACCATCACCCAGTCTTATGGTAAAGTACATTCTTTCACAGGTGAGCGCGCCCCTTTATTGAAAAGAGAAAAAGCACCTGTATGGGGTAAGCCCATCAACCTCTTAAGTGGGAAGGGTACGGAAGGATGGCATGCAGACAGAAACAACAATCAGTGGGTAAATATCAATGGGATTTTAACCAGCCCAAAAAGTGGTGCAAATATTATTACTGATCAAAAATTTGAAGACTTCAAACTACATATTGAATTCCGCTATCCTGCAGGGAGCAATAGTGGCGTTTATTTAAGAGGTCGTTACGAAGTGCAGGTTGAAGACAATGCAGGAAAAGAACCCAGCGCTACTTTGTTTGGAGGCGTCTATGGTTTCTTAACCCCGAATGAAATGGCTGCCAAAGCACCCGGTGAATGGCAGACCTATGATATCACTTTAATTGGCCGCAGAGTTACTGTGGTAGCCAATGGAAAAGCCATTATTGTGGATCAGATTATTCCTGGTATTACGGGTGGTGCATTAGACAGCAAAGAGGGAGAGCCAGGTCCCATTATGTTACAAGGAGATCATGGTCCGGTAGAATATCGAAATATTATTATTACACCAGCGAAGTAAATAGGGTATTAATCTATAATCGCAGATAACGCAACTGCAATCTGGGCGCCAATAGCTGCATTGTTTTTTATCAATGCAATATTGGCGTCTAAACTTTCTCCATTCGTGTGTTTGGCTATATAACTGAGTAAATAAGGTGTGAGATCTTTTCCTCTTACACCTGCTCGTGAAGCGGCGTCTAAAGCCAATACGATATGCTCTTCCATTATGGCAGCGGGTATTTCCAGATCAGCGGGTATCGGATTGGCAATGAGTACCGATCCTTTCAAACCCATCTCCCATTTCACTTTTAGCATCGCTGCTATTTCTTCGGGTGTATTTAACTGTAAGGGACTTTTATGTCCACTATCCTGCGAATAAAAACTGGGAAATGCTTCCTGACCAATGGTTACCACAGGAACCCCCAGGGTTTCTAAATATTCAAGTGTAAGACCAATGTCTAAAATAGATTTAACACCAGCAGATACAACAGCCACATTGGTTTGTTGCATTTCTGTTAGGTCCGCAGATATATCCATATTTTTTTCTGCTCCTCTGTGTACGCCTCCAATTCCTCCCGTTACAAAAATAGAAATGCCTGCCATGGCTGCAATCCGCATAGTGGCTGCTACGGTTGTGGCACCATATAATCCCTGACTAACAACATAGGGCATGTCTCGCAAGCTTACTTTCTGCACGTCTTTTGCCTGTCCAAAATATTCCAATTCTTCCTGGGTTAAACCTACCGTACATTTTCCTTTGATGATGGCGATTGTAGCAGGAACAGCTCCATTCTTTCTTACAATATCTTCCACAACCCTTGCGGTAGCTACATTCTGTGGATAGGGCATACCATGTGATATAATGGTACTTTCCAATGCAACCACGGGTTCTCCATCTCTTAAGGCTGCTGCAACTTCTGGATGGATATGAAAATTAGATGGCTGCGTCATTAGGTTATCATTTTAAAAGAATGGTCGTGTTGTTTGTGTGCTCACTTTTTAGGGTATGCTCGGATAGTATTTGTTCACATTATTCAGTAATTGCTCCTGTGTTAAATGGGTCACAATGGCTCCGTTTACCTGTAAAATTTCTGCAGATAAAGTATGTGCTAGTTTAATACACTCTTCATCGGTTTTGCCCAATGTTTTTCCTAATAAAAATCCGGACAAGGATCCGTCGCCAGCGCCGGTACAATCTACTACTTCAATATCGGGAGCATGTAGTGTAACGGTCTTGTCTTTGGTATAAAAAGCAGATCCTTGTTTGCCATTGTGCAGCCAGATATTTTTTACGCCACGCTTCAATAGTTCTTCTACCTGTAATTGCGTTAAGAAAGATTTTGCACTGCAAATAACAGGTAACTCATCTTCATTGGGCGTTACCATATACAAACCATTCAGATCCATTTGCTGCAGTTTCATTGCAGGTGGTACAGATACGGGTTCTATAATAAAAGGTATTCCTGTTCTGTTGCTGAAAGAAAGTAACCAGTTCATGCTTTCAATACTGGTATTGGCATCAGCCATGATATATTGAGCAGTCTGGAGCAAAGCTTCATGCTTTTGTAAATGCTCAGGTGTAACCATTTCAACGGCTGCGTTCGATAAGAAAGCTGCATATAATGATCCATCAGAATTTAGCACGCCGGTATATCTACCGGATATACCTTCTTTGGTAATGCTGGCGTCTATTTTTACACCAGCAGCAGCGCAGGATTGTTTTAACCAATCGCCATCACTGTCATTTCCAAATACACTAATCAACTGAATATTCACGCCAAGAATGCTTAATTGCTTGGCAATATTATGTGCTACGCCTCCAGCGGTTTTAGTAATATGAGCATTTACGGTAGTGGCAGGTAAAATGGGAACGGCTGCATGAATGAGCTCATCCACTAAAATAGCTCCCACGCAAATGATTGGCTTTGACATCCGGCAAATGTACAAACTCGGTTGACCTTTTTTTCATTATTTTCATGGTGGTTAAATATTTTACAATGAACAGAAGAAAGTTTTTACGCAATGGTTCTTTAGCAGCTGCCGCTGCTGTAACAGTAACAGGTACAGTTGCTTCCGGGTTAGCTGGATGTAGCAGTGGTGCTAATAACGCTGAAGACAAAAAGCGCGATAGCGCCGAAATTTCGGCTGCCGCTGAATTGGGCAGAGACGAGTTTGAATTGTCAGAAATTACCATTGCAGAATTACAGCAGGGGTTACAATCAGGCAAATACACTTCAGTTAAACTAGCTGAATTATACTTAACCCGAATTAGTGAAGTTGATCAGGGAAGACACGATTTAAAATCGGTAATTGAAGTAAATCCGGAAGCGCTGATGCTTGCAGAGCAAATGGATAAGGAGCGAAAGCAGGGTAAGCTTCGCGGACCACTACATGGGATACCAATTATGATTAAAGACAATATTGACACAGCAGATAAAATGCATACAACAGCCGGTTCCATTGCATTGGCCGATCATGTTGCCGCAAAAGATGCTTTTGTAGTTACTCAGTTGCGAAAAGCCGGTGCTTTAATCATTGGTAAAACCAATTTAAGTGAATGGGCTAATTTCAGATCAACAAGATCTAGCAGCGGATGGAGTAGTAGAGGCGGACAAACCAGAAATCCTTATGTGATCAATCGTTCTCCCTGTGGTTCCAGTTCCGGATCAGCTGTGGCAGTGTCTGCCAATTTGTGCGCAGTTGCTGTTGGTACCGAAACCGATGGCTCTGTTATTGCACCTGCTTCTTTTTGTGGTATTGTAGGAATTAAGCCAACGGTAGGACTTGTTAGCCGCTCAGGAATCATACCTATTTCTGCCACACAGGATACAGCTGGGCCTATGACCAGAACCGTTGCGGATGCTGCAATTTTGTTGAATGCCATGGTAGGAGTAGATCCTGCTGATTCCATTACTGCAAATGCAAAAGATAAAATTGCAAAAGACTATACCAGTTTCCTCGATAAAAATGCTTTGAAAGGCAAGCGCATTGGGGTAGAGCAATCTTTTTTAAGAGGCCGACAGGAAGAAGTAGTGACGCTGTATCAAAAAACGATTGATCAGTTAAAGCAATTGGGTGCTACCATCATACCTGTTGAATTGGTGAAAGAAACAGGTGCTTTGGGTGAGGCCGAATTCCAGGTTTTATTATATGAGTTTAAAGATGGATTAAATAAATATTTATCCGGGGTTAAAAAAGGGGTTAAGTCGATGAGTGAACTGATTGAGTTTAATAAAAAAAATGCAGACAAAGCCATGCCTTATTTTAAACAGGAACTGGTTGAGATGAGCAATGCCAAAGGAGATTTAAAAAGCAATGAATACTTAAAGGCATTGGCTACATCTACTTCGGCGCGCGGTATTATAGACCGTATTATGCAGAAGAACCAGCTGGATGCAATTGTAGGTACCAGTTACGGGCCAGCACACTGTATTGATTGGGTTAACGGAGACTATGATCCTGGATTTTATTTTTGTCCTCCTGCAGCCATGGCTGGTTATCCGCATATTACTGTTCCTATGGGAGATATTCATGGATTGCCTGTTGGACTTTCTTTTATTGCGTCCAAATATGAAGAAGGAAAAATAATAGGTTTGGCTTATGCATTTGAACAGGCAACCAAGCATAGAAAAGTTCCTCGTTTCAAACGATCTATTTAAGTCAAAATTTACGGTATATTCATATTTTTAATCATGGGTTTAATTTAATAAAGGGTTTAATCTAATAATGTGTCTGAAATAATTACAAAATCATCTTCTCCTTTAGGTTGGATTGCCAGTTCCTGGATGGCCAGGGGAATTCCTTTTATTGCCTTATCTAGCACAGTAGCTACCATGTACGAGTCCTTTGAGGTAACAGATACTGAAATAGCATTCTGGACTTCCGTTATCATGTTGCCCTGGGCGTTAAAATTTTTATGGGCACCTTTATTGGAAATGTTTCAAACAAAAAGATATTTCGTGTATGTATCACAGTTCTTTTTGGGTGTTTTATTTGCGCTGGTGGCAGTGAGTTTAATTTCTGATCGCTTTTTTGGTTTATCAATTGGATTCTTCATTGCTATTGCTGTGGCTGCTGCTACACAGGATGCCGCTATTGATGGTATCTATGTAAATGAATTGAGTGCTAAGCAACAACAACAGTTTGCCGGATGGCAAACCGTATTTTTTACTTTGGCAAAATCCTTATTTGGTCCAGGGTTGGTTGCACTGGCTTTCTTGCTTCAGGAGTCTTACGGGTTAAAAATTGCCTGGATGGTAGTAATGTTGATTTATGCAGTCCTTATGATTACAGCGGGTGTAATATCCGCAACCAAAATTCCTACAGGAGGGAATGCCTTACACGAAGTAGAATCTGCCCCTGAAGCTGTTGTAATTTATAAGGATGTACTACTTCAGTTTATCAGAAAAAAGAATTTAGTTTTCGGGATTGGATTTGTTTTCTTATTCAGGCTGGCCGAAGCTCAGGCAGTTAAAATTGCTCCTTTGTTTTTTAAAGCTTCCAGAATTGAAGGTGGTTTGGGAATTGATAAGGCTGATGCAAGTTTTATTTTTGATATTGTAGGGTTAGTCGCTATTGTAATAGGATCACTGGCTGCCAGCTATTTTGCTGCATCAAAATCTTTTAACCGCAAGACTTTAATGACTTTGTGTGCAGTTATGAATTTGTCTTATCTGGTGTATACTTATCTGGCGATTGCACAACCAGTAGATGAATTGTCTATTATTGTCATGGTTGCTTTTCAGCACTTATGCTATGGTTTTGGATTAATGGCTCTTATATTCTTTATACTACAGGAGCTGACTCCGGGGAAATACCAGTTGGCTAATTTTAGTTTTGCAATGGCTATTATGTACCTCGCTTATTTATTGCCTGGTATGGTGAGTGGTTTTTTCAGCGACTATATGGGTTACTATGAATTCTTTGTTTGGATAATTATCTGCACAATTCCAGCCTATATTATGAGCGCACTGGTTCCGCTTAATTCAGCGCCATCTGAAACTGAATAAAACTTTTCTGTAATACAGTAGTAAATTTATTTACACAAATGAAAATTACTGCCAGCTGGCATTGCCTACAAGGTGCAACTTTGTTTGTCTGCCACTGATGTACCTGAATCCACTCTGATCATAATAACCATCCTGCTCCAACATAATGCGAATGGATTTTTTCCATTCCTTAATTTCTACCGCTGCATTTAATTCAATACTGTAGGCGGTATGATAATACATAGGGTAATCACCGCTTCCGGGCACACCGTTTTGCATATCCCATATACCAATAGTGGGTCCAGCAGCGTGTCCGTGTGAACCAATCGGATGCGTATAAATAGTGGCGTTAATCCCTTCTTTTTTTGCCTGAGCTAAAGCATCTTTTAAAATAGCATTGCCCGATTTAAGCAAAGCAAACTGATTGGTTAGAATATCCTGTAAACGATTGCCGGCGGCTAATGCATTTTTTAAATAGTCGGGTGCATCTTTTTCTCCGGGTTTTAATACATAAGCGTGCTCCTGAATATCAGAGTTTAGTCTTAAATAGGTAATCCCAAAATCTACATGCAGCAAGTCGCCTTGCTGAATGATGTTTTTGGCATCATATCCCTTATTGCTGAATGCTGTTAAATGATCAAATACGGTTGCGTCATTGCGTTGTATTTCTACGGAAGGATGAAACCAGGTGCTTAATCCCAATTGGTTTATTTTTTGTCTGTACCACCAAACCAGGTCTTCAGAACTGGTGATACCCGGAGTAATTACTTTGCTGCTGAATCCTTCTGCAATGATGGCTTTGCTAATTTCTATCACCTGCGGATAAATCTGCATTTCTCTTTCAGTTCTCGTTTCCAGCCAGGCAACTGCCAAAGGTTCCGCCGATACAACTCCTGTTTTAAATTTTACCGGTAACTTTTGCATGAATTGCTCGTAAGCAGTATGGTCTAATCCATCCGCATGTCCGAAGCTTGCAGAAGTATTGATGCCAATTTTTTTAGGCTGGTGTTTTTGTATAATTGCCATTAATGCTTCGTATTGGTCGGGATATTTCGTCATGTCCCATGCTGCTTTGATAGTATTCCCTACATTGTATCTGGCAACAGCAGATTTGGTATATTCTTTTGTTTCTGGATTATAATAAAATACCAACATGGTGGTTCTTCGGGCACTGATCCAGGTTGCAGGTAAAAAAGTTTTTACAATCGGGTCTTCATTGTACTCACGTGTAATCATTACCCACATGTCAATTCCTGTTTTCTCCATTAACCGAGGTAATAGCAGATTCAACCGTTCATCTAAAATTTCATCAATCACTTTAGCTTGATCTTTTAGCGGAAGTACTTGCTGTGCCTCAATTTGCAATGATGTTATCAATAAAAGACAGCTTAGTAAAAATGATTTTCTAATAATTCGACTCATGGTAAATACTTTAAGTATTGAATATACTAAAATACTTTATTGTACTTTTACTGAATACATTTTGCATTGCCTAATTCTTTGTCTTCTGTAATTCATTCTTTTGATTCGCTGCCTCGTATTGTGTACATGGCTAGCTATTCATTCTTTAATCGGCTCATTCATTTGTCTTTCTTATTAGCCGTTTCATTTTCAGTTTTGGCACAAGAACAAAAGGCCTATCCAGAAAAAGATTTAAATGATTACTTGTTTGGGTCCAATAGAAAATCTGTAAAAAATGAGGTGGATTCATTTGTTCCTCGTAAGCTTTATACCAGTGTTTTACCGATCCCTGGCTACAATCCTGCATTGGGTTTTGTAATTGGTGGAGGCATTAGTACTAGTTTTTTATCGGGTCATGCAAGCAGTACGCACAGATCTAACATATTGGCAAATGCTACCATTACTACCAGAAATCAATTCAATTTTAATGCACGGAATTTAATTTATTTGAAAGACGATCAGTGGATTTTGCAAGGTGATTGGAGATGGCTTATTTTTTCTCAGGCTACGTATGGACTCGGAATTAACTTCAACAATCGTTTCAGGCCTGCTGCTAAAGAGCAGCCTATGAAGTTCAATTACATTCGATTTTATCAAACCTTGTATAAAAAATTGAAGGGTTCTTTGTATGCCGGGGTTGGCGTAAATATTGACCGTCATTATAATATCGTGGACCAATTGCTAGATACAAGTTCAACTAGTCCGTTTCTTACTGCTCATTATGATTATTCTAAACTGAATAATATTCGACAGGATCAATATGCCTCTGTTGGGATTAGTTTTCATCTTCTTTTAGACAAGAGAGATAACGCAGTGAATCCACGTAAGGGTCAGTATGCGCTCATCAGTTTTAGAGTAAACAATGAGATCTTTGGAAGTACACGTTCACACAACACGCTGTATTACGAATTCAGAACCTACTGGAATCCGGCAAAACACCGGGAAAGGCCTCATATTCTTGGATTCTGGACCATGGGTCAATTTGTAACGAGTGGCAAACAACCCTATTTGGAAATGCCGGGAATTTCTTGGGATATGTATAACAGAACTGGAAGAGGATATGTACAGGGGAGAATTAGAGGCGAAAATATGTGGTATGGAGAAGCCGAGTATCGATTTCCGATAACCAAAAATGGTTTTTTGGGTGGCGTTGCATTTTTAAATCTTACGACGGCAACGAATGAAGCTAAACAACAAAAATTAGCAGATGAATTTGCAGCGGGATATGGAGTTGGATTAAGAATTAAAATGAGCAAGAAAACCAATACCAATATCGGGATCGATTTTGGTATTGGTAGAGATGGAAGTAGTGGTATTTATGTGAATCTGCTAGAGACCTTTTAAGGTTTTCCCTTGTTCTATTGATAATTTTTTGATTACTTCTATTAAAATTACTGTATTAGTCGATAAATAAAAACAGCGCCACGCTTCATTAGAATTGGATAGAGTTTTGTGTTCAATGTTTCTCCAGGCGCATGTGCACCTTTGCCAGCAGCACCTAATCCATCCAAGCAATCTGCATAAGCTGCTACATAAGAAATATCACCAGCGCCCCTGCTGCCAGGATCACCAGGCAATACTTTTCCCAATCCCATATCTTCACTAGTCTTACTTAAGATGTTTGCTAAGCCTTCATTTCCTTTGGTAGGAGCCATTGAGGGAATACCGTCCTGAAAACGAATGATTGCTTTTGTTCCTGCTAAAGAATTACTTACAATGGCTTGCATGGTTTTACGAGCACTGTTTTTTTGTTCTTCAGTTAAAAAACGTAGGTCACCATTTACATAAGTTTTAGGTGAAATGATATTGGTTTTGCCTGAAGCCTCACCTCTCTGTTGCTCAAAGTTGGCAGACACTTCTGATCCCCCAATAAAAATGCCTGGATTAAAAGTGAGGTATTTTTCTTTGCTTAAAGTTTCTCTGAAACTATTGACAATTCTAGCCGCTTCATAAATAGCACCGTATCCTGCATTACCAAATACACCGGATGAATGTCCTTGCTTTCCTTCTACTTCTAATTCCCAACCGCTGGAACCTCTTCGGGCAGTGGCAATAGTATTTAATCCTGCAGCTCCTTCAAATGCCAACACTATATCGTGTTGTTTTGCTCTTTCAATAAAGTCGCCCCGGCTAATGCTTCTTGGTTCGCCTGCATTTTCTTCATCACCTGTCATATAAATGGTGATTGTTGCATCATTCAACAGATTTAGTTCGTGCATAGCTTTCATGGCAGCAATGATGATTACATCGCCGCCTTTCATATCGTTAATGCCCTGTCCGGTTATGGTACTATCATTCAAAACGGTAAAGGGATTGGCAGGCATATCAGGTTCAAATACAGTATCTAAATGCCCCAACAACATAATTCTTTTTCCTTTCTTTCCTTTTCTGGTAGCTACTAAATGCCCTGCTCTTTTTAAAGAGTCGGGTAACGTAATCCATTCAATCGTGAATCCAAGTTTGGCCAACTCTGTAGCATATAAATCACCAACTGCTTTTACACCTCCTATATTAAAAGTGCCGCTATTGATGTTTACAGAATTTTTTAATAATGCCATCATTTCAGGATAGTTTTCTTCAATCCTTTTTATTAATTTTTGTTCATTGGGTTGTAAACTTTGTGCATGCAGCGAAATAAAACTTATAAAAATTAAGCAGATAAATAATGTCTTTTTCATATTCATATATAATTTGAATAAAAGATAGCCTATTTAAAAAAAGTAAAGGCTGAATGTAAGTAGTATTTAGTTGTTTTATACTCTTCCTCAAAACTAATTACTGATATTGGATGACGTTTAATTGACATTAATTAAAATAAATATGTTTTCTTTCCTCAATACGCTTATGATTTGATATTTTTAATTTGAAAATTATTGTTTTGTTGGCTCAAGAAACATATCGAAGTAAATACGAAACCTTATTGGATGTAGCACAATTGGGCGGCTGGGAATACGATGCCTTAACACAAGCACTTTGGTGTAATAAATCCTATTTCAAAATGTTAGGGAGGTTGGATACTAACATGAAAGAATGGGATCGGTATTCTATTAAAGAGGTTTGGGAAAACTGGTTGCATCCGGAAGATTTGGCTAGGGCCAAGAACTATTTTGCTGATTTCATTTTAAATCCAAGCATGGATTATTCGCAGCAATTTAGAATGCTCCATGCAGAAGGTCATTGGGTGGTTATACTGAGTAGAGCTAAAGCCATGCGAGATGAAAATGGAGAATTGAATGGTATCATTATTGGCTCTCATTTCGACATAACAGGAACACAAGAGATTACAGATAGTTATACGATTACCCAGAAAGAATTTGAGAAAACAAAACGGCAAGTAATTAAAGACAATGCTTTTTTAAAAGCGGTATTAAATAGTCCCAAAGAATTATTCATTGTTGCCATAGACAAACATTTTCGATTTCTTGGTTTTTCTGAAGCGTACATTTCATTTGCAAGAAATGCACTGAGAAAAGAGGTGTCTGAAGGAATGAATGTATTTGATGTATTGCCTGAAGACCTAAAGGATTTTGCCAGAAAAAACTATGAAAGGGCATTGAGTGGCGAGAGTTTTGTTACAAATAATTCGATTGTACTACCTGATGGAAAAAAAAGGTATTACGAAAACAAATACAGTCCAATCGTTGATCAACATGGGAAGATATTGGGTCTCACTTTGTTTAGTAATGATATTACAAAACTAATTGAGCAACAAGAGGAAACCCGTATGGTGGATCTACGGTATGCAGCTTTATTTGATGGAGCGGAAGATGCTATTTTAATTGCCGATACTAGTTCTGGTAATTTAGTTGATGTAAATGACAAAGCTTGTCAACTGTTTGGCTATTCCAAAATGGAAATGATTGGGTTGCACCAAACAAAATTACATCCGCCTGAAGCTTTGGCCTATGTTCAAGCTAAGTTTCAAGAATTTGCGAAGAATAAACAATATCATTTTGTTGAAACAGATATTATTACCCAAAAAGGACAGATTAAGCCCGTCCGAATTTCAGGCGGAGCACCATTCAGAGTAGGTAAGTATATGTTTACAGCGGCTTATTTTCATGATAGAACTGTTGAAAAAGCAGCAGTTGAAAAAGCCTTGACCATACAGGAGCTACTCTCGAAGGCAGAGGGTATTGCCCATGTGGGTAGTTTTGAAGTTACACTTCCCGGAGGATTTGCGGTATGGAGTGATGAAATGTTCCGAATACTGGATTTGACCCCCAATGAAATGATTGCACACTCGGATATTTTTACAAATATGGTTTTGCCTTCTTACAAAGAAGACTATGCAAAATGGATTGTTGCAGCCAGTTCAATTGAGGGAGAATCAAAGCCCATGAAAGTAGAGATCAAAACAGCTAAAGGCAATTTGAAGCATGTCATTGTTAGTGGGGTCAGCTATAAAGACAAGTCTGGTTATATTTATAAGTTCATTGGCGTAGTAAAAGATATTACGAAACGCATAGCTACCCTGGATAATTTACAAGAGCAAAATAGAAAACTCAAGGAAATTGCATGGGCCCAGTCACACCTGGTTAGGGGACCTTTATCAGATATTTTAGGTATCAGCAAAATTATCAAAGGAGATCTGGTATCTCTGGACGAAAGAGAAAAACTCCTTCATCAAATACATGAAGCTGCTGAAAAGCTGGATCAGGTAATTAAAAACGTGGTAAAAAATACCAGCACTTTTGAAGAAATTCTGGAAGATTTTGAATAATTCCGGGCTTTGTGCCAGAATTACCTAAAAATAGGTATGTTGAGTTATAAATTTTTAAGCATATTGCATAAGAATTTAGTTCATAAATCGGGGTACAATCATATCGGGGGGTGTGTTTGTTTCCCCGATTTACTTTAAGCCCCACCCATTTTTCGTCCCGTTTTTAAAATTCATTAATCAGTTTCGCTGTGGCTTCTGGTGCCTCTTCCATGGGTACATGGCCTATATTTTTAAGTATCGCCATCTTGCTTCCCTTTATATCTCTGTTGAACAGACTTGCATTTTGAACCGGTATTAATCCATCCTTCTCTCCCCAGATAATCAATGTAGGCTTTTGTATGGTTTTAATTTTACCGGGTTCCTGCTCTAATCCCTTCTTAAATATGTTCAGCAGTGCTTTCCGGTTTCCTTTGGCAATGGCCATATCATGAAAACGGGTAATCTGTTCATCATTAATAATACCGGGGTCCTGATAAATCCCTTTTAAGCTGGCTTCTACTAATGCTTTAGGTGTTATGAACAACATAATATTATTTATTACAGGTGTAGAAGCAATTTTAAAACCTAGCGATCCTTTTACATTCATTACCGGGTAACCAGTTGCATCTATTAATATCAATTTTCTTACTTTATTCGGAAAATATGTGGCAAACTGCCAGGCAATGCCCCCGCCTAAAGAATTACCACCCATATCACAAACCGGAATATTTAGTTTGGATAAAAAGGAATCTAAAAAACTACTATAGTACTTAAAACTATATTCATTGTTTGCGTTGGGGCCAGTTAGTCCAAAAGCAGGCATGTCTACTGATATTACCCTTCTATTTGGATTAAGGTATTTACGCATGGCTTCAAAAGTATGAAGCGAGGAGCTGGTGCCATGAATAAGAACTAACGGCACAGAATCTTTTGTATTTCCCTGATCTCTGTAATGCACATTCATACCCATCAATGGCATGAATTCAGATTCATTATTAACGTACAGCGGTTTTAATTCTTCAAGGGTTTTATCGGATTGAAAATAAATGACAAACAACAACAATAGTAATCCGAGAACAGCACCAAAAAAATAACCAATATACTGTAGGAACTTTTTCATGTGTATGATTTAGTCCTACAAATATATTGGTCAGTAATGGGATCCTGTATTAATTTCTGCGAATGGCACCAATACCTTCTTTAAATAAGAGTTGGTTTAGTGCTGGAATATCCACGTTGTTGATGGCTTCTCCTCTTGCTTTTAATTCAGTCCATTGAGCAGTGTAGTGCTGTAATAAATCTTTTGAAGGCTTGTTGATACTGGGTATATCACTCTCTGCATGATTCATTAAAAACATATAATATGCCGTAAACTTATTCAGGAAATTTTCAGCATCGTCATATGCTGTGGACTTACGCTGAATCATTTCTTCGTCCCAGGCTTTCATTTTTTTCAATAGCTCCTCAGCCTTTGATTTTACATCTCCCTTTGGCAGATTTTTAATTATCTGATCCAATTGTTGTTTTTTAGAAAATAATTCATTTACGAGGTTGTGCATTTCTTTTACATTGTCTTCCATGCCACTCATGAATGTTTCAAACTCTTTGTAGTCTTCTGCTGTGGTTGGATAAGTTGGATTTGATAAAATGGTTGCCATTGTTGTTACGGTTTTTCCATCTGCTTCCAACGTAATGGTATAATTACCCGGGATGGATTTGTGCCCGCGGAAACTACTTTCAATATAAGTATTGGGCACGCCTGGCAATGTACTATGTCTAAGGTTCCATACAAAACGATTCAATCCTTTTTGTATAGATAGTTGCGGATCTCTTGGAGGAGCACCATCGTATCTTTTATAATTTGGATCAGCTTTAGAGCTAAAACTTCTGATGATTTTTCCTGCTGCATCTTTGATGCTCATTTTTACTTCAGCATTTTCTTTTAATTCTGGTAATTCATAATACAAGACAATTCCCGTTGCCGGATTTACTCCTCTTGTAGGATTTGTGCCGTCGAAATCCGGATTGTTTCCATCTAGTTCAGAACTGCCTGTTGCTAAGATAGCCGGCGCTGGTTGATAGAGAGTTAAGTTGTTCAATGGCGCTTTGTATTGACGAATCAATGTTAAGTCGTCCAGGATCCAAAAAGATCTTCCGGAAGTAGCTGCAATCAGATTATCCTGATGTACTCTTAAATCAGTGATAGGGGTATTGGGTAAATTCAATTGAAAGGATGACCAATTCTTTCCTCCGTTGTAAGAAATGTAAACACCATTTTCTGTACCTGCATACAAAAGATCTTTTCTTTTATCATCCTCCCTTACTACACGAGTGAAAGATCCCGCTGGTATACCATTGCTAATATTGGTCCATGTTTTTCCGTAGTCAGTACTTTTATACAAGCCGGGAGTGTGGTCGTTGAATTTGTATCGGGTAGTAGCAATATAAACGGTTGCTTTATCAAATGGAGATACTTCTATTGAGTTGATCAAGCATTCCGCTAGACCAGCAGGTGTTATATTTTTCCAATTGGCTCCACCATCCCTGGTGATATAAACCAATCCATCGTCACTACCTGTATACATAACCCCTTTTTCTATTGGAGACTCAATTACGTAGCTTAACGTACCATAATTTTCTGCACCTACCGATTCATTAGTAAAAGGAACGCCTGGCTTTACTTGTTTTTCTTTTTCATTTCTGGTTAAATCTGGTGAAACTTCCTCCCAGGTTTTTCCCATATCTCTGGTTCTCAGTAATACATGTGCTCCATGATAATAAGTGCCTGGTTCATGTTTGCTGTGAATGATGGGGGCATTCCAATTGTATCTGTATTTCATGTCTTTTGCATCCATCGCCAAGTATTGAATGGGTGCTGCCATGATATTAGTACTAGCATTGTTTTTTGTATCAAGCACTTCAATAGTTCCCTGATAAGATCCTCCTAATACATATCTTGGATTGTTTGGATCAAAAGCTAAAAATGCACTTTCACCACCAGCCGATGCAGACCAGTCGGCGTTTGTAATCCCCCCAGAAAAAGTTCTGCTGGCAATTTTTACCGATGTGTTGTCTTGCTGACCTCCGTAAATATTGTAGGGGAATAAATTGTCTACATTAATCCGGTAGATCTGTGCAGTTGGCATATTACTTTGACTGCTCCAGGTTATGCCTCCATTAAAACTGATGGTTACACCGCCGTCGTCTGCCATCACTAAATTTTTTGAGTCAGCAGGATTGATCCACAAATTGTGGTGATCTCCATGCATTGTCTGTATATTCTCCCAGGTCTTTCCTCCGTCAATGGATTTTAAAGCAGGTGCACTCAACACGTATACCGTATTTTCATTATTGGGATCAGGAAATACTTCAATATAGTACCAGGCACGTTGAATGATTTTATGTTCATTGGATACCTGCGAAAAACTTTTACCTGCGTTGTTGGAAACATAGAGCCCGCCTGCATTTTTATCAAAATCACTTTCAATTAATGCATACACTTTTTCTGAATTGGCAGGGCTTACTGCAATCGCCATTTTGCCCATTTCTTTAGGAAGTCCGGTACTTAATTTTTCCCAACTGTTTCCTCCATCTGTTGATTTATATAAACCACTTCCTGGTCCGCCACTGATGATTTTCCATGGTAGTCTTCCATGTTCCCACATGGCAGCGTATAAAATATTGGGATTCTTTGCATCTATTGATAATTCAGCAGCTCCCGTTTTTTCGTTGATATATAAAATCTTTTTCCAAGTTAAACCTCCGTCAGTTGTTTTATATATCCCTCTTTCAGTAGAGCTGCTATACAATGCACCTTGCGCTGCTACATAAACAATATCAGCATTATTCGGATCAATAATTACACGTGCAATATGTTGCGTAAGTTCTAATCCAATTTTCTTCCATGTCTTACCTGCATCTGTACTTTTATATATCCCGTCTCCGTGATGTGTCATTACTCCTCTTACTGCATGTTCTCCCATGCCAACATAAACAATATTGGTGTTGCTTTCAGATACAGCAATCGCGCCCACTGATCCTGTTTTAAATTGCCCATCTGATATATTGTTCCAGGTAATTCCACGGTCAGTTGTTTTCCACAGACCACCTCCGGTTGTGCCCATATAATAGGTATGGATATCTCCTTTTACACCAGTACCAGTGTTGGATCGACCTCCTCTAAAAGGTCCAATGCTTCTCCATTTTACTGGTTTAAAATAAGCGTTAAAGTTTTCTGTAGTGGGTTCCTTGCTATTTTGTGCAAGTGCATAGTCTGCACCAGAAATCAGGAGCAGTCCTAAGAGGAGTTTGTGCATATGGCTGAATTTTATACAGAAATATACTGCATAAAAATCAATTTGCTTCATTTGGAAGCTTTACAGTAAACTGGCTCCCTTTTATTTCCCTTTGAGCTATTAACAGTTCTCCTTTGTGTTTTGCTATGAATTCTTTACATATTAATAACCCTAATCCGGTTCCTCTTTCTTTTGCTGTTCCTCTTCTTGAATTACTTAAACTAGCTGTTTGAAGTTGTTCTAAAGTTTGGCTACTCATGCCAATTCCTTCATCAATCACATGAATATAAAGATGCTGTTCGTCTTGTTCTGTAATCACTTGAATGGCACTATTCTTGTGACTAAATTTAATGGCATTGCTAATTAAATTGCGTAAGATAAAGTCAAGCATTTCTTTATCAGCATAGATAAAATGTGCTTCTGAAATGGATTGTTCAATTTGCACTTGTTTCATATGGGCTTGTAAGTATAAAAGCCGAATATTTTTTTCTAATGCTGTTTTAGCCTTTAGTTTCTCTGGATTAAATGCTAATAATTGCATTTGGCTTTTACTCCATTGCAATACATTGTATAATAACTCGTTTAAATAATCCAATGAGTCCTGTGCCTCTTTTATCATTTTCTTTTTTTCCTCTTCATTCAACTTTTCATGGTGCTTAGTAATGAGTTTTAGGAAAGATTGCATAGTTGCCAATGGGTTTCTCAGATCATGAGAGATAATAGAAAACAACTTGTCTTTTACACTATTTAATTGCGACAGTTGCTCTTTTGACTCTTCTAATAGCTGAACGGTTACTCTTGTTCTATTGTATCTACTGGCTAATCCTAGTGCAAAAATGATTACTTGAATTACAAAGCCAATTTGTAAAATATAACGGGTGTAAAAATTATCTTCTACTAAGGACATTTCTCTTAATATAAATAAGATAGCCCCTATTACAAGAAGTGCATTGGCTGTTATAAAATATTTCGCAGGCTCATATTTGTCTATATAATAGGCGATTAATCCAGCAACGAGCATAAAAATTAAAACCAAAGTGCCAATAATTCCTACGCCAGTTACTAATAAGTTAAACAGATCAATATTGTAAATGAAACTAATTGTTCCTACAATAAGTAAACCACTGCACGCAATTAATAGTATTTGAATTACTCTGTTGGTAACTGGCATATAACTACTTGTGTTCAAGTAGGTTTTAGTAAATAGTAGTCGTGCAATATTAGTCATAGGAACAATAATTGAATAGCAGAAACTGTCCCATCTGGGCATACTAGGCCACAAGTATTCAATGCCAAACCCATAATAAAAAGCAAGGTAAAGCCCTAATCCTACAATGCTAAAAACATAATAGAGATAACTTTCGTCGCGTACACCGTAGAATATGAATAAATTATATAAAGCCATTACTAGTATGGTCCCTAAAAACATGCCCTGCCAAAACAATCTACCAGTATCCTGTTGTTCAAATAAAATGGTTGGCTGAATGGTTAATTTAAATTCCTTGGGATCATAAATAGTATAGACTGGTTCATAACATATTTCAATAGTGTATACTTTGTTCTTTAAAAAGCTATACTGAATTGCATTGATATTAGAAGGATAGCTTCTTTTGTTTAAAGGGAGTAAAGCACCCGTAGATAGTTCTTTTCTTTGACCAACATCATTGGTAATGAATGTTTTTATTTTACCTGTTTTAGAAAATTGTATAATAATATCTTGATCTGATGACGTAGTGCTGATGAATGTAAAACTTCCTTGATAAGTGGATTGCTTAGCATCCTTTGATTTTTTAGTCCAGTTGATTTCTTTACTTAAGTTGATAGGTTCCCCAGTAAAGCGAATAGGTCCGTCCTTTGCATATACGCTAATAGCAAGTAGGGAGCATATGAATATGATGAAGTATTGTTTCAGAATGAATATTTGCCCTAAATTTAACAAATGAGTGGTATTAAAATTTTATTAGTTGAAGATGACTGGATCATTGCTAAAGAGATTTCGCTTTCGTTGCACGATCTGGGCTTTGAAGTGCTAGCGCATGTTGAATCAGGGGAAGATGCTCTTAAAAAAATTGCAGAACAAAAACCTGACCTTATTTTATTAGATATTGGTTTAAGTGGAGAGTTGTCGGGAATAGAAACTGCTCAAATAATAAAAAAAGAACATCATTTGCCTTTTATATTTTTAACCGCTCTAGCTGACAGTAGTACCATTGAAAAGGCAAAATTAACAGAACCCTATGCTTATTTAGTAAAACCAGTTAAAATTGAGACCCTTTATTCTACTATTGAAATTACTTTATACAATGCGGCTCAAAGAAAAGATGTAACTCCTTTCTTAAAAGAAGGATTGACCATTAATGATGCCATTTTTGTTAAAACAAAAGGGAGATTGGAGAAGCTCCAATTAAATCAGGTTTTGTGGGTAGAGGCTTCAGATATTTATGCATTGGTTTGTACAGCATCGGGTAAATATTTATTAAATACAAGTCTTGCAGCAGTTGAAGAAAAATTCCCCTCTGACAGTTTCTTGCGAGTGCATCGCTCTTACATTGTTAATGTAAATAAGATTGAAGCCATTGAAAAAGATGAACTTTTTATTAATCAGCAGCGAATCCCTATTGGAAAAACATACAAGGATAAGCTAATGAGTAAACTATCTTTTCTTTAAAAATACTTTTACCCTACTTTTTTAGTAGTTCGCCCTATTTTTTAATTCGTTGGCAAGGTTTTGTAAATATGAATACAGTTGAATGATAATTTCATTGTAACGATTTGCCAATATGAATCAACATGCTTTGCCTGGCATGGTTACTGCCATTTGGATAGCCATCCTACTTTATATGTGTACCATTGTTTTTTTTGTGGTACGGGGTGCTATGAAAACCCATAGCATGAGCGATTTTGCTCTAGGCAGTATGCAATTTAATCCCTCTTTTTTAGGTCTTTCATTGGCTGCTTCTATGAGTAGTGCTGCTACATTTATTATAAATCCTGGTTTTGTAGCTTATTACGGATTGAGCGGCGTTTTAAGTATGGCTGTTTTTTTGCCGATTGGCACTTTGGTCTCCTTGGCTATTCTTTCTAAACGGTTTCGTAAGTACGGCCAAACGGTTAATGCCAAAACCATTGCACAATGGATGGGTATCCGATATCAAAGCAAGGGATTTGCTCTCTTTTTTGGTTTTCTTTCTTTGTTAATGATGGCTTTTATAGTTATGATTTGTGTAGGCTTGACTCAGGTAGTGTCTCGCTCGCTCAATTTACCCATATTGCCTACATTAATTGGAGTTGTTGCTTTCACTTTTACTTATATGATGTTTGGGGGCGCTAACAGTATGGTTTATACTAATACCGTTCAAGCCTTTTTAAAAATTATAGTAACTGTTATACTGCTTGGTTCTGGATACGATCATTTTGCAGAAGGCGTACATGGTTTTTTGAATACATTAATCGCTATAGATCCACAGTTAGCCAAGCCATTTAATGCATCTAGCCCACTGTTTAGAGATTTTTTTGAAGTGGTTATTTGTCAGTTAATTGTAGGAACAGCTGTAGTATGTCAGCCCCATATTTTAACAAGATCTCTCTTATTAAAAAATGACAAAGATTTAAACCGATTTTTAACAGTAGCTATTATTGCTTTGGCGTTGTTTTTTTTAGTGGTTTTTGTGGGCTTATATGCAAGAATTTTATTTCCTACATTAAGTTTAGATGGAAAGTCTATTCCATTAGATGGTGTGATGAGTCAGTTTGTGGTTAGTCGTTTCCCCGTATATATTGCCATAGTTTTAGTGTTGGGATTAATTTCAGCTGGTATGGCAACATTGGAAGGCTTAATCCAAAGTTTAAGTACAACGTTTACTTCCGATATCATAAAACCGCTTACTGGCAATACCATTATTAAAGATTCAACTAAAGCAGGTGGCATAGTTTCAGAATTGCTAATGAACAGATTGGTGATTGTTCTTATGGGATTAGTGGCAATTTTTATTTCATACAACCAATTGTTAGCACCTGACTTAAGTGTTGGAATTTTTGCTCAAAACGGTGTCTATGCTTATTTCTGTGGCGCATTTGTTCCCGTTTTGTTTGGGATATTTATTAAAGACTGCCCTAGAATTGCAGCTATTGGTGCAAGTATAACTGCTGTAGTTATTCATTTTTCTGTTTATTATGGTCGACTTACGGCCTATATGCAAAATGGCACCCGAAATCCTGGCATTGCAGCTTCTATTGCTATTATATGCTCTTTGGTGATTGGACTTATTTTATATTACGCTTTTAGGAATAAAACCACTATCACAAAGGCATGAAATATAGTATAACCATATTGTTTGTCCTTTTTGCAGTAACTGTATCTTATTGCCAATGTTTGCCTGAGTATGGTTTTGCAGTGCGTCAATTCAAGTTTGATTCTACCTCCATCAACTATATTGATAAAGGTGTTGGTCAACCTATTCTTATGATACACGGATTAGGGGGTAATGCATCACATTGGAAAAGTATAATTGAAAACTTATCTATCTCCAACAGGTGTATAGCAATTGATTTACCAGGATATGGAGGAAGTGATATTATTCAAAATCTTGAGCCTAAAAAAGTGCTTCAAACCTATGCTAATATTGCGGTTCAATTGCTTACTTTTTTAAAACTAAATAAGGTAACACTAATGGGTCATTCAATGGGTGGTCAAGTTGCCCTGATCCTGGCTTTGCAGGAACCAACTTTGATTAATCAACTTATTCTGGTTGCACCAGCTGGATTAGAAACTTTTACAGAAAGTGAATCCGCTTTCTTAACAAAATATGCTACTCCTTCTTTTTATGAGTCACAGGATAGCATAACTATTGAAAGAAATTATAATGCAAATTTTTATAGATCGAATCAAGAAATGAATCGATTAATACAAGAGCGATTAAATCTTAAAAAATGTGTTGGCTTTAGAAACTACTGTTCTCAAATTGTATTAGGTGTGCAAGGGATGTTATCATCTCCAGTTAAATCTCGGTTGTCTTTTATTAATCAAAAAACGCTTATTGTATTTGGTGAGAACGATAGTTTAATCCCCAATAGGTTATTGCATCCAACTTTAACCGTAAGAGATATTGCCAATATAGGAATGTTGATACCTAATGCGGCAATTGCTATGATACCCGAGGCTGGTCATCTATTGCCATTGGACCAACCTGCTGCTTTAACTAAAATGATTAAAAAATTTATACCATAACAAACCAATAAAACAAACCAAGATGAAAAAACTGTTTGTAATAATCTTACTTGCGCTGGTTCAGGTAACCGCCATGGCACAAGGAACAAAAACGACTGGTCGCGTAACCGATGCGGCTACTGGTATGCCGTTAGAGGGCGCTAGTGTTACTATAAAGTCTACCGGAATGGGAACTTCTACTGATGTAAATGGACAATTTTCCATTTTGTCTGCTAAGACTGGTAAAATAACATTGCGCGTTTCTTATGTTGGTTATGCCGATGTAGAAAAAGTTGTAGAAGCTGGCTCTGCAGTCAATATTACTTTAAAAGAAGAACAAGGTCGGGGTAATGATGTAGTAGTAAGTGCATCCAAACGTCCAGAAAAAATCACTAGAGCTCCAGCAACAATAAGTGTAATTAGTGCTAAAGATTTAGAACAAACATCCTCTTTTAATATAGGTGAATTGGCTTCTAAAATACAGGGGGTAGAATTTATTAGAACAGGTGTTAATGGTGTTGGTTTTAATGCACGCGGATTTAATAATGCATTCAATGCTAAGATTTTGCAAATGACTGATGGAAGAAATTCTATGATGGCCGGGGGTAGCGGTTTACCTTCTGGTATCATGAATACGGTTATTAAAGAAGACGTGGAAAGATTGGAAATTGTATTAGGCCCTAATTCTGCTTTATACGGTCCAAATGCGCACAATGGTATTGCCAATACCATTACCAAAGATCCTCGTAAGTATCAGGGAACAACTTTGGTAATTGGTGCAGGAAATAGAGATGTATTTTCTGGCAGATTTAGAACAGCATCTAAAATCAACAACAAATGGGCGTATAAAATAACAGGCGAATATACAACTGGTAGGGATTTTGAATTTAATGATAGTATTTATGCTGGTGGCTCAGTATATGGTCCGGCATTAGCCATTCCTGAACGAATTCCTAACTACAACTTTAAGCATATTCGTGGTGCCGCTGATGTTTACTATGCAGTTAATGCCAAGTCTGATATCATTGTTTCGTATGGCGGCAGCAACAATAATTTTTTAAGTGTTAATAATACTGGACGAAATCAAATTAAAGACTGGAAATTTTCTTATTTACAAGTCAAGTATGTAAGTCCTCGTTTTTTTGCTCAGGCTTATGAAACCTGGACTAATGTAGGAAACTCTTATGGCATACCAGGTTATACAAGAGATTATTGGAATAGAACACATAGCACTATTACAGACCCAAATAATCCATTGTTTGCCGCAGTTGGTCAGTTATATCCAGATCAGGCCGAAGCTTTTGCAACCAGATTGGGAAATCGCTTTAAAGAAACCTCAAAAAGATTTAATGCTGAAGCGCAGTACAATAACAATTTTGAGAAAGCGGGCTTGAGTTTGGTTGTAGGGATGTCTTATCAAAAAGACAAACCCAACACCTATGGAACAAGTTTAATTGACGCCAATCAATTGGTAGAAGTTACTCAATATGGTGGTGCCATTCAACTAGAAAAAACTTTGCCGGCCGATTTCAAATTGGTGGCGGCAGCCAGATTGGATCACCATAGTTTGTTTAAAAATATGTTTTCTCCAAAATTGGCTTTGGTAAAAGGTGTTCCTGGGGGTAGTGTAAGATTAACCTACGGTAAAGCATTTGCAGCACCTATTATATTGTTTCAAAGAGCGAGTGTATTTGGCTTAGTATTTGGTAATGGAGATGGCGTAACCTATGTTCCAAATGGTGCACCATTAACCACCACTGCTAATACTGTACCATTACAACCAGAACAAATTAATACTTGGGAATTAGGCTATAAGGGTACAGTAGGAAAGAAATTATATATAGATATCAATGGTTATTACAGCAATAGTAAGAATTTTTTAAGTCCTGCAATTACCGTAGGTGGAAGAGCTTTAAGCGTAGGTAGTATACCAATTACAACTCCTTTGTTATTACCCGGTACAGTAACCAATGGTGTATTAGGTGGCGCAGCTTTCTCAACATATTTTAATTATGGCGAAGTTGCTTCCTATGGAGTTGATTTAGGGTTGAATTATTACTTTAACGATAATGTAAGTTGGGCGTTTAAGTATTCATGGTTTGGTAGTGATATCACTAAGAACAATATTAAAAATGATGCCAATAGAGACGGATATGTTTCACTTGAAGAGAGAAGTTTGAATGCTCCAGCAAACCGCTTTTCAACAACTTTAAGTTTCCAAAATATGGCTAAAGGAAAAATGTTCATGAATATCTCCATGCGATGGGTAGAGTCATATGATTTGTATAGTGGTAACCAAATTGGAACTAAGGTTGGTGCAGGAAGCAGAGGTGTAGTTTATGGTGGCGTAAATCCTTTGAACAATTTGCCAAGAAACTACATCAAGAATTTTAACTGGGGTGCTCTTGGTGGATTCACCACATTCGATATTAGTGCTGGCTATAAGTTAAACAGTCAGTTATCCATTGGTGTAGGTATCAGCAACCTATTCAATGTTAAACAATTAGAGTTCGTTGGATCTCCATCTATTGGAAGATTGTTCTCAGTAGAATTAAAAGCACATATTCCTAATAGTAAAAAATAGTTCTTAAGCAAGTTTAGTTTTTAAGCAGTGGCGGCCTTAGGTCGCCACTTTCCTATTCAAATGACGATATGTATAGCAATCATTTAACCATACAGCATTGGCTTACCAATCATGCAAAATATACCCCCAATAAAATAGCAATTATTTGTGGTAAGCACCGTTTAAGTTTTGAGCAATTAAATGCCAGTGTAAATCAATTAATTCACTCATTAAAACGGGCTGGCATCAAAAAAGGGGATAAGGTAGCTACTGTTTTACCAAACTGTTTAGAACTTTGGGAAGTATATTGGGCATGTGCAAAGATGGGTGCCGTTGCTGTTCCTCTTAGCCCCTTATTACGCGGACATGGTTTGGCTAATCTGATTATCAATGCCGACACTTCTTTAATTATAATAAATAAAGAAACACTCCCTTATTTACATGAGATTAAACCTCTTTTACATTTACATAATGATGCAGCAGTTTGGGTTACCAATGCCGAGTCGAATGTTGGTGCTGATTCCTACTACATGCAAAAAAGAGCATTCGACGCAACAGAACCTGTTTTAGATAATCTAGTTGGATCAGATTCCTATAATATTATTTACAGTAGTGGTACCACTGGTTTGCCAAAAGGGATTGTAATCTCCCATGCAGTAAGAGCTTTATATGGTTCTCTATTTGCAAATTATTATAGAATGACACCCGAGAGTGTAGTAATGCATTCGGGTTCTATCATTTTTAATGGTTCATTTTTAACATTAATGCCTGCGATGTTTTTAGGTTGTACTTATATTTTGCAAGATCATTTTGATCCGGCTGAAGTTGTTACAACAATTCAACAAGAAAATGTGACCCATACTATTTTAGTGCCGTCTCAAATTATTGCTTGTTTACAACAAACTGAATTTGCTAAAGAAACCCTTCCCTCTATTGAATATATCTTATCAGTGGGAGCCCCTCTATTATTAGAGCATAAGCAAGCTTTGAATAAGCAATTGCCCGGTGTTTTCTATGAACTATATGGTTTAACTGAAGGATTTATGACCATTTTAGATAAGAATGATGCAATGCGTAAAACAGGATCAGTAGGTTATCCACCACGGTTTATGCAAATTAGTATTAAAGACGAAAATGGTAAAGAATTGCCAATTGGCACAACGGGTGAAATTGTTGGAACTGGACCTCTTCTAATGGATGGATATTATAAAAATCCAGAACAAACTGCTACAGCCCTAAAGGATGGCTGGTTGTATACGGGCGATTTAGGGTACATAGATGAAGACGGTTTTTTGTATTTAACAGGACGAAAAAAAGATTTAATCATTTCGGGTGGAGTGAATGTATACCCTGCAGATATAGAAGAGGTAGTAATTCAACATGAGGCGGTAAACGATGTAGCTGTTTTTGGGGTGCCACATCCAGAGTGGGGCGAAACTCCAGTTGCGGCTATTGTTCTTAAAGAACATAAACGGGCCTCCTCTTCTATTGAAATACAAAACTGGGTGAATAAACATATTGATGCAAGATTTCAAAAGCTTAGTGAGGTTATGATAGTTGCAGAACTCCCCAGGAATATTGCAGGCAAAGTATTGAAACACGAATTGAAAAAAAGGTATGAAGATGCAAAGTAAATTTATACTAACGAATGGTGTTCATTTGCATTATCTGGATTTTGGTACAGATAGCAATAATAGTTCAGATACGATTTTATTTATTCATGGCCTAACTGCCAATGCGCATGCCTTTGATGCAATTATTGAGAGTGAGTTAATAAAGCAATATCGAATTATATCTGTAGATCTAAGAGGGAGAGGCTTAAGCGATCAACCTGAAACAGGATATACGATGTTAGATCATGCTAAAGATATTATAGGCCTACTAAAAAACCTGGACGTTAAAAATATTCATATAGTTGGCCATTCCTTTGGAGGTTTTTTAGGATTATACCTAGCTATTTATTATCCAGCAATTATCAATAAACTGATAATTCTTGATGCAGCTGTTGATATGCATCCAAACACTAAAGAAATGCTAGGGCCTGCTTTAGGAAGACTTGGGCAAGTATTCGATTCTTTTGATACCTATATAGCTAAGGTAAAGCAAGCTCCTTATCTTAGTTTTTGGGATGAAGCAATGTTATCCTACTATAAGGCTGACGTATTTCAAAATATTGATGGTACTGTTACGCCAAGGAGCAAACCTGCTCATATGATGGAAGCAGTATTAAAAGGTAGCCTGGGGTTACCATGGAAGGAAATTATAGGCCTTTGCAATAAGGATGTTCTTTTGATTAATGCACCAGGTATTTATAGTTTAGGCGCTGCATTGCTACCCGAAGACCTGGCCAGGGAAACAGTAGCTTTATTGCCTAAAGCACAGTATCAAAAAGTAGAAGGCAATCATCAGACAATGTTGTATGGAATAGGAGCAAAGCAAATAAAATCATTTATTAAAACTTTTTTAAATTAAAGATATATGCAGATTAATAAATCCGTTGCTGTTATAACAGGTGCTGCAAGTGGCTTAGGTGAAGCAGCAGCTCGTTCATTAGCTGCTTTAGGGGCAAAAGTTATTTTGGCAGATATGAACCTCGAAAAGCTACAATTAATCACAGATGAATTGGTTGCTGCCGAATATAGTGCCGTATATAAAGTTACCGATGTAACCGATGACAACTCAGTTGCAGCTTTAATGGATTTAGCAATTCAGGAATATGGTGCTATCAATATTGTGGTGGCTAGTGCAGGCATTATAAGAGATAGCTATTTGGTTACTCCTGATAGAGAAACAGGAAAAGTAAAAAAATTCATGAGTACTGAGCAATTCAGGCAAGTCGTAGATGTAAATCTTACGGGTGTATTTATTACTCTGAGAGAAGCTGCTATTAAAATGGTTAATCATCAATGTAAGGGGGTTCTGATTCCCATATCATCAATCAATAAAATTGGTGAATTAGGCCAACTTAATTATGCTTCAACCAAAGCCGCTATTGCCCTATGGCCTAAGATATTGGCAGGCGAATTCCATGCAAGAAATATTAAACATATCCGGGTAGCTGCTATTGCACCTGGTTATGTTGCAACTCCCATGTTAACTTCTATCAATCCTGAAATACTTCAGAAAATTGTGGCAGATATACCTTTAGACAGATTAGTTAATCCTGAAGAAATTATTCAAACAATTCGTTTTATAGTAGAGAATGAAGCGGTGCATGGCACAACTCTTGAGGTAAGTGGCGGAATTATTGGTAAGGGTCTGGCAAAGTGATTGTATCTTCAACCCATGTCTAAGGGGAAATTAGATATCATTGATAAGGTGCTGGAAGCATGTTATAAGTATAATCCCGATGCATTGTTCGTGATGAGCTTAATGCACCAGTATGAAGAAAGAGGTAGTTTGAGTAAAAAACAATTAGAAGGACTTCTGGCCAAAGCCAGCAAAGTGCCTGATATGCCAACTAACTGGTTGGCTACGTTGGAAGCCACCATTCATAAAATGCATACCCGTGCCAAGGATCCTGCAAAAGCTGGTAAGCCACTATTTGAGAAAGACGAGGCGCTGGGAGCTAAAATGCAAGCCGTCCTTCAAAAATATCCTGGGCACAAAAGGGTAGTATTCCTCTTTGAAAAATTCAATCGCAATGAGGTTTTGACCCCTTTAGAAAAAACTGAGATTGAGAAATTTCACAAACTCTTGGTGAGGTAGTACATGACGAATGTCATAAAACTTGCTTTTTAAAAAAGTTACCTTCGACGCTTTAAATAATATTCTTTATGAAAGTAGCGCAAAATATTCTAGACAGAAGCCAGAACCAGTGTGAACTATGTGCGGCCACAACTCCTCTGTCATTATACGAAGTTTCTCCGGTTGACAGAACTTCCGAAAACAATTGTATCATGATTTGTCAGAAATGCTTGCAGCAGATCGATAAAAAAGAAGCGCTGGATAGTGCCCATTGGAATTGTTTAAGCACAGCTATGTGGAGTGAAGTCCCCGGTATTCAGGTTGTTTCGTGGAGAATGTTGAATAGATTAAGAGAAGAAGCCTGGGCCGCCGAATTATTGGATATGATGTATCTAGATGATGAAACATTGGCATGGGCAAAAGCTACTGGCGATCATGATAATGATAGCTCTGTAGATTTACATGTTGATTGCAATGGCCAGCAACTGTTTGCGGGAGATAGCGTTGTGCTAACGAAATCCCTGGATGTGAAAGGTACAAGCCTGAATGCAAAAATGGGTACAGTGGTAAAAAATATCCGTCTGGTTCCTGATAATACTGAGCAAATAGAAGGAAAGATTGAAGGTCAAATGATTGTTATTCTTACAAAATACGTTCGCAAAGCATAACTTTATATGCAACTATGCGAGTAAGAAATCCCAGAACTGGTGTATACGATTATGAATTTCAGGAATGTAGTCCTGAAACTGTTCGTCAGACAGCGAGAAGATTTTCTGATAATCAAATTGCTTGGTACCGGTCTGGAGTTGCCAATAGAATTGCTGTGATTCAAGAGTGGAAGCGAGAATTGATTTCTACAAAGGAACAATTAATTGGTGCTTTGGCTACTGACACAGGAAGAACATGGGAAACAACTGCAGAAGTAGACTGGGTAATTGATTCGATGGATAAATGGTGTGCAGTTGCCAGAAAGTTTTACGAGCAGCACGATTACTGGATTCCTTATCCATTAATTACTGTTCTCAGTCCCTGGAATTTCCCGTTGGCTTTATCTATGATGGATACGCTGCCTGCTCTATTATCTGGCGCTGCTGTGATGGTAAAGCCAAGTGAAGTAACTCCAAGATTTGTAGACATAGTAAAACAAACCATTGAAGGGGTTTCTGGGCTACACGATATTTTGTGTTTTACACCTGGTACAGCCGATACAGGTGCGTTGCTCGCAGACAAAGCAGATTTAATCTGTTTTACCGGATCTATCGGGTCTGCAAAAAAAGTACTGTATGCTGCCAGTAAAAAAATGATTCCCGTACTATTTGAATTGGGTACAAAAGATCCTGCAATTGTTTTATCATCTGCCAATCTGGAAATGGCAGCAGCTGCAATTGTTAGGGGGAGCACGACCAACGCAGGTCAAAGTTGCTTAAGTTTTGAAAGAATTTATGTTCATATTTCTGTGCACGATGCCTTGGTAGATTTATTGGTAGCCAAAGCAAATGAATTACAATTTGTAGATGATCAGATGCTAAAGGGTGAAATAGGACCAATTATATTTGATAAGCAGGTATTAACCATTAATACGCATCTGGAAGATGCATTCAATTTAGGAGCTACCCTTGTTACAGGTAGTAAACAATGTGAGGAAATCAACGGCGGATATTATTGCAGACCAACGGTGCTGGTAAATGTTACCCAGAATATGTTGGTTATGCGCGAAGAAACTTTTGGTCCGATTATGCCTGTAATTGCATTTGATCAGATTGATGAGCTTATTGAAATGGTGAATGCACCTGAATTTTCATTGGGTGCGGCTGTTTTTGCAGGCACTGATGATGAAGCGATAGCTCTTGCACAAAGAATAAATGCGGGTTCAGTTAGTATTAATGAAGCTGCATTAAGTGCCATTCTTCATTATGGCGATAGTGTAAGTTTTAATTGGAGCGGGATAGGTGGATTACGAATTGGCCCTGAGAATTTTAGCCGCTTTGTTAAGAAGAAGCATTTCCATTTTTAGTTTTTCCATTGCTCAATTGTTAAAGAATTCTTATTCACATTAATATGTGATTTTCCTGAAAAGAGGTTTCAAGGTTCTTTGTGGCCTAAAAATCTTTTTAAATGAAATCAATGAATGTGTTTTATGTAGCAATAATGTCAGTGCTACTTTTTTCTTGTAAAAAAAAGGAACAGCCTTTACCTACACCAGTTGTAGAACAAAAATTACTCAAGAAAATTTCTACGAGTTCTCAGGAGTTTGAGTTGTTTACGTACAATGCCAGTAAACAACTAATTAAATTAACAAGTCAGTATATTGATGATCTTATCAATAATACAGTTGCAACTGAAGTGTCAATTTTTACTTATCAAGGCAATCTGCTTTCAAAAGTTCAACACCAAACAGGTTCTATGGAATTCTTTTACACCAATGGAAGGGTTGATTCAATCAAGAATTATACAGAGAACAACAGGCTTATCAGTACCGAATATCCTCAATATAATGCGCAGGGCAAGTTAATATCTGTCACAACCAACTTCTCAGGTTTATTCCCTTTAATGCCAGTAGCAATGATGAGGACTTTTACCTATAACGCCGACGGCAATTTAACTGAAAATAGTTACTCTTTAAAAATGAGCAGAAACAGTGACTATGTTTTTCAAGAAAAGACGGTTTTCTCAGATTTTGATAACAAGCCCAATCCTGAATCATTCAACTATGTTGACTTTTATTTTCCAGGCGTAACCCTTTTAAAAAACAATCCACGAAAGATAAAAGTGTATAATCATAACAATGATTTAGAATCTGATATGACAGTGAGTTTTGAATATGATGCTGCAGGTTATATCACTAAAAAGACTATTAATACAGTAGGTAGCCCGAATCCGGAAGTGGCTTTCTTTGAATACTATTAAATATATCACATACTCATGTGATTGTTTGGATCACATGGGTATATTTTCTTTGCTTTAAATTTATTTACGTGAAAACACTTATACTACTTAGTGCTTCTATATTGTTCTTCAGCTGTAGAAAAAGTCCACAGCAAGTTCCTATACCTGCACCTCAAGAGCCATCTGTTAAATTGCTCAAAAAAATTTCCACTGATCCCATGGAGTTTCAGTTTTTTGAATACAATGCTAATCGCGACTTAACTAAATATACCGTCCAATTCATAAATAACATAACGGATAGGACAGTTAGCAAACTGTCTACAGAAATAATTTACGATAATCAGTTTCTGGCTAAACAGACGAGTCCTGCAGGAATTCAACAATATTATTATACGGGAGGGAAGCTTGATTCAATTAGAACCACTGCTGTAAATGGTAAGTGGATTAGTACGGTATTCCCTACATTTAATAATCAGAATCAATTGGTTGCAGTTTTAGAGTTAATCCGTCAGAGTGGTCCTGATGCACCCGATGCTATTAAATATGAATATAGCTATGATTCCCGCGGCAATCTTGCTTTACAAAAGACTTATTCTCGCTTTGTAAATAATCCAAAATTTGTTTTTGTTGAACAAACTATTTTCAGCGATTATGATCAATCTGTTAACACCGAATCTAGGGCGTATGGAAATATTTTCATTAAAGGGGTTACCATGATGAAAAATAATCCTGGTAAGCAAATCACTTTTGATGAGAATAACTTGGTAACCAATGAAATCCAATTCATTTATACTTATTTAAATGATGGATATGTTGCTACAAGAATAAAGAAGCAGAAAGGTTCGGCTACTGACTTAATTTATACTTATGAATACTATTAAACTGAAACCGAATAAAGTAGGTAAAAATATTAGCAAAAAGGCTACTACAAATCTACCTGGGGTATTGGGTATTTTACTTTTGATTATTTTTTCTTTTAGCTGCTCTACGGTGAATCTTCATTTGGAGGGAGATTCCTGGAACAACAAAGAAGCCTATGACGTAAAAGGGAGGGGCATTGCCTTTACCAAGGAAAAAATAAGCTTTGGAAATTATTCTACTCACTATGTTAAACGTTCCTGGACCCTTGGTGGTCCATCTACCTACGGTATAGGAACCGGTTTGCCAGGTACTCCTGAATACGCAAATATTATTTCTTTGAGCTACATTAAAAAGAGACAAACACTTCGGTTTGGCATTTCTGATGATAAAGGAAATAAGTCAGATGTTTTTGCTGTATCCAACTTTAATTCCCGCGAAGTTCAGGTAGGTAAAAACGAGAATAGTCTTTTTAATATAGCGCTAGATATTTTGCAGCAAGCTAATAAACCATCTACTTCCATATACTATGTTCAATTGTATATGAATGGGGATGAACAGCCCTGGCAGATGATACATGATAACTATACTGCACAGCAGCCCACCAAGAATTACATTGGCTATCTTGCTAGATCAAAAAATCAGTATTATCAAATTGTACCTGTGAGTAGTATGATTAATAGCAAGGGTAGAGTTTTGAATATGCCAATGGGTGCTTATGGCTTTGCTTTTTTAACAAGGGAAGGTCAACCTCTAGCAGCTGTTTCGTTACTTAACAAGGGAGCTGTTTATTTTGCAAAAGAGGTTCAGCCAGATGAAAAGTTTTTATTTGCAAATGCCGCTGCTGCTTTGCTGATGCAACAGGAATTGGGAAGTTAACCCATAATTCCTCTTACTGCGCCCCCATCTACGGTAATAGTTTGACCCGTTATAAATTTACTTTGCGGGCTTAGTAACCAAATGGCTAATCCTGCAAAGTCTTCTGCTTCGCCCAGTTTGCCAACAGGTATTTGAGCTATGCCTGTTTTTTTAGCATCTTCAAAAGACATTCCTGTTTGTTCAGCTTTTTTAATATACAATCTGTTTATGGCAGGTGTATTGTGTGATCCAGGTCCAAGAATATTCAGGGTTACTCCAGATTGTGCTATTTCCTGCGACAAGGTTTTCACCATTCCTACTACGGCCAGTCTTAAGGAGGTACTTAATACCAGATTTTCAACGGGTTGTTTTACAGAAACACTTTCTATATAAACAATCCTGCCATAGCCATTGTCCATCATTTTAGGAATGATGGCTTTAGTTAAAGCTACTTTCCATCTGAGAATTTGTTTGTATGCTTGATCCCAATCTTCCAGACTGGTTTCTAAAACCATTTTTGCCGGAGGTCCTCCAGCATTGACAACCATTCCGTGAATGGTTCTGTTGTCAATTTTTTTTAGAAGAGCATTAAGTGTTTCTTCGTTTGATAAATCGCCAGAAAGAATTTCAATTAATTCAGGTGCATGCAGTTGAAGCTCTTTTAGTTTTTCTTCTCCTCTGGCTACTGCAATTACTTTTGCCCCTTCGTTTACCAGTGCTAAGCTGATAGCTTTACCAAAGCCAGAGCCGGCTCCACCAACAATAAATAATTGATTGCTAATTCCTAAGTTCATGCAACAATTTAAACAATTTTGTCTTTAAAAGCTTTTGCTACTGCTTCGCTTTTACTGTTTACATGCAATTTTTCATAAATTTTTTTGATATGACTTCTGACAGTGTCAATAGCGATAAACATTTCAGATGAAATCATTTTGTAGCTGTATCCATTAACCAGGAATTGTAATACTTGTTTTTCCCGATCGCTTAAGTTATAATCTTCTCCTTTACTGTTATTCATAGAAGAAAACATTTTTAAAACTTGAGTAGCAATATTAGCACTCATTGGGGCTCCTCCACTCGCAGCTTCCGCTATATATTCCAGCAATCTTGCCGGAGCTGTCTTTTTAAGAATATAACCGTTTGCACCATTTTTTATAGACTCAAATACATTTTTATTATCATCAAAAACAGTTAACATTAAAATTTTTACCTGGTCATTCGTGGCTCGAATATTTTTTAATCCTTCAATGCCATTAATGCCGGGCATATCTATGTCCATTAAAATCACATCTGGTTTAAATGCCGCTACTTCATCTACAGCATTATTACAGTTTTTGTATGCTGCTACCACAGAAAATCCTTCACTCCCATCAATCAGCATGGTTAATCCTTCTCTTAACTGTGGATTGTCTTCGTAAATAAGTACTTTAATCATTGGGGCATTTTTGTATATTAAAAATACAAATTCATTGCAGTTAATTCAATCACATAAATATGTATTCTTTTACAGTTATTTCTATCTCCTAAACATTTGTTTTTAGAACCCTCTTCCTCCAGTTAATATTAGATAAGTTTTCGGAAGGTATTTCTTTACAATACTTCCTGTTAGTATACAAAAAATCATGACTACTAATGGAACCAATAAGTAGCTTAAAAGTCTATTCAACCAGATCCCCTCTGTTGACATAATTACAAATTTCATTAAATAAGGCAATAAAGGAACGTGTAAAGCAAAAATGAAAAAGGAATAGTTGCTAATTTGTAAAAACCATTTTTGCTGTACAGTATTCTTAATTACTGGATCAATTCCATACCAAATTGCTATCATGCCGCAAATAATGCAAGCACGATGCAATATCATTAAAGTGAAAAATGTTGTTCCAGTATTAGGCTCAAGCTCAAATGCCATAAATGTTTTGATAATACAAAGTCCAAGGAATAAAATAAAGAAGATGCCTGTGCTTAGCCATTCTGGTCTTTTCTCTAGAAACACGCCCTTTTTCTGTGCCCATATACCTATGCTGAAAAAAAATAATCCCTGGCCATCAAATATGAAGATTTGTACAGACACCATCCATATTAATAAGGTAAATGCAAGCCAGATAATTGGAGCTTTCTGAACGCAATATTTAATAACAGGATAAAACAGATTGTATAAGAATAAAGCTAGTATAAACCACAGCTGGTATGCGATTGGTGCAAAAAGCAATCTATCAAGCATTCCTCCCCAGCCAATTTCCAAGTACGGCCTATTGTCTCCAAACTGGTCAATGCCAGTTTCCTTTACAATATTCGCAGTATAGCTGTTTTGTTGCAACAAAAAAGTAAAAAGTAGTGCAATAGCACTCCATAGCAAATAAGGGATAATTAGGGTTTTAAATCTTTTCTTAATTGAGTCAGCGTAGGATCTATTGTCATAATAGGCAAATAAATAACCTGATATAAGAAAGAGTAAAGGAATTCTGAATCGTAAGAGTCCGTTGGCAATTAAAAACTCTAAGAAAGTTGTCAGACTTAGTGGCTCTTCAATAGTACTATAAGGGGCTAGATAAGTAATATTCAAATTATAGCCATGTACATATCCGAGTAAGCATATACTAATAAAAGTAAAAAAGCGAAATTTTTGACTTAGTATTCTGTTCATATATTTTTATTGTACAGGGATGTCAAGTTGGATAGTTGTACCAGTATTTATTACAGAGTTGATTTGAATCTTGCCATTTAGCGCATCTGCTCTTTTTCTCATATTTCCCATTCCATTCCCATTATCTGCTTCTTGCACATTAAACCCTTTACCATCGTCTGCAATGAGAAGACTCAGTCGCTTTCCTGTAACTGAAGCAACTATTTTAATTTTTGAACAATTTGCATATTTAGCTGCATTGTTAACAGCTTCTTTGAAAATCAGAAAGAAGTCTCTACGTGCTTCCATGTTAAGCTTTACATCGTTTACCTCCTCTGAACTTTGAAATTCAAGCATAATATCTTTGGCCTCGCATACGTTGATGGCAAATTCTCGCATGCGAGCAAGAATTTTCTGCATGCTATCATTGCTAGGCTTAATGCTCCATACAATGTCATCCATTGCCTCCATCATTCTTTGACTATTATCAGAAATTTTATTCAGGTATTCACCTGTTTTGAGCGAATCACTAATTCTTGCTTTAGCCATGGAACTCAAAATATTAATGGTACTTAACGTACTTCCCATATCGTCGTGCAAGTCTCTCGCAACCCTAGTTCTAATATTTTCAACCTCAATCAACTTGTTCAGTCGTAACCGATGCATTGTATAGGCAATTAATGTTATTAGGGTGAGTAAACTGCTGATGAACCATCCTGTTCTCCAAAACGGAGGTCGGATAAAGAGTTGCATGGAACTGATATTTTTTGATCGATTCCCCTCATTGTCTTCACAATATATTTTAAACGTATAGTTCCCCGGTCTTAAAAAAGAGTAGTTAACTGTATTGTTTCTATCTGCTTTAATCCAACCCTCGTCTAGCCCTTCCATCTTATAATAATAAGTGAGTTTGTCTCTTAGTAAAAAGCTTAACGATGAAAAACTAATGGCAAAACTGTTCTGATCTGCATTCAATGCTACTTTAGGCAATAGTTGTAAAGAGTCTACTGGAATATAATGGTTAAAAAGCTTGAAATCGGTTATGGCTACATCGGGGGGTAAAGCATTATTACTAAAAGCAGAAGGAGAAAAATAGATAAGTCCATTTGATCCCGCAAAAAGAATATTATTGTCTTTTGTAAGAAAATCAGCTTCTGTGGTTAGGTTAGCAATAACAATACCATCTTTTTTCTCATAGGGAGTTATTATCCCATTGATTGGATTGTATCTGCAAAGTCCGTTTCTGGTTATCATCCAAAGATTACCTTTATGGTCTTTTCTAATTCTTAAAACTGAATTAGCAGGAAGACCTTCGTCAACAGTTAGCCAAGTAACTTTTTTTGATTTTTTATGTATAAAATTAAGCGCACCTGCTGCATACACAATAGTACTATCGTTTAATTGGTCAATATCATCACCGCCTTTTTGAAAAAGAGGATTTGACTTGTCTGAAACAGTATAATGATGAATTAGCTTTTTCCCGTCTTTGGTAAAGCAGTACAATCCTTGATTTAAAGAGGTAACCCATAGTAAACCTTCATTATCAAAGAATAATTTTCGAACAATGGTTCCTATTTGCTGAACTTTTTCAAATTGCTTTCCATTATATTTTATGATGTCCCCCCTTTGACTGCTCATCCAAATATTCCCATCATTGTCTTCGGTAATAAAGCGAATGGTAGAACCATTTAATTCCTTTACGGTATGAAATTGCATTTTGCGGGTAACTGTGTCGTAAATCATGTATTTGCTAAACTGACAGCCTAACCATATTTCACCATTCTTTCGTTGGTGAAGACTCCAAATTTGTTTGTAATGAATTTTGTCGGCTTCACTTAATCCCGAGGGCATTTTTTCCAATAGGTCATTCTTATAGCTCATTAATTCCTTGTTCAGGGTAAGTAAGCCCGATCCCCATGTACTAAGCCAGTAGCCCCCTGATGCCAGTTCTAAAATGTCTGTAATCTCAATTCCACCCTTGGTTTCGCTAAAAATAAAATTCACTACATTGCCCTGACTACTCTGATCACTGGTCATATAGATACCGTTGTCGCTGGCAATCCATATATTTCCGTCTCTATCTTCTGTCATGTCATTGATATTCTCATATTGAATACCAATGCTACTTCCAAATTCACTTTTATAATAGTTGAATTTATTGAGTCTTTGATTGTAACTGTATAGCGCATTGGCTCCATACATCCATAGACTTCCTTTTTTACTTTCAAAAAAATACCTGAGTTCTTCGTATTGAAAATTTGAATTTAAACCGGCAGTATCTGAAAGTGATGTACCGTTGTATTCATAAACCGTTTTTACATGTTTATCTGGCCATCCGAATATCCAAAAACGATCTCTCTTGTCTATATATATTTCTGTTAGATTTTTCCATTTATATTTCTCACTCAAAAGAGGAATAGAAAGCGGATTATATTCCTTTGTATATAATTTCTTTGTTGTTCTGTCAAATACCGCCAATCCTTTCTCTCCACATACAAACCAAATCTGGTTCTTCTTTTTGTATTCAGCAAAATGTTGATTGGGATACCAGCCTGTTGGAAATAAAATTTCTTTTTCAGGGAAAAACTTTTTTACTTTTTTATCATATTTGAATAAACCTATACCATATATATTTAAGAACACATTTTCCTTACTGTCTAATTGAAGCCTCATCGAATTTTTAGCGGGAATAGGTGTTTTTGATTCAATGGGTATATGTATGTATTCTAGCGAAGCATGATTGAAAAGACCAATTTTTCCTTGTGACCCATAATTCAGAAGCAATTGCTGCTTTCCAACCGGAATTATTTGATGTAAATCGGCTATTGGCAAATCATTTTTTTCTGCCTTGCTTATTCCGTAACTGATAAAACGATTGCCGTCAAATCTTTGCAGGCCATTGGCTGTTCCAACCCATATAAATCCTTGCTTGTCCTGATATATAGTATAGGCTACATTAGAAGCTAACCCCAATCCATCTTCCTTGCTAATTTTTAAAAACGCATAGCCTTCTCTTTGAGATTGAATGGTTGTTGAAAAACAACAAAGCAAAAGATATAAGAATAGTTTTTTCATCTAAACAAATTTACTAGAGCCCAACCATTAAATGAATGCATGTGAGCTAAAACCACATGTTTATGTGAGCATTGTATCGGTCTTTATCAATAATTCACATTAATGTGCGGTTGAATACGCTACCAGAACTTTTCATTTTTGCTTTATCAAATTATTTAAAAAAATCAAATTCTCATTTTATGAAACAGTTTATTTTATCTCTTGCTATTGCAACGTTTTCACTTAGTTCTTTTGCATCAACTGGTATGAAGCCAGATTTTAAAGCGGGTAAAGCCATAGCAGCACCTTATAAGCGCTTAGTAGTATATGGCAACCTTAAAGTTATTTTGGTAAACGCCGATGAAAAGCAGGTTTCCATCCACGACCAAATTGGACAAACAAAAGTGAATGCCCTTTACAGTAAAAACGAATTGATTATTGACGGATCAGCAGTGGATGAATTTAGCCCTGTTACAGTTCGTGTACCAGTAAATCAATTGGAGCTTTTAGAAATCAATGGAATAGCTTCTGTTATTTCAGAAAACACTTTGCAGCTAAATCATTTAACGGTTTCTATGCAGGGCGAAGGAAAAATTGATATTAAGAATACAGGAAGCATTCAGGTTAAGTCTGATAATGGTATTCAGTTTAAAACGATTAAACAAAAAGGCCAGGTAACCATTCACTAATACAATTCTTTTCTCTATATAAATGTTGGTTTATTATTAAGCAGGGCCCGGGTTTCCGGGCCTTTTTAAAAAAGTATTTTATGCAGTCTAATCAAAAATTCATTGCGTTATTAAACGCTCAATTCAACGATATCCAATGCTACTTTCAGAACAATATTTTTTCGGCCTCTTACGATGAATTATCTGCCGTTCCAGCTTGGGGTGGATGGTCGGTGTTAGAAGTATTAGATCATTTAAATTTTTATAATCGCTGGTATTTACCCAGAATTGATGAAGCTATTCAAAGAAATAGACTAACTGCATCAGATGTGGCTGTCTTTAAATCGGGTTGGTTAGGCGGCTATTTCACTAAAATGATGAAACCTAATGCTAACGGAACAGTTTCTTCTAAAATGAAAGCTCCTAAAAATGCTATCCCAGCTACGGTTTTAAATCCAGATTTAGTACTTAGTCAGTTTTCGTCTCATCTTTCCCATTTACATTATTTACTTCAGAATGCCATACATGCTGATTTAAATAAGGGCAAGATAGTTACTTCCCTTTCTTCTGTAGTTCGAATTAAGACAGGAGACAGTCTTGCTTTTTTACTGGCTCATATGGAAAGACATTTTTGTCAAATTCAATCTATTCAAAAAGGGGTATCACATAAATATGTGATGCCAGCGTTGGAAAAAGTCATCTAAAAAATGATTGAATGGTAATAGTGTCAGATAAGCGGTATCATTTGAATTTTTTCCAACTTATTTAATAAGTGAGTCTCTTTTTTTCACCAGTTTATGTGATTTCGAACCTCCATTTAAAAATCAACTTTTGTATCCTCAAACTTTTTTTATGTTAAAGCATTTTACTCTTAGCTTCTTTTTAGGTTTGTTTGTTTTGGCTGCTTCTGCAACAGACCACGCATATGGCAGTACCAATAAACCGAACTCACCTAAGGAAACGAATATAGGCGGAACTATTATTGCCGATAATAAACCTATTGTAGGCGCAGTTGTCTATTTGTTAAAAGATACTGGCAGTCATATTGTAAAAACAACCCTTACCGACAATGACGGCAAATTTAATTTTACCTATTTGCCTGAAAAGTTTCGCATTAAAGTAAATGCCTTGGGATACAATGATTATATAAGTGAAGTGAAAACACCGGGCAGTGATATAGCGGTAATATTAACCCCATCTGATAAGTCAATGTCATCTGTTACTGTTGTGTCTCAACGTAAATTAGTTGAGGTAAAAACAGATAAAACCGTCATTAATGTGGATGCAGCACCTACTAATATTGGAACAACTGCATTGGAAGTGCTAGAGAAAGCTCCTGGCGTGGTAGTAGATAAAGATGGTAATATTTCTATGCTCGGCAAAGCGGGTGTGGTAATTATGATTGATGGAAAGCCTACTTACATGAGTAGTGCAGATGTTGCCAATTATTTAAAATCACTCAGTAGCAATCAATTAGATCAGATTGAATTAATTACACAGCCCTCTGCCAAGTTTGATGCAGCAGGTAATGCAGGAATTATTAATATCAAAACAAAAAACAATAAACCCATGGGTACCAATGGCTCAGTGGGAGCTACGTATTCACAAGGTGTAAACAGACGATTATCTCTTAATGGTAGTTTAGGATATAGAAAAGGGAAACTCAATCTTTTTGGAAGTGCCAATTATTTTGATAATATGTCATTTAATCAGATTGACTTGTCTAGAAATATTCGCAACGTAAATACAAAAGACATTGTATCGGTTTTAAAGCAATCTACTACGATGGGTGTTCATGTGAAGCCATTTAACACCAAATTCAGTTTGGATTATCTGGCATCTCAAAACACCAGTTTGGGAATGTCGTTTTCTGGAAATTTTAATGATAACTTTTTTACCCTCCCAACCAGAATGGAAGTTAGTAACTCGTCAGGAGTGTTGCAAGGTGTGTATAATTCTAATACACAAAATGCCATGTCGATAAGTAATATCATTGGAAATATATACTGGAAAACCAAGTTAGATACAACCGGAAGAGAACTAACTGCGGATCTTGACTATATCAGAAACAGTTCCGATTTCAAACAAGAAATGAGCAGCTACTATTATCCTCAGTTGAATAATCCAGCAGAAACTCCTTATATATTGAAAGGAATTAATCCGTCCATAATTAATGTGTATTCTGCAAAAGTTGATTATGTACATCCCTTTAAGAAAGAAGGCAAACTGGAGGCCGGACTTAAAGCAAGTTTTGTGGAGACAGATAATAATTCTGCTTTTAAAGTCTTAAAGAACAACAATTGGGAGGTTGACCCTAGAAGCAATGAATTTATTTATAAGGAAAATATATATGCAGCCTATGTGAATGGAAGTAAACAATGGAAAAAATGGGGTGCTCAACTGGGATTGCGATTGGAAAATACCATTATGAATGGCAATCAGGTTACTACACAACAACAGTTTAACAGAAACCTCTTACAATTATTCCCAACAGCTTTTGTTAGTTATAAAGCAAGCGATCTTAGTACTTTCACTATTAATTTTGGAAGAAGAATAGATCGTCCTAATTACCGCGACCTAAATCCCTTCCAGTTACTATTAAATCCATTTACCTACAATCAGGGTAATCCCAATTTGAGACCACAGTTTACTAATAATGCCGAGCTAGGGTATAGCTATAAAAACGGTATGATTACTGCTAAACTTGGATTTTCAAGAACAACAGATATTATAACTGATATTATTCGTGCCAATGATGCTGAAAAAGTAACTTATCAGACTCGTGAAAATATTGCTTCAAGAGATAATATCAATCTAAGTCTGGGTTATAATAAATCTATTAATAGTGTTATTACGACTGGCCTCTTTGCTAATATTTATCAGAATAAATACAAAGGATTGTTTAATAACGAGCCATTAGATGAGCAATACACTTCTTTTTCATTCAATATGAATAATCAGTTCAAATTTAAAAAAGGCTGGTCTGCTGAGTTAAATGGATTTTATAATCATAAAAACCTTCTATTAGCACAAGCATTTATTGAACCCATGTGGCAAATAGGATTTGGAATTAGCAAGCAGGTATTTAACAATAAGGGTACGATTCGTCTGTCTGCCAGAGATATCTTCTTTGGTCAAAAAGTAAGAATCAACCAACAATTCCAAAACTTAGACAGCCGCTTTCAGCAATATGCAGATTCAAGACATGTAGCACTTTCTTTCACATTCCGGTTTGCTAAAAACGCATCCAATGTTGTCAGAAGAAATGGCGGGGCTTCTCAAGAAGAGCAAAACAGAGTAGGTAATTAATTATTTGCCAATCATTTATTCTATAATTAAGAATTCGTTTTCAATGAAAAAATATATCATATTCCTTTTAGTAACTTTTAGTGCTGCATTGGTCTATTCATGTTCTGGTAATCATCAGTCAGAAGCTATGTCTGCTGATAATAATGCTCCTAGCTTAGACCAAAACAAAGCAGCCAGCATTGCTCGTGGTGAATACCTGGTTAAGATCTCGGGATGCGGCGATTGTCACTCCCCCAAGAAAATGACTCCTAAAGGGCCTGTTGAGGATTCTGCATATTTATTGGCTGGCTTTAGATCAAATGATCAACTGCCTCAGATTGATACATCCGTGTTAAAAAAGGGCTGGGCATTATTTTATGCGGAAGGTACTGCTATGGTTAGTCCTTTGGGTATTTCTTATGCAGCAAATATTACTGCAGATGAAACAGGTATTGGAAACTGGACTTTAGAGCAATTCAAAACCGCTATGACTCAAGGAAAATGGAAAGGGTTAAAAGATACTAGGTCTTTACTTCCACCAATGCCTTGGCAGAATTTTACCAAAATGCATCCGGAGGATTTGGAAGCTATTTATGATTACTTGCAAAGCACTAAGCCAGTGGAAAATATAGTACCAATGGCTGTCTTTTCAACTCAATAAACCAATTTAATAGTGTTTTATTGTGCTTATATAAGTAGACCAAAGACTTATATTATTATTCCTTATTCTTCTGTGGTTGCAGATGGTTCTGCAGCCATTGCTTTTATTAGTAATTGAAACTTAGTATTTAGCGATACTGTGAATAAACCACCCTCTAAAATTTGTTTTGTATTTGCATCTTCCAGCATTACAGTTGCTAGATCGGATGCCAGAGCAGAACTGCTGATTAAATTAGCTACTTTACCATTTTTAAATTCAATGGTGAATTTATAACCAGCTTTTCTGCCAGTACCCATGCGTTCGAAATCAATTCTATTCAAGTCTAATACCTGATTATCTTGTTTTGTTCTTTTTAGTAAAATACGAATAATGGGTAGGTACTTGATCCAAATTTGGGCGTACATGTAGCTGTGTTATAAGTTAAGAATAAAACAAAGGTCCGAAATTTCTTCGCCATTTCCGAATTTGGTTTTAAAAAGACGTCATATCTTTTATATTCGCAGGTATATGAATGATATTTCAAGCGTAATCATCCAGCAATTAATGGTACATCAGGCGGGTAATGCTGCACAAGGTGGCCAACTAATTCTTTCGGAAACAACCCATCATTTGCCCGATGAATTCTGGCAGCAAACCCTTGCCCATTTTTTCCTGAAGCCCTTTAATGAAGCCGAACAATACCGACTCCAAACACAGGATAATTTGGTCTATACTATTATAAATCAGCTATTTAGTAATGAACTTTCACTAGAATCTGCTAGTAAAACACTGGCAGAGCATTTTCATTTGAAGTCTCAATCGGTCCATGCAAAATCCGGTGAGTTTTATTTGGCCGAGTTTGATAATATTGGTTTTGATGGATCCGCATATCGTGCTATCGGCCTTTTTCATACTTCCATTAAAGACCAGTTTCTTAAAGTAAAAACCAAGCCAGGAAATATTCAATTGTCCATTGAAGAGGGAATTGATTTAAAAAAAGCAGAAAAGGGGGCTTTGATATTGCAAAAAGAAGCCGATCAGGGTTTTATAGTCTTGATTCATGAGTTATCAGCAGCCAGACAGGCAGATGGGGCGTTCTGGAAATCGATTTTTTTACAAAGTTCTCCTATTATAAATAGTTACCATAATACCAATGAAGCACTGGGAATGTGCAAGCTGTTCATCAGCAACGAACTCAATGAACATTTTGAAACCAGTAAAACCGATCAGATTGATATGCTCCAACGAAGCATGGATTATTTTAAAACACATGATCAGTTTCAAATGGAGGAGTTCAGCAAAGAAGTTTTATATCATCCTGAAGTGATTGAAAGTTTTACGCAATACAAACAGCAATATGAAGTAGCCAAGCAGGTTAATATTGAAGACGAGTTTGCCATTAATCCGGCAGCTATTCAAAAACAACAGCGCCATTTCAAAAGTATTTTAAAGCTTGATAAGAATTTTCATGTGTATGTACATGGAAGAAGAGACCTTATAGAAAAAGGCTACGATGAAATGACAGGCAAGCATTATTACAAATTATACTTTGATCAGGAGCAATAGCAACATTACTAAATTCAATCAGAAAATATCTTCCATCATTCTGCGATAATCGTATTGAAGATCTTCATGCAAGGTGCCTAACGATTTTTCTATTTTTTTCCGTTGCTGCTGGTATAGGTTATTCAGTGCTGTACTCTTCATAAAAGGAATACCTGATTGCTTTAAACATTTACTGAAATGAAGCAAAATAGCTACTTCAGCTTGTTTTGATCCCATGTACCGAATATGTTTATTAGCTATTCTCAGGATTTTTCTGATAGATTTCTTGGCAAAGTACAAATTTTGACCTGGGTCAATCTCATCCATCTCTGAACTGATTTCCTGGTTTACTTCCTTGATGTAGAGCTCTTCATCGTTTGCTTCGAAAAGTAAATAGGTAAGCAACTCTTTGTTTTCTTTTTTAAACTTCGCCAGACGTAAACAGAGTTCCGCTAATTCTTTGGCTGTATTACCCATTAATGCCTGTTTGATTTCATGCACAGTTGCTGCTTTCATACAAAATTTGCGTACTTTGGTTATCACAAAAAAACGATGATTATGCCAGTGAACCGCCGTAAATTTTTACAACAGGGAACTTTAGCTGCATTGGCTGCTGTTTCTATGCCTTCATGGGCTTCTGCAGCTGCCAAAAAGAAGTTTATAACAGGGGTGCAATTGTATTCTGTAAGAGATGATATGCGTAAAGATCCCCTTGGTACTTTAAAAGCTGTTGCAGAAATGGGGTATAAAAATGTGGAGCATGCTAACTATGTGAATAGAAAGTTCTACGGATATGCTGCAGCAGACTTCAAAAAGGTATTAGATGATTTAGGAATGAAAATGCCTTCTGGTCATACTGTTATGGGCGCCAGTCACTGGGACGCTTCCAAAAAAGACTTTACTGACAGCTGGAAATACACCATTGAAGACGCTGCTATTGCAGGTCAGGAGTTGGTAATTAGTCCTTCGCTGGAATCAGGGTTAAGAAAATCAAAAGACGATATGCTTCGCTTCATGGAGGTATTTAATAAATGTGGTGAGCTATGTAAAAAATCCGGAATGAGATTTGGCTATCATAATCATGATTTTGAGTTTACTCAAATGATGGGCGAGGAAACCATGTATGAAGTCATGTTGAATAATACTGATCCTTCCATGGTGACACAGCAGTTTGACATGGGCAATTTATATGGAACGGGTGCAGATGCGCTCGCAATTGTAAAAAAGTATCCCGGAAGATTTGTTTCCATGCATGTAAAAGACGAGATAAAGCGAGCGAGTGGAAATGGTTATGAAAGTACCATTTTGGGTAAAGGGGTACAGAAGGTAAAAGAAATTATTGACGAAGGCTTAAAGAATGGAGGCACCATTCATTTTATTGTTGAGCAAGAAGCTTATCAGGGTATCCCTCCGATAGACTGTATCAGGGAAGATATTAAAGTAATGAAGCAGTGGGGCTACAAATAGCTTAATACATAAACGAAATTAGGAGTATGAAAAAGATTGTATTGTTTCTGAGTATATTAATTGTTTATACTGCTGGTGCGCAATCGCCCACACCTGCTGATATAAAACGATGGGAGTTGCAGGCTAAGCAGGTAAACATTGTTCGTGATAAATACGGTGTTCCCCATGTTTATGGAAAAACAGATGCTGATGCGGTCTTTGGATTAATGTATACCCAGTGCGAAGAAAATTTTGAACGTATTGAACGCAATTATCTTGAAATGCTTGGCAGAAGGGCCGAAATGGAGGGAGAGAAAGTAATTTACAACGACTTGCTGATGCGTTTAATTGCAGATAGCAATGATGCTAAAAAGGATTATTTACAGAGTCCACTATGGCTCAAAAAATTGTTGAATGCACATGCTGATGGCATTAATTATTTTTTATATAAGCATCCAGAAGTAAGACCTGTTGTGTTACAAAAATTTGAACCCTGGTTTCATCTGATGTACACCGATGGCAGTGTCTCTGCTACCAGTACTGGTGGAGCATCCGTGGATGAAATAAAGCAGTTTTATGAAAATGGTCCGGAGACAAGTGCCATTGCATTCAATGGTATAAAGGAAATTGAAGAAAGAGGCTCCAATGGATTTGCTATTGCCCCCAAGCGTTCAGCAACCGGTAATGCCATGTTGTATATTAATCCCCATGTTCCCTTTTATTTTAGATCAGAAGCACAATTGGTAAGTGAGGAGGGTTTGAATGCTTATGGTGCAGCAACCTGGGGACAGTTTTTTATTTATCAGGGATTCAATGAAAATTTGGGTTGGATGCATACATCAGGATACACAGATGTAGCAGATTTGTATGAAGAAAAAATCAGTAAGACAACTAAGGGCTGGATGTACGAATACGACAAAAAGCTTTTACCGGTTAAGTCTAAGTCCATCACAATTTATTATACTGCAAATGGAGAAAAACTGGCGAAAACCTTTACAGCCTATTATACACACCACGGTCCAATCGTGGCTAAGCGTAAGGATAAATGGCTGGCTTTAAAAGAGTATAACCGTTCTTTAAAAGCATTGATTCAAAGTTGGAAAACTACTAAGGCACAGAATCTGGAGGAATATACAGAAGCCATGCGTGGACTGTCTAATACGACGAATAATACAGTATATGCAGATAACAAAGGCAATATTGCATACTGGCACGGGAATTTTGTTCCCAAAAGAAATCCAGGGTATGATTATACGCTGCCAGTAGATGGCTCAACTTCTGCAACAGAATGGCAGGGTCCGCATCCCTTAGAAGAGACTGTGCATCTGATTAATCCTTCTAGCGGCTGGATGCAGAATTGCAATGCAACCCCATACACTCTTGCCGGAGAAAGCAGCCCGAATAGAAACAACTACCCCTATTATATGGCTCCAGACGGTCAGAATGCAAGAGGATTAAATGCCATAAGATTGTTGAATAAAAAAGACAGCATCACTTTGGATGGGTTAATTGAAATTGGTTATAACCGATATCTGGCTGCTTTTGATATTTTGTTGCCACCTTTATTTAGAGCATATGATGCAACACCTAATACTGATTCATTAAAAATGAATATTAAACCAGCAATTGATATTTTAAGAATATGGAATAAAGAATCGGATACAAGCTCAGTTGCAACCACCATTGCTATTGATTGGGCTACTAAAATCAATGCTTTGTGGCCAAGTGCACAAACCAAAGAAGAGAGTACAGAAATCATTGGCAGGTTCAACGCAATGGCTAATGGTATTAATGGAAAAATCATGATGGAACAGCTACGCGATGTGTTGAACGAGTTGACAGGAAAATATGGTCGTTGGCAGGTTCGCTGGGGTGCTATTAATCGTTACCAAAGACTTTCAGGAAAGTTTGCTGAAATTTATGATGATAATAAACCTAGTCTGGCGGTTCCACTGACTTCTTCCCGTTGGGGATCATTACCCGCTTTTGAAAGCAGGTCTATGTATAGTTCAAAAGGTCGCTATGGTTTTTCTGGCAATAGCTTTATAGCAGCTGTTGAATTTGGAGAAAGAGTAAAAGCAAAAACGATAGTAACAGGAGGACATAGCAACAATCCCTTATCTCCTCATTTTAAAGATCAGGCAGAAGGATTTGTATACGGTAAGTTCAAAGATGTTTTCTTTTACAAGGAAGACGTAATGAAAAATAAGGAAAAGGAATACCATCCAGGGGAATAACCTACTGGATGGTATAACTCATGCCGCCGTCTTTTTCGTCTTTTAACTGAACACCCAGTTGGGCCAGCTCATTTCTGATTTTATCAGAAGTAACAAAGTCTTTTCTTTGTTTTGCTTCTTTGCGGATATTTATCAATAGTTGCAATACTCCATCCAACTTGTCATTGTTGTCTGCTTTGCTAGTTTGTAAGCCGAAAATATCAATGATAAATGCTTGCATTTGTTTCTTTACCAGATTGATAGTATCACTGCTTAGAGCATTTTCAGCAATATGTTTGTCTTTAATGGAATTGATAACAGGCACCAATTCAAACATATTGGCAATTACTTTAGCTGTATTGATATCGTCGTTCATGAATTCATTGAACTCATTCACCAGTTTTTCTACTTTCTCATCAAGCACTTTGTCTGCAGCAATTTCAACTGTATTGGCGTTGAAGCTCATTAACCATTCGTAAGCATCCATCAGTCTTCTGAGTGCTTTTTCACTGGCCTGTAAAGCTTCGTTACTAAAGTCCAGTGTGCTTCTGTATTGAGACTGTAGTATAAAAAAACGAACGGTAGATGGAGCATAAGCCTGTTCCAGTATAGGATGTGTGCCACTAAATAGTTCGCTGAGCTTAATCACATTATTATAGCTCTTACCCATCTTTTTACCGTTGATCGTAATCATATTATTATGCATCCAATATCTGGCAGGCATTTGATGATTACATACTGTACTCTGTGCAATTTCACATTCGTGATGGGGGAACTGAAGATCCATTCCGCCGCCATGTATATCAAATTCTTTTCCCAGATATTTGGTGCTCATAGCAGAACATTCAATATGCCAGCCAGGGAATCCTTCTCCCCATGGACTTTGCCAGCGCATGATATGCTCGGGTGGTGCATTTTTCCAAAGTGCGAAATCAGATTTATTTCTTTTTTCATCCTGGTTATCCAGTTCTCTGGTGCTTTCAATTTGTTCGTCCAGTATTCTTCCACTCAAAATTCCATAAGGCTGCCCTTTGGCAGAAAAGTCAGTATTATATTTTTCTACATCAAAATAAACGGACCCATTTGCCTCGTAAGCATAACCGTCTTCAATGATTTTTTTAATCATTTCTATTTGCTCTACAATATGGCCAGTTGCTGTGGGTTCAATGCTGGGTGGCAGGTTGTTGAATTGATTCATGGCCCAGTGGTACATATTGGTATACTTTTGTACCAGTTCCATTGGCTCCAGCTTTTCTAAAACTGCTTTGCTGCTGATTTTATCTTCTGCAGCTCTTCCCTCTTCCTCAAAATGCCCTGCATCTGTTATATTTCTTACATATCTGACCTTATAACCCAGAAATAGTAAGTACCTGTAGAGTACGTCAAACGTAATAAAGGGTCTTGCATGACCTAAATGGCTTTCTCCACTTACGGTTGGTCCACAAACATACATCCCTACATAGGGTGGGTTTATGGGCTGAAAACTTTCTTTTTTGCGGGTAAGTGAGTTATATAATTTTAGCGACATGATGCCGCAAAGTTATTTTATTTTCTTAAACGAATATCAGCTACAAGCATGATATGGTCACTAAGGGCCTCGTCTACCATATCAAATTGCTTTACATCAAATTGCTGGTCTGGTAAAATGTAATCGATTCGTAAAGTGGGTGCAATAGAAATAAAGCTTCTTCCAAGGCCAAAACTTCTTTCTAAAAAAGCATCTTTCTTGTTCCCTCTAATAGAAAAATAAGTGTAAGAATTAGGAACATCATTAAAATCTCCTGAGATTATACTGGGATAAGGGCTGCGTTCCATTGCTATACTGACCAATGTTGTTTGCTCACCTCGCTTTTTATAGGCTGCTTTCATTTTTCGCATTAAACGCAAAGTGGCACTAAAAGAAGATTCATTAGGGTCTTTTATTTTTTCTATATCTGCGTAATCGTTTTTCTTAAACTTAAATGATTGTAAATGTGTATTGAAAATTCTAATTGTATCACTTCCTTTTAGTAAATCCGCATAAATCAGACTCTCTTCTGATGGAAAAGCAATTCTCCCTGTATCTATCATCGGATATTTTGAGAAAATAATACAGCCCGACTGATATTCACCATCATTTCGCTGATAGTCTCTTGAAAAGTAATAGTAGGGGTGGGTTTTACTAAATAGCTGAATATTATTTTCAGTTTTGGCAGTATTGAATTCCTGTAAACAAATTATATCAGGGTAAGTCTTTAAAATGCTGGCTGCCACTTCCTCACGCACCATTTTTTTTGCCAGTTTGTTTTTAGAAAGCCCATTAAAACTCTGAATATTCCAGTTAACAATTCTGAAATGATTTTCTGCTTTTCTTTTGGTGAAAATTGCATTCCCTGTCCATGCAAACACAACCACTATTTGTTGCCAACCTATTAAAAGTGCAATGATTGGTAATAAGGACCAGATGGGTCGGGTAATTAACCAGAAAAGCGCCGATAATATTAGCAGTAAAATTAAATAGGGGGTAGATAGTGCCAGTATGCCATGAAGCCAGAAATCATTGGGATTTACATAAGGCGAGAGGGAAGCAATCAAAAAGACCAATACTATGATTGCGTTACTGATGATGAATATTTTCTTTGTTGTCTTTCTTATCCAACCCTTGGCCATAGACTAAAATTACAAAAACATTTAATTGGACAGGCTAATATCTGCCACAATAGGATAATGGTCGGACAAGTCTAGTGATGGGCTGTAAAATTGTTTTGCGGATAGATTTTTTGAAGTTAGTATTACATCTATTCTTAAAAGCGATTTTGCACTTCTGTAAGTTCCACGAATACCTGAACCAGCATCCAGATAGGCATCTTTGGTATATTTTCGTAAAGTATGATAAACATAGCTGGCAGGAACAGAATTCAAGTCAGCGCAAAAAATAAAAGGAGTCCTCGTTTTTTTAAACTCCTGCGAAACCAGCAATGCCTGTTTACTGTGAATCCTGTCGAAATACTCAAGTCTTTCCAACATGTTAGAGTGAAATAATAAAGCAGTGTCTTCTTTTACATATTTTAAATCACCCAATAATTCCGGAGTTAATGTATTATGATGCAAAAACATCGACTTGAAATGAGTAGTGAATATTCTTATATTTTTCCCATTCACATTAATGTCCGCATGAGCAACGCTTTCAGGATGAGAGCTGAGTTTGTATTTTACTCTTGCACTATCTGTAATAGGGTATTTAGAAAAAATAATTGTACCATAGTCCAGGTCGTCCATGCTGAAAAAGTAATGAGAAAAGCCAAGTGAATCCTTTATATATTTAGTTACATCTCTTTCTGCATATCCCGGAGATACAATATAGTCCTGAAAGCAAAGTACGTCTGCATTCATGCTTTTTAAAAAATCAAGCATGCTTTTCTGTTTTACAACCCATGAATTATCACCGGCTTCACCGTATAGAAATTCATTTACATTCCAGGAAACAACTCTTACAGTATTGCTTTCTTTTGTATTCTTAAACTCTTTTTCTGTCCTGAACGGATAAGTGTTTGATAGGTTCTTTGTACCTAAAATCAAAATTATAAAATACCACCATTTTCGCGGATAGAAAATAGTCACAGATAGCAGGCACCATGTAAAAACAGCTACGAATAAAATGGGAAATCCGATGGCAAAAAAAGTGATACCCCTGAATATAGCAGGATTTAAAAAGCTACTCAGAGAACTGATAACAAATGATGGAATCAGCAAAGCGCCACCAATCGTAAAGATTTTTTTTGTGTTTGTAAAGAATGGACTGTTTTTTTGCATTATAAGTCTTGATCGCTGGCTCTGTTGAGGAATTCTTTTTCCTCATCCGTTAAGAACGCATAACCATGCTGGTTTATTTTATCTAAAATAGCATCCAGCTTTTGTTGGGTAACATTTGCTATTTTTTCATAAGGTTTTCTATTTACCCTGTAGAAGTGTTTTTCCTGTTGTTTTAATTGATTGTTCTTTTTTTCAGGATTAAACAGATTGTCAAACCAGTCTACCAGCCCAATCATCCATGCACTCCAGTCTCTGCCTTTTTGTAGTTGCTTAATAAAGAAAAATCCCATGGCACCACCAGCTAAGTGAGCTGCACCTATGCCAGCATTGCCTCCAGATAGTGTAGCAAAATCAATTGCTACAAAAACAAGGGTAAGCACCCATAGTGGAATACCGCCGTTAATCATGGGGAATAATCTGTAATCGGGTGCGAGCGTGGTGGTAGCCAATGCAACAGCCATAACAGCAGCACCTCCACCCATCATGGCAGGGGTGGCAAGTATATTTCTTTCCAGAACAGGAAATAAATTATTGGTTAAGAGAAAAACAACTGCCCCTGCAAATCCACCATACAGGTATATGGGTAATAGCTTACTGTTGCCAGCTAAGTCCTGTAAAATAAATCCGAAGGCCCAAAGCCACAATAAACTGCTAATTAACTGCCAGATACTTAAATGTGTAAACATGGTAGTGAACAAGGTCCATGGACGGGAGAAAAAAATCTCTGGTACTGGCGATAAAGTAAACCAGTCGAGGATTTGCTTGTTGAAAAACTCTAATGGTATATCCGACAAAAAGTAAATGATCCGGATAAAGTTAATCAGTAAAAATACAAGTGAATTGACTGCGAACAGAAATACGAGCGCATTGTTGTCCTGCCCTAATAATATGCTTCTGGTACTTTTTTGTGATAAGAGTGACATATTAATAGAACGTTTTTTTGCGGGTTTTGTTCCAGGTTATTACAATTAATAATCCTACAATCGCGCCTCCTATATGCGCCCATCTGGCTACATTGTCCCCGGCTGAGTTTTTTAGGGCGAAGAAGAATTCGTAGGAAAAATACAAGAGTCCAATCCACTTTGCCTTTATAGGAAACAGAAAATAAATATAGATATACGTATTAGGAAATAGGTATATAAAAGCAGCCAGGATTCCGAAAACTGCACCACTGGCTCCCAATGTAGCGGTGTTGATGTTTTTTTCGTAGAAGTTGGTTAAGGCCTCAAACATCTGGGCACTTGCCATGGCATTGTCCGGATTGTATCTAAGACCATTAATGATTTCACTGTGGTTTTCAAAACGGATATTGTAGCGATCAATAAAGCGGATCATTGCGTTGTTTAAAGATGCACCACCGTCTTCGTGCAGATTGAACAATACCTGATAATCTTTCATCAGGGGTATAAATTCATAACTTAAAAAAAGCAAATGAATAAAGGCTGCTCCCAATCCGCAAATCAGGTAAAAAGTAAGAAACCTTTTTGATCCCCACAGATTCTCTAAAACCGATCCGAACATCCAGAGTGCAAACATATTCCCTAGAATATGTCCGAAGTCGCCATGTAAAAACATATGAGTTACCAGTTGCCATGGCTGAAATAAATTACTTTGCCATCCGTGCAGTGCAAATATATCTTCCATGTTCAGGAATCCTGCAGGGCCGGATATTACATTTTGGGCAAGAAAAAAAAGCCCATTGATGATCAGCAGGTTTTTAACAATCGTTGGTAATATTTCAAATCTACTGGGTCTAAACTCTGTCATAATAATTACTTCAGTTTGAGCTGTACTACATTTTCTATATGCAAAGTATGTGGGAACATGTCTACCGGTTGTATTTTGGTTACTTCATATTTCTCGCTTAATAAAGCAAGGTCTCTTGCCTGCGTTGCGGGATTACAACTGACGTATACAACGGTAGGCGCTGCAATTTCGAGCAGTTTTTTTACCAGCTTTTCATGCATGCCTGCTCTTGGCGGATCCGTTATTACTACATCAGCTTTCCCGTGTTCAGCAAAAAATGCATCATCACAAATATCAATCACATCTCCCGCAAAAAAGCGAGCATGGGTTACTCCGTTAATGGCTGCGTTTTCTTTGGCGTCTTCAATAGCATCGGCCACCATCTCAACTCCCACCAGTTTTTTAGCATATTTGCTTACAAAAAGCCCGATACTGCCTGTACCACAATATAAATCATATACAAGCTGACTGCCATCCAGTTCTGCAAATTCTCGGGTTACTGCATACAATTTTTCAGCCTGTCTGGTATTGGTCTGGAAGAAAGATTTAGGACTGATTTTAAATGCTAAATCTTCCAGCTTTTCTATAATATATCCCTTACCATGATAAACAATGGGTTCCTGATCGTGTAAACTATCGTTTCTTTTGCCATTAATGGTATAAAGCAAAGTAGTTATTTCAGGAAACTGAGCCAGCAACTGATTTAATAAGGCAATGCGATGTTCTTTATCTTCATAAGCAATTACCATATTAACCATTAACTCTCCGGTTGTAGTATTCCTAATCAGGAGGTTTCTAATCCAACCCTGATGTGTTTTAATATTATAAAACGGCAATTTGTTTTCTAATACATAAGCCGCTACTGCTTTTCTGATAAGGTTAGTTGGTTCTTTTTGTAAATGGCAAGTATCAATTTCTACCACTTTGTCAAAAAAACCACGAACATGGAATCCTGCAGCTCCGGGTTCCAGGTCAAAATTGACGCCGGCTGTTTTCATTTGTCGGAATTCTTCGGTTGGAATATACTTGCGGGTTGCAAATGTGTATTCCATTTTATTCCTGTATTCTCTTGTAATGTCTGCCCCTAATATGGGTGCAATGCCCGGCAAAGGAATTTTAGCTATCCGGGTAAGATTGTCTGTAACCTGCTTTTGTTTGTAATACAATTGTTTTTCGTAGGGTAGCATTTGCCACTGACAACCTCCACATACTCCGAAGTGTTTGCAAAAAGGTTGTACCCTATCTGAGGAATAGCTATGAAAATGAATCGTAAAACCTTCGGCCCAGTCAGCCTTACTTTTGGTTAACTGAATATCTACCAAATCTCCGGGAACAGCTCCCTCAATAAAAATGACTTTTCCATCTACCCTGGCAAGCGATTTTCCCTCGGCTGCATAGTCTTCTACCAGTACTTTTTCAAGTACGACTGTTTTTCGTTGTTTTCTCACTTTGTAAAGGTAGGTTGCGTTTTCTATTTAGCCCCCTAAATTGCTTATTTTTAGCTTTAAATACTGTGTATGCGTCGTTTAATGATGGTTGTGTTAATGAATGGGTTGTTAATTGGGTTAGGCCAGGAGTCTTTTGCACAGAAAAAACCTGTAAAGCAAGCAGAAAAATCTACGACCGCCAATGTAGGCAGAGAGATCTCCATCACCCTTACCCCTCTAAAAAATACTAAAATTTACCTAGGTAGTTATTTTGGGAAAGGCATGACCCTAGTTGATTCCGCCTTTTTAGACATAAATAGCAAGGGTGTTTTCAAAGGTGATAAAAAACTAACCAGGGGCATTTATTTTGTTGTTTCTCCTAATTATACCATTCAATTTGAGTTTTTAATGGATGGCAAACAGAAATTTGAAATTAAAGGGGATACTTCGGCCAAGGAGTCTGCTCAGATTATTGGATCTCCTGATAATGATCTGTTTAAGCAATATGCTCAGTTCTCCAATGCTAAAGGGAAACAGGCTCAGCAATTGAGGTCTTCACTACTTTCGGCCAATCCGGAAGACGCCGCCAAAATTAGGGCTTCATTAGCCACAGTTGAAAAGGAGATAAAACAGTATCAGCAAAATATACACCAGAAACATCCTGGTTCATTATTGTCAACCTTGTTTCATGTTATGAAAAGGCCCGAACTGCCTGCAGTTCCTATGATTAAAGGGAAGCCTGATTCAGCTTATCCCTATCAATATGTTAAACAGCACTTCTGGGATGATGTGCTCTTTAATGAAGATCTATTACTGAGAACCCCGTTTTTTGAACCCAAACTGGATGATTACTTTACCTATTATGTGTCTCCCGAGCCAGACTCTATTATTCAAGAAGTGAAGGAAATGCTATTCATGGCTAAAACAGCAAAAGAGATTTACCCTTATCTGTTAACCAAATTTACCAACAAGTATATTAATCCCGAATTTATGGGACAGGATAAGGTATTTGTGTACCTGTTTGAGAATTTTTATGCCAAAGGTGATACAGCTTTATTGAATCCGGCTTCCCGAAAAACGATTACTGAGAGAGCTTATAGCCTGATGGCCAATCAATTAGGACAACAGGCACCTGTGCTGAATCTGACAGACACAACCGGCAAAAAGAAGCAATTGTATGAGGTAAAAGCACCTTTTACGCTGGTTGCTTTCTGGGATCCCAATTGTGGTCATTGCAAAGAAGAAATACCCAGATTTGACTCATTGTATAAGGCAAAATGGAAGGCAAATGGGGTGGCCGTATATTCTGTGAATATTTATGAAAACGAAAATCAGTCATGGAAGAAGTTTATAGCAGAAAAAAATCTCTCAGTAGAATGGATTCATGTTTATCAGACTAAGGAAGACCGGTTGGCCGAGGAAAAAGCAGGAATGCCCAGTTACAGGCAGTTGTATGATATTTTTAAGACGCCAACATTCTATTTATTAGATGAAAACAAGCGCATTTTGGCTAAGCAACTGACCCTTGAACAGTTTGACGCATTGATGGATGCAAAAAATCGCTGATTTCCTTTCATAGGATGATTGCTATTTGATATTCACTTAAAACATGTTGTAGTCATTTTACAACATGGACCATATCTACGAAGAAATCAAAAACAAACATCATCAGCGATTTAGATTATCAGCTGCTGTAATCAGTTCAATTGTGTTTACCTACTTGGTAACTGTGTTTCTTTTGTTAACCAACAGCTTAGTAAAGAATACCGGCGAAACCAAGGAAAGCCTTACTGCATCTCAGTTTACGGCCAAAAACAACATGAAACAATCGTCTTCGAGAAACTAAGTTCAGTTTTTTTATCCCCCGATTATACGCGGAGCTATTGAAAGATGGCCTCCGCTTTTTTTATGACTAATCTCATAGTTTTTCATTTTTCAATTTTGTAGATTTATTATTAAAGCTATCCCTAGTTTAAGGGAAAATACGGCATCCTTATTTGGTTAATTTTGTATAAGTTTTTAGTACAGATTCCTAATAATTATAAGAATTGTAAAAAACAAACATGTATTTAATCGGTATTATAGAAGATGATGTTCAGCTAAGAAAAACCATGGAGAATTATATCTCGCTGCAGCAAGATATGTCTCTTGTGTTTTCCTGTAACCGTATTGAAAAATGGATAAGTATACGTCAGGATGCAGGGATTGTTCCTGATTGTGTTTTATTGGATATTGGATTACCAGGTATTTCAGGATTAGATGCAATTTCAATTATCAGTAGCTATTACCCTGGTGTAAAAATTCTGGTAATCAGTGGTATGGAAGATCCTTTGGTTGCATGGCAGGCTATGATGAATGGAGCCAACGGCTTTTTATTAAAGCCATTCAGGTTAGCAGAAATGCAAAAGCAAATTGAAGTGCTTAAATCAGGAGGTACTGTTTTGGATCCTGAAACGATGACAGGATTAATACAAACAGCAAGAACAAGATTTAATTCAAATGGAAGCGCTGATCGTTTTAATGAATTTGGCTTAACGCAAAGAGAAATTCAGGTAGCTGAATTATTGGTAGCAGGATCGAGTTACAAGGAAATATCTACCATTTTAAATGTGTCTTATACAACCGTAAACGAGCATATTAAGAACATTTACAAAAAGGTAAAAGTGAACTCTAAAATGGCATTCATTAACAGATTGTCAGGTAAAAATTAACTACTCCATCCCCCTCATAAAAAATGACAACAGGCTCTTTATATACTTTATTGATTGCGGATGATGATAATATCAATCGGGTTATTCTAAAGCATATGCTTAAATCGCTTGAAGTTGACTTGGTGGGTGTATCAGATGGGACGGATGCTATGAAGTATTTGTACGAGCATCCAACTAAAAAAGTTATCATGTTGCTAGACCTGAACATGCCTAATATGGACGGGAATGAAGTGATAGCATTGGTGAATCAGGATAGTCTGCTAAAAGACAGAGTTCGGATTATTGTTATTACAGCGAATCTCTTGTCAATTTATGTAAAAGAAGGAATGAGTAATAAAGTTTTGGAATGTTTTGAAAAACCAGTGCGGAAAGAAGTGTTGATTGATGCCATTAATTTGGGCATATCACAACTCAATTAATAACAATGAATCTGAAAAAAGAGGAACTGTCTTTTATCTTCAATAGCCTGCCTAATGCAGTGCTGTTTGAGTCTTCAGATCATATCATACAATATGTTAATCAGCCATTCTGTACACTTTTTGGTATTGATGCTCCCAGTGAAATATTAATTGGTGCTAATTGTAAGGATAGTGCTGTAGATTCAGCAGACTATTTTATGGAGCCCTCCTTATTCCTTTCCAGGATAGAATCTATTTATGCTAACGGTGAACAAGTGCTTAACGAGGTAATTCAGTTTAAAAGTGGCGACACTTTACTTAGAGATTATATTCCCTACAAAAAAGATGAGAAAATTATTGGTCATTTATGGTTGTATAAAAAGACAACTCAGGAAAACAATATCCTAAGTGTTGCCAATTCTCAGAAACATTTTTATGAGGATTTAATGAACAATATACCTGCGGATATAGCCATTTTTGACCCCTCTCACCGATACCTTTTTGTAAATAAACTTGCCATTAGTAATGCTGAACTGCGAAAATGGATTATTGGAAAAGATGATTATGAATATTGTAAAAGGGCAAATCGTAGTACAGAAGGAGCAGAAAATAGACGAGCGCTGTTTAATAAGTGTATAGATACCAAAACAACAGTTGAATTTGAAGAACAAAATATTGACGGTTCTGGTAAAATCATATATAACCTGCGCAGATTCTCTCCTGTTATTGGAATGCAAGGTAAAGTTGAATATGTAATTGGCTATGGCATTAATGTATCTACCATAAAAGAAGGCGAGCGAAAGCTTCAGGAACATTTTAACGAACTAAAATCAATGTTTAACAATATTGATCAGTTGGTTATTACGCTGGATATGAATGGAGCGGTGAATTTTGTGAATTCTCAGTGGCTGAATATAACCGGATTAGATCAGGATATGTTGGGTGAAAGCAGCCTTTTCCAGTTAATTGAGTCTGGTCTTGAGAATTTCCGAAAAACGCTATTTACCGTATTCAGTGGCTATCATTTACCGCCTAGTACTGAGAAGCAGATTGTAATAACCGACAAAAATGGTCAATTAAGAACCATGCGTTATTACATGGCCAGGTTTAATCATGTTAGAGAGCGCGGGCAAATTGTTGCTGTGTTCTTTACAGACATTACCGATCAGTTAAAAGCACAAAAAGATTTACTGGAAACGGCAATGCGCGAAAGAAACCTGAGCGAAATGAAAACCAATTTCATGTCGATGGTCTCTCACGAATTGAGAACACCTTTGTCAGTAATACTATCCAGTGCTGAAATTTTAGAAATGGTATATAGCAAGCTAACTCCAGAAATGGCAGAAAAAGGTGCTGTATATATTAATAGAATTGTTGGACAGGTTGATAAAATGACACAGCTGATGAATGATTTCCTATTTATCAGTAAAATTGAATCAGGGAAGATTAAGCCTCAGTTAGAGTTGCTGGACATTCAGCTCATGTTGCACGAAATTAAAGAAGAGTCTTATAACCCCTGGACAGATGGCAGAATACTTCAGGTTATTACCAAAGGGGCACCTCGACTAGTAAAATTTGATAAAACAATGCTAAGGCATATTCTTTCCAATCTCTTGAGTAATGCATTTAAGTATTCTTCAAATTCCACACAAGATCCTATCATCCGGGTAAGTTTTACTGATCAATACTGGTTTGTTACAGTGGCTGATGCTGGAATTGGGATTGAGGAAGAAGATCTTTCAAGATTAGGAGAGCCCTTTGTAAGAGGAGGTAATGTGGGCGAAATAGAGGGTACCGGACTCGGTTTAATGACTATTAAATTTTTTGTAGATCATCATAGTGGTTTTTTACGTGTTAGAAGTAAACGGAATAAAGGCACATTGGTTAGTATCCGTTTCCCTTTTGATAGCAATAAAATTTTAAAATAATGAGTAAGCGAATACTGGTTGTTGAGGACGAAAGAGATATCAGAGACTCTTTAAAAACAATTCTTGAACTTAATGATTTTATTGTTGATACAGCTGAGAATGGACAAGTAGGCCTTGAAAAGGCTGAGGAAAAAAAGCCAGACTTAATATTATGTGATGTTATGATGCCGGTACTGGATGGTTTTGGATTATTGGAGCAGCTTCGTAAAAATGGCATTGAAACTCCATTAATTTTTTTAACAGCCAAAGCTCAGTACAATGATCTTAGAACAGGAATGAATTTAGGGGCTGATGATTATATTTTTAAGCCCTTCAAAAGTGCTGAATTGCTTCAGTCAATCGAAAGAAGATTAGAGAGAAAAGATCAGCTGGAGCAGCATTTGAAAAGGTTAATTAATAGTCTTGAACAAACCATTATTCTGATGGTTGGTCACGAATTCAAGACACCTATGCATGGAATTCTATCTTTTACCAATTTGATTAAGCAGAAGGCAAGTGAATTAGCCAATAATGAAATTGAGGACTTCTGTAATTATCTGGAAAGTTCAAGCAATAGACTGCAACAAACCTTTAGTAAGATTAAAACCTACTATGATTTAAAAATATCAGGTATTGCTCAGGTAAGTGACCGCAGAAAAGTTGCATTGGGCGATCTGGTAAAAAATATTTGTCTTCAGGTTGCAAAAGAATACAACCGTGAATCGGATTTGGTTTTCTCTGAAATTGATGAAAGTGAAGTAGTTCTTAGTGCGGAATTATTTTCTATCGCCTTATATGAAATGGTGGACAATGCTTTTAAGTTTTCTGAGAAAGGAAAAAATGTATTGATCAGTGCTACATTCAGATCCAATGGTATTAACATCCAAATTTTAGATGCAGGAAATACTTGTAAAGCGTCAGAGTTACGATCTCAGTCGGGCGTTATTGGTCAGGTAAAAAGAAAGAAACTGGAGCAGCAGGGTTTAGGAATAGGCTTGGCATTGGCTTTATTGATTATACATAGTCAGAATGGTCAAATTCTTTTTGAAGACATTCAGCCAAATGGTATTAAAACAGAAATTTTATTGAACTTATAATACAGATTCTATGAACGAAAGAAAAAAGGTTTTAATTGTAGAAGACACCAAAATGCTTCGCATGTCATTGGAAGTTATTTTACAGGAAACATATGAAGTAGCAGGAGCTGCGGATGGAAATGAAGCGCTTGAAATTTTAAGAGAGTTCACGCCGGATATTATTTTGTTGGATTTGATGTTGCCTTATCCGTTGGATGGTTTTTCACTTCTCCGGTTGTTAAAAAGCAATCCTTCAACCAATATGATTCCAGTAATTATCATTTCCGGAATGTCAGGAGAAGATAAAATTATACAGGGTTTAGAATTGGGTGCAAATGACTTTTTAGTAAAACCTATTAAGTCAAAAGAACTGTTACTTAAAATAAGGAACCTGACTGGTATTCTGCAGGTGAATGAAGAAAAAGTAAAACAAAAAAGATTGCTGGCCTCTAAAAATATCACTTCTTCAGAATCAAAAGATTTCTTTGAAGATTCATTTGAAGCCATTGTTGAAAAACTGAATGAAGACGATTTAAATACCATTCCTTCTATAGCTAAAAGAATGTCTGTTAGTGTTTCTACTCTTGAGAGAATGATTAAGTCGAAATACAATATGACCCCCAAACAATATATCACCGAAATCAAGCTGATGAAGGCTGAGGTTCTGCTTCGCCAGGGTAACACAAGCGTAAAGCAGGTTTCTTTTCAATCAGGGTTTAATTCTGTTGCGTATTTCTGCCATTGCTTCAAGAAAAAATATGGTAAGCCACCTAAAGCTTATTCCTCAGCTATTTCTAGTAAATAATTACTGAATTAACGGCAAGACCAACTGGACTTCGGTTCCTTCACCTAATTTGCTGCTTAGGAGTATTTTCCCATTGTGTAATTCCATGAATTGCTTGGCAACGGATAGCCCCAGACCTGAGCCCTGATAGGTGACTGTGTTGGATGCTCTATAAAAGGAGTGAAACACTTTCTCAATTTCATTTTCAGGAATTCCAATGCCAAAATCTCTGATTCTTATTTTTGCCTTATTAGCCTCGTAGCTGATGGTAACTTCCGGATTGGGGCAACCTTTTGAATATTTAAAAGCATTCGAAATAATATTCGTGATTACATGCATGAAAAGCAATTCATCTGCGGCTATTTTTTTATCTGAAGCTTCTTCTTTTAATACAACAGTCCTTCCGTCGGTTTCATTCTGGAAATAAGTTTTGATAATAGATTGTACAAATTTTGATAAGCTAATCGGGTGTAAATTATATGCTAATTGCTGAGCGTCATATCTGCCTACCAATAGAATATTATCCATCAACTGTGTCATTCGCTCAATCTGATCTTTGATCATTCCTGCAGAATCCTTAATTCTATCAGAAAGCTCAATATTTAGTTTTTTAGCAGCTATTTCAATTACTTCAATATTGGAGAAAATGACCGTTAACGGAGTCCTGAACTGGTGTGAGGTTAAACTTACAAACCCTGCTTTTAGTTCTGCCAACTCCTTTTCTTTCTCTAATGCAATTTTTTTGTCATGAATATCTATTATACTGCCTGCAATAAAATAATCTTTTACAGAGGCAGCTTTGTTTTCTCTTAAGGATAGTTCAACCCATCTCCAGCCATTGTTCTTTTGTTTCAATTTGGCTTCAACTGTAGATTTTCCAGACTCGTTAATCTTTAATGCATCAATCTGTTCAAGAATTAATGGTGTCTCTGATTCTTCAAAAAATCCTGTAATCGGTTGCATTATACAATCGTCAATGGCATAACCAGAGATTTCATTCCAGTATTGATTCATGAAGGTAATTTGATTGTAGCTGTTGAGTCGGAAAACTGCTTCTCCTAGATTATTAATCAGCTTATCAAATTCATTTTTTTGTTCCTCTAAAATTTCCTGCTGTTTTTTTAATGCAGTCACATCTACATGTGTGCCCACCATATAAATGGGTTTGCCATTTGCATCCCTTTTTGCTATACCAAATCCATTGATCCAAACATAGTGTCCAGATTTATGTTTAAGGCGATGCTCGTTTTGATAGGTTCTTTCAGTATTATTAAAATAGTCGTCTAAACTTTTTTCTACAATATTGATATCATCTGGATGAACCCTTACTCGCCAATTTTCATAAGTATGTTCAAATTCATTGGCTTCGTAGCCAATCATTTTCATGAATAAAGGGGAGAAGTTCAATTTATTATTGGTAATATCCCATTCCCACATTCCTTGTTGGGATGCATTAATAGTTAGTTCAAACCTTTCCAATAATTTATTTTGTTCTTTTTCTGCTTTTTCACGCGAAAGCCGGATACCTATATTTCTGGCTACTGTGTATAGTGCCTGAACTACTTCTGGTTCCCACGGATCTTTTGTTGTACAATTATCATAACCAATCCAGCCCCAATAATCTCCATCACAAAATATGGGAGTAAATAAATAAGTTAAGATGCCTTGAGATTCCATAATCTCCCGGAACATTTGGTTGGGAGAGTCTTCAACAAGACCGTACATGTATTTGTCTTGCGACAGAGTTTCATACATGTAGGGGAAAAAATCGTAGGAAACATCACTCAATTCTGGGTTCCCAAATTGTGGTTCAATACCTTCTCTACACCATTCATGTGTATAATATAATCGTAATTCGCTGCCGACTTTTTTATTTGTAAAAACATAGACGCGGTCTACCTGTGTTGCAGTACCAAGTGCTGCAATCACTTCATTGATAGCTTTGTCTATATTTCCTTCTGATAATAATACACTATTAGCGGTGGAAATGCTGTTTAAAAGATGAAGCATTAATAAACTATTGATATTCGTCAAATTTATCAATATTTCAGCGCAGCGTCTATCAATAATTCGCTAATGATGTATCAATTATTCGGATTAATATTATTTTAATAAACTACAATCACTTAGTGCACGGCTTTCACAACATTCCAGATGACTTTGGGTTTGCCCAGGGTGTAATAATGCAGGACAGGTACGCCAAAGGCTTTGAGTTCCTTGCTTTGCTGAATTAACCATTCGGTTCCCACTTGCTCGCATTCCGCATCCGTTTTGCATTTGGAAATGGCATTGGATAAATCGGTTGGAATGTCTACGTGGAATATTCTGGGTAAGATAGAAAGTTGTTTTTTGTTGGTAATGGGTTTTAGTCCTGGTATAATTGGCACAGTAATGCCCATGTCTCTGCAGGCTTTTACATAATCAAAATATTTCTGATTATCGAAGAACATCTGGGTCATGATATAGTCTGCACCAGCGTCTACTTTTTCTTTGAGTCTTTGTAAATCGATTTCCAGATTGGGTGCTTCAAAATGTTTTTCGGGATAACCTGCAGTACCGATACAGAAATTGGTTTTTCCTCCATTTTGAATATCATCGTCCAAGTAAATCCCACTGTTTAAATTTACCACCTGCTTTTGTAAATCAATGGCATATTTGTGGCCATCGGGTTCTGGTTCAAAGCTGGCTTCGTTTTTGGCGGCATCCCCTCTTAATACGAGTACGTTGTCAATACCAAGAAAGTTTAGATCGATCAATGCATCTTCACTTTCTCTTTTGTTAAAGCCTCCACAAATAAAATGGGGTACTGTGTCTATGGAGTAGTGGTTCATGATGGCGGCGCAGATGCCTACCGTGCCTGGTCTTTTGCGCACTTCCACTTTTTCGAAAGTTCCGTCGGATTTTTTCTTGAAAGCCGTTTCACTTCTGTGATAAGTAACATTGATCCAGCTGGGTTTAAATTCCATTAAGGGATTTAAGTGATCAAATACATGTTGGATGGTCTTGCCTTTTAATGGTGGTAATACCTCAAATGAAATTAATGTATCCTTGGCCTGCTGTATATGTTCGGTAACTTTCATGTTGCAATATACAAACGACATATTACATTTGTATAAAGCGTTAACCTGTGAATCTTACTATTCAAACCAACAATTTACAAAAGAGCTACAAGGGCAGGACGGTTGTAAACAATGTCTCTGTTCGTGTTCAGCAAGGTGAAATAGTTGGCTTGCTAGGTCCGAACGGGGCCGGAAAAACCACCAGCTTTTATATGGTGGTTGGGCTTATTAAGCCAGATCAGGGTACGGTTTTTCTGAATGATCAGGATATTACGAAACTTCCTATGTATAAAAGAGCGCAACTGGGTATTGGGTATTTGCCTCAGGAAGCCAGTGTGTTTAGAAAGTTGACGGTAGAAGACAATATTATGGCCGTGCTGGAAATGACAAAGCTAACCAAGGCTGAGAGACAGCATAAAATGGAATCACTCCTGGATGAATTCAACTTACACCATGTAAGAAAAAACAATGGCGATAGTTTAAGCGGGGGTGAGCGAAGAAGGACGGAAATAGCCCGTGCACTTGCCGTTAATCCTAAGTTTATTTTATTGGATGAGCCCTTTGCTGGCGTAGACCCGATAGCTGTGGAAGATATTCAGTCAGTAGTGGCCAAACTTAAATACAAGAATATCGGCATATTGATTACCGACCACAATGTTAATGAGACACTCTCTATTTGTGATAGGGCCTATCTTTTAATTGAAGGTAAAATATTTAAACACGGAACCGCTGAAGAGTTAGCGGATGATGAACAGGTAAGAAGACTGTATTTGGGCACCAATTTCGAATTAAAAAGAAAAGACTGGATCATTGATATGGCCAAGGAAAATCAGTCTCAAAACCTTGATTGATATTGATTTTCTGCTGCGGATGCCGTATTTTGCCGTACGCTAATCATGAAATTATTAAGCCCTGCTATATCCCGTTTAGCCCGTATAAGGCACTGGCGTATTGAACAATGGGCCAATGATCCTGTTGCTTCTCAAAGAGAGGTATTGCAGGACCTGATTACCCATGGACAATACACGGAGTTTGGCAGAAAGTACGGTTTCAATCAACTTTTTAATATCCGAAAATTCAAAGAGACGGTTCCCATTCATGAATACGAAGATTTAAAGCCTTATATAGATCGGATTATGCAGGGGGAGGAAAATGTACTGTGGAATACCCCTGTAAACTGGTTTGCCAAAAGCAGCGGAACCACTAGTGATAAAAGCAAGTTCATTCCTATTACTAAAGAAAGCCTGGAAGATTGCCACTTTCAAAGTGCCAAAGATGTGCTTACGATGTACTATAACAATCGCTCGGAAAGTGATCTGTTAACGGGGAAGGGTCTTGTTATTGGCGGTAGTCATCAAATAAGTCCAATCAATGATGATATGCAATATGGAGACCTGAGTGCTGTTTTATTGCAGAATACCCCTATTTGGGCTAATTGGATCAGAACCCCCGAATTATCGATTGCTTTAATGGACGAATGGGAGGCAAAAATTGAAAAAATGGCCTTGCATACCATTCAGGAAGATGTTACTTCTATTTCAGGAGTGCCTACCTGGACCATGATTTTAATCAAACGAATTTTAGAAATCACAGGAAAGCAAACCCTTAAAGAGGTCTGGCCCAATCTGGAATTATATATTCATGGAGGCGTTTCTTTTACGCCCTACAGAACACAGTTCCAAAAATTAATTGGTGAAGGTTGTCACTATCTGGAAATGTACAATGCCAGCGAAGGTTTTTTTGCAGCACAGGTTTCACCGGAAGAGGAAGGTATGCTTTTATTCACCGAGAATGGTATTTTTTATGAATTCATGCCCATTGCTGAATACGGCAAGCCTAATCCAAAAACTATAGGACTAAAAGACGTTGAAATTGGTCAGCAATATGCAATTGTAATCAGTACCAACGGGGGGCTATGGCGCTACCTTGTGGGAGATACAGTGCAATTCATCAGTAAATTTCCTTTCAAATTAAAAGTAACTGGTAGACTAAAACAGTATATAAATGCGTTTGGAGAGGAGTTAATAGCAGACAATGCTGATAAAGCTATTGCTATTGCCTGTGAGCAAACAGGTTCAGTAGTTAAAGACTATACAGCAGCCCCCATTTATTTTGGAGAAAATTCTCCGGGTGCGCATGAATGGTTGATTGAATTTGAACAGAATCCTGATTCGATGGAGTTATTTCGAAGTTCATTAGACGCTGCTTTAAAAGAGTTGAATAGCGACTATGAAGCCAAACGTCACCGGGATATTGCTTTAACAAAGCCTGTAATACATTCGTTACCTAATGGAGTTTTTAATGAATGGCTAAAGCAAAAAGGAAAGCTGGGTGGGCAGCACAAAGTACCCAGATTAAGTAATGAGCGGGTATTTGTTGAAGAAATCAAACGTAATTTTTTATAGAATTATATAATTAAATCAGATGAAGTTATTAGCAGGAAAAGTTTCAATTGTTACAGGTGCAGCCAGAGGGATTGGTGCCGCTATTGCCTTGAAATTAGCCGAACACGGAAGTCATATCGTTTTAACTTATGTTAGCGATGGTAGTGCTGAGAAAGCAGCTGCTCTGGTTCAGCAGATAGAAGCAATGGGGGTAAAAGCTAAAGCGATAAAGAGCAATGCTGCTGTATTTGCAGATTGCGAGGCACTGGTAAATGACACCATTAAAGAATTTGGTGCCATTGATGTTTGCGTTAACAATGCGGGTATCTCTAAGGATAACCTGTTGCTAAGAATGACCGAAGAGCAGTGGGATGAAGTGATGGATGTGAATCTAAAGAGCATCTATAATATGACCAAGCAAGTAATCCGACCGATGATGAAAGCTAAACAGGGTAGCATTATCAATATGAGTTCTATTATTGGTATTCGTGGAAATGCGGGCCAGAGTAGTTATGCAGCCAGCAAAGCCGGAATAATAGGCTTCACTAAATCTATAGCTGCAGAATTGGGTTCCAGAAATATCCGTTGTAATGCAATTGCACCGGGGTTTGTTGAAACCGACATGACCCATTATTTAAAAGATGGGGATGGAGCAGCACAATTCCTGCAAAAAATTCCACTCGGCAGATTTGGTAAAGCAGAAGAGATTGCCGACACTACTTTATTCCTTGCAAGTGATATGAGTTCTTATATTACCGGTCAGGTTATCAGTGCATGCGGTGGTCTAAATATTTAAATTGATTTATGCAATCATACGAACGTTTACTAGCCGAAAATAAAACCTGGGCAAAAGAAAAGCTGGCGGTTGATCCGGAATATTTTAATAGGTTAGTACATGTGCAGAATCCTGAATTTCTCTGGATTGGCTGTAGTGATAGTAGGGTTCCCGCTAATGAAATAACAGGCACCCAACCTGGAGAAATTTTTGTTCACAGGAACATAGCCAACATGGTCATACATACTGACCTGAACTTATTAAGTGTGTTGCAATATGCGGTAGAAGTGCTGAAGGTAAAGCATATTATCGTTTGTGGTCATTATGGTTGTGGTGGAGTTAAGGCAGCTATGACCAATCATAATTTTGGCATCATAAATAAGTGGATCAGAAATATTAAAGATGTACATCGTTTTCACAGAGAGGAGGTAGATGCAATTAAGGATGAAAATGATCAAATTAACAGAATGGTGGAACTGAATGTGCAGGAGCAGGTGCTGAACCTGGCAAAGACTTCCATTATTCAAAAAGCCTGGAAAGAGCGAAAAGCACCACATTTACATGGGTGGGTTTACGATTTACAGGACGGACTTATAAACCCTATTCAGGAAATGCAGGCGGGAACACATATAGATGCTCTGTATGAATTTGATGATTTATAAACGGGATTATATCCCGTTTATTCATTTTAGGAATGTCTGCATTATACGGTTTCACAAAAACTTATTAGTATCAAAGCTAATAATGGTATAATACTTGTAATATTTGCGCTCAATGGAAAAAAATCAAAAAGCAGTATCACCGACGGGGGCGGCAAGAAAGATCTTGGAGCTCCTTAAATTGGATAAAAAAGACGTCTCTTCTATTTATGCATTTGCCATATTAGCTGGTATTTTAAGTTTGGCAATGCCGCTGGGGATACAAACCATCATCGGCTTCGTTTTAGCAGGTTCTATTTCTACCTCCATTATCATTTTAATTTTCTTAGTAGTAGCCGCAGTTCTTTTATACGGTCTTTTACAAGTAAGGCAATTGCAGCTTACAGAAAAGATTCAGCAAAAATTATTTGTCAGATACGCACTTGAATTTGCAGATCGACTGCCAAAGATGAACATTGAAAAATTAGATGCGTATTATCTTCCTGAATTAGTGAATCGATTTTTTGATACGGTTTCTCTTCAAAAAGCAGTTGAAAAATTATTGCTTGACGTACCTGCTGCCATTATTCAAATATTCTTTGGTTTACTATTACTTTCTCTTTACCACCCTGTATTTATTGGCTTTGGAGCAGTATTAACTTTAATTGTGTACCTTATTATGAGATACACATTACCCGCAGGCTTTCAGAAAAGTATTGAAGCAAGCAATTTGAAATTTGCCACTGCTGCCTGGTTAGAAGAAATGGCTCGAGTAATTAAGTCTTTCAAATATTCAAGAGGCACAAATTTAAATATTAGAAAGACAGATGGAATTGTTACCGAATACCTTGAGGCAAGAACAAGCTACTTTAAAGTGTTATTGACTCAATACTGGAGTCTAATCATTTTTAAAGTTGTGATTACGGCCGCTATGCTGATTGTAGGTGCGGTCCTACTTGTTGATCAGCAAATCAATATTGGACAGTTTATTGCAGCAGACTTTGTAATTATTAGTATTATAGGATCAGTTGAAAAGCTGATTTTAAATATGGATAAAGTGTATGATATCCTTACTTCTGTTGAGAAGTTGAGCAAGGTTACCGAAAGTGAAGTAGAAGTACAGGGAACTGTTAAACTTTCTGATAATCCCAAAGGAGTTTCTGTTTTATTTGAAAGTGTAGGGTTTACTTATGGTAATAATGTAAAAGCATTGGACTCTATCAATCTTAATATAGTTCCGGGCGACAAGGTTTGTATCATGGGAGAATCAGGATCAGGAAAGTCTACCATTTTACGTTTGCTTACCGGCGCCTTTACAAATTTTTCCGGTTCTATTTTGTTGGATGGAATGCCATTGGGGAATTACAATTTAACTTCTGTAAGAGCACAGACAGGAATCCTCTTAAGTCAGCAGGATATTTTTAATGGTACTATCTGGGAAAACATAACAATGGGTAGTGAAGAAATTGGTTATGAAGAAGTGACTGATCTCGTAAATCGTTGTGGATTGACCAGTTTTGTTCAAAGCCTTCCCAAAGGGTATGATACTATTCTGGATCCAACTGGAAAGAGACTGAATAGCAAAATCAGACAAGACATTTTATTGTTAAGGGCTTTATTAGGTAAAAAGCGTTTGTTGCTTTTAGAAGACCCTCTCAATTTTTTAGAGCGTAAGTATAAAAAGAATATACAGGATTATATATTTTCTGAAGAAAATGCAACCGTTCTGATTGCGACCAATGATGTGGAAACTGCAGCTCGTTGTAATAAAATCATATATCTGCAGGATGGTGTGGTGAAAGCTTCTGGAAACTGGTCTGCTATTGCTCCATTTTTAAATGAAAATTATGGTCAACAATAAATTCATTAGTACAGTTATTGAGGATGAAGTAGAAAGCGCCAATCTTTCTTCTTATCATTCCATTTATAATATCAAGAAGAAAAACAGGGTAAAAAAGTGGATGTGGGGTTCCCTTGTAACTTTAATTGTTGTTCTATTTTTACCATGGACCCAGAATATTCGGGCTAAAGGTGCTGTTACTGCATTACGTCAGGAAGATCGTCCTCAGGAACTGAATACAGTTTTGGCGGGCAGGGTTATAAAATGGTATATTAAAGAAGGAGATTTTGTTAAAAAGGGCGATACTATTTTGCAAATAGGGGAGGTAAAGACCGATTACTTTGATCCGGAATTATTGAATCGTACTAAAAAACAGATTGATGCCAAGCAGATAGCAGTAGAAGGCTATAGTAATAAAGCTGCAACAGCAGTATCTCAGATGAAGGCATTAGAAGAAGCTAGAAACCTGAAATTAGATCAACTGGATATTAAGCTTCGTCAGCAAAACTTGAAAGTAATTAGTGATAGCATTGATTTAGCCGCTGTTTTAAATGAATTGGCGATTACTAAAAGACAGATTGATGCTGCTAAAAATATGTTAGATAGCGGGGTTATTTCATTGGTTGATTTTGAAAGAAGAAAAGTTTCTTATCAAAATGCAATAGCCAAAAAAATTAGCGCTGAAAATAAATTTTTACAAGCTAAACAGGAGTTATCCGCAATAAGAATTGAGAAGAATGGAACCATTCAAGAATATACAGATAAGATTTCCAAAGCGCAGGGGGAGCAATTTAGTTCCATATCTAATATGGCAACTGGAGAGGCAGATGTAGCCAAATTGCAAAATGCTTACAGCAATTATGACATTCGAAACAAGTTATATTATATTACTGCTCCCCAGGATGGACAAATTACCAAAGCAAGAAAAGCAGGTCTTGGTGAGATGGTGAAGGAGGGTGATATGATTGTTGAAATTGTACCTGATAAAATAAGGTATGCGGTTGAATTATTCGCCGAACCCATGGATCTTCCGCTTCTATCAAAGGGACAAAAAATACGTTTCATATTCGATGGATTTCCTGCCATTGTATTCTCTGGCTGGCCTGCAGCTTCTTATGGAACATTCGGCGGAGTAATTGCGGCTGTTGAAACTTCGGTGAGTAGCAATGGAAAATTCAGATTACTGGTTGTTGAAGATCCGAATGAAAAACAATGGCCCAGACAGTTGAGAATGGGGGGCGGTGCCAGCGGTATTGCTCTATTGAAAGACGTGCCAATTGGCTATGAGTTATGGCGAAATATTAATGGATTCCCTCCGGAATATTATAAGCCCGTAAAAGGTGAAGAACTAAAAGCAAGTAAGGAGAAATAATATGAGACATTGCTTGTTTTTAATTGGATTTTTTTCAGTGTTGCAAGTAAAGGCTCAGGTGTTGAGTCCTGAAGCATTTATTAATCAGGTAAAAAGCTTTCACCCTCTGGCTAAGCAAGCGGGTATAAAAGTAGAGAAAGCCAATGCAGCTTTGCTGAGTGCAAAGGGTGGTTTTGACCCTACTGTGGAAATGGAAGCAAGCAGGAAAACCTTTGATGGGAAAAATTATTATTTCTATACCAATCCTGAATTCAAAGTTCCCACCAGAATCGGCGGTATGGACATTAAAGCCGGGCTAGAAGACAATGGAGGACTATTTCTGAATAACCAGATAACTAGAGGTCAAACAAGCTATCTTGGTTTGGAAATGCCATTAATAAAAGGGTTGCTTATTGATCAAAGAAGAGCCAATTTACAACAAGCACAAATTTCTTTACAACAAAGTGAACAGGATCGCCTGAAAATGCAGAACGACTTGTTATTTGAGGCCTATAATACCTATTGGCAGTGGGCAGGAGCCTATCAATTGTATAGTATTTATAATCAATTTTTGCAGATTAGTAGAGACCGTTTCCGTTTGGTGAAACTGTCTTATTTAAATGGAGACAGGGCGATTATTGATACAATTGAGGCATTGACCCAGGTACAACAATTTCAGATGATGCAGGCAGATGCAAAAGCGAAGCTGGTAACAGCTCAACTGGAGTTGGGTAATTTTTTATGGAATGAAAATGATGCTGCCTATTTATTGAATGCTAGTTTGGTTCCGGATACGGTACAATTCCAATTGTATTTGTCTGTTGAGGACCCGGAAAAACTAATTAACACTGTAAACCAGGAAAACCCATCTATTAGAAGTGTTGCGCTTGAACTGCAAGCACTTGAAGTGGAGAGGAAATTAAAGTTTCAGTCGCTATTGCCCTCTTTGAATGTAAAAGCGAATCTTTTGAATAATGGATATAATGTTTTTAAAGACTTTGGTGGTGCATTTTTGCAAAATAATTATGTCTGGGGTGTTCAGTTTAAGATTCCCATCTTCTTAAGAGAGGGACAGGGATCTTACAAGCAGGCCAAATTGAAAATTGCAGAAACCAATTATGAGCTGAATTTAAAACAATGGAATACGGCAAATAAAATCAGATCCTATTTTGCAGAAGCAACTTTATTGAAAGAACAAATTGCTGCTGCACAACAGGCATATAACGGGTATACTGCCTTGTTAAAGGCCGAGAATCTTCGTTTTCAGAATGGGGAAAGCTCTCTGTTTCTTTTAAACACCCGCGAAAACAAAGTCATAGAAACCGCAGAAAAATTAATTCAGTTAAGGGCCAAGTATCTGAAAGCCAGCTATGGCGTCAACTGGGCTGCCGGAATCCTTCGTTAGGAATTTATTAACTTTTATTCTTAAGCAGGCAACCCTTTGCTTCAATTTACTGTATAGTTTTGTAGCGTACGAAATATTAGCCAGGATTGGGTTTAACAGAAGGGCAAATCAAGCATCTTATTGATGGCTGTCGAAAAAATGATCGGCAATGCCAGAGGCAACTCTATGACTGGATGTATGGCTATGCTGTTTCCGTATGCACAAGATATGCTTCAGAATTCACTCAAGTAGATGATTTGGTTTTAGATGGATTCATGAGGGTTTTTAAAAATATTGAACAGTTTAATTTGGCTCAGTACAGTCTTAATTCGGCATCATTTAAGGGCTGGGCAAAGAAAGTATTGATTAATAACTGTATCAATTATAATAAAAAATTTTCTGCGTCCAACAATACGCTGGATAATCAGTATGAAAACAATTCAGCGTTAGAGCAAGAAATGGAGACAAGTGTTCTTAATTCCATTAGCTATAAAGAAATTATTGAATTAGTGATGAAGCTGCCACCCGCCTATAAAACTGTTTTTTGTTTGCATGTAGTGGATGGTTTTACGCATGAAGAAATCGCTGGTATTTTAGGTATCAATGAAGGCACATCTAAATCCAATCTTTCTAAGGCAAAGAAGCATTTACAAAATTTATTAAACCGGAAAAAAGGACTGAATGGATAAATTTTACTCTAATTCATTTGACAATTCGGTTAAATCGGCTTTTGAAAAAGCAGATAATGAATTGAAAAGTTCTGGCAACTGGGATGCAATGCATCAGGTACTTGATAGGGAAATGCCTGTTGACAAAAAGAAAAGAAGATTTTTCTTCTGGTTTGTAATAGTTGGTTTGTTAGTGGGGACGGTATTTGGATATCAAAACTGGGAAACCAATAAAGAAGATAAAAAAGCGGCTATTAAAGTAGAAGAAAAGTCTATTCAAGTAGAGAATAACACATTACGTTCTATTGAAACGCAAACCTCGGAAAGTAACCTTGGTTCTAGTGAAACGAACCATTCAGGTAAAATCTCTGGTTCTAATGAAAAGCCAAATTCAATTGTAACAGAAAAATTAAATCACCTAAAAAACGGTATTCATAAAACGATTTCAAATAACAAACAAAGTGTTGATACCCTGTACATTCTTGAAAAGGAAAATACGGTGACAAATAATGATAAAAATGTAGCGAATAAGGAAAACGATACGCTGGTAACCTCGCTTCCCATAGATTCAGTTCCTCCTACTTCTATTACCCCACAACTAAAAAAGCCATCAACTAGGCAACAAACCAGATGGGAATGGAATCTCTCTTTTGCACCTGACTTTTTATTGGCCAATTTACAGCCATTTTACCGTCCAGGTGTAAGTATAGGTATGGGCATCAATTATCAACTTTCACCCAACTGGGCTATTAGAACTGGCTTGCTATACAATTATACTCCTGTTTATGAATCAGGACAGACTTATTTATACAAGCCTTCTCCTAATTTACCCGCCTACAATACACTTGAATTAAAACAAGTCAAAGGAAGCCTTCACATTTTTGAAGTTCCACTGGCAGTTCGATATACGGCGAAGCCGAGCAATAAAATTTCTTTCCTTGGTTCTGTCGGTCTTTCTTCACTGTTTTTTCTGAAACAGAAGCTTACATATGACTTACTACTCAATGGGAATACTCCTTTATTATGGAATAGTGAAAACGATTCAGATGATTTTGGTGAGTCTCATATCCTAAGCAATTTGGTGGTTGGCACTGGTATTTCAATTAAAACCAAACGAAGTGCCGTTATTGAAATTGAGCCAGTATTCAAACTTCCCTTGGAGGAACTAGGAGAGGGTCACAATCGACTGGGAACCATCGCCATTTATCTTCATCTAAAACAGCCAATTTTTAAGCAAAAAAAATAATTTATTAAGAGGCAACCCTTTTTTTAAATACGGTGTACTAACTATTATGAAAAAGATTATTATATCAAGTTTGCTGATAGGGTTCTTTTTTATGGCCTGTAAGCATGAATTTCTGAATTCGGCTATCAATCCGACTGAAATACTAGTAACTGGTGGACCTGCAGGTTCTGGAACCACCGTGTCTGATACAGTTTGTTTTCAGAATGATATTTTACCCCTTTATGTGAGTTATTGTGCCAGTGCTGGTTGTCACAATGCAACAACTCATGCGGAAGGCGTACAAACTACAGATTATAATACTATCATGCGAGGCATTAAGCCTAAAGATGCCCCCAACAGTAAATACTATAAAATAATTACCAAAGGTGAAATGCCTCCAAGAGGGTATCCTGCATTAAGCAGTGCGCAAATTAGTTTGATTAAAAAATGGATTGATCAGGGCGCTTTAAATACCAATTGTGTGAACAGTTGCGACACCACGAAGTTTACTTATGGAACAGCCATTCAAACTATACTGGCGAATAACTGTAATGGATGTCATGGAGTTGCTCCTGGTTCGGGCAATGTATACTTGGGAACCTATGCGGCTACGCAGTCTTACATAAATGCCAACAAGCAATTATTCCTGGATGCTATTAACCATGCGCCTACATTACCAGCCAGTCAGCGTATGCCAGTAGGAGCTCCTATGGCCGCTTGTAAAATTACCCAGATGACCAAATGGATTAAAGCGGGGATGCCTCAGTAAATCGGTATGCCACAATGAACAAGTATGCTTCAATAAAAAAATAGCTATGCGAAAACCTCTTTCAATACTTTTCTTGTTTTTCATTTCCCTGTTCAGCGCTTGTTATTATGACAAAGCAGAATTGGTATATCCTGCTGCAGCTAATTGTGATACAGCCAATGTGAAATTTTCTTCAACACTGCTCCCCATATTGAATGCATCCTGCAATAGTTGTCATGGAGGCAATGCAGCTGCAGGAGCTGGTATTATCTTAGATACTTATAATGGCGTAAAAGCCTCTGTTAATGGCGGTCGCTTTATGAACTCCATCTTACAGAATGGTCAGGCTTCGGCAATGCCAAAGGGCGGCGGGAAATTGTCTACCTGTGATATTTCAAAATTTCAGGCCTGGATTAATGCGGGCATGTTAAATAATTAACTATGAAAAAAGTTCTAATCTTTCTGGGATTGGTTTTGCTGATAGCAGCTTCTGTTGGGTACTATGTGTTTATATATTCTGCGACTCATCGTAGAGATATATCCGAAGAAAAAGCAATCTCAATTACTGCAGTTGCTTTGGTTGCTAATTACAATCAAAATGAAAACGAATCCAATCAAAAATACCTGAATAAGGCGCTGATAGTGGAAGGAATGATAAAAGAAGTTGGACAGGATCAGGCTGGAAATACAACTGTCACTCTTGATGGGGCCAATGATTTTTCAAGTGTGTATTGCACATTAAAAGAAAAGCATGATTCCATTGAAAAGGGAAATAAAATTTCAATTAAAGGACTTTGTATCGGCTTTACAAGCGATGTAGTTATTACAGATGCAATTGTTAAACTAAACAATTAATAAACAAACAATGAAAAAAATCCTAATTATTGCATTATTGATTACAGCTATTTCAGCTAATATAAATGCACAGACTTTATTGTCAACCAAGGCGGGTGTTGCCAAGTTTAATGCAACAGGGGAACTTGTTAAAATAGAAGCAGTAAACAATCAGGTTGACTGTAAAATGTTACCAACCAACGGGCAGATCATTTTTACTCTTTTGATTAAGGGGTTTCGTTTCGAGAATCAGTTAATGGAAGACCATTTTAATGAAAACTATTTGGAAAGCACGCAATTCCCCAAAGCATCATTTAAAGGTTTTGTTACCAATATTGCCACTGTTAACTTTAATGCAGACGGTGCTTATAAAGTGGAAGCAGAAGGAACGCTGAACATTCATGGTGTAGACCAGAAAATTAAAGTACCTGGTACTATTACAGTAAAAAGCGGCAAAGCCAGTTTGAAAAGTGATTTTAAAGTTAAGCTGTCAGATTATAAAATTGCCGGCTCTTATATAGGTGAAAAAATTGCGTCGGAAGCAAACGTGCAGGTTAATTGTAATTTTTAAATGATAAACATGAAATTCATTCGTTCCACATTTGTCGGTTTGTTTTTGTTGGTATTTTCTTCTAACTACTTAGCGGCACAGGAGGTTGATTTATTTAAGCTGCAAGAACAGGAAGAAAAAGAGAAGGATAAGAATGCCACTGATATAACCACTGCCATTTTTAAAACAACCCGTATCGTAAATGGTCATTCTATTGAAAATATTGGGGCTGGCTTGTTGGATGTAAAAATCAATCACCGTTTTGGGAGGGTTAATACGGGCGGCTATAATTTATTTGGATTAGACCAGGCAACCATGCGAATGGGTTTAGATTATGGCATAAACAGTAGATTGATGGTTGGAATTGGCAGAAGTACGTATTTAAAACAATACGATGGGTTTGTAAAATACCGGATTCTTAGACAGAGTACGGGTAAGGTAAATATGCCTATTTCTGTAAGTTATGTAGGTGGTGTAATCTTTAAGACATTGAATGATGCCAGCACTGGTTCGGGATTTTACTATACAGACAGATTCAGCTATTTCAATCAAATTTTAATAGCAAAAAAATTCAACGATTATTTTTCATTTCAATTAACACCAACCATGGTGCATTATAACAATGTACCACTGGCTACAGATCCTAATGATTTATATTCACTGGGTGTTGGAACAAGAATCCGTGTAAGCAAGCGGGTAAATCTTACGGGCGAATACTATTATCAGTTTCAAAAATTCAACGGATTCTATAATAGCCTTTCTGTAGGTGTTGATATTGAAACAGGAGGACACGTGTTTCAATTGCATTTCTCCAATTCAACTGGCATGACCGAAAGAACGTTTATTCATGAGACTAATGGACAGTGGGGTAAAGGGGATATACATTTTGGATTCAATATCGCCAGAATTTTCACCATAAAAAAACCTAAGGGGATTTAAATCCTTAGGTTTTTTATTTCACTCAGTTCTGTTAATGAGCGTAACTGTTTAGGACAATTTCAGTTTGAATCTCTGAATAAATGCTTTGCTGTGTTCGCTTAATATAAGGCGCCCACTAATGCCAGCTCTTTCTTTTAGCAATTCATCCCAGTGTTCTGTTCCTTTCCAGAAAATATTTTTTAATTCCTTTAACGCATCCGGATTGGATTGAGATAGCGTAGTAGATAGTCTGATGATGGATTCATCCATGCCGGCTACATCTGGATGCAGTTCTGCATACAAGCTTTTTCTTCTAGCCCAATCTGCAGGTCTGAAAGTAACCGCATCTATGGTCAATTGAGAAAAAGCAGACAAACCTATCTTTCTTTCTACGGCAGGCCCCACTACAAATGGACCAATGCCTACCGCCAATTCACTCAGTTTTACATCGGCACCTTCGCAGGCTATAGCATAGTCTGCTGCAGCAGCCAGACCAACTCCACCCCCAATACATTTTCCCTGAATACGTGCAATAATGATTTTGCCGCAGGTACGCATAGCATTGATTACTTTAGCAAAGCCACTAAAAAATGCAAGACCCTCTGCTTCATTTTTAATTGCTGCTAATTCGTCAAAGGAAGCGCCAGAACAAAATACTTTTTCTCCAGCTGAACGCAGTACAATTACTTTAGTTTCTTTATTTAATCCTTCACTATAAATTTCTTTTGCCAGAGCATCTAAAATTTTACCAGGTAAAGAATTGCTTTGCGGATGAAAAAACTCAATCGTTGCAATGCCGTGCTCTCGCTCTACTTTTACATACCCTTCTTTAATGTGTTCAATCATAACTTTTATTTTACGGGTTTCCTGGCTACCATCGTTAAAATGGTTGCGATTCCGGTAAGTTCCCCTGTTTCGTCAATCATTTCAACCAGCCACTTTACAATTCCTTTATCAATATCGGTTATTTCTTTTTTCTCTTGCCTAATTTTTTCTTTACAAGTAAAACGAATATGCATTTCACTTCCGGGATATACTGGCTTAGTGAATCTTAATTCGTCAATGCCGTAATTGAGTAGCACCGGATTTTTTTCATAACTATCCACAAACAATCCTGCAGCCATACTCATTAACAAATAACCGTGTGCTACTTGTCTCTCAAACATAGTGCCATTAAAATCAGTTCCCTCTAAATGCGCATAAAAATGATCCCCACTTAAATCAGCAAAAGCATTGATGTCTTCTGCAGTGATCAATCTTTTCTCTGTAATCAACTGATCCCCGATTTTTAGATCTTCATAATATTTTTTAAAAGGGTGTATGGTATTGGTATTTCCTTTTGCACCAGGCTGATATACTTTGCTGATAGCAGTAATCATATCCGGCGAACCCTGAATGGCCACACGCTGCATATAATGCTTAACCCCTCTTAATCCACCCATTTCTTCTCCGCCTCCGGCTCTTCCTGGTCCACCATGTACTAATAATGGCAAGGGTGATCCATGACCGGTACTTTCTTTAGCACATTGTTGATTCAACACCAAAATTCTTCCATGATAGGTACCTGCACCCACAACATAGTCGGTGGCAATGCGAGTATCTGCTGTTACAATACTACTTACCAATGACCCTTTGCCCAACTTAGATAGGGCGATAGCGTCTTCTGTTTTTTTATAGGGCATTAAAGTAGCTACTGGTCCAAATGCTTCTACTTCATGTACAACTGTATTCCCGAAGGGGTTATCATTGAATAATAATAGTGGACTAATAAAAGCTCCTTTTACCGGATCGGCATCTACCACGTCTACCGAATTCAGTGAACCATATAAGATACTGGAGCTGGTTAATAATTTCTCTACCTGCGCTTTTACTTCTTTTCTCTGTGCTTCACCTGCCAAAGCACCCATTCTTACAGAAGGATTCAAAGGGTTGCCAATTACATTTTGAGCCAATGCAGCCGTTAATGATTGCTGAACCGCTTCTATTTTATTTTCTGGTACAAAGATTCTCCTTACAGCGGTACATCTTTGTCCAGACTTGGTGGTGATTTCTCTTCTTACTTCTTTGATAAAAATATCCCATTCGGGCATGCCAGGCTCAACGTCTTCTCCCAATACAATGCAGTTAAGTGAATCTGCTTCCATGGTAAAGGGAACATTCTCTGCCAAAATTGTTGGATGTGATTTCAATAAGAGACCTGTATGTGCTGAACCGGTGAACGTAACCACATCCTGCGATTGAACATGATCCAGCAAATCTCCGGCACTGCCACAAATCAGCTGCAGTGCTCCATCGGGCAAAATACCAGAAGCAATTATTTTTTTAACTACTGCTTCCGTTAAATATGAAGTAACAGTGGCGGGTTTTACAATGGCCGGAACCCCTGCCAGCAGGTTCACTGCAATTTTTTCCAACATGCCCCAAACAGGGAAATTAAATGCATTGATATGTATGGCAACCCCTTCTTTCGGAATTAATAAGTGATGGCCCATAAATGTATTGGCCTTTCCTAACGGGTGATGTTCCCCATCTAAGCAATACGGCGTGTCTGGAAGTTTTCTTCTTAAGGAAGCATAGGAAAACAGGTTCCCAATCCCCCCTTCAATATCCACCCAACTGTCTGCCTTGGTAGCACCCGTCTGGTAACTGATGTTATAAAGTTCATCTAAATGCTCTCTTAAGTAAATAGCCAAAGACCTAAGCATCAACCCTCTTTCGTGAAAACTCATTTTTCTCAGTGCCGGATTACCCTTGCTTCTGGCATAATGAAGCGCCGCTGCAAAATCCAATCCCTTACTTGTAGCTCTGGCGATGGGATCCCCGGTTACGGCATTGAACAATAATTGTCCGTCTCCATCCCCCTTAATCCAATTCCCTGCAATGTAGTTTTCAACTGTATACATATATTTTTAATTTCTCCGCAAAGCTAACGATTGATAGTTTACAAAAAGAGCATAAAAAAACCCGTCCTGATGGTATCGGGACGGGCATAGCAGTTGGTTATTGGTCAAAAACTTTAACAGTTCTTATTGTTAAGACATTCTTTTATCGATTTCGCTGCAAAGATTTGAAAAAATTTCTTCTACGGTACCTTCGCCTGGTATTTTAACCACTTTATCGAACTGTTCGTAGTAATTAGCCACTACGGTTGTTTTGTCTTTGTATTCAACAATTCTTGCTCTGATGACTGTTTCATTGGTATCATCGCTTCTTCCGCTGGTTAATCCACGGTTTAATAAGCGTTTTACCAGTTCTTCTTCAGAAACATCCAATGCAAGGAGAACCCCTATTTCGGTTTGTTTTAGCTTCAAAAGCTTATCCAAAGCCTCACTTTGGGCAGTTGTTCTTGGAAAACCATCAAATAAAAAGCCCTTTGCTTCAGGATTGGCCTCAAGTGCAGAAGAGATCATACCTATAACAACTTCGTCCGGAACCAGCTGGCCCTTGTCCATTAAGTTTTTGGCTTCTAATCCCAATGGGGTTTGTCTGGCAATTTCACTGCGTAGAAGGTCTCCGGTAGATAGGTGTTTCAGGCCATATTTCTGAATCAGTTTCTCACTCTGCGTACCTTTTCCACTTCCGGGAGGACCGAATAAAATAATGTTGAACATGTAAATTCGATGCTTGCTTGAGTTACAAATATACAAAGGGCGTGTTAGAAATCCTTTAACAAATCAGTCAAAATCAGTAAAAATAAAGGGTTTGAACAAGATTTTCGCCGATTTCATGCAACCAAACCAAACCAAAACTGTCTTTGTAGCGTAACTAGTTTGATTAAAAGAATACGCTATGAAGTGGTCAGCATTCATTTTATTGGGATTGTTTAGCCTAACCGCCTGCAATGCTCAAAACAATTCAACCGATAAAGTTGTTAAAGATACTATGACAAAGAAAGAGAACCCTTATTACGCAAAAGGTGAAAAAGGCAAACTGGCTGTAAAAGACAGCGAGTGGAAAAAAATCCTTTCTCCGGAAGTCTATTACATTGCCAGAGAAAAGGGAACAGAGCGTCCCTGGACAAGCAAATTCGAAAATTTCAAAGAAACGGGAACGTATTACTGTGCAGTTTGTGGAAACGGATTGTTCAAAAGCGACACCAAATTTGATAGTGGGTGTGGCTGGCCAAGCTTTTATGAGCCAATTTCGAAGGGATCAATCATCTATTTACCGGATAATACACATGGCATGCAGCGAACTGAAGTTCAATGTGGTCGTTGTAAATCGCACCTGGGTCATGTTTTTGAAGATGGTCCTCCCCCAACTGGTCTTCGTTATTGCATAAATGGAGTAGTGCTTGATTTTGAAAAAGCTGCTGAAGCTGAGAAAAAATACAATGAGAAAAAAGGATAGTGAAATACTGTGAGGGTTGGACAGTGAGACTGAGAATGAAAGGGCCGGATGTATCCGGCCTTTTTTGTGCCTGAATTGTTGCAAAAAATTAAATTGTTGTCTGTTTTTTCCGGTAAAAGTAAAACATCGAATAACCCGTAATCATAACTCCTGCTACCGATAATCCCATTACACTATTCGAAAAGAAATGCACCCAGTTCAATTGCACTTTAAAAATCTCCTTGCTCAGCAAAACACTCACACTTCCTAAGTATCCGAAAGAGTCGGCTACATAAATCAAGAAACCTGCATTGCCGGTAAATTGAAAAGCAGCAATCATGCGTTCAAAGTACACTGCATTAAAAGGTATATAAACCATGTACAATCCCAGTCCTACCAAGGTCATCCACCAAATTGGGGCTATTCCTCCATTGCTGAATAACCAGGTGCTTAATCCCGCAACAATAAAGCCCAGTAGGATAAATACATGCGACAACATAAATGCTTTAAAACTATTTTTGATCAGCACCATGCTGCCAATTAACACCAGTATGACCAATGTAATGGGCGTTTCAGTTTTAGAAAATATGGCGGGTTGATTTAAATAGCCCATTTCCTTCCACATGTCTGCACTGAAATTATCTCTGATATCTCTGAAAATTGTAGCGAATGCATAAATGATAACTGCTGCCACAATACCCGGTAAAAAATGCTGAATAAATTTTTTTCTGTCTGCTGCACACATGGGTGTACGGTTCATGCGCAAGGCAATGTCTTCCTCTGTTGGCGGAGGTATTTGTTCCATCAAATAAATAAATAACAACAAAGGCAGCGCAAAAACCAGCCCAGTCAGAAAAGGAACCCAGAACTCGGATACATGCCATTCAACCATCAGCCAGCCTCCAACTGATTTTACAAAACCAGAAGAAAAAATAAAGCTAACTGCCAGTGCCGCTCCTATAAAATCGGTGGTTTTTCTCCCCTCGATATAAGAAAAAATGACACCCCATAACATACCCAATGGAAACCCGTTCATGAACAGGAATACAATATTGAAAGGAGCAGGAACGAGTGCAAACAGCAACCAGGCCAGCCATGAAATACCAACCAGTGTCAGTACTATTTTATTACGACCCATTCTCTTGAGTTCAGCAATGAATTTGATTCCGTAAAACTTGGCCATTAAATATCCCAGCATCTGGCTTAACACTAACAGGGTTTTATACCCCAACCCCCAGAATGCCATTCCGTCGAAAGTGCAAACAGTAAAGGATTTGCGAAAACCAAAAATCATGGTATAACTTAAAAATGCAACAATGGCAGCGTAGATACCTGTTTTAAAACTGCTGTTGGCAAGGATGGAATTGTTTTTCAATGGCATTCTTTCTACCGATAAATATAAGCCACTCATCCTTAGTTTTTGGCAATTGGGTCTTTATTTCAGAAATTACCGATTCCTAAAACCAAATTCTTTTATGAGAAAATTATTCCTGGCCTTTGTGGGTATTGCAGCAAGTTTTGCTGTGTATGCTCAACAGGTAGATTTATCTAAGCATTTTAAAAATATGAAACCCCGTAATATCGGGCCGGCTGGCATGAGTGGTCGTGTTACGGCCATTGATGCGGTATGGACCAATCCCAATATTATTTTCCTGGGTACTGCCAGTGGCGGTGTATGGAAAACTGAAAATGGGGGAGCTTCCTGGACACCCGTGTTTGATGATCAACCTATCCAGAATATAGGAGCCATTGCGTTGGTGCAATCGAATCCAAGTGTGGTTTGGACAGGAACAGGCGAAGGTAATCCGCGTAACTCTATTAGTTTAGGAGAAGGGATTTATAAAAGTTTAGACGGCGGCAAAACTTGGAAGCGCATGGGCTTAGAAAAGACCCGCAATATTCACCGCATTATTATTGATCCTACCAATCCAGATGTAGTGTATGTAGGTGCTATGGGTAATCCATTTGCAGATCATCCTGAAAGAGGCGTATATAAAACAACCGATGGTGGAGAAACCTGGAAGCAAATTTTATATACCAATCAAAACAGTGGAGTGGGCGATATGGTAATGGATCCCGCTAACCCCAATAAGTTGTTTGTAAATATGTACGAGCACAAGCGCACGCCCTGGAGTTTAAAAGGTGGTGGAAGCGGAAGTGGTTTTTATGTAACCATGGATGGTGGTAAAACTTTTACCAAGTTAGGTAAGGAGCATGGTTTGCCCGAAGGGGATTATGGCCGTATCGGTATCAGCATAGCTCGTACTGATCCCAATCGCGTTTATGCATTAGTAGAAGCCACTAAAAATGGTTTGTATAAATCGGACGATGGGGGTTTTAAATGGGAGTTGGTAAACAGTGATCCAGCTGTAGTAACTAATCGTGCATTTTATTTTCAGGACATCGCGGTAGATACCAAAAATGAAAATAGAATTTACAATATCAATCAAGTGATTAATGTAAGTGAGGATGCAGGTAAAACTTGGAAACCAGTTATTCCTTACAGTGGCATCCATCCAGATCACCATGCTTGGTGGATTCATCCGAACGATGCCAACTTTATTATTGATGGGAATGATGGAGGTATTGGTATTTCAAGAGATAGAGGTAAGACCTGGCAGTTTGATGAAAAATTGCCATTGGGTCAGTATTATCATGTGAATGTAGATAATCAAATTCCTTACAATGTAATGGGTGGTTTGCAAGACAATGGAAGCTGGCATGGACCTGCTTATGTTTGGAGAAGAAGTGGGATTAGAAACGCTTTTTGGCAAGGGGTTAGCGGTGGAGATGGATTTGACGTAATGCCAGACGCCGAAGATCCTAACTGGGTGTACACTATGAGTCAGGGCGGTAATGTATCTCGTTACAATATTGCTACTGGAGAACAGTGGAATATTAGACCTCCAAGGCCTAGTAAAAATATAAGACAGCGTTTTAATTGGAATGCAGCGATTGCGCAAGATCCATTTGATAAAGCAACCATATATTACGGAAGTCAGTTTGTAAACAAGAGCACAAATAAAGGTGCCTCATGGGAACTCATTTCTCCCGATTTAACTACCAATGATTCTGCCAAAATTGATCAAAGTAACAATGGTGGTATCTCTGTAGACATTACAGGTGCAGAAAACCATTGTACTATTTTAACTATTGAACCTTCTCCTAAAGAGCAAGGAGTTATTTGGGTAGGTACCGATGATGGGAATATTCAATTAACCAGAGATGGTGGAAAAACCTGGGCCAATTTTAGAGGGAAATTACCTGGAATGCCTCTAGGAGCTTGGGTTCCACAAATCAAGGCTTCTAAGCATAATGGGGGTGAAGCCTTTGTAGTTGTGAACGATTACAGAAGAGGCGAAATGCGTCCGTTTGTGTACAGAACAACTGATTATGGTAAAACCTGGACACGCATGGTAGACGAGAAAAAAGTAATCGGCTATGCTTTGTGTGTGATTCAGGATCCAGTAGAACCCAATTTGATTTTTGTAGGAACAGAGCAAGGTCTATGGGTAAGCTTAGACAACGGAGTCAATTTTCAGCAGTTTAAAAATGGCTACCCATCCGTTTCTACATATGATATGGCGATTCAGGAAAGAGAAGCCGATTTGGTAATTGCCACTTTTGGTAGAGCATTGTGGATCTTAGATGATATTCGTCCATTGCGAAAAGTTGCAGCCAATAAAGGTCAGGTATTTGCCAAAAAATTAGTGGCGTTTGATGCGCCACAGGCATACCAAGCTAAAATGAAAAATGCTTCTGGTATTGAATATAGCACTTATGGTACTTACGAAGGGGAGAACAAAAGAACCGGCGCTCCTATTAGTTTCTTCGTAAATAAAACGGCTGCAGATACTGGTAAAAACAAAATTTCCGATACCCTTCAAATAGCCATTTACGATGCCAATGGCGTGAATGTAAGAAACCTTAGAACTCGAGTGGATTCTGGCTTCAATAAATATTATTGGGGCATGGAAGGAAGAGGCGCCCGTCAGTCTGGCGGTGGTGGAAGAGGTGGCGGCGGTGGCCGTTTTGGTGGTGCAGGTGGCGGTGGTGCTGAACCAGGTGGACTGCCAGTTGATCCAGGAACGTATAAAGTAGTTATGACTTTAGGAAGAGATTTGAAAGACAGTACAATAGTTGTGGTGAATGATGATCCATACGCACCAACACCTTTATCGGTGAGAAATGCTATCAGAGCAGCGAACGACAGAATGGAAAAATCTACAGCCAAGTTAACGGCATTAAATGATCGCTTAACGGAAGTAGACGATATTATGAAGAAGGTAGAAGCGGGTTATGCAAGCATGGATCGCAAAGCAGCAGACACGATTCGCAAAGCAGCGAAAGTGGTTGCAGATGGATTAAAAGAAATTCGCGAAATGCTGAATGGCAAGCCTCAGTTGAAACAAGGCTATGGCAATATTCCCCAGGAAACGATTAATGGTTTGGTTGGCGAAGCCAGACAGTTAATTATGGGTAAAACTACGATTCCGGGTGAGCAGGAAAATCGTTTGATGGGATATGCTGAAGAAGCGGTGAACACAGTAATACAAAAAGCCAACGCTTTGTTCGAAGGCAGCTGGAAACAGTATCGCGCACTATCCGAAGCGGCTCCGCTTAAATTCTTTAAAGATTATAAGCCGTTGGAATAAACAGCTAAGTACAAATGATTGCATACAATCCCCGCTCTTGAGTAAGTAGCGGGGATTTTGATTTTCATAGTAATATTTACGATTGTTATTCAGAAAATTCTTCATGTCTTGGGCAACGGTAATTGAGTCAGCGGGCTCTGTGTTTAAACTTCGAGCTTTTAAAAGCCCGAATTAACTAAACTAAACACTAAAACTGCTAATCATGAAAAAGCTAATCACCCTTTCTGTAATGGTTGCAATGGTGGCCATTGCCTGTTCGAAATCAGGCTCTTCTACGTCAAACTCTACTTCAGGTACAGGGGGCACAACCGTTAATTGCGCTAATATTGACAGCCGATTTACGGCAGTGGTATTTCCGATTATACAAAATAGTTGTGGTGCAGTGGGTTGCCACAATACAGGCAGCACGAATGGTCCGGGCGCACTAACCAATTACAATGAAATTAAAGCTGCTGCAACACAAATCAAGAGCTCTGTGGAATCGGGCACTATGCCGAAAAACGGGGCACTCACAACCGCCCAAAAAAATGCCATTTCTTGTTGGGTGAGTTCGGGTGCTTTGAACAATTAATGCTATTTCCAGATACTGTCAAATCCTGTATATCCTTTTAAGATAAAAGAGAATTTTGCGCCATTGTTGTCTATAAACTTTCCCTTCTTTGTATAGATGGCAATGGCGCCCCCAAAACCAGTGGTAGAACTGTATTGAAAAGGAGGTCTGAATACTTTTATCATGGCAATGTCTCGAGGAAACACCATAGATTGTTCGCCAGGCATCACTTCAAATTCGTCAATAAAAATGGTACAAATTTCTTCTCTCCATTTAAATACTTCATTGTTGGCAGAGTCTATGGCCACGGTTAGGCCTGGTACTTTTTGTTGCAGAAACCAGGCTAGCGATTGAGATCGAACCAGCTCGTCGCTTTCCAATCCATCAAAAACAAATGCATTGTCGTTTTTAAATAAACCACTGGTATAATCCTCTTCGTATTGTTGTAATTTGGTTTTTGCTTTGGTATACACCGTAACATTGGGCAAGCCTTCTGTGATGAGTTCTGGGTCGTCTAATGAAAGCGTATAGTCAAATTTTTTCTCTACAAATTCTCCTGGTTTACCTACGGTAAAAAATGCTGTTTGCGTTTCAACGGGCTCAAATACAGAATCCACGGGCGTTTTCAACAAAATAGCCAGGTAATTTTTTTTTGGTTTTTGAATAGGAGAAAAATAAAAGGAAGCCGTGTCTTGAAACAACATGGGCTTCATAGTAAAATAACCTTTCGCATCCACTTTAACCCGATCTACCATCATTTGCTTTGTACTAGTCCGCATCATGTAATTGATAACGGTGTCTTTTTTATCTCGCTCAATTACTTGCCCTTGAATTCTATAAAATCCAGATTGCACCAAACAGCTAATAGCATAATTGCCACTGGGAATGGTCTCATTTATTTTTAAAGCTGCATTCACTTCTCCTTCAATCATTGGAAAGCGAAACTTCCAGCGTTGTTTGGTAACCAGATGATCAATCCAGATATGTGCGGTTGCCGATTTTAGTTTTTTGTCTAAATAGTTAGGGCTTACAATTTGAATTTCTAGAGAGTCTCCTTGCAAATAGCTTTGCTTAGATAAATTAATTTTTAATGTATTCTCTTGTGCATTCAAATTGTTGAATAACCCTAAGGACAGTATAAATAGTAATATTCTTGCATGCTTATACATAGCCTTAAAGTTACTTTCAAATGCGTACCTTGCACAAAATTTTTGTATGAGCAAGCTGAGTCATCTGGCAGAAACACTGATTGGTAGTGAAATTGTAAAATTGGGTAACGCCATTAATGAAAGAATCCGCAATGGAGAAACGATTTATAATTTCACCATTGGTGATTTCAATCCCAGCGAATTCCCTATTCCAGTTGAATTAGAGCAACTCATCATAGAAGCTTACCAGCAAAAAAAGACCAGTTACCCAGCGGCAGAGGGAATCCTTGATTTAAGAAAGTCTATCAGTCAGTTTATTCAGGATTGGGAAGGGCTGCATTTTACGCCTGCAGAAATTCAGGTAGCATCCGGTGGTCGTCCGTTGATTTATGCATTGTTTAAAGTAATAGTAGATAAAGGGGACAAAGTAGTATATGGTGTTCCTTCCTGGAATAATAACCACTATGTGCATTTAACGGAAGGCCAACATTGCGAAGTGAGCTGTTTGCCTGAGAATGATTTCATGCCAACTGTTGAAGATTTGAAGCCTCATATTAAAGGCGCCAGCTTAATTTGTTTGTGTACCCCACAAAACCCAACTGGCACTACTTTAGGCAAGCATGCACTGGCAGAAATCTGCGAATTAATCTTGGAAGAGAATGCCAGACGTGGACCTGAAGAGAAAAAGCTCTACCTGATGTTCGATCAGATGTACTGGACACTAACGTATGGAGATACCGTTCATTACAATCCACTTACCTTGAATCCGGCGATGAAACCCTATACCATTTTCATTGATGGTATTTCCAAAGTGTTTTCTGCAACGGGTGTTAGAGTAGGTTGGGCATTGGGTCCGGAAAATGTAATTGCTAAAATGAAGGCAATCTTAAGTCATTTAGGTGCATGGGCACCTATGGCTGAGCAGCATGCAGTTGCCAAATACCTTCCAATGAAAGAAGCGATAAGCACTTACTTAACGCATTTTAAATCTGAAATTGCATTCCGTTTACAAAATATCTATGAAGGAATTATTGCCTTAAAGCAAAAGGGCTTTAAAGTAGACGCTATTGCACCACAAGCTGCTATCTATTTAACCATACAGATTGATTTGGTGGGAAGCAAAACGGCTGATGGTACAGTATTGGCTACCCAGTCTGATGTAACCCAGTATATTTTGAGTGAAGCCAAAATTGCCATCGTTCCATTCTCTGCATTTGGAGCCGGAGCCAATAGTAGCTGGTATCGTTTGAGTGTGGGCACTTGCAGAAAGCAAGATATACCTACCGTACTTGCTCAATTAGGTGCCGCGCTGGAAAAGCTTTCTTAGAAGCTTAGTTTTTATTACAAATAAATAGGAAAGGTTTATTTGGCTTGTCCTGTAATATTTGTTTCACTAAATGCGTTTTGGTGATGATTTTATGTCTGTTGATGTCGATGATTTCGTTGGCTACACAAAATGCTCCCCAGTTTTCTACCGGGCCCAGTACTTTGTTCAATCCCGCTACAATAGCTGCAGTTTGCTCTGCAGATAAATAAGCTTGATTGGTAAGAACCAACAAATCTCTGCTCATGATTTACGAATTAGTGTTTTGGGCAAGCACAAAAAGTAGATTTGTTCGATTTTTGAAAAATCCCACAAGACGTAGTCGCCAACATCATAACTAACAGTAAAAATATCATTTGGTTTGTTCTGCTTTTCATATGTTCAACTAAAATAATAAAATCATTTTACATTATTAATCATGGCCAACTTGCGTAATCAATTTAACATTTCCACCGTACTGATTGCACCTTTAGACTGGGGTTTAGGACACGCAACCCGTTGTATACCGATTATTAAAGCCTTTCAGCAGTTGAATTGCAAAGTTTTGGTAGCTGCCGAAGGACACCAGGCCGCACTCTTGTTGAAAGAATTTCCCCATTTAACCATTCTTCCCTTAACGGGTTACCGGGTTCATTATGCCAAGTCCAGACTACTACTTTTGTTTAAGCTGCTTTTACAAATGCCCCGGATTTATAAAACCATCAAGAGAGAGGAAGCATGGGTACAATCCATTGCGAAAGAATACAATATAGATTTGATCATTTCAGATAACCGATATGGCGTACATCATCCAACTATCCCCTCTATTTTTATAACGCATCAGCTCATTATTAAAGCACCCTATCGCTGGGTGCAAAATATCATTCAATGGGTAAATTATTTATTCATTAAAAAGTTTAGCGCTTGCTGGGTACCCGATATGGCAGCAGCACCTGGATTGGCAGGCGAACTTTCTCACCCCGCTAAACTACCTCCTATTCCTGTCCACTATATGAAACTGCTCACCCGTTTTCATCGGGTAACCTGTCCTACCAAATATAGTTTTGCTGCTGTTTTATCTGGTCCTGAACCACAGCGCACCATGTTGGAAAGAAAAATATTAAAAGACCTGGAAACCTTTACCAAGCCCGTATTGCTTGTGAGGGGACTGCCAGCAGAAACTGCAGGTATAGAAGTGCCTTCGCATGTAACTGTCTTTAATCACCTTGATACGATAGAATTGGCTAACGAATTACAACAAGCCGATTATATTATCAGCAGAGGGGGCTATACTTCATTAATGGAGTTGATTTCCATTGATAAAAAATTAATTGTTGTTCCTACGCCGGGTCAAACAGAACAAGAATACCTGAGTCGTTTATTAATGCAAAACAAAAGACTGTTACGCATTGATCAGTCTGAGTTTAATTTGCAGGATGCTTATACACAAGCACAATCATTTACATTTAGCAAAATGAATATTGATCCGTTCGACTTGGAACAACTGCGTACATTATTGCTACATTTGTCAAAATGAGCAAACCCTACAAAGCTTTTTCAGCAGCATTAGGAGCCAACCTGATTTTTGGAAGTAGTTATACGGCAGTGAAATACATTACACCGCAGTATATTCATCCCTTTGCATTGAATTTTGTACGGGTAGCCGTTACGCTTACTTTATTCTGGATTTTGTTTCTCTTTAAACCAGGGAAAGTAAAATTTGATAAAAAAGATCTTCCTCGATTTGCTATTTGTGCACTAACAGGAATCGTGATTAATCAACTCTTTTTTATCAAAGGTGTTTCACTTACAACCGTGATACATAGTTCTCTGTTATCGTTGGGCTCACCCATTTTCATTACCATCATCGCTGCTTTTTTATTGAAAGAAAAATTTACCCTTTTGAAGGGGCTGGGTTTGGCCTGTGGGATTGGAGGCGCCAGTATATTGGTGCTGATGAAAGACCATACGGGAGCCGTTGCAAGTAATATGGTATTGGGCGATATCCTGGTTTTGATTAATGCTATTTCTTATGCGTTCTACCTGGTTTTGGTAAGACCACTAATGGCAAAATATTCTGGCATACAGGTGTTGCGATGGATTTTTACCATTGGCGCATTCGGAATACTACCCATTGGATTTCCGTATATGCTGGAAGCCTCCTGGTCTAATTTTGACATCAGTCATTGGCTGGTATTGGGCTATGTGGCTGTTTTTGCCACTTTTGTAGCGTATTTATTAACGGTAAAAAGCATTGCCCTGATTGGATCTTCGGCCACCGGTGCATTCATCTATACACAACCCGTTTTTGCCGCCATATTTGCCATGATTTTTGCAGGGGAATTTTTCACCGTGTATAAATTAATTGCAGCTGTTTTAATTTTTACTGGGGTTTACCTGGTTAACAAGAAGCCCACTGTTACAAGCGCTTAGGCCAATCAGCAAACCAAAATTCTTTTTTTGCTTTTGAAAAGTCTTTCCAGGAATCCGTATTGATTTTAATAGCAAATACACAACAAGTGGGCATATCATCTATGCGGGCCTCAGACAGCTGGTTTACAAAATCGGTAATGCCAGGGTTGTGGGCAAAAATGGCAGCCGTTGTAATGGTATCGGGAATTTGCAGGATGGCTTTTACAAATCTTTCAGGGGGCGCATGATAAAGGAACTCATGCTTTATTATGTCTTTTTCTGCTATTGAATTTTCAATTGCAAAAAATCTTGCTGTTGTAATGGCCCGCAAGGCAGTACTGGTAATGATTCCATTGATGCTTACCCCTCTTTGAATGAGTCTCTGTGCCATCATGGGCGCATCTTTTTGTCCTCGCTCATTCAGGGGCCTATCAAAATCATCCTGCCCAGGATTGGCCCAGCTGCTTTTGGCGTGTCTTACCAGTAATAATTCTTTCATGCCGAAAAGTTACTCCATTTCAATTGTACATTTGCGTGTGGCCATCACCAAATTAACCATAGAAGAATTTATACCGCTCTGCAAACAGTTCCCTGTATTTGATGTAAGAAGCGAGGGTGAATTTGCACATGCTCATATTCCGGGTGCCCATAGTTTGCCCTTATTCAATAATGAGGAAAGGAAAATAGTAGGCACGGCCTATAAACAGGAAAGCAAACAAAAAGCCATCAAAATTGGGCTTAAATATTTTGGTACCAAAATGGTTAAGATGGTGGAAGCAGTAGAAAAAATTACTGCTGATTCGGAGAGTAAAACCGTATTGGTCCATTGTTGGAGAGGGGGGATGAGAAGTGCTGGCGTGGCTTGGCTCTTAGATCTGTATGGATTTAAAGTATACACTTTAGTTGGAGGGTACAAAGTTTACCGGAACTGGGTTTTGCGACAATTTGTAAAAGACTTTCCCATTCAAATCGTTGGTGGGTATACGGGTTCAGGTAAAACAGAAGTTCTGCAGGAGCTACAGCGCAGAGGAGCAGCCATCATTGATCTGGAGGGATTGGCGCATCACAAAGGTTCGGCATTTGGCAACCTCGGACAACCACCACAACCTAGCCAGGAAATGTTTGAAAATCGATTGGCAGAAGCTTTACAGGAGCAGTCTTTTAAGGTTACGGCATCAAATCCTTTTATTTGGATGGAAGACGAAAGCCAACGGATTGGGGATGTAAATATTCCCACGGTTTTATTTAAGCAAATGCGCAATAAGAAAGTTTGCTTCTTAGAAATTCCTTTTGAAGAAAGGTTGCAATATATTATTGAGGGCTATGGAAAATTCAGCAAGGAATTTTTGGTAAATGCGGTTATCAGAATTAAGAAGCGATTGGGAGGATTAGAAACCAAAACAGCCATCAACTGTTTAATAGAAGATGATATTGCTGGTTGCTTTTCCATTTTGTTGAAATACTATGATAAGGGGTATCATGCAGGATCACTCAGAAGGGAAAATCCACAGGAATTGATTCACAAAATTGAATGCCCCAAAGTAGATCCTGTGGGCAATGCTATTCGACTACTACAGGTCGTGTAGATTCAGGTAGATAATTATTGATTGAAAGTTTAATTAGTTCAGCCATTTGTAAATGGTAAGTCCGCTCATAATGGTCATGGCCGTAACCACCATCCAGCCTGTGATGGTTAACCAGAGCGGATGCTGGTAATTGTTGACCAATCTTTTTTTATAAGCAGCCAATAAAATAATGGCCAATGCAATCGGGAGGATTAATCCATTTAATGCACCAACGGTTACCAGTATTTTTACGGGGTTGCCAATAAACAAATAAATCGTGGTACTGAAAATGATAAAAGCACTAATGATTGCTTTCTCATTTTTTTCTAGCCATGGGTGAAAAGTTTTAATAAAGGAAACAGATGTATATGCCGCGCCCACCACAGAAGTAATAGCCGCAGACCACATCACTACTCCGAAAAACCGATAACCGATATTGCCTGCTGCCTGTTGAAATACAGATGCTGCAGGGTTTTGCGCATCAATGGGAAGTCCCATGAACATTACCCCTAACACACACAGGAATAAAAGGAAGCGCATGACAGAGGTAATTAAAATACCGGATACGGCACTTCTGTTTACTGAAGGTAGTTGTGCTTCCCCTTTAATACCAGCATCCAGCAAACGATGACCGCCTGCAAAACTGATATACCCGCCTACGGTTCCACCTACCAATGTAACAATGGCGGTAGCCGATAAATTTTCCGGAATCAAGGTTCTGTGTAAGGCAGCTCCCATAGGTGGGCTTGCTTTCCACACAATATAACAAGTCAGCCCAATCATTAGCAAACCCAATACTTTGGTAAAACCATCAATGGCTTTGCCCGCTTCCTTGTACCAGAATATAATTAACGCTACAATACAACTGATCACACAGCCATATGCGGGATCAAGGCCTGTCATTACCTCCAGTCCCAATCCACTTCCACCAATATTTCCAATATTAAATGCAAGCCCCCCAACCACAACTAATGTACTCAACAAATACCCCATACCTGGTAATAACTCGTTGGCAATAATTTGCGCTCTTTTTTCCGTCACAGCAATCACTCTCCAGATATTCATCTGGGCGCCTATATCCAGCAAAACAGAAATCAAAATCACGAAGCCAAAACTGGCAGCAAGGGATTGAGTAAACACCGCAGTCTGTGTAAGAAATCCAGGACCAATAGCAGAAGTAGCCATTAAAAAAGCGGCGCCCAATATGGCTGACCGCGCAGAACTTTTGTGGGTGGTCTGTTTTACATTTTGCATTTTACTAGTTAATGGTTCAGTCAATTTTATTACTGTATCACTTTGTTAAGTAGTTCTGATCAAAATATCATTTTCTTTCATGGCTTTACAAATAGCTTTAGCAAATGAAAGCGCATGATCTCCGTCGCCATGAATACAAATGGTTTCCGCTTTAATCGGAACAAGTGTACCATCAGTAGCCCATACGTTTTGTTGGGTAATCATTTGTAATACTTGTTGCAAAGAAGCTTCAGTTGAATGCAATAATGCTTTAGGGTCTGTTCTGGGTGTCAGCATTCCCTCGGGCGTATAAGTACGGTCCGCAAAAACTTCCGATGCGGTTGTTAATCCAAGGGCTTCTGCCTCTGAAATTAAAAAGCTATTACTAAGTCCATACAATATCAAAGAAGGATTGATCTCTTTTATTACACCAGCAATAATATAACTCATAGTAGTATCACGGGCGGCCATATTGTACATAGCCCCGTGTGGTTTTACATGATGCAGTATGGCGCCCATCTCTGTACAAATATTTTGCACCAGCTCAATTTGTTCTGCTACTAGGTCATATAATTCGCAATCTGAAAGCACCATTTCTGTTCTGCCAAAATTAGCCCGGTCGTTAAATCCCGGATGTGCTCCAATGGCCACTTTGTTTTTTATACAATTTTCTATGGTCCGCTTGATGGTATCAGTATCGCCTGCATGAAATCCGCAGGCAATATTGGCGCTGCTGATAAAAGGCATCAGCAAGGTATCGTTGGGAAACCCTTCCCCTAAATCACAATTAATATCGATGGTAAGCATGCAGTTGTAAGGTACAGGCATTCTTTAATTGCTGCAAATATTGTAGTTGTTGTTTATTTATTTTTTCAGCTGTTTCCATATTTACAGGAACCATTTGAATGGTTGTTCCGGGCGCTTGTTGCACCAAACTGGGGATGTCTGCCTGTATGATATGACCTATTCTTGGGTACCCCCCTGTTGTTTGATGATCGGCCAGTAAAACAATGCATTGGCCGCTGGGTAAGAGTTGCAGGGTTCCATTGGTAACACCGGAAGAAATGATTTCCATTGGTTTTTTTAAACGCAGCAAGGGTCCTTTAAACCGATAGCCCATCCGGTCACTATCCGCATGAATCGTAAACTGGGCGTTTGTCATGAATTGCTGAGAAGCCTGATTCAATAAACTAAATTCTCTGCCAGGTAAATACCGGATTCTTTCAACCTGATATAACCCTTTCGTATCTGCTATCCAGGGTAAGATCTGAAGCTCTTCTGTTTCATTTGGAAAAGGGCTTGAAGTTTTAAATGCAATCAAATCTCCCTTCTTTAGATTTCTTCCGTCGAGCCCGCCCGCTATCACGCGTGTATTGGTGCTAAAGCTGTTCAGCCATTCGTTCAGTGCCAATCCTCCTTGAATGGCCAGATACCCTATATGCCCTTTTGTTTTTTTGCTAAAGCGAAGTGTTGCATTGGCTGGTACATAAATGGGCTGATGAATTGGAACAGGAGTGTTATCAATCGTGGCACCAAAATCTGCTCCACTCAATGCAATAAATGCAGCCTGTTTAAATTGAAATGCTGGTGCAGGATAAAAAAATTCAAACAGGGCTTCTTCAGAACTGTTCTGAATTAACAAATTGGCTATTTGCATGGCAACTTTATCCATTGCTCCGCCAGGATTGATACCAAGGTGCTGAAATCCTTTTCTGCCCCCATCCTGAATGGTACAGAATAATCCGGCTTTTACAATTTCGATGCTCATGTGTTTTCATTTTTTAAATCATGAAATGCATCTAATGATATGGGTTCAAATTTTACCCGGTCACCTGGTTTAAAAAAACAAGGATCTTCCTTACTGATATCAAATAATGATATTGGTGTTTTCCCAATTAATTGCCATCCACCCGGGGCATCCAGCGGATAAATACCGGTTTGTTCTCCAGCAATACCCACGCTTCCTGCAGCCACTAATTTTCTAGGCGTTTCTTTTCTAGGTAATCTGATTTTTTTATCTACTGAAGCCATATAAGCAAAGCCAGGTAAGAATCCCAGCATATAAACCTTATAGGTTCTACTGGAATGTATTAGAATGAATTCTTCTACAGAGCAGTTTGTAAATTCTGCTGCAAATTCCAGATCCGGCGCTATTGAGGGATCATAACAGACGGGAACAATAAGTGGTGCTGTTTCTTCCAGCGGAGTTGCCTCCAACCCATTCACAGAATTGATTTGCTGACTTAACCAAGTTGTAGGAGAAAGTCCTCTTGATTGTTGTTGAATGATGGCCGCATCGTATACAAGGGTAAGGCTACTATAAGCAGGAATTATATCGGTAACGCCTACTATCGGATTTTTTTGCCAATAACGAAAAGCTCGCATGACTTTTTGGTTCGCCGCTTCATTGATGGTACTAGACCATTCAATGGTAAGAGCCTGGTCTCCCAATTCATATATCTGTATCGCAGAACTTCTCACTGTTTAAAGGTACTTATTTTAAGTCGCGACGTTCATGGATTTGATTTTAATTTAATCGGCATCTTCTATATCTTTCCAATCAACAAAAAAATGTATGAAAAAAATATTGTCAATGTTTACACTTGCAGCCATAATGGCTGGTCAGGTGCAGGCGCAATCCAATCCTAAGTGGTTGCGTTATTCCAGTATTTCTCCGGATGGCAAAACCGTTGTGTTTACCTATAAAGGAGATTTATACACGGTGCCCGTAACGGGCGGAAATGCTACTGCATTAACCCTGCACGAAGCACACGATTATATGCCTGTTTGGAGCAAAGATGGAAAGACCATTGCATTTGCCAGTGACCGTTATGGCAACTTTGATATTTTCACCATTCCGGTAAGCGGAGGAGAAGCCAAGCGAATTACATTTCATTCTGCAGCAGAATATCCCTATGATTTTTCATCGGATAATCAACGAATTATTTTTGGATCTGCCCGAATGGATTTGGCAAGCAATAGACAGTTCCCCACTGGGTCTATGCCTGAACTCTATAGTGTAAGTGTAAATGGTGGCAGACCTGTTCAATTGTTAACCACACCCGCAGAAGATGTAAAATTCAGTAAGGATGGTAGCAAAATGATTTATCACGATAAGAAGGGAGGAGAGAATGCCTGGAGAAAACACCATACTTCTTCTATTACCCGTGATATCTGGATCTATGATGCCAAGGCCGAAAAGCATACTAAACTCACCAGCTTTAACGGAGAAGACCGCAATCCGGTTTTTGCCAATGGCGAAAAAGAACTGATTTATTTAAGCGAAGAAAGCGGCAGTTTCAATGTACATAAAATGCCGGTAGCGGGTGGAAAATCTGAAAAACTGACTTCTTTTAAAAAGCATCCGGTGCGTTATTTAAGCAGTGCTAATGATGGAACCCTTTGTTTTAGTTACGATGGAGAATTGTACACCCTGAAAGCAGGTGCCAATCCGCAAAAAATATCCATCAACATTTTAGCAGATGCCAGAAAGAACGATGAGCAAGTGATGCGTGTTACTAGCGGAAGCAATATTGTAGTATCTCCCAATGGAAAAGAAGTCGCATTCTTGTATAGAGGCGATGTGTTTGTAACTAGTGTGGAAGGAGGTGTAACCAAGAGAATCACCGCAACGCCTACGCAGGAATTAGGAATTGGGTTTTCACCGGATGGGAAATCTATTATTTATACAGCCGAACGCAATGGTAAATGGAGCATTTTTGAAAGCAGTAAGGTAAGAGCAGATGAGCCTTATTTTTATGCAGCCACTTTAATTAAAGAAACGCCTGTATTGGACAATGCCAACGATAATACACAGCCCTTGTATTCTCCTGACGGCAAGGAAATTGCATTTGTAGAAAATAGAAACAATGTGCGCATTTACAATATTGCTACTAAACAAAGCAGAACGGTGTTGGGCTCTGATCAAATTTTTGCCTGGACAGAAAACGACCAATACTTTCAATGGAGTCCAGACAGTAAGTGGTTGTTGTTTGACTATGCAGTGGTAGGAAGTGCAGTGAGTGAAGTGGGTTTAGCCAGTGTAGACGGCAAGAAAATCATGAATATTACAGAGAGTGGATTCAATGACTATCGTCCAAAATGGGTAATGGGTGGTAAAGCCATGTTATGGCAAAGTAATCGAGATGGATTAAGGGGTGCCGCTATGAGTGGAGGCGCACAAAGCGATGCCTATTTGATGTTCTTTACACAGGCTGCCATGGATCGATTTAAATTGACCAAAGAAGAATTAACGCTGGTAAAAGAAATGGAAGAGCAAAAAGCCAAAGCAGATACCAGTAAGAAAAAAACAGCTGCAGTAGAAGCCGTTGAAATAGAGTGGGAGGGATTAACACAGCGCAGGGTTAGGGCCACTATTCATTCTTCAGGAATGGGTGATGCCTTAGTAAGCAAGGACGGTGAAACATTGTATTATCTAGCTCGTTTTGAAAGAGGCATGAATTTGTGGACCACCAACTTAAGAACCAAAGAAACCAAAATGTTGGTGCCCTTGAATGCCAATGGAGCGAGTATGGTATGGGATAAAGATCAGAAGAATATTTTCATTAGCAGCGATGGAAGTATAACCAAGTTAGATGTGGCTAGTAGCAAACAAGACAGAGTAGGCATTAACGGTGAGATGCTGGTGAATATGCGCGAAGAACGTGAAGCTATGTTTGAACATGTGTGGCGCAGAACCAAGAAAACTTTTTATAACAAAACCTTCCATGGCATTAACTGGGATAGTTATAAAGCCGATTATGAAAAATACCTTCCTTTCATTGGCAATAACTATGAATTCAGTGAAATGCTAAGTGAATTGTTGGGTGAATTGAATGTGAGCCATAGTGGAGCTTCATTTAGCAACTTTAATTCTAACGGCGATGCAACCGCTTCTTTGGGTGCGTTTTATGATGCATCGTACACTGGTAATGGCGTTAAAATTGAAGAAGTGATTGTAGGAGGTCCATTGGATAGAGCGGGATTGAATGTGAAAGCGGGCGCCATCATTGAAATGATTGATGGAGAAATGGTGACAGCTGATAAAGATCTGGCGCAATACCTGAATAGAAAATCCGGTAAAACCGTATTACTTTCTTTAATTGAAAATGGCGTTAAAAGAGAAATCACGGTAAAAGCTATCAGCACTGGAGAAGAGAATGGCCTCTTGTACAAGCGTTGGGTAAAAAGAAATGCAGATGAAGTAGAGCGGTTGAGTGGAGGTGCTTTGGGTTATGTGCATATTCCTGGCATGAGTGATGGTACCTTTAGATCTACTTATGAAGACATCATGGGTAAACATTTCTTAAAGAAAGGTGTAGTGGTAGATACCCGTAATAATGGTGGTGGCGACTTAGTTGCCGACTTAGCTGTTTTCTTGAGCGGCAAGCAATTCATGAATTATACCAATGATGTAAGAAGCAACGGCTATGAACCCAATTTCCGTTGGACCAAGCCCAGTATTTCATTGGCGAATGAAGCTAACTACAGTGATGGACATTGCTATGCATTCATGGTGCAAGAATTAAACGTAAATAAGTTAGTGGGCACACAAGTGCCAGGTACTTGTTCTTTCGCAGCCTGGGAAAGCTTGATGGATTCAGGTATCCGATGGGGTGCACCCACTGTGGGGGTAAAAACCAATGCAGGTAAGTATTTAGAAAATGCTGCCACCGATCCAGACTTCTTGGTTTACAATGAATATGAAGTAGTGAAGAAAGGAGTAGACCAGCAATTAGAAGTAGCAGTGAAAGAATTGATGAAGACGATTAAGTAAGTAATTGTGTTTACTTAGTTTAGTAATTTTTATTTATATAAAACTTGTACAGAAAAAAGGCCTCGAAATTTTCGAGGCCTTTTTAAATTATATAATACAGCAAGCTTGTATTTAAATTTTGAAATCTTACTGTCTTAAGTTTTACGTGTTATCTCTGCCCCCAAACTTTGTAAGCGTTGATCAATAAACTGATAGCCGCGGTCTATCTGTTCAATATTCTGAATGGTGCTTTTACCTTCTGCGCTAAGTGCTGCTATCAAGAGTGCCTGTCCGGCTCTTATATCGGGGCTGCTCATGGTAATACCTCTTAAGGTATTTCTTCTGCCGAGTCCAATTACGGTGGCTCTGTGAGGATCACACAAAATAATCTGTGCGCCCATATCAATCAGTTTGTCGGTAAAGAACAAACGGCTCTCAAACATTTTCTGGTGGATTAAAACCGATCCGATAGCTTGCGTTGCTACTACCAGTACAATGCTTAATAAGTCGGGTGTAAAACCAGGCCAAGGATGATCGGAAATAGTTAAAATCCCACCATCCATAAAAGTTTGGATGGTGTATGATTCCTGAGAAGGAATGTAAATATCATCTCCTTGTATATCAAACTGAATACCTAATTGCTGAAATTTTTCCGGAATAATGCCTAAGTGTTGTACTCCTGCATTCTTAATAGTGATTTCACTTTTGGTCATGGCAGCTAATCCAATAAAACTGCCTATTTCAATCATGTCCGGAAGTAATCGGTGTTCTGTGCCACCCAGCGTTTCTACTCCCTCAATAACCAATAGATTACTACCGATACCACTGATTTTTGCACCCATTCGGTTGAGCATGCTGCACAACTGTTGCAAGTAGGGTTCACAGGCTGCGTTGTAAATAGTGGTTTTGCCTTCTGCTAAAACAGCGGCCATCACTATATTGGCGGTTCCTGTTACAGAAGGTTCGTCCAATAACATATAGCAACCTTTTAGGGCAGTTGTGCTTAAAGTGAAACAACCAATGTTTTCGTCATACGCATAATGGGCGCCTAATTTTTGAAAACCGATGATATGGGTATCTAATCTTCTTCTTCCAATTTTATCTCCACCGGGTTTGGGCAGGTAGGCTTTCTTAAAACGGGCTAATAAGGGCCCCGCCAGCATTACACTCCCTCTGAGTCTGCCACTTTTTTTTCTGAAATCTTCTGATGCCAGGTAGTCTACCTGTATATCATTGGCTTGAAACTGATAAGTGTCTTGATTGATACGGGAAACTACAACCCCCATTTCCTGCAATAACTCAATGAGTAAATTCACATCGAGTATATCGGGAATATTGGAAATAGTTACAGTCTCTTTGGTTAATACAACCGCAGATAGAATTTGCAATGCTTCGTTTTTAGCGCCTTGCGGAAGAATGCTGCCTTTTAACTGCTTGCCACCTATTACTTCAAAACTACTCATGGAATATTAATAGCGTTTCTTGAATCCACCACCCTGATTGCGATTGCCGCCACCCTGGTTTCTTGAATCGTTGCGCTGACCGCCGCCCTGGTTGCGATTGCCACTTCCGCCTTGGTTTCTTGAATCGTTGCGCTGTCCGCCGCCACCTTGGTTTCTGTTTCTTCCGCCAAAGTTTTGCTTCCATCTGCCACCGCTTCTGGCTGGATAATCATCGCGTTCAAAAGGCTGATTGCGGTGCTTGATATAAGGTGTATTGCTGAATTCTAATTGTCCACCAGTAATTTGATCCAGCTCGGAACGGATAGCATCATCGTGAACCAGTTCTTTGTGCCAGTTACTATAAGACAACTTCATATAATAAGCAATGGCGTTGGCAAATCCTGCTTTTTTCTCCGGATCTTCTTCTTTCAAAGCCTTGTCTATCACTACTTCCAGGTTCTTGCCCAAATGTGCGTATCTAGGATTGCGCTTTGGATAAGGCAATGGATCGGGTTTTAGCTTATAGGTTTCTTTTTGTGGTATGGGATAGGGGCTGTCTACATCCAGCGTAAAATTGCTGATGAAGAATAAATGATCCCATAATTTATGTCTGAAGTCTTCTACATTCTTCAGGTGTGGGTTTAAAAATCCCATGAGCTCAATAACAGCTTGTGTCTGTTTTTGTCTTTTCTCTCTGTCTTCAATTGTGAGGAGGTAGTCCACCATCTTCTGTACGTGTCTTCCGTACTCCTTCATTCCCAGGAGTTTCCTGGAGGTATTGTATTCCATGTAAAATTGCTTGATGCAGCAACAAATATAAGTTTTTATCTTCGCACCATGGAATCTCTCTTGCAACAAATAAAAGAATACAAGGCAGCTATAGCTGCATTTGCCGCGAATAATGCTGACGATGTTGAACAGTTTCGTATCAAATGGTTGGGCACCAAGGGTTTGGTAAAAGCCATCATGGGCGAAATGCGTAATGTTCCCAACGAACAAAAAAAGGAATTTGGCCAGATTTTGAATGAATTTAAAGTTTTTACTGAAGCACGTTTTCAGGAGTTGCAAGATCAGTTTGCAGGAGCAGTAACTGCTTCTGTTTCCAATTCGCAGGACTTTTCTTTGCCAGGCGATCCGGTTACAGTAGGTAGCAGACACCCATTAACACTGGTAAGAAATGAAATGGTGTCCATATTCAAAAGACTGGGATTCTCTGTTGCAGAAGGCCCTGAGATTGAGGACGACTGGCACAATTTCGGTGCAATGAATTTACCGGAAGACCATCCTGCCCGTGATATGCAGGATACTTTTTATATTAAAAAACCAGAAGATGGGAATGGCCCTACCTGGTTGTTAAGAACCCATACCAGTAGTGTGCAAGCGAGGGTGATGGAAAATCAAAAGCCACCAATACGCGTAATTTGTCCGGGACGTGTGTATCGAAATGAAACAGTAAGTGCCCGTGCCCATTGCTTTTTTCATCAAGTTGAGGGATTATATATTGACGAGAACGTAAGCTTTGCCGATTTAAAACAAACCCTCTATTTCTTTGTACAAGAGATGTTTGGCAAAGACGTAAAAGTCCGTTTCAGACCCAGCTATTTCCCTTTCACAGAGCCTAGTGCAGAAATGGATATCAGCTGTTTAATTTGTGAAGGCAAGGGTTGTAATATTTGTAAGCACACTGGATGGGTAGAGATTTTAGGTAGTGGCATGGTGCATCCTAAAGTGTTGGAAAACTTTGGCATTGATGCTAACAAATACACTGGGTTTGCCTTTGGTATGGGCGTTGAAAGAATCACACAGTTAAAGTACCAGGTGAACGATTTGCGTTTGTATTCTCAAAACGATATTCGCTTCTTGAAACAATTTACCGGTGTTGTTTAATGTTTTAGTCAGTTTATTGCTGAGATGCTGAAAATTTAGAAGGCTTCTTGATAATATTAGGGTTTAGTTAAATGAATTGTTATATTCAATTTCTAACCTACTGATATTCATGCTTGCTATTCTAGTATTCTTCTTTGCCCATTGGTTTGGCTCCTTATTTTTTCATTCATTTTTTCTGCACCGTTTTGCTTCTCATAAAATGTATGAGTTGTCTAAAAACTGGGAGCGTTTTTTTTATCTCAGTACCTGGTTTGTGCAAGGTTCTTCGTTTTTAGTGCCAAGAGCATATGGGGTGATGCATCGTATGCATCACGCGTACAGTGATACCGAAGAAGATCCGCATTCACCTCATTTTTTTAAAGATGTCTATCAAATGATGCGGAGTACTATTCTCATTTTCAGAAGCTTTTTAACTGGTAAAAGATTACCGGATCCACAATTCACGAAAGACTATTTACCGGTTTGGGATCGATTGGATAAGTTTGGACACCATCCACTAACCAGATTGGTTTTTATGGCGGCGTATACCAGTTTTTATATTGCATTTGCACCCAATGCCTGGTGGTTTTTATTGTTGCCCATTCATTTTCTGATGGGGCCAATTCAAGGCGCTCTTGTAAACTGGTGCGGACACAAATATGGCTATAGTAATTTTGACAATGGAGATCATTCTAAAAACAGTTCACCCTGGGGGATTTTATTAATGGGGGAACTTTTCCAGAACAATCATCACTATGCAAAGGACGATGCCAATTTTGCCAAAAAATGGTTTGAGTTTGATCTCACTTTTTTAATTATGCGGGGTTTTCATGCAGTTGGAATTATCCAATTAAACCCGATTCATTTGCCTCCAGTAAAAGATAGTATAACCGCATCTGAACCCGGATTAACCACAACCCACTAAATTGCATGCATGAGCACGGTGCATTCAACAAGGGGAGTGGTTTTGCGAACGATTAAATATGGCGATTCCAGTATCATCACTTCTATTTACACAGAATTGTTTGGGATACAACAATACCTGGTAAAAGGTGTGCGCCAAAGCAGCAAAACATCTGCAGGCAAAGCCAGTTATTTTAATCCGGCAGCCATTCTGGAATTGCAGGTATACCACAACGAACTAAAGCAATTGCAATTCATTAAAGAGTTTCGCTGGGCATATTTATATGAGTCGGTACTGTTTAATGTGGTTAAGAATACAGTAGCCATCTATGTAATGGAATTGTTGCAACATAGCCTAAAACAACCCGAAGCCAATCCGGAACTCTACTATTTAATTGAAGACACACTTAAACAACTTGATCGTGGAAATCCAACGCTGACGGGCAATCTACCACTATACTTTACTTTGCATTTAGCGGCAGAGTTAGGGTTTCAATTACAAGGAAATTATTCTTCGGAAACCCCGGTTTTAGATTTGCAGGAAGGTGTTTTTGTTTCGCAAACACCTTTGCATCCTTATTATTTAGCTGGTCAACTGGCAGAAATTACTTCAATGATAGCAGGCCTGAATTTTTATAATGAGCTGGAAAATATTTCATTGAATAAAAACATTCGCCGACAATTGCTCGAAGCTTATCAGCAATACCTAGCTTTGCATATTGCGGGCTTTGGTCAAATGAAAAGCTTTGCTATTTTACAAGAAGTGTTGGCTTAAAATCGTTTATGTCTTTTAAGAATAAATTATCTCTTTTCATTGTTTTCTTTACAACTTTATTGATTGTTATTCATCAATGGATTCATGTTATTCCGGATGTGGTACAATGGATTTTTTTGGGTTCCATTCTTATACTTGTGGGCATTCCGCATGGCGCTTTGGATCATCTAGTGGATCAGAAAATTCAAGAATCCAATCACGCTAATTTCTCGCATTGGAAATTTCATTTGAAATACCTGTTTACCATTGCATTGTATATTTTCATTTGGAAACTTTTTCCCGTGATTTCTTTTGTTTTCTTCTTATTAATTTCAGCTTTTCATTTTGGTGAGACGGATTTGTCTATACCTAGCAAATCGATCAAGTTGCTATTGCTCCAAGTTGTATATGGTATTCTTTTATTACTCATTTTCTTATTTGTTTACAAAGACAATGCAACCCTTTTTGCAAAGGACATTACTTCGTTTGCTCCCTTTATTGCTTTTGTGATTAAATCAATTCAAAGTCCCTATTTTATTGCGGTTTGGATTTTGTTTCTAGTTGTTTTTTTGATTGTCTATTGTATTTGGATACCTGATAAAGAAAGCGCTCTTTTTATTGTTTTGGCCAGGCTATGTTTCATTTATATGATGTCTCGCTTGCTCCCTTTCCCCATCAGTTTTGCTATTTATTTTGGACTATGGCATTCGGTCATTTCTCTCGCTAGCATTAAATCTTTTATGAAGGAAGACGGCGGAGTAGCAATGACTTGGATTCAATTGTTTCAGAAAGCAGCACCGCTGGCGCTGGTTTCTATTTTAGGATTAGTATTGCTTGCTTTTATATTTGTACAATATTATCATATTGAATATTACCTGTTAAGCCTATTTGTAGGAGTATCTGTTTTAACACTGCCTCATCAGCATGTCATGAGTAATATGTATGCGTTGATGCGTAAGAAATAGTTAGGAAATTAGTAGTACATGTAATAGTTGAGTGAAACAAAGTTTTTTCAATAGTATCATATCAATCTTCTTACAGTCGCTTGGTTCAAGTTCTTTCCTGGTTCTACATTTTCTAATACAATGATTCCGGGTTTTTTACCAGGTGCAATACTACCCAATGCTGCATCCATCTGTAAGGCTTTGGCTCCATTGTTAGTAGCCCATTGTAGCATTTCTGCTAATGGAATGGAAGGAAAGTTTCTAGCTATGGTTTTCACTTCTTCTAAAATGCTGAGCTGGTGGTTGCTCGACAAACTATCGGTGCCTAAAACAATATTGGCATTTTTACTTCTGAGTAATTCAATGGGTGGCAACGCATTTTCAATGTAGAGATTGGCATTTACACACAACGCATAATACAATGATTGCTGATTTGCTTTCGCAGTTGCTGTTGCAAAATCCATATCCGCTTCTGAGGTGTTGGTATTGTGCACCAGCAAAACATTTTTTGCTTTTTGCAATTGGGGGAAGTAAGACGGCAGGCTATTCTTACCAGTTGGCGTAAAATGAGCCTGATCAATATTCATGGCCTGGTACATCTGCACAAAATCTCCGCTTCCTTTTTGGAATAGCTCATTTTCGGCAGGGGTTTCCTGGTTGTGTATGGTTACTGTATTGCCTTCAAAATGGGGCATCATCATTTCCCAGAGCTCTCGGGATACAGAATAAGGTGCGTGCGGACTAAAAGATGCGGCAGTTATAATCCCTCTGAACTGCTCCATTACTTTTTGTGCATTGCTGAAACGGGGTTCAGCAATTTCCGGTTTCCAGCCACTGATTTCTACAAACGTATAATAGGCCAGGTTTTGTTTGGCTTTTTGTGCAGCAGTTAAATGATTGTTACTGATATCACCAACTGCAACAATGCCCTCTTGCATCATCTGCGCTTCTGCTTGAGCAATGGCTTCCCGTATTTCTTCTTCCGGATGGTGCCTTTCGTTCACTATTTTCAAAATAAATTCAGGCAATCCGGTATGTTCTGGAATTCTGCCTTTCATATGACTTAATTCCAAATGACAGTGGGCATTCACAAAGCCTGGACTCAAAATACCCGGGACTTCCAGTATTTCCTCCCCGGCTTCTGACCGGGGTAGAATGGCTTCTACCTGACCTTCTTCATTGGTAATGAGTACCTGGTTGGGTCCTAAAAATTGATTTCCATCGAATAAATCCTGCCCTGAAAATTGTAAAAATCCCATATCTGCAAAGGTAGATGAAAAAAACTTGCACAAAATTTTATTGAAAATCAACTAGTTGTGAACAGTGCCCCCAAAATAATTCCCTAATTTCTTGGTGGTTCCATTGCCAATGCAGACCTTTGCCCTCCCAAAAAATGGGATATTCTAATCGGTGGGATAGCGCCGATTTCACTTAAAACAAAGAATCATGAGTAAACTTCATTTCACCACCAAGCATGCGAATGCGGCTACCGTTCAACACAACTGGTATGTAGTTGATGGTACTAATCAAACCGTGGGACGTATTGCATCTAAGATTGCCGCTGTATTGCGCGGTAAAAACAAAGCTTATTACACTCCACACGTAGATTGTGGCGATTACGTAATTGTAATTAACGCAGAGAAAGTTGCTTTCACTGGTAATAAGTTAGAAGATAAAGTATACCTGAACTTCTCTGGTTACCCAGGCGGTAAAAAAGAAGAAGTTGCTGGCAGTCTATTAAAGCGTCGTCCAGAAGTAATTATGGAAAGAGCTGTGAAAGGCATGTTACCTAAGAATAAATTAGGTCGTAAAATGATCAAAAAATTATTCGTGTATGCCGGAACTGCGCATCCTCATACCGCTCAGCAACCTAAGGAACTTAAATTCTAAAACATTGTCTGGTAGCAATGCCAGACGCCAAGCATAAACAAAATGGAAAAACAAAAAAATGCAGTTGGTCGCCGTAAAGAAGCCGTTACACGTGTCTTCATCAGCAAAGGCGAAGGAAAAATAACTGTAAACGACAAAGACTACAAAGCTTATTTCCCACTGGTTTACTTACAGAACCAAGTAGAAGCTCCTTTAAAAACTACTGAATTAGAAGGCAAGTTTGATATCATTATCAACGCTACCGGTGGTGGTTTGAAAGGTCAGGCTGAAGCAGCTAAATTAGGTATTGCTCGTGCGTTGATTGAGGTGAATCCTGAATTGCGTCCTGCACTTAAAGCAGCTGGTCAATTGAAGCGTGATCCACGTAGTGTTGAACGTAAGAAATTTGGTCATAAGAAAGCCCGTAGAAGCTACCAGTTCAGTAAGCGTTAATCGTTGTATTGAATATCTACTTGAAATAAATTTTAAAAAATTATATAATTCACCACAATGGAAAATAACACTTCACTACAACAGCAACTACTGGAGGCCGGCGTACACTTTGGTCACCTGAAAAAGAAGTGGAATCCAAAGATGTTGCCTTACATCTTTGCTGAGAAAAAAGGTATTCACATTATCGACCTTAACAAAACTGTTGACTACCTACAGGAGTCTGCAGCTGCTATCAAGCAAATTGCGAAGAGCGGTAAGAAAATTATGTTTGTTGCTACCAAGAAACAAGCAAAAGAAATTGTTACCGAATGCGCTAAGCGTGTAAACATGCCTTATGCTACAGAACGTTGGTTAGGTGGTATGCTTACCAACTTCAACACTGTTCGTAAGAGCGTGAAGAAAATGCAGAGCATTGAAAAAATGTTGGCTGACGGAAGCGCTGACAGCTTAACCAAGAAAGAAAGATTAACCCTTTCTCGCGATAAGGATAAGATGGAAAAAGTATTGGGCGGTATTGCTCAGTTAGGCCGTCTTCCTGCAGCTTTATTCTTAGTTGACATTGGTCACGAGCATATCGCTTTAGCAGAAGCGAAGCGTTTGGGTATTACTACTTTTGGTATGGTTGATACCAACTGTGATCCTAATAAAGTTGACTTCGCTATTCCAGCGAACGATGACGCTACTAAGTCTATTGCTATCATCACTAACTACATCGTTGCTGCAATTGCAGAAGGTTTGGCTGAGCGCCAGGCTTCTAAAGATGAAGAAGAGTCTGATGACAACAACAATGAAAACGAAGCGAGAGCTCGTCGTTTAGAAGCAGAAGCGCAATCTGAAGCTGGACGTGGTGGTAGAGGCCGTAGTGGTGCTCCTGCCGGTGGTCCTGGTGGTGCTCCTAAGCGTCGTACTCCAGCAGGTGGCGGTAACCGCAGACCTGCAGGTGGTGGAGCTAGATAAGCTTTATTATTGAATCTTTTAAATTGAAATAATTATGTCAACTGCAACTATTACAGCTGCTGATATTAATAAATTACGTCAGGCCACTGGTGCTGGTATGATGGATTGTAGAAAAGCTTTAACTGAAACCAATGGTGATTTTGAAGCTGCAATTGATTGGTTACGTAAGCAAGGCCAGAAAGTGGCTGCTAAGCGTAGCGACAGAGAAGCAAAAGAAGGAGTAATCATTGCTCGTACTTCTGCTGACAACAAAGTTGGATTTGTCGTTTGCATTAGCTGTGAAACCGACTTCGTTTCTAAGAACGCTGATTTCGTTGCCTTCGCTACATCTATTGCTGATGCAGCTGTTGCCAACAACGTTAAGAGTGCTGAAGAACTAAACGAAGTAAGTATCAATGGTGCTAAAGTAGCCGATATGATCAACGATAAGTTGGCTGCAATTGGTGAAAAAATTGGTGTTGCCAAGTTTGAAAGAATTGAAGCTCCTTATGTTGCTTCTTATATCCACGGTGCAAACCGTATGGGTGTATTGGTAGGACTAAGCGCTGAAGCTCCTGAAGCTGGTAAGGACGTTGCAATGCAGATTGCTGCTATGAATCCTTTAGCGGTAGATGCAAATAGCATTCCTGCTGAAACCATCGAAAGAGAAAGAGCAATCGTGTTAGAAACCATGAAAGCTGATCCTAAGATGGCTGGCAAACCTGACGAAATGGTAGCTAAAATTGCTGAAGGCAAATTGAATGCATTCTTTAAAGAGAATACATTATTAGCCCAGGCATTTGTAAAAGACGGTTCTATTACTGTTGAAGCTTACTTAAAGAACGCTGGTAACGTTACTGTTACTGAATTTAAGCGTGTTGCTTTAGGTTAATTTTCAATAGCCAAATATTTTCAAAAGCCTCTCCCAATAATCGGAGGGGCTTTTGTACTTTTGTAACCTACTCACTTTAAACAACCTCTAGCTATGCTACCAAAATTTAAACGTATCCTCTTGAAATTATCTGGAGAAGCTTTATTGGGCGATCAAAGAAACGGCGATCCCTTTAACCCCAAAATCATTGAGCAATATGCACATGATATCAAAAGGGTTACTGATCTTGGTGTTCAGGTGGCAATCGTAATTGGGGGTGGTAATATTTACAGAGGTATGAACGAAGCCGACAGTGGAATTGAAAGAGCGCACGGCGATTATATGGGTATGCTGGCAACGGTAATCAATGCCATGGCCATGCAGGCAATGCTGGAAAAAATAGGGGTGTATACCCGTTTGCAAAGCGCTATTAACATGGAGCAAGTAGCAGAGCCCTATATCCGTAGAAAAGCGTTGCGTCATTTAGAAAAAGGACGTGTGGTTATTTTTGGCGCTGGTACTGGTAACCCTTATTTCACTACCGATACGGCTGGTTCATTAAGAGCTATTGAAATGAAGGCTGATGTGATTTTGAAAGGGACAAGAGTAGATGGTATCTACAGTGCTGATCCGGAAAAAGATCCAACTGCCACCAAATTTGAAAAACTAAGTTTTCAGGAATGCATCTCTAAAAACCTGAAAGTGATGGATATGACAGCTTTCACGCTTTGTATGGAAAACAAACTACCTATTATTGTATTCGATATGAATACCCAGGGTAATTTATTGCAGGTGGTTGAAGGAGCCAATGTAGGTACGCTGGTAAGCTAGTTGCCCGTTCGTGTAAAAATCCATAGAATTCAATCATCCGTTGGTAATTTAGACCTGATGCGTAAATTAATCCTATCATTCCTGGTAATACCAATGGCTACCCAGTTTGGGTTTGGCCAGAACAGATTAAGTTTGTCAGATGCTGTAGCAATCGCTTTGAAAAACAGCTATAATATTCAGTTGGCTAAAAACAATGTGGAGATTGCTGCTATCAACAATTATGTTGGTGTTGCAGGCGGTCTTCCTACTGTAACTGCTACCGTTAGTGATGTTGAAAATGCGACCAGCATTAATCAGAAATTTCCAGATCCTTCCAGAAACGTTACCAGAAGCGGAGTGTCTTCCAATAATATGAATGCCAATATTACAGCAGGTATTTTATTGTTCAATGGATTTAGGGTGAAAGCGGCACAACAAAGATTGGCCGAGTTGCAGAAGATGAATGAGGATATGCTCAATGCACAGATTCAGGGTACCATGGCTGCTGTTATGACCAGCTATTATGATGTAGTACGTCAACAGAATTTATTAAATACGATTGAAAAGTCGATTGAGGTATCTCAGCAAAGAATTGATGTTATCAAAAGCAGAAAAGAAGTCGGTTTGGCCAATAATGCAGATTTATATCAGGCACAAATTGACCTTAATGCATTGATACAATCTAAACAAGCGCAACAATTAATTATAGATCAGGGTAAAACCAATTTATTGAGTTTGTTATTTGTTAGCCCGGATAGTGCGGTAGTTATTAAAGATTCTATCGTAGTAGATGAGAAGGTGACGCTAAGTCAGATAAAGCCTCTGGCCTTGAAAAACCCGCAAATTGCAGCTGCAGAGCAACAAATTAAAATTAATGAGTTGCTGGAAAGAGAAACTGCTGCCTTACGTGTACCAACCCTACGAGCAACTACCGGTTTCAATTTTAGCAATACCAAAAGTGGCGCTGGTTTTATTTTAGAGAATAGAAGCTATGGTCCTTTTCTGGGGGTGAATTTAGCGATACCTATTTATAATGGTATGATTAGCAAAAAGCAACAACAGGTTGCTGAAATTAATACCCGCAATGCCAAAGTACAAAGAGACCAGTTTTTATTAAATATTGAAACGGGAACTGTACGCACTTATCAGGCATACAGCAATGCATTAGCACAATTAAAAACCGCTAAAGAAAACCAGATTTTAAGCAAACAATTGTTAGACCTGGTAATGCAACGTTTTCAATTAGGACAAGCTACTATTATTGATGTGAAGCTGGCTCAACAAAGTTTTGAGAATGAATCCTACAGATTGGTTAACTTGGCATTCACAGCCAAGGTTGCCGAAGTAGAACTGAAGCGTCTGGCGAATATTATTGAGCCATAATTTCAACAAAGTGTCTGTTGCTATTCAATCTAAATTACCTCAGGTAGGTACTACTATTTTTACTGTAATGAGTCAGCTGGCCAATGAGGCTGGTGCTGTGAATTTGGGTCAGGGCTTTCCTGATTTCCCTATGAGTGTTGAATTAACCAGTTTGGTGAGCAAAGCCATGCAAGATGGATTTAATCAGTACACCCATATGAATGGGTACCCTCCTTTGGTAAAAGCTTTGGCGGCAAAAGCCAATAAACTATACAATGCTTCTATAGATCCTGCTGCATCCATTACAATTACGCCCGGAGGTACCTATGCCATTTATACAGCGCTGACAACCGTATTGCAACCAGGTGATGAAGTAATCGTTTTTGAACCTGCTTATGATTGTTACATTCCTACCATTGAATTGAACAAAGCCATTGCTGTACCCATTCAATTGCAATATCCCAATTATGGTATTCCTTGGGAAGAAGTGAAAAGTAAAATCACCTCCCGCACGCGCATGATTATGATTAACTCGCCCCATAACCCAACCGGGGCAGTGCTTTCAGCGGAGGACATGCAAATATTATCTGGCATTGTGGAAGGAACAAATATTATTATACTTAGCGATGAAGTATATGAACATTTAATTTTTGATGGGATTGAACACCAAAGTATTTTAAAATACCCGCACTTATTCGAGCGCAGTTTTGTTTGCTTTTCCTTTGGCAAAACCTATCATTGTACAGGGTGGAAACTGGGTTATTGTATGGCTCCTGAGCAGCTGATGAAGGAATTCAGAAAAGTGCATCAGTTCAATTGTTTTACCTGTCCCACTCCGCCGCAGGTGGCATTGGCTACTTATATTGAAAATGAAGAAGCGTATTTATCTCTTGGTGCTGCCATGCAAACAAAACGTGATTACTTCAGGGTTTTAATGCGTGATACACCATTCACCTGTATTCCTTCGCAGGGTAGTTATTTTGAATGTTATAGTTATGCCAGTTTCAGTCAGTTATCCGATAAAGAGTTGGCCATTAAACTTACCAAGGAGTTTGGTGTAGCTACCATACCTGTATCTGCTTTTTATCAGAATGGACAAGACAATAAAGTACTCCGTTTCTGTTTTGCTAAATCAGAAGCTACTCTAGAAAAGGCTGTGCAAGGGTTGAGAAGGCTTTAATTATACATAAATGTACAATACTACTTTCTTTTTGTTTATTTAATTAAACACTATTGTTTATTTCTTTACTGTATTGAAAAACAGTAGAAAAAATATTCATCGTGGGCAGTTGCTTAGAACCCAGGTTGAACTAAAAGGTATTTCCATTACCAAACTAGCTGCGAAAGCTGGATTTAGCAGGTCCTCATATTACAATCATATTGATGACCCGGCTTTACCGCTGGATATATTAGTAGAATACGGGAAAATCTTGGGGGTCAATTTCATAGAATTAGTAGAAGGTTTTATAGAAACACAATCAAGTGAACTTCAGGTGAACTATTGGGATACAAGTGAACCAGAAACGCTGGAAGAATCTAAACGGCAAACAATTTTCTGGAAAAATAAATATATGGAGTTGTCCGAAAAATACCAAGTCTTATTGGAATTGCAATTCAAACAGAAATGATATGAGCAAGCAAGAGTCCATTATCCGAATATTTTTAGCCGATCACCAAGAAATATTTCTCGATGGACTCAAACAATTTTTCTCAAGCTTCGAAAATATAGAAGTTGTAGGCGAGAGCAATACAGATATTGATCTCATTGTTACTATTGCCCAAACCCGGCCCGATTTGGTTTTACTGGATGCAATGCTTCCGCATACGCAGCTATCTTCAGTGGTACAGTCTATTCAACAGATTGGTAATAATAGTAAGGTTTTCATTCTGTATGGTCAGTATGCTGATGAGCTTTTATTGAGTTTGTTGTCTGCAGGTGTTCATGGTATTGCAAGTAAGTATATTTCTAAAAGCGAACTAGAAAAAGCTATTTTTCAAGTTTTAAATAGCCAATCCTTTTATTGTGCTTTTACTTCTAAAAAATTGCAGCATTTAATTCAAAGCAATCGTTATTATCCTCATACCAAATCCTCTCAAATCCATTTTTCCGAAAAAGAGAAAGTGATTTTGCAGTGTATTGCTGCTGAATGCACGAGTAAGGAGATAGCTGATCAACTTTCCATGAGTGTAAGAACTGTGGAATCTTACCGAAAATCCATGCAAGAAAAAACCGGCTCGAAAAATTCGGCCGGCTTAGTTCTGTATGCTATAAAAAATGGGCTTATCCCTATTGAGAAAAGCTAAGTATTATGAAGAGAATTACCATCTTCCATCGCCATCTAATAAATTACCTAATCCTCCTAAAATACTTCCTTCTTCTTTTCTTGGTCCTACACCGTACTGTAAAATTCTTCCAGCCAATCTGCTGATAGGCAAGGTTTGAATCCAAACGGTACCAGGTCCAGTTAGCGTGGCAAAGAACAATCCTTCGCCTCCAAAAATGGTGTTCTTAATCCCCCCAACAAATTGAATATCGTAGTTTACACTAGACGTAAAACCTACAATACAACCAGTATCAATCTTCAAGGTTTCGCTAGGATGCAAGTCTCTTTTGAACACATGGCCTCCTGCATGCAAGAAACTCATGCCATCGCCTTCCAGTTTTTGCATAATGAATCCTTCTCCGCCAAACAAGCCTGTTCCTAGCTTGCGTTGAAATTCAATGCCTACACTTACGCCTTTGGCTGCACATAGAAAACTATCTTTCTGACAAATGATTCGATTGTTGTACTGAGATAAATCCAACGGAATTATTTTTCCAGGATAGGGTGAAGCAAAACTTACCCTGCGTTTGCCATGATTCACATTGGTAAATGCGGTCATAAATAAACTCTCTCCGGTTAACATTCTTTTACCCGCATTCAATAGCTTTCCAAAAATGCTGTTGTTTTGTTGTGAACCATCGCCGAACATGGTTTCCATGATGACTCCATCGTCCATCATCATAAATGCACCAGGTTCTGCAATAGCAGTTTCGTTATAATCTAATTCAACTTCAACGAACTGCATTTCTTCTCCAAAAATGCGATAGTCTATTTCGTGATTCTGCATGGTTTAATTTTTTACTAAATTAATTTTTTGTTCTCCCATCCACACTTTTTTGCCTTGTAATTTTTTTACAGCGAACATGATTCCAACAAAAATGAAGAATAGTGGTCCTGTGAATCCAAATAAAGCTACATACTTAGTGCCATAGAATCTTTCCATGGGTCTTCTTAATCTTTCTGAAATCAAGTACATACTTGGTACCATAATTAAGGTTAAGAAGAAAGAAAACACCAATCCGAAAATAATGGTCCAGGCCAATGGTCCCCAGAATACTACCGAGTCTCCTCCAATAAAAATCTTTGGATCTAGATGGGTAAACATGGAAACGAAGTCAATGTTAAATCCAATAGCTAGTGGGAACATACCCATCATGGTTGCCAATGCGGTCAACAATACCGGAATGATTCTGATTTTTCCTGCCTCAATAGCAGCTGCTCTGGTTTTATACCCTCTTCCTCTTAATTCATCTGTAAATTCAATTAAAAGGATACCGTTTTTAATTACGATACCAGCTAATCCAATGATTCCAACACCCACCATAATGGTTGCCATACTCATGCCTGTTAAAGCATAACCCAGGAATACCCCAATAATGGAGAAGAATATTTCTGTTAATACAATGAAAGGTTTACTTAAACTATTGAATTGTAATACCAGGATTAAGAAAATAATCAGTAATGCACTCAATAAAGCTGTTCCTAAGAAGGCACTGGTTTCTGCTTGCTGAGCTCCTTCACCGGTTTGTTTAATGGTAATGTCTGCAGGGATTTGAGTTTTAGTTTTAAACTCTTCAATCTTCTTGGCTAATGCCTTGTTGATTTCAGGTGTTAAACTTGGATCAGTAACCGCCGATTGAATCTGGATGGTTCTTTTCAGGTTCTTTCTTTTTACACCACCAGCTGTGTTGGTATATTCAACAGTAGCCACACTGCTCAATGGTATTTGTTTAATTGCACCTGAAGTAAAGTCTCTGAATACAATTCGCATATTCATCAACTCATCTATGTTGTTACGTGACTTTGAATCGAAACGAAGCTGAATTTTATATTCGTCTTCATCATCTTTCAATTTGCTCACTTCTTTACCAAACACGGCTGTTCTTAATTCAGAGCCTATCTGTGCAGTACTTACGCCTTCTGCCAATGCTCTTTGTCTGTCTATCTTTACGGTAATTTCAGGATTGTTTAAATCTACATCCATTCCGAGACTCTGCATACCTTCTACACGGTTGGTGTCTAAGTGATTTAACAATTGAATGGCTGTTTTAGACATTGCATCAAAATTGTCTCCACTCACTTCAATGTTAACAGGCGGCTCTGTTGGCGGACCTGCGTCCTCTTGTCTTACTTCTATTGTAGCGCCAGGAATACCTACCATTTGATTTCTGATTTCATCCTGGAATGGAGCAGAGCTTTTACCGTGGCGTTTTTCGAACTCTACAAAGGAAACCTGAATTCTACCTAGATGAGATTGGGTACTTCTGTTATTGTCTCTTGGATTGTTTGCTCCAACTGCAACGTTTGAAATAACACTTTCTACAATACTTCCTTCTTTACCAGGTTGATCAGTTCCTAAAATTTTATATACTCGACCCTCAAGAATTCTTAGTACCGAATCTGTTGTTTGTGCTTTCGTACCAATTGGCATTTTTAAATACACATAAACAAATTTAGGATCTCCACTAGGGAAGAATGGTTTAGGGTTGTTTCTAAGGATTAATAAGAACAGAGAGATTGGGAAAAGAATGAATAATCCAATTAAAAGATAAACAGGTCTTTTTCTAACTAAAATGTACTTTAAGAGTTTTTCGTATCTGTTCATTAAACCAGGCAATGCTTTTTCCTGGAAGAAGTGAATGATGCCCCTTAATACATATCTCTCCAATATTACCAGTAGTGCCATGAAAATCAGGAAGTTTCCGAATCCATGCCATCCAACCAGATTAAACAAAACACCCAGTATGATGCTTCCCCAGAACCACCATTGTTTAAAGATGGCATTCTTGGGAGATTCATATTCTCTGCCTTCTGGCTTCATGAAGCTTACTGCAAAAACAGGGTTGATGAAGAAAGCAACTACCAATGATGCGGCCAATGTTAATATCAGCATGATGGGCAGGTAAATCATGAACTTACCAATAATTCCCTTCCATAAAAGCAATGGGAAGAATGGCGCTAGTGTGGTTGCAGTACCTGCTAGTACAGGAATAAATACCTCTCCTGCAGCTTCTTTAGCTGATCTTACAATTTTTACTTTTCCATTCTGATAAATTCTATGTGTATTCTCAATTACCACAATCGCGTCATCCACAATGATACCCAGGCCAAACAGTAAGGCAAAAAGTACGATGAAGTTTAAGGTAATGGCACCACCTGCAATGAATTCACCAAGTGGCAGGAACATAAAGGAAACGAAAACGGAAAGCGGCACACTTAATGCAACAAAGAATGCGTTGGTAACCCCCATGAAAAACATCAGAATAACCAATACTAGTATAAATCCGATAATGATGGTATTTACCAGTTCATTAAAAGATGTTTTAGTACCCTTACTCTGGTCTCCGGTAATTACTACTTTCAGATTCTTTGGTAGCTCATCGCTTTTCTGCATTTCGGCTACTATATTATTAATACCATCAGCTGTATTAATCAGGTTTTCGCCTGCTCTTTTTACAATGTTAATTGTAATTACATTTTTGCCGTCCAAACGTGCATAACTCTCTGTTTCTTTAACCGTGTCAATGATTTGTGCAACGTCCTGTAAATAAATAGGAGCTCCGTTTACATTCTTCACCTGTATATGCTGCATATCAAAGGCAGTTCTGAACTGTCCTTTTATTTTGATATTGCGCTTCATGGTACCCACTTCTACCAAACCACCACTGATATCCTTGTTCTCTAGGTTAACCGCAGATTCAATATCTCTGAAAGTTAATTTTGCAGCAGCCAGTTTTGCGGGATCAATATTGATTTGAATTTCTCTTTCTGGTGCACCTACAATTTCTGCACGATTCACTTCTTTTAATTCCTCAAAACGATCCTGTAATTTATCTGCGTACTCCTTCAGTTTTACTCCGTCAAAATCTCCGCTCAGGTTAACAAACATGATAGGCTGATCACTGATTGAAAACTCTTGTACGTTAGGTAAAGAAGTCAGGTCATTTGGTAAATCGGTTTGCGCCTTATCTACTGCATCTTTTACCTTTATCTTAGCAATTTCAGGTTTAATGTCTGTATCAAATTCTACTACAATCAAACTATAGTCTTGCTGAGAAGTAGATTGAATTTTATTGACTTTGGCTCCGCTGATTCCCTTTAATTGTTTTTCAATGGGTCGGGTAACCAGGTTTTCGATGTCTTTGGGTGAATTACCAAAATAAACAGTAGTGATAGAAATGGTAGGTACCACAATATCAGGAAACTGCTCTTTGGGTAGTGTAGTGAACTTGTTAAGTCCATACAAAGAAATCAAAATTGTGATTACATACACGGCTGTACGATTGTCTATCGCCCAGCTGGTAGGTTTAAATTCTTTGAATTTTTTGGCAACGCCTTCTATGAAATTCATGTCTAGTATTTTTTATTTTCTTAAAACCTTAACAGCCTGTCCGTCATAAATATTCTGGTATCCTTCGGTAATCAACAAATCCTGTTCGTTCAATCCAGATTTTACTTCAATTAAGCTGCCATAGAATTCACCTACAGTAATCATTTTCTTTCTGGCTACCATTTTCTTTCCTTCCTGAACTGCTACATATACATACTTTCCTTTTTCTTCGGTTTGTACAGTGTTTACATTGATTGCAATAGCATTGGGGGCTTCATAGTCCTGAAACTTAACCTGTGCTAATTGATTAGGTCTGATATTAGCATCATAAGGAATTTTAATTTCAACATCAAAGCTTCTTGTATTGGCGTCAATACTTCTGCTGGCGGTTGAAACATTTGCCTTGATTTCTTTATTTAAGTCAGGCAAGCTGATGATGGTAACTGAACCCGCTTTAATACGATTGCTATAGTTTTCAGGAACACGGGTTACTACCTTCATGTTTTGTGTATTCACAATTTTAATCTGAGGGGTAACACCTGCCAAACCAACAAAAATTTCACCTACTCTCACATTCAATTCATCTACTATTCCGCTCACATCAGCTACGATATTGGTTGCGCGTAACTGCTCTTCGGTTACTTTTACCTGTTCTTCTGCAGCTGCCAATTGTCTTTCTAATGACTGAACATTGTTTTTAGCAGATATTAACTGTACTTCTGTTCCAATACCTTCTTTCCAAAGATTATTCTGTCTATTGTATAAGTCTTTTGCAAAGTTCAACTGACTCTTAAGCGTTTCAATTGATTTTTGTGCTGCAATAACTGATTGTCTTATAACAGCATCGTCCAGTTTAATTAACTGTTGCCCTTTGGTAACCAAATCGCCTCTTTTTACATAAATGGCTTTTACTTGTCCTCCGCCCATTCTTGGTGATACATAAGAGATATTGTCTGATGTAATATTTCCCTGTAAGTCTATGTAATGAACAAAGTTTGATTTTCCAACAGGGGTAATATCAATCAACTTGGCGGTTGCACCTGCTGAAGCAGTATCCAACTGATTGATTTCATTTTGAAGTGCAGTAATCTGATCTGCTATTTTATTCTGCTCAGACTTTAGTTTTTCCAGGGCTGCTTTTTTTGAAGCCAAATCATTGCCTTCTGTATTTTTATTACCACAGCTGCTGATAACCATGATGGCAGCAGTAACAGGTAGTATAAATATTGATTTTCTCATTGTTATGGTTTTAATATGTTTATAGTTTTCCGGTTGCGGTTAAATAATCTACTCGTGCAATGATAGCGTCATACAATGCAGAGATATAGTTGGTTTGTGCAGCTTTTAAGTCTACATCAGCAGCATTAATCTCTGTATTTGATCCTGTACCTGCTTCGTATTTCTTCTTGGTTTGCTGATATACTTTTTCTGCCAGCGTCATATTGTTTTTCTGAAAATCTAAAGTGGCAATGGCGGTTTTGTATTTCAGTCTAGCCTGCTCAACCGACTGATCAATATTTAACTTCAGATTTTCTAATTGATTGCTGGTTTGTTCCAATTCAATCTTGGCTTTTTTAATTCTGGCATCTTTGGCGAATCCACTAAAAATGGGGACAGAGATATTTAATCCAATGGAGGATGCGGTAAACCAATCACCTTTTCCAAAAAAGTTAAATTGATTTCTTTGTGCCAACTTACTATAGGAAGCTCCCAGTGCAACTGTTGGTAGTTTGCTCAGCTCATACCTTTTTACATTGTAAGTATTTAATTGTCTGGCCGAAGTAAGGTATTGAAAGTCTTTACGATCCTGGTAGTTGTACTCCTGGCTTGTTACATCTTCTTTGATTTGATTGTAATCAAGTGTATCCGTTAGTACCAGGGTATCTGCAGCAGGCATTCCCATCAATGTCTTAAGTCCAATATAGCCCATAGCAATGCTATTCAATGCTTTGATTTTTTCGGTGCTTAAGTTGTTTAGTTGTACTTCTATTTTATCAATATCAATTCTTTCTGCAAAGCCATTTTTGTATAAGGCTTTTACATCATAATCTAGTTTCTGCAATCTTTTGATATTGGCATCTAGCAATTCAATCTGTGTTTTACTAACTACTAGCTGGTAGTATACTTTGTAAATATTCGTCTTGATATTTTCCTCGGTAACTTTTGCAGCAGCTTCCTGAAAATCAATGGAAGCTTTCCTTGCCTGTAAACCAATAAACACCTGTCCGTCGAACAGCAATTGTTGCAGGGAAACACCAACAGTTGAATTCCACTTCGTTCCGAATTGGGCAGCAATAAAGCCAAAATCGTTTGGCATTTTTATCGGGTTCCCGTTCCCGTCTTTAACACCTTCATTAACCAACACCTGATAGGTTGCGGGAGAAATAAAGTTTGGAAGTGTTTGTACGGCTACATTGGGTAAATGATTTGCACCAATTGAACCTGATATTGTTGGTAAAGCAGATGCTGTAATTTCTTTGTTAGTTTGCATCTGGGCCTGAATAGCCAATAAGGCATTTTTTACCTGCACATTGTTCTTCTGTGCAAATGCCACTGCTTGTTGCACACTAAATTCGTATCTGTTGGCTTTTTGTGCATTGGTTGCACCAGCCAGCATCAATAAACTCAGTACACTGAACATTTTGATTCGCTTGTACATATTATTTTTCTCTTTGCTTTTTATACTTATGAATTAATTTTTGCCCTTTTGGCGTGCAAATGCCATATAAAAAATGTTCCATTAATTCCATTTCTACTTCTACAAGAGTGAATTTCCCCTGCATGAATATTTCTGGGTTAAAACCCAGGAATACACTTTCAATTCTGAATCTGGAAAGAATATCTATGTTTAAATCTTCTCGGTAATTCCCTTCTGCAATACCCCTGATTAGATTTTCTTTAGTGATGTTCACAAAAAATTTGTTCTTGTGGGCATTCATTTTTTTATACGCTTCAGGATGATATTTCTGCATTTCAAAAATGATTGCTGGGTTCATGGTTGTCAGCATTTCTTGCAGCATATCAAATGCTTTGAAGACTTCATGTACTGCATTGTCGCAGCTTGTAGCTATATGGCCACACTCATGCATGTCTTGCTCAATTTCCCTTTGAACAACAGCATCCACCAGGCTGTCCTTGTCTTTGAAATACTGGTATAGCGTCTTTTTACTGGCGCCCAAGTTGGATGCGATATCGTCCATAGTGATACTCTTTAATCCATAGCGGAAAAAGAGTTCCTGGGCTTTTTCAACAATTCTTTGCTCCATAGTTAAAAATTCGGACGCAAAACTATGGAAACTATTTTTGTAACCAAAGTTTCCATTATTTTTTTTATTAAATTATTGTTAAACACAAGCTGGAGCAGGATGAGCGGTAAATTCTGACATTCCCAATTGATTCTCTGAACTCCTTTACTTAGCCTATCTTGCAGGATATATGACTGCAAAAGCCATTTTAAAACGATTATTACAATACTTTTTTCAGGGTTTAATTGTACTTGCGCCTATTGGTATAACCATCTGGGTTGTAATCAGTTTGTTTAATGTGGTAGATAACTTATTGCCCAGTATTGTGCAGAATCTGGCACCGGATTTAGTTAGAAAAGATGCCAATGGTGATAGTATCCGAATGCCTGGGTTGGGTTTTGTGGTAGTAATTGGACTGGTTTTACTAGTAGGTTGGCTTTCCTCTTTGTTTGCTGTTAATCGAATCGTTGCTTTGCTAGATACTGTTTTGGAAAAAACCCCAGGAATCAAATTCATTTATTCTTCAGTGAAAGATTTTCTGGAGGCGTTTGCGGGTAATAAAAAAAAATTCAATCAGCCTGTTCTGGTAAATGTAGATGGAGAAGGTGTTTGGAGAATTGGATTTATCACTCAGGAAACCGGTACAGATTTCGGATTAGCAGATTATGTAACTGTTTATGTGCCTCATTCTTATGCTATTTCCGGTATAACTTATTTTGTGCCCAAACATAAGATTAAACCCCTTCCTAATATCGGTGCTGCTGATGCCATGAAATTTACTGTTTCTGGCGGAGTGACAGATGTAAATGACTAGGTATGATCATTGCAGTTAACGCTATTTTTTTTCAGGATGATTATTTAGAAGGGTATGGACAATATGCTGTATCTATTTTCAACATACTGGTTCAAAATCATCCGGAACATGAGTTTGTATTTATCTACGATAGACTTCATCAAAAAGAATGGATTAACGGACCAAATGTTCGTTCCGTTACGGTAGGCCCTGCAGCCAGACATGTGCCGGCATTTCTTTATTGGTACAATATCCGGGCTGCATGGGAAGTAAGAAAATACAAGGCAGATATATGGATTCAGCCTTATGGATTTTGCAGTTTACTTTCAGGAGTGCCGCAAATAGTAGTGATTCATGATTTGGCTTTCAAGCATGTTCCCAAGTCCATTCCCTGGCACCAAAGATTTTTTTATCAGACTTTTACGCCACTTTTTCTAAAAAAAGCCAATAGAGTCATCACTGTTTCTGAATTTTCAAGGCAAGATATTTTACAGCATTATCCCAATAAAGCAAAGTCGCTTGAAGTAGTGAGTGGAGCTGCCAGAGACAGTTTTAAGCCGGTAAGCTGGGAAGAAAAAGAGCAAGTGAAAGAAGCTTATACGGATGGATACGAGTATTTTTTATGTGTTGGAGGCATTAGTCCACGAAAAAATATGCTGAATATTCTCAAAGCTTTTTCCTTGTTTAAAAAATGGCATAAGAGTAATATGAAGCTTGTATTTGCAGGTAGATTGGCCTGGCAGTACGAAGACTTTATGGAAAAACTTACAACCTATAAATACCGGAACGATGTAGTGTTAACCGGCTTTGTTACCGATGAAATTCTGGCCAGACTTACTGCTTCGTCCTATGCAGCTATTTATGTTTCTCATTTTGAGGGATTTGGACTGCCGATTTTGGAAGCCATGCAATCTGGCGTGCCTGTTATTACTGCCAACAACTCAAGTATGCCCGAAGTAGGCGGCGAAGCTGCTTTATACGCAGAAGCAGATCAGCCTGATACCATTGCAGCACATATGCAGACCCTGTATAAAAGTGAACAGCTTAGGGAAAAAATGGTACAGAAAGGATTGGAGAGGGCTCAGCAGTATAGCTGGGAGAAAGCTGCGGACTTGTTTTGGAAGGAAATACTAGCTACCAAAGCAGTTTCGTCTTAGTTTTGCGGCATTTTAAATTAATTGACCAATATGAAACAATCAACGATTACCGTTAATGTGAGTCTGGATGAAAATAAAGTACCTCAGCATATAGATTGGTCTGCCTCGGACAGTACCGCAGATCTAAAGCAGGAAGCTAAAGCAATGATGCTGGCTTTCTGGGATGGAGCAGATAAATCTGCCATGCGCATTGATTTATGGACCAAAGACATGATGGTGGATGAAATGGCCGATTTTTACTATCAGACATTTATGGGAATGGCGGATGCTTTTATGCGAGCAACACATCAACAGGAACTAGTGGACGATATGAAAGCACATGCGAAGACTTTTTATAAGAAGTTTCGTGATTCACAAATCAATCAAAATAAATAATTATGAGTCTGGAAATACAAGTGATGAGCGTTATGAAAGACGCCATGAAAGCAAAAGATGAAGCTTTGTTAAGAGGGCTGAGAGCTATCAAAGCCGAAATTATTAAAGCCAAGACTGAACCAGGTGCCAACGGCCAGATCAATGAAGAGCAGGAGCAAAAATTATTGCAGAAGCTGGTAAAGCAAAGAAGGGATTCGTTGGAAATTTATCAGCAGCAAAACCGTGCAGACCTTGCCCAGAAAGAACTGGAGGAAATTGCAGTAATTGAAAAATTCCTTCCCAAGCAGTTAACTCAGGAAGAGTTGGAAGCAGCTATTGCTGCAATAATAACTGAAACTGGCGCTACGGCTATTTCCGATTTAGGTAAGGTAATGGGTGTGGCTTCCAAACAACTGGCAGGAAAAGCAGAGGGTAAAACAATTGCCGCTACTGTTAAAGCGTTATTGAGTAAATAACCATTATGTTTTTAGATATAGTAGTGCTGGCATTACTGATTCTTGCAATCGTAAAAGGATTTAAACAAGGATTGGTTTTGGCAGCACTTTCTTTTATTGCCATTTTTATTGGCCTGGCGGCTGCTTTAAAATGCAGTACGCTGGTTGCAGGATGGATAGGCAGTACGGTTAATGTGGGTGCCTATTGGTTGCCCTTTCTGGCTTTTATCCTGATTATGGCTGGGGTATTTTTGGGGGTGAGGATTTTGAGTACCATGATTGAGCAAGTGCTCGAACTGTCTATGCTGGGTTGGGTTAATAAAATGGGGGGTATATTCATCTACGCTCTGCTCTATATTACCGTATTTAGTGTATTGATTTTTTATGCCGAAAAGATGGAATTGTTAAGCCAGACGGCTATTCAGTCGTCTCAAACCTACCCTTATATACATTTATGGGGTCCCTTTGCTGTAGATGGAATAGGTTCGGCCATACCTTTTTTCAAAGATTTATTCTCCGATTTGACTGATTTTTTTGAAGCAATAAATAAGAATAAGGGATGAAAATCTCTTTTATTTTGATTACTTTAGCAAGAATTGCTAGGCCTTAAGAAAAACAAGCCAATGAATTACGAGTTAAAAGAAATTGATAAGTATAAGTTTATAGAGGAAGGAGAAGGCGAGACTCTGCTACTCTTGCACGGACTGTTTGGTGCTATGAGTAATTTTGCTGATTTAATTGAACATTTTAGAAAAAGCTACCGTGTAGTAGTTCCTATTTTACCTCTATTCGATTTAGATATTTTTCATACCAGCGTTGGTGGCTTAGAAAAATTCGTTCACAAATTCATTGAAACCCGGGGCTATGACAATATTCATTTGTTAGGAAATTCTTTAGGCGGACACGTAGCGCTGGTGCACGTATTAAAACATCCTGAAAAAATTAAAACACTCACTTTAACAGGAAGCAGCGGACTTTTCGAAAACGGAATGGGGGATAGCTATCCTAAAAGAGGAGACTACGAATACATCAGAAAGAAAACTGAACTGACTTTTTATGATCCTACAATGGCAACCAAAGAACTGGTTGATGAAGTGTTTGAAATTACCAATAGCAGGGTTAAAGTGATTAAAATTATTGCATTGGCAAAAAGTGCCATACGAAATAATTTAGGGGAAGAGTTAAACCAAATAAAACAGCCCACTTGCTTAATCTGGGGTAATAATGATACCATAACCCCTCCATTCGTAGGGAAAGAGTTTAACAAATTGATTCCCAACAGTGAATTACACTTTATTGATAAATGTGGACACGCACCAATGATGGAAGTGCCTGCTGAATTCAACGTAATCCTAGAAGGCTTTTTAGGTAAACACAAAGGATAATGCACTGTGGTGCCTGAATCATTTTGTACATTTGTACTTCAATGGTTGTATCGCAAATAGTAAATACCAGTTTCCCCTCGCTGAATATTTCGGACAAGCCATCTTTTGCTTTGCAGCTAATGGATGACTATGATGTTCTTCATTTGCCCGTTTTAAGTGAAGAAAAATTTGTTGGTGTAGTAGCGAAAGAAGACATGTTAGATGCTATAGATGCTGACATGCATCTGTCTAATCCTGAAATTCTCAAAAAGATTTCGATAGAACCCGAAGAAAATTTATTGGGGGCTTTGCATCAGATTGCTAATCATGAACTTTCCATTTTACCTGTTGTAAACGCACAGATGGAATTGTTGGGTGTTATACCCACCAAAGATTTTCTAAAGTCGATGTCCACTTTTTTAGGTAATGATGAAAAGGGTGCAGTCATTGTGCTGGAAACAGAAAAACGAAACTTTTCCTTTGGTGAGTTAAGTCGACTGGTAGAAACCAATGATGCCTATATTACTCAATTAAATACATATACAGAAGCAGGAACAGGGTTGGTAGTCATTACCATTAAAATCAATAAGATTGAAGTATCTGATATAGTAGCTACATTCCAACGCTACGATTATGTGGTCAGACATTTTTATGGTGAGGAAGAATATGCCAATGAGCTGAAAGAAAATTACCAGCACTTGCTGTCGTATCTGAATATGTAGTTATTAAAATTCTTCTCATGAAAGTTGCCATTTATAGTCGTGGCTTAGATATAGAACAAGAAAATCCATTATTGATTTTATTGGAGGAATTGAGTCGCCACGATATCGAAATATTACTTTTTAATACTTTATTTGAGCAGTTTAATATTCCTCAACAGCTTTGTAATAAAATTCAACAGTTTTCCGGATACGAAGACCTGGATGAGTCTATTGATTGTGTAATCAGCTTGGGCGGAGATGGAACCATGCTAGATACTATTACGCTAATCAGAGAAAAAAATATTCCGGTTTTAGGGATTAATTTCGGAAGGCTTGGTTTTCTTGCAAGCATCAGCAGAGAAGAATTATCTACTGCAGTGGATGCATTGGTAAACCACACTTATTTGATTGATAAGAGAACGATGGTTCATTTGGATTCAAATGTTCCCTTGTTTCAGGATGCACCTTTTGCATTAAATGAATTTACCATTCACAAGAAGGATACTTCTCCCATGATCAAAATTCATACGTATATGAATGGGGAGTTTCTGAATACCTATTGGGCAGATGGTTTAATTGTGTCTACTCCAACAGGATCTACTGGGTATAATTTAAGTTGCAACGGACCTATTTTATTTCCCGACTCATCTAGTTTGGTGATCACCCCAATTTGTCCGCATAATTTGAATGTACGCTCAATAGTAATTCCGGATAATAATATCATTTCATTTGAAGTAGAAGGAAGGGCCGATGAGTTTATAGTTGCTATGGACGCAAGAAGAGAGTTGGTACCTAAAACAGTTCAATTGGCAGTTCGAAAAGAGTCATTTAACATTAGTTTAATACGATTAAACGAAAATACTTTTCTCTCCACGCTGCGAACTAAGCTTACTTGGGGTCTTGATAAAAGAAATTAACAAATTAGATAAAGAAATTTGTTGCTATTTTACAAAAGCAATCGAAGCCCAAAGTTTATATGTTCAAAAAGCTTTTAATAATTCTCAGTTTTTTTTCGGCCAGTTTTTCGGCGAAGGCCCAGTTGATGGAAAGCTTTTTGCATTCGGGTGAAATTGGTATTGGCGTTGGTATGGGGCATTACTTTGGTGATTTGAATCCTGAAATACGCTTCAATCGTCCCAAAACAGCTTTTGGGCTTTTCTACAGAAAGCAATTAAATAATTATATCAGTGTTCGTTTATCAGGCGAATACGCTTTGTTGGGATATTCTGACAGATATAGTAATAACGATATTCAAAGAGCAAGGAATCTGAGCTTTAATTCCAATGTGTGGGAAGTGGGTATATCCGGAGATTTTAATTTTTTCCGTTTTCAACCTGGTTTCGAAGGGTATAATTTTACCCCTTATATTGGATTGGGAATTGGTGCATTTTCCTATGATCCCTATGCCTATCTTGGGGGACAAAAGTTTTTTTTACGATTATTGGGAACAGAAGGTCAGGGTTCTTCCCTTTACTTAGACCGCCAATATTATAATCCGGTGGCAATAAGTATTCCTTTCACTTTTGGAGCTAAATATGCCTTAAACGCCCGGACCAATGTATTTGCCGAATTAATTTACCGCTTCACCAATACCGACTTTTTAGACGATGTAAGTGGTCAAACCTATGCTCCTGACGCATTTTCACCTCTTCCCGACGGTTCTCCAAGCCCTGCTTTTCTATTGCAAGACAGAAGCTATGAAACTGGTGCATCCATTGGAACAAAGGGCAGACAAAGGGGTAATAGCCTGAAATCAGACGCTTTTGCGACCATCAAAGTGGGTATTTCCTTCAATCTTCATAACTACCGCTGCCCTACTTATTAGCAAATAAGCCAGTTTTACCGTATTTAAATCCTTAAAAACCATTGATTTTGTTAATTTTGCACACTAAATTAATCCCATGGTTAAAAAGGAAGACCTTTTGCCGCAAATAAACAAAGACCGTTTACCTAAGCATATTGCCATCATTATGGATGGGAATGGTCGTTGGGCGGAAGAAAAAGGACAGGACCGATTATATGGTCATTTTCATGGGGTAGAGAGCGTTAGAGATATAGTGGAAGGAGCTGCAGAGTTAGGTGTAGGCTATCTTACCCTTTATGCATTCAGTACAGAAAACTGGGACAGACCTCAGCCGGAAGTGGATGGATTAATGGCATTATTGGTAGACACCATTCGTAAAGAAGTTCCGGTCCTCAACAAAAACAATATTCGTTTGCATGTGATTGGCAATACAGACTTACTGCCTGAATTTGCCAAAACTGCCTTGCAGGAAGCATTGCAAATGACAGAAAACAATACTGGCCTGAATTTGATTATGGCATTGAGTTACAGCAGTCGCTGGGAACTGGTGAATGCCGTAAAAAATATTGGGCTGGATGTTGCAAAGGGAATTATTGATCCAAAAGAAATTACCGCCGAAACTTTGCAGCATTACCTGGCAACCAGTAACTTTCCAGACCCTGAACTGATGATCAGAACCAGTGGTGAATATAGAATTAGTAACTTTTTATTGTATCAGCTGGCATACGCCGAACTGTATTTTACCAATACACGCTGGCCAGATTTCAGAAAAGAGAATCTATACGAAGCCATTCTTGATTTTCAATCTAGGGAGAGGAGATTTGGTAAAACTGGCCATCAGGTGCAAGCCGAGACCAGTATTGCCTAGTTTATTTAACAAACAGTTTTCATTATTCGGGGTAATTTGCCCAGCTTAAAGAACCAAATTAATTGCTGAGTGTGCGGAAATAACCAACCGCCAACAGAACAAACAGAAACGGGATGCATAAAGTGTTTAAATTATCGTTGTTCGCTTTAGTTGTTTTATTTTTTACTAAACCAGCATTTGCACAACAAACTTCTGATACAACCATCCGCTCTATTGATGCAGATTTGATTAATCTTTTCAATCAAAAAACGCCCAAAAAATACAGAATTGCAGCGGTTAAGGTGGTGGGCAATAGTTTTTTTGATGAGAATTTGCTGATCTCTATAGCGAATTTGAATATTGGGGATGAAGTGACTATTCCTGGGGGCGATAATTTTTCAAAGGCAATTACCAAGCTCTGGAGCCAGAATTATTTCAGTGATGTTGAAATTTATATTACCAAGTTAGAAGGGAAAGAAATTGATATTGAGATTGCAGTTACGGAACGTCCGAGATTATCCAACTTCTTTTTTAAAGGCATACCCAAAGGACAAGGCGATGAATTAAGAGGGAAAACAGGATTGGTTCCGAATCGTGTGGTTACCGAAAACATGAAGATCACCGCATCGGAAGTTATTAAAAAATTCTATGCTGAAAAGGGTTACAGAGATACCAAAGTAAAAATTGCGGAGAGAAAAGACACCACTTTTGCGAACACGCTTGCCTTGGATTTCTTCATTGATAAGGGTCCCAAAGTAAAGATCAACAATATCAATTTTGGAGATATTACCATCGATGATGTTAAGCTTAAAAAACAACTGAAGGGATCAAAAGAAAGATCCAGGCTTACCTTGTATCCTGTTATGGACAGTGGTAGAATTGTGGTTCCTAAACATTACACGTTTGAACAATACTTACAAGAAAAAGGCTTTTTAACTTTCGGTAAAACGAAAAGAGTATTGGATCCATATGTTCGAATTAAATTTAGTTCTGCCAAGTTTGACGAAAAGAAATATTTAGAAGATAAAGAGTCTTTACTGGAATATTACAATTCATTGGGGTACAGAGATGCGGTTATTGATAAAGACACAGTGTACAGTGTTGGGAATGGTAATCTGAACATTGATCTTAAAATGAATGAAGGTAGAAAGTATTACTTCGGTAATATTACCTGGAGAGGAAATACCAAATACTCCGATTCTATTTTGACTACTATCCTAGGTATTAAGAAAGGAGATATTTATAACCTAGATGTACTGAATAAAAAACTGGGTAAATCTTCTACGCCAGATGGAATGGATATTAGCGGTCTTTATCAAGATGATGGGTACTTATTCTTTAGAACAGAACCCATTGAGACAGCTGTTTACAACGACACCATCGACTTTGAAATTCGTATTATTGAAGGTCCGCAAGCAACCATTAAAAATGTTCGTATTGCAGGAAATGATCGTACCAAAGAGTATGTGATTAGAAGAGAAATCAGAACCATACCCGGTGAAAAATTCAGCCGTCAGTTGTTGATTCGTTCTGTTAGAGAATTGGCGCAGTTGAACTATTTTAACCAGGAAAAGATTACACCGAATCCCGTACCTAACCAGGTAGACGGTACAGTAGACATCAACTATAGTGTAGAAGAAAAATCAAGTGATCAGTTGGAATTGAGTGCAGGATGGGGTGGTTTAATTGGATTGACGGGCACACTGGGTGTATCATTCAATAACTTCTCTGCAAAAAATTTATTTAAGAAAACAGCCTGGGATCCATTGCCAATGGGAGATGGTCAGAAGTTGAGTTTGCGTATTCAAAGTAATGGACGTGCTTTCCGATCTTACAATTTCTCCTTTACTGAGCCTTGGTTAGGTGGTAAAAAAAGAAATGCATTAACTGTCAGCGTATTCAATACCAAGTTTGGTCAAACATTTGACCCGCTAACAGGGCGCTTTGATCCTGCCATTGCTAGTCAGCGATATATTTCTACCACAGGTGCTACAGCAAGCATTGCTAAGCAATTGAAGTGGCCTGATGACTATTTCTCTTTGTCGATGGGGTTAAACTATACCCGATATAAGTTAAGCAACTATGCCATTGACCCAACCAATTTACCCGGTTTTGACAATGGTATTGTAAACAACCTAAACTTTAGAATTGCTTTACAGCGTTCTTCTATTGACCAGCCTATGTTCCCTAAAACAGGATCAAACTTTATGGCTAGTCTACAAATTACTCCCCCTTATTCTTTAATCAACAGCAATTTTAATCCGGCTGATAATCCTTATAAGTGGATCGAATACCACAAATGGCGTTTTAACGGAGAATGGTTTGTTCCATTGGGTAAGCCGCATGGGGAAGACCGTAACAAGCAGTTCGTTATGCGTTTTGCAGCGAAGTTTGGCTTTGTAGGAAGATTCAATGAAAAACTACAAGTTTCACCATTTGAGCGTTTCCAGGTAGGGGACGCAGGTTTAACAAACCAGTTTGCCTTATTAGGGTTTGATATTGTGGCCCACAGAGGATACCCTGTTTACGACAATTCTAATCCCCGCGTAAACCCAGATCAGCAAAGAGCAAACCAATACTTTACCATCTTTAATAAATACACGATGGAAATGAGGTATCCTTTAAGCTTAAACCCAAGCAGTACCATTTTTGGATTGGCTTTCTTTGAAGCAGCTAATGGCTGGTATTCATTTAAAGACTACAATCCATTCCAGCTTAGAAGATCTGTGGGCGTGGGTATGCGTTTCTTCTTACCTATGTTTGGATTGCTTGGATTTGATTATGGCATAGGATTGGATAGGTTTAATGGAACCAATCAGTTAAGGGATGCTGCACGCTTTACCTTTATGCTTGGATTCGAACCTGAATAACCATAAAATTATCGGTATGAAAAAAATTCTAGTCGCTTTCACAACCCTTGTATTGCTTACCACTGCGGTTAGCGCTCAGCAACGCTATGCCATTATTGACACCAAGTATATTCTGAGCAAAATACCAGAATACAGAGATGCAGATAAAAAGCTTCAACTAGTAGGAGAGCAATGGCAAAAAGAAATTGATGAAAAACAAGCCATCCTCGACAAAATGTATAAAAACTACGAGGCTGAACAGGTGATGTTAACGGATGAATTAAAGAAAAAGCGGGAAGATGAGCTTTTTGTTAAAGAGAAAGAGATTCGTGACCTGCAGAAAAAGCGCTTTGGATACGAAGGTGATTTGTTCAAGGAACGTCAAAAATTAGTTAAACCTATACAGGATAAAGTATACAATGCCATCCAAAAAATAGCGGTAGCAAGGGTTTATGATTTTATCTTGGATAAAAGTGAAGGAATTACCGTTATATTTGCCGACCCCAAACTGGATAAATCCGATGAGGTTTTACGAGAGTTGGGCATTAAAAACTAGTTAATCAAAAACAAACAATAAATTTCATTACAATGAAAAAATTTCTCTTTGTGTGTGTGGCTATCGCTGCGATTACACTTTTCTCTAACAGCGCCAGCGCTCAGGTTAAAATTGGATACTTTGATGAGCAAGCTGCTCTTTCCCTATTTCCTGGTATTGCTAAAATTGACACGCTTTTAAATAGCTATAGATTAGATTCTTTACAAGAAGAATACAAATACACTTTGGCTGATTTTCAGCGCAGAGACAGCATCTTCAAGAAAGATTCTGCTACCATGCCTGCCAAAGCAAGAGAATTAGCAACCAGAGAATTGTTACAAGCCCGTTACAAATTGGTTAACTGGACTGAATATTCTCAGCAAATGGAGCAAGCGAAATACGAAGAATTAGTAGATCCATACAGACAAAAATTGTATGCTGCCGTTCAGGAAGTAGTTGCTGAGCAGAAGTATACTTTGGTTTTAAAAGCTGAAACTATTTCTCCTTATGTAAGACCAAACTTATTGGACAATATTACTATTCGTGCTGCCCAGAAATTAAAGCTTCCTTTACCTAAGGAAATTGAAGATGCATGGAAAGCCGCTTCAGGTAGCAGTACAACTACTCCAGCTAAGCCAGCTGCGAAACCTGCAGGAAAAGGATAGTTCTGAATACAAATAGAAGAATTGATTTATGATATAGCCTCTCTGATTGAGTTCAGAGAGGCTTTTATTTTTATCTTTAGCCCATGCACGCAACAGCACCAATTGGCGTATTCGACAGTGGATATGGAGGCTTAACCATTTTGAAAGAACTGAAAAAAGCGCTTCCCCAATATGATTATCTGTATTTAGGAGATAATGCAAGGGCTCCTTATGGAACCCGTTCTTTTGAAACAGTATATCAATACACACTGGAAGCGGTAGATTGGTTTTTTACACAAGGATGCGAGCTGGTTATTTTAGCATGTAATACTGCTTCTGCAAAAGCGCTACGTACTATACAACAAAAGAATCTGGCTGCCTATGGACCTTCTAAAAGAGTGCTTGGGGTGATCAGACCCACCGCTGAAGTCATTGGTCGTTTCTCCGAATCGGGCCAGCTGGGCGTGCTCGCGACCAAAGGGACAGTCATCAGTGAAAGTTATATATTGGAAATTGCCCATTTTTTTCCTGAAATGTCGGTGTATCAGCAGGCTTGTCCTATGTGGGTTCCGCTGATTGAGAATGGGGAGCATGTAGGGGCAGGTGCTGACTATTTTGTGAAGAATAATCTTGAACAGCTATTGCAGCAATCTCCTGCTATTGATACTATTTTACTGGCTTGCACGCATTATCCATTGTTGATTCCTAAGATTTCTGCCTTTCTTCCGAGTCATATCCAGTTGATAGCGCAAGGTGAAATTGTAGCCCAAAGCCTGGTTCATTACCTGGAAAGACATCCCGCTATGGCCGAAAAATGCTCTAAAAATGGCCAAATAAGGTTCTGTACCACCGATTCTACTGCCGATTTTGATGAGAAAGGGGCTATTTTCTTTGGAAAATCCTTGAAATCAACGCATATACTATTGGGTCATTAATCTTTTTTACTTAATTTTGCCGTCCTTTCACAAGCGGCGGTATGGTGACTGCAGCAATGAAATGAAACCATATTTTAGGGTTAGTAAAAAAAGACATCAATGAAACGTACATTCCAACCACACAAGCGTCGTCGTAAAACCGTTCACGGTTTCCGTAAGCGTATGGAGACTGCTAATGGCCGTAAAGTATTGGCAAGCCGCAGAGCGAAAGGTCGTAAGAAACTGACTGTTTCTAGCGAAAAAGGATTAAAGTAATCCCCTCCATCCTCTCTGAGGAAACAAGATTCGCAGAATCTTGTTGGGCAAATCATATTGAGCTCCGTCTTTGTGACGGAGCTTTTTTAGTTTTGTAAAGAATGGAAACCAAAAACACTTATTCCAAAAACGAAAAATTAAAAAGCAGAAAAGCTTTGGAAGGGCTATTTGCTAGGGGTAAGTCGTTTAGTATTTTCCCGATTAAAATGTTTTATACCTTGTCGGAAGATGTTAATTCAGGCAATGATTCTGAATCATCTGAAAAGGAAAAAATGCTTTTAAAAAGGGGTAATGTCCATGCGGGGGTTGGCGTGAGTTCAAGAATTTTTAAGAAAGCCAATGACCGAAATAGGGTTAAACGTTTGTTGCGCGAAGTATATAGAACACAGAAGCAGCCCCTCTATGCTGCAATGGAGCAAAAGACTCAATCTTTAGATGTATTCTTTTTGTACGTAGGTAAAGAGCTTCCCGCATTTGCCCCGCTAAAAGAAACTATGGAAAAAGTGCTGGAAAAATTGTTGCGAAAAATTACCGAAACGGAAAACCATGTGCAGCAGTTGTAATCCCACCCGTCCCATCAGATTGAATAAGCAAAGCTATTTTTCCATAGCGCAATTGCTTGGATATATACTGATTCCGTTTATTAAAATTTACCAATACATTCTTTCACCCGTGATGGGTCCTAAATGCCGGTTCATTCCAACCTGTTCGCAATATGGCGAAGAAGCCCTAAAAAAATATGGGCTATTCAAAGGGGGATGGCTGTTGGCGAAGCGTCTTAGCAAATGTAGGCCTGGCGGTGGTTCTGGCTGGGACCCTGTTCCTTAGCTATTTTGCTTACAACATATATTTCGTAAATCTGATTGGCCAAATTATTCCGAAGCTACCGTAAGCGCTTTGAGTTTGCTAATCATTTCCCTGATTTCTTTGATGCTATAGAAGCGATAAATCTCCGGATCTTTTCCATCTACTTTTTCTGCAGAACGCATCTGGTGATATGGCCCTACTACTTGTGCCTGTGCGTTACTGGTTATGAATGCAGCCTGATTGGGTAGGATGAAAAAGTTTCGATTCGCAGCCGTTACATTCTTGCCTTCGCTCAGCAATTGCAAGGAATCAATTTTTTGAGCCAAGCTTTCCTGGCTAATTACTTTTTGTGCCTGAGATGCACTGGTATATTGTTGATAGCTTCCGATAATAGTATCGTTCTTAACATTGATTATGTATAAACCATTTTCCTTTAACTCAACGGTTGCCTCACCAGCAGGCGTATTGAGTTTAAAGCTAATATTGGCCTTATTTACTGCCACTAATTTTTCTTCATGACCTGCCCCGTCTTTCGCCTGAATGGTTCCAGCATTTAAATCTACAGCAGCTTCCCCCTTGCTCATAATGATGATGGTTTTGTCATTGCCAGCACAGGCGATTAATAAACTGCTCAAAACAAAAAAGGCAAATAGGTTTTTCATACGACTATATTTAAAAAAAATCACGCTGCAGAAATCTACAGCGTGACGTGAAAATACAAGATTTTATTTACTTGGCTGCAGCAAAACGCTCAGCTACTTTGCTCCAGTTTACTACATTCCAGAAAGCAGCTAAATAATCTGCTCTGCGGTTTTGGTATTTAAGGTAGTAAGCATGTTCCCACACATCAGCACCTAAGATTGGCGTACCCTTTACTTCAGCAACATCCATCAAAGGATTGTCCTGGTTAGGGGTAGAGCTTACTTCTAGTTTGCCGTCTTTTACAATTAACCAAGCCCAGCCACTACCAAAACGAGTCATCCCCGCATTCGCGAATTTCTCTTTGAATGCATCGAATGAACCGAATGCAGTATTAATAGCATCTGCTAATTCACCTGAAGGTGTTCCACCTGCATTAGCTGCAAGGCTTTCCCAGAAGAAGGTATGGTTCCAGTGACCTCCACCATTGTTACGAACAGCCGGGCTAATGCTGCCTGCAGCTTTCACTAATTCTTCCAAAGACTTTCCTTCATTAGGGGTACCAGCGATGGCTTTGTTTAAATTGTCAACATAAGCCTGGTGGTGCTTGCCATGGTGAATTTGCATGGTTGTAGTGTCAATATGTGGCTCAAGCGCGTCATGCGCGTAGGGTAAAGGTGCTAAAGTAAATGACATAGTGTTTATATTTAAAAGGTATAAAAATGAATTACAAATTTACACGGCATTGGTTTAATTATGTGTTAAAGAGCCGATTTGTTTCGGAATTTGACATTATCTAAGTACTAGCTGAGTAAAATTCCACGTTCGCTGCCGATTATTGCATGTATTTAACTCATGAGCCTCTCATTCGCATGCAATAATCGAATGCTCACTTTGGTATTTTACTCAGCTAATACATCTCATATAATTTCGTTATTCAGTAATAATCGAATGCTCATTCTCGTGTTTGTTTGAGTAAATCCATCATTAATAATTGCGTGAAGTGGTATTTCTCGAATACTCATTTTCATATTTGCACTTGAATATCTATCTTCCTCGTTTAATAAGAAAAATCCAATAATTCCAATATGTTGAAAACAAACCTTTCGTTTTTACTTTTGATTCTGTCCGCACAAATTTTTGCGCAAACTAAAAGTAAAATTTCATTAGAAGTGAGCTATGGCTTACAAGGTAATTTTTTTGTCCGAAGCTATAACGAAAATGGAAGACCAGATGGTACTGCTTTTTTAAATAAAAATTTCATTGGAAGTATTAGTGGAGTCGAATTAAAATTTCAAGCAACTAAAATGGCCTCTTGGAATTTTGGATTTGCACAAAGTTCTAATACAAAACGGATTGGTTACAGTACTATAATTAATGGATTGGGGCTTTCGATTAATGATTTTGACATTAAACATGAAAATCGTTTTTATCAATTATTTTATCAAAGAAACTTTTCGAAGAAGACTCCCAACTTTAAGTATGAGTTTGGCATTTTTTATCTCCGTTCTCAACAACAAGAAATAACTATTGGAAATATTATAGACATCTCTCAAAGAAATTTTGCTAATAGCAAATTGGAGGAAGGAGGGCTATCAGCTGGTTTGCAATATTCAAAAAAAATAGATACAAAATTCGATATAGGTATAAGATCTAGAATCTACTATCTAGTATCAACCAATACATTAGAAACTATCACGTTAACACCAACCCTAACATATCACTTCTAAGTTATTAATCTAAAGTTATCCTACATATTAATATGCAATAGAAATTATAGCCTGCAAGCGATGCCTTGTTAATACTTTTCACTTTTTTCAAGGCTATCATAGTATTTAAAAATATCTATGCATCGTTTCACAACAAGGTCTGCATATCCGCTCGATACTAAATTTGACTGTATAGTGCCACCGCCTGAGTAAGCTTCTTTAGAGAGGGTTCTGATTAATTTAGATTCTGCATCCCTAAATTTTAGCCAAGCTTTTTGTGCAGTCACAAGTGTTATTTTATCTTGAGGCTGTAATAGTTTTAAGAGCCTATTATAATATTTATTGAGCAATTGGTCATAAGAGGAAGTCATCTCTTCTATAGCTTTATTCATACCAACTGTGGTATAATCTTTTTTCATTCGTAGCGAAAAAGCCTTTTCTATATATGAAGTGTCTCTTGAAAACTCAATTTGAGGATTTAATTCTTTAGGTTTATCAACCTGTCCCGCCGACAGCTTAGCTATAAATGCGAATAGGGCGAAAAAAACTACCTTCTTATACATGACTCATCTATGGTTTAAGAATGATAGACGAATTGGTTAATTAAATTTTAAACAAAGTAATATTCCTTTTGAATGAGCCCAAATTTCGATTATGATTGAACACAAGCGCTTATATCAAATAGCTATCGCTTGGCCCTGAAAAAAGAACGCATGAGAAATGCGCAGTCGGCTTCTAAAACGCCAGAGATTAATTCTGTCTTGGGATGAAATGGCCACTGCTCTTTGGTGAGGTGCTTGTATCCATTCTTTTCGTCGGATGCACCGTACACGATGCGTCCCAATTTACCCCAATAGATAGCACCGCAGCACATGAGACAGGGTTCTACGGTTACGTAAAGGGTGGCTTCGGGCAAGTATTTGGCGCCTAATGCGCTATAGGCAGAAGTGAGGGCCAGTATTTCTGCATGTGCAGTTGAATCGTTTAGCAACTCTACTTGGTTGTGCGCTCTAGCAATAATTTGGTTATTCATAACCACCACTGCACCCACGGGTACTTCATCCGCATCAAAAGCCAACTGGGCTTCTTTTAATGCCTGTTTCATGAAGTACTCGTGGTTCAGGGTTTGCATTATAATTCCTTGATTTCAATATTGCGAAACCACACATCGTCTCCATGGTCCTGCAGGGCAATATGTCCACTAAAAGTTCTGCCGAAACCAGACATGGTTTTGAATTTGCTGTTAGCAATTAAGTTAAACCATGCATCGTCTCCGTAAGTGGTTTTTACCGTAGTAACGCCATTGAGTTTTAACTCCAGTGTACCGTTTTTTGAAATAATTTCTGCTTTGTTCCATTCGCCAACTGGCTTTACAGCGGTGTCTGGTCCTTCAATTAAATCGTATAAATCACCTGCGCGGTGTTTTCTGATTTTTGCATCCGGATGTCCGCCATTGTCCAGCACTTGCATTTCTGGTCCGGTATGCCATACCGCTTTGTATTTTGCCGGGTCGTTTTGTGCCCAGAAAATAATGCCACTGTTGCCATTTTTGGAAACCTTCCATTCCAAACGTAGATGAAAATTCTCGAATGATTTTTCGTGAATGATATCACCTCCACCCAGTTTCTGTTCCTTCTTGGCTTTCGAGTCTAGAAACAAAACACCGTCTTCTACTTTCCATGCACTTCCAATGCTGTCTTTTGCATAGGTTCTCCAGCCATTGGTGGTTTTGCCATCAAACAATTTAATCCATTTCGCTTTTGCGCGATTAGGATTGGTGGAAATTGCAGACAGCTTTCCAGTTGAGGCAGCGGCGGCTGAATTTTTTGCGGGATTTGAGGAGGTGAAATTGTTGATGTTATTAATAGAAACGGATAAAAGTCCAGCCCCCATTACAGTAACCCATATTAATTGATTCATGTAGCTTACTTAAGGAGTAAAACATATTTTACCATTGCCTTCGCATCTTCTTCACTAATTTGTGGGTGCGGAGTCATTGGTATTTCTCCCCAGACACCTTTACCACCTTTAATGATTTTGCTGGCCAGCATACTGATATTTTCTTCTGTAGCTTCGTATTTGTTTGCAACATCCTTATAAGATGGTCCAATTAGTTTATCGTTCACTTTGTGACAGGTTAAGCAGTCTGATTTACCAACCAGTTCTAATCCCTTTGTGTAATCAGGGTTGCTACTAAGATCTGCTACAGGAGCCGCTGTTGCAGCAGGTTCTGCTGCTTTTTCATCTTTCTTTTCTTCACTGCCACCGCAAGCTGCAGCAACTAATCCAGTGATGGCAAATAGTACTAAGTACTTTTTCATAATCGTTCGTTTAAATGGTGATACGCTAGCTGTTATTCAAAATAGCGTGGTTAAAGTTAGTTGATACCCAATATTCTTTTATTAAAATTTTCATCCGATCCGGTACCAGCAAAATCATCAAATGTTTTATCTGTTACTCGAATAATATGTTGCTGAATAAAAGGAGCCCCTTCTGCAGCACCGGTCTCCGGATGCTTTAATGCACATTCCCATTCCATTACTGCCCAGCCAGTATAGTTATACTGTGCCAGTTTACTGAAAATGGTTTTGAAATCTACCTGTCCGTCTCCCAATGATCTGAATCTTCCAGCTCTTTCTACCCAACCCTGATAGCCACCATATACTCCTTGCTTTCCTGTAGGATTGAACTCGGCATCTTTTACATGAAACATTTTAATGCGTTCATGATAGTGATCTATATAGGCTTTATAATCGAGACACTGTAACACAAAGTGGGAGGGGTCGTATAATAAACAAGCACGTGGATGATGGTTTACTTTATCTAAAAACATTTCATAAGTAACGCCATCATGTAAATCTTCGCCCGGATGAATTTCATAACAAAGGTCAACGCCATTTGCATCAAACTCATGTAGGATGGGCATCCATCTTTTAGCTAATTCTGTAAATCCTGTTTCTACTAAACCAGCTGGTCTTTGTGGCCATGGATAAACCGTTTGCCACAACAAAGCACCGCTGAAAGTAGCATGTGCATTGAGTCCCAGGTTTTGGGAAGCTTTGGCTGCATATTTTAACTGTTGAACTGCCCACTCAGTTCTTGCCTTTGGATTTCCTCTTACAGCATCTGGTGCAAAGCCATCGAATAGAGCATCATACGCAGGGTTTACCGCTACCAATTGTCCTTGCAAGTGCGTGGAAAGTTCAGTGATTTCTAATCCAGCGGCAGCAACAATCCCTCTGATTTCATCTGCATAGGTTTTGCTTTCTGCTGCTTTTTGTAAATCGATACAACGTGCATCCCAAGAGGGGATTTGTACTCCTTTGAAACCCAAAGAAGCTGCCCATTGGCAAATAGATGACAATGAATTAAACGGGGCTGTATCGCCCATAAACTGCGCCAGGAAAATGCCTGGTCCTTTAATATTGGTCATGAATTATATTTTATGTTCTGTCCATTTAACATCTGAGTTGGCAGATGCCACTACATTATCAATAAATGCCATACCTCTGATTCCATCTTCAACACCTGGAAAATCCAGTTGTTCTTTGGTAGGGGTGCGGCCTTCAATTTTAGCCTGTACCGTTGCAGCGAAATTTTTATAAATATTGGCAAAAGCTTCCAGGTAACCTTCCGGATGTCCGCCGGGCGTTCTGCAATTGCTAGTAGCAAAGCTGGATAAACGATCGGTGTAATTGGCTCCTGCACGTAAAATCTGCATCGGGGCTTCCAGCCATTTTACAATTAAGGTATTGGGTTCCATCTGCGCCCATTCTAAACCTCCCTTTTCTCCGTATACTCTTATTTTTAGCGCGTTTTCTTCTCCCGCAGCAACCTGAGATGCCATCAATACACCCGATGCGCCATTGTTAAAATGTAACAATACAGATCCATCATCATCCAGCATTCTACCTTCTACTTTGGTATTTAAGTCGGCACAAATTTTACTGATTTGAGCCCCGGTTACATATTCAGCCAAATGTGCTGCATGGGTACCAATATCTCCCATGCTTCCGCTCTTTCCAGATTTTTTAGGATCGGTTCTCCAGGCTGCCTGCGCATTGCCTTCTCTTTCACTTAGCTTGCTCAACCAGCCTTGCGGATACTCCACCCATACTTTTCTGATTTTACCCAATGCACCTTCGGCTACCATTGCCCTTGCTTGTTTTACCATTGGATAGCCTGAATAAGTATGCGTTAAGCATAGTGTTAAACCAGTTTCTTCCACTTTGGCTTTTAATTGCTTGGCTTCTTCCAGTGTAAATGTGATTGGTTTTTCAATTACAACATGGAAACCGTGCTCCAACGCCATCATGGCCGGTGTAAAATGGGCGAAGTTGGGCGTAACAATCGTTACAAAATCCATTCTTTTGTCTGCAGACAATGCTGCTTCCTTGCTAATCATTTCGTCATAGGTCATATAAATACGATCCTGTGGCAGAAATAACATTTCTCCCGATTCCTGGGCGATGGTTGGATTGATGCTTAATGCACCACAAACCAATTCAATCTGACCGTCCATATTGGCGGCAAGACGGTGGATTGCGCCAATAAACGCATCCTTTCCTCCGCCAATCATTCCCATTCTTAATTTTCTAGCCATAAGTATATTTTTTAATTTATTGTTTGGTTATGCGCCTCTAATTTAATCATAATCGGCGATTATATTCATTTAATGAACTGGATTCATTCTTGTTATTTGTTTACCGAATCGAATGCCTTCTTGAACATTTTATATAATTCATAGAAGTTTACTGCAAACAAATATTTATATTAGGGTTCTGAATGCTGTATGAAAAAATCATCCAATAGGCGGTCTGCCATTAAAAACATTATTACAGGATCTGTTGCAGTTGCTGCAACACCCCTGATTCCGTCCTTAGCGTCCTGCGCTACGGCCTCAACAACTATGAAAGGGAATATAAATCACGCAGTTTGCCGTTGGTGCTTTGATGGATTGACTTTAGATGAATTGTGTATTGAAGCAAAAAAAATAGGTATTACCGGAATTGATTTAGTGGGTCCTAAAGATTGGCCAACTTTAAAAAAGCATGGCATGGTTTCTACCATGTGTAATGGCGCAGAAATCAGTCTGGTTAAGGGATGGAACGATCCTCAGTACCATGCTACATTAATTAAAAACTATACAGAACATATTAATCTGGTAGCAGATGCCGGCTATAAAAACCTGATTTGCTTCAGTGGAAACAGAAATGGGATGGACGATGCTGTTGGATTAAAAAATGCAGCGGAGGGTTTAAAAAAAATTATGCCGCTTGCAGAAAAAAGAGGCGTTACTATCATCATGGAGCTGCTGAATAGTAAAGTTGACCACAAAGATTATATGTGCGATAAGACTGCCTGGGGCGTTGCTCTTTGCAAAGAAATTGGTTCGGAGAATTTTAAACTGCTCTATGATATCTATCATATGCAAATTGATGAGGGCGATGTTATCAGAACCATCCGAAACAATGCAGCCTATATAGGTCACTATCATACTGCTGGTGTGCCCGGTAGACATGAGATTGATGAGTCACAGGAATTGTATTACCCTGCCATTATGAAAGCGATAGTAGATACGGGCTTCAAAGGATATGTGGCACAGGAATTCATTCCAGTGGCAAAAGACAAACTGGGCTCATTAAAAAAAGCAATTGACATCTGTAATATTTAATATCTATTTTTTTAAACCATCAAAGCATAAACATCTAACATGGCTGAACAAAATTTTGACGCGATTGTGATTGGCTCTGGCATCAGCGGCGGCTGGGCGGCAAAAGAGCTAACCGAGAAAGGCTTAAAAGTATTGATGCTCGAAAGAGGTCGTAACATTGAACACGTAAAGGATTATGTGAATGCCAATAAGGAGGCCTGGGATTATCCGCACCACGGAAGAAAAACCCAGGAAATGATTGCGCAAAATCCAGTACTGAACCGCGACTATCCTTTGAACGAACAAACGTATGGCATGTGGGTAAACGATCAGGAAAGCCCATATGTAGAAGTTAAAAGATACGACTGGTTCAGAGGATACCATGTAGGTGGTCGTTCTTTGTTGTGGGGGCGCCAGAGCTATCGCTGGAGCGATTTAGATTTTGAAGCCAATGCTAAAGATGGTATTGCCGTTGATTGGCCTGTTCGTTACAAAGAGATTGAGCCATGGTACGATTATGTTGAGCGTTTTGCAGGGATCAGTGGAAACAGAGATGGTTTGTCTGTTTTACCAGATGGACAGTTTTTGCCTCCGATGGAAATGACCTGTGTTGAAAAAGATGTTGCTAAGCGTTTGCAGGAATATTATAAGGGACAGCGTGCCATGATTATTGGACGTACTGCTAACCTTACTAAAGAAATTGAAGGAAGATCTGCTTGTCAGTTCCGTAATAAATGCTGGCTAGGGTGTCCTTTCGGTGCTTATTTCAGCACGCAGAGTTCTACTTTGCCTGCGGCGATGAAAACCGGCAATCTAACACTAAGACCCTGGAGCATTGTAACCAAGATTTTATACGATAAAGACACCAAGCGTGCAACTGGTGTTGAAGTACTAGATGCAGAAACCAACAAGACCTATGTTTATAAGTCAAAGATTGTTTTCTTGAATGCATCTACTTTAAATTCTGCATGGATTCTGATGAATTCTGCAACGGATGTATGGGAAGGTGGATTGGGAAGTAGCAGTGGTGAATTGGGTCATAATATTATGGACCACCACTTAGGCGTTGGCGCTGGTGGACGTGTTGAAGGCTATGAAGACAAATATACTTTCGGTAGAAGAGCGAATGGTATTTATATTCCACGTTACCAGAATGTTGGTAATGATAAACGTGAATATTTAAGAGGCTTTGGATATCAAGGAAGTGGTAACAGAGGTGGATGGGGTAGCAATGTTGCGGAAGCTACCATTGGTGCTGCATTCAAGGAAGCAATTTCAGAACCAGGTGGCTGGTCAATGGGAATCATGGGCTTCGGAGAAGTTTTACCTGATCACAAAAACTTTGTGACCCTCGACAAAACAGTGAAAGACAAGTGGGGCTTGAATGTGCTGAAAATTGACGCAGAGTTAAAAGAGAACGAACTCAAAATGCGTAAAGACATGCAGGCAGATGCCATTGAAATGCTTACCAATGCTGGTGTTAAAGATGTTAAAGGCTATGACGCCAATGGTGTATTAGGTAGAGGTATCCATGAAATGGGTTCTGCCAGAATGGGTGCTGATCCTAAGACATCTGTAGTAAATAAGCACAATCAAATATGGGATGCACCAAACGTATTTGTTACCGATGGTTCATTCATGACATCTTCAGCATGTGTAAACCCATCTTTAACCTATATGGCTTTCACTGCAAGAGCTGTAGATTTTGCCGTTAGTGAATTGAAAAAAGGAAATTTATAAACTTATTAAACGCATTATACCATGATGAATAGAAGAGAAGCATTATCCAGTGTTGCGCTATTATTAGGCGGAACCATTTTAGGCTCTCAGGCATTTTTGTCTGGTTGTAAATCAACTGCAGGAGATGCTGTTGCTTTTACACCTGAAGACATTGCATTTTTAAATGAAGTTGCCGAAACCATTCTTCCTAAAACAGATACCCCAGGTGCTAAAGAAGCCAACGTGGGTGAGTTTATGACGGTAATTGTAAAAGATTGTTATAAACCGGAAGAAGCAAAAGTTTTTATGGAAGGAATGGCCAAATTAAAAGGAACCAACTTTATGAAAGCTTCAGCAGAAGAACGCACCAAAATGCTTACTGAGCTTGATGCAGAAGCAAAAGCTTTTCAGGAAAAGAAAAAGCCCGAGGAGCTTCCGCATTATTTCAGAATGATGAAAGAGCTTACTTTATGGGGCTTCTTTACTTCAGAAGTGGGTGCCACCAAAGTATTGCGTTATGTAGCAGTGCCAGGTAAGTTTGAAGGATGTACCGAGTATAAAAAAGGCGATAAGGCCTGGGCTACCTAGTAGCTCAATCAAACCAAAGCCTTTGGCTAAAAAATAAAATGGCATGGCTTTTGAATTTATTTTGTACACGGCTTCAATAAATTAATTATGAGCAACAATAGAAGAGATTTTTTAAAAACAGCAGGCCTTGCGGCTGCAGGTTTGAGTTTGCCATTTGCAGGTAAATCCAATTTCTTATCCAGTTTCGGAGAAACCAAAAAGCTCTCTGCTTTTGGTTTACAGTTATGGACTGTAAAAGAAGATATGATGAAAGATGCTAAAGGTACTTTGGCAAAACTTTCGTCTTATGGTTACAAGCAAATTGAAAGTTTTGAAGGTCCCAAAGGATTTTTCTGGGGCTGGAAAAATACAGAGTTTAAAAAATACATGGACGACCTGGGTATGTCACTGATCTCTGCACATAGCAATAATACTGTTGACTTTGAAAGAAAAGCGGCAGAAGCAGCAGAAGTTGGCGTTAAATACCTGATTTGTCCTTACAAAGGGCCACAGAAGTCAATTGACAATTTCAAACGCTTCAATGACGAGTTCAATAAGAGCGGTGAAATTTGTAAGAAAAACGGAATTCGTTTTGCGTATCATAACCATGATTATTCCTTTAAGGTATTGGATGGATTAGTGCCGCAAACAGTTATGATGGAAGGAACGGATGCCGGACTGGTTGACTTTGAAATGGATATTTATTGGGTGGTTGCCGCTAATGAAGATCCTGTTGCTTGGGCTAAAAAATATCCGAATCGTTTTAGACTCTGTCATGTTAAAGACCAGACCAAAACCGCAAAAGGTATTGAGTCTTGCCAGATTGGAAAGGGCGATATCGACTTCAAAAAGATCCTTGGTCAAATGCAGAAATATGGTATGAAACACCATATTGTAGAACAGGAAGCATTTACTGGTACGAACCCAATGGAGAGCGCAGAAAAGAATGCGGCTTATATGAAAGTGTTTTCAATTTAATTTTTACTGCTTCATAGCAAATTGATATGGGCTAGCAAATACTGCTAGCCCTTTTTTACAATCTCCTTAAATTAGAAGGTTCTGTATTCCTTTCTTACAAATTGATTGGCTTCGTCGAAGTTGGTAATCTTCATGTTTGGCCCATCCCAAAGTAATTTGATATTTCTACCTGGATAAGAAACTCTACCTGAAGCAGCTTTCTTTTGAATATCAAAACTTCTGATGGCAAGGTTGCCCATCAAAACACTTTCTGTTAAAGGACCTGCGATATCAAAGTTAGAGCTGAGTTCTTTTGCCTGAGCAGATCCATATCCTGCAATAGCCGCTTCTACCCATGCAGCATAGTGACCATTGTCTCCTTTAGGTACACGCTTAATGGTTTGCGGTACATTGTCGTATTCCTTACTCTTAGAAGTAGGCAATAAGTTAGGTAATGCACCATATGTTCCACAAATCATTTTACCCTTGGTTCCTTCAAAGATGGCTCCGTTGCCACCATCACCCATCATTTCATTAGGTCCTAACTCTTCAGGACGAGCAGGTTGAATACCACCATCCATCCAATGTAGTTTCACATCGGGCTTGCCGTCTTTTCCTTTGAAGGTTAAAATGATATGCGAAGCTGTTGGGCAACTTTCAGGATAGTAAGCACGGGTCCATGGTTGGAGGTATCGGGTAGCAACACTACATTCTGCAGATACAGGATATCCTAATCCTAATACAGCAAATGCAGGTGCCATGATATGACAAGCCATATCACCTAATGCACCGGTACCGTAATCCCACCAACCTCTCCAGTTGAAAGGAAGTAATCCATCAACATAATCTTTGGCTGGTGCAACCCCTTGCCATAGATTCCAATCTAAACCTTCCGGAACAGTTCCTTTGGTAGTAGGCCAACCAACTCCTTGTGGCCATACCGGACGATCTGTGTAACAATAAATAGTATGTACATCACCAATTAATCCGGCATTGTACCAATCAATTAGTTTTCTTACGCCATCACCACTGGCACCCTGGTTGCCCATTTGTGTTACTACTTGGTATTTATGAGCTGCTTCTGTAAGTTCTCTTGCTTCAGAAATATTATGAGACAAGGGCTTTTGAATGTATACATGCTTTTTCAGTTGCATAGCAGCCAGGCCTTGAATGGCGTGCATATGATCGGGTGTTGATACAGAAACTGCATCAATGTATTTGTGCTCTTTGTCGAGCATCTCTCTGTAGTCTTTGTAGTATTTTGCTTTAGGATAACGTTCCCTACTTTTTTTAGATTGTCTGTCGTCTACATCACACAAAAATGCAATATCTGCTTTGCCGCTATTATAGAAACTCCATAAATCACTTTCTCCTTTTCCTCCTGCACCAATACCTGCAATCTGGAGTTTATCACTTGGGGCAATAAAACCTCGTCCTAATACATGACGTGGTACAATGTAAAACCCTGCTGCAGCAAGGCCTGCATTCCTTAGGAAGGAACGCCTGGAATTGTTTTGAGCTGATTGTTTTTCTGGATTTTCTTTCTTTTTCATATGGAGCAATTGTGAAGTATGAATATAATGAAATTTGTAAAATATTGTCTTGCCAAATTTATATATGGTAATAGGAATGAAATGGTAACAGGCTTTTTGGTTAACTTAGGATGCACCTAAAAAGTATACCATGTTACTCCGAAAAATCATTTGCCTTCCATTCATCTTTTTTGTGACTACAGTTACTGCACAAAAAAACACTACCAAAAGCACTTCTAATGTAAGTCAATGGAAGAAAGAGGTTATTAAATCCTTGGATGAAAAACAAAAAACTGCACAGGAAATGGTTGATATGGTTTTTAGTTTTTCTGAACTAGGTTTTCAGGAAATTGAAACCTCAGCCTATCTCACTCAAATTTTAGAGAAGAACGGCTTTTCCATCGAGAGAGGAATTTCGGGAATACCTACTGCGTGGATGGCTAAATGGGGCAATGGGAAACCCGTAATTGCATTAGGTAGTGATATAGATGGTATTCCTAAAGCATCACAAAAGCCAGGTGTTGCATACAAGGAGCCAATTGTAGAGGATGCTCCCGGGCATGGTGAAGGACACAATTCTGGATTGCCTTTGGTTATTCTTTCTGCAATTGAAGTAAAAAAAATAATGGAGCGAGAAGGCATTACAGGAACCCTTGTTATTTGGCCAGGCGTTGCAGAAGAATTGGTTGGGTCAAAAGCATGGTATATAAGAGATGCATATTTTAAAAATGTAGATGCTTGCATATTTACTCATGTTGGAAGTAATTTAGGTGTGTCATGGGGCGATGCGGGCAATAACGGACTTGTTTCTGTAGAGTTTAAGTTTGAAGGTAGTTCGGCGCATTCGGCAGGTGCCCCCTGGCGCGGTAAAAGTGCCTTGGATGCTGTAGAACTGATGGATATTGCCTGGAATTTTAAAAGGGAACATCTAAAGCCCACACAACGATCTCACTACGTAATTACTGATGGCGGAGATCAACCCAATGTAGTTCCCTCAAAAGCTTCTGTATGGTATTATTTAAGAGAGAGAACCTATGAGGATATTAAGAATATGTACGATGATGCAGTATTGTATGCCAATTCAGTTGCAACCATGACTGGCACAAAAGTTTCACATCAACTCCTTGGTACAGCATGGCCTGGTCATTTTAATAGATCAATAGCAGAAGCAGTATATGCGAATATTAAAACAGTTGGGTTACCCTCCTGGGACGCTGCGGATCAGCAATTAGCAAGAGCCGTTCAGAAATTAGTAAATGCGCCAAAGAAAAATCAACGGGGAGAAATCATTGATGGATTAGCCACTAAACTTGATACGCTTAATGGCCCCGTTGAATTTTCAATGGGTGGAGGTAGCGATGATATCGCGGATATTGCATGGAACTTGCCAACTGTTGTTCTTCGATATCCCTCCAATATTCCAGGCACCCCGGGACATAACTGGGCAGATGGTATTGCAATGGCAACACCTATTGCACACAAGGGAGTGGTTAGCGGAAGTAAAGTAGTTGCCGCAACTTTGCTAGATATGTTTACAGATGCAAGCATTATTTCAAATGCCTGGGACTATCATAAAAATGTACAAACAAAAGATATAAAGTACAAGTCATTTGTGGAACCAACAAATCCGCCAGCCATTCACCTGAATAAAAAAATAATGGACCAGTTCAGGCCGCAATTGAAGAAGTATTATTACGACCCATCAAAATATGAAACCTATCTGGAGCAATTAGGAATTCAGTATCCACAAATAGAAAAGAAGGCTAATTAATTGCTTAACTTGTTCTTCTAAATTTTGGACGAATGCAAGCCCTTATTGAACAACTGCAGCAACAAAGAAGGTTTTTTGAATCAGGTGCCACCAGGCCTTACGCTTTTCGAAAGCAGCAGTTAATGTCTTTGAAAAAAGCAGTGGAAGATCACGAAGAAGAAATTTATGATGCCCTATATATAGATTTGCACAAAAGCAGGGAAGAAACCTGGGTTACCGAGAATGGCTTTTTTTTGACTCAGCTAAAGGAAACAATTAAGCATTTATCTTCCTGGATGGATGCAGAACCAGTTACTACTAATTTGCTGAACCTCCCTTCTAGCTCCTCTATCTTTAGGGAACCACTGGGTGTTGTATTGGTAATTGGTCCCTGGAATTATCCTTTTCAGTTATTGTTTACTCCGTTGATGGGGGCCATTGCTGCCGGAAACACTGTGGTATTGAAACCCAGCGAATTCGCTCCCGCAACTGAAGCCATTATGGAAAAAATTGTCCAAGCTGTTTTTCCTCCGGAACAGGTGCTTTATGTGAAAGGAGATGGCGCAACAGTTATACCTGCCATGATGAATCAATTTGTATTTGATCATGTTTTTTATACGGGCAGCACATCTGTTGGAAAAATTATTTACAAAATGGCTGCTGAAAATCTGGTGCCTGTTACCCTGGAATTAGGTGGTAAAAGTCCCTGCGTTGTAGAAGACGATGCCAATATTGCTGTTGCAGCCAAGCGCATTGCCATGCCTAAGTTTTCCAATGCTGGTCAAATGTGTGTAGCCCCTGATTATGTTTTGGTGCATGAGTCTAGAAGGGTTGAATTGATTGAAGCACTTAAGAAGTACATCCCTCAATTTTATGGCGCCAATGCCATCGATTCCGATGCCTATGGAAGAATCATTAACCAGAAACAATTTAATCGAATTGTTTCCTATTTATCGGATGGTACTGTAGTGTACGGAGGGAAATATGATGAAGCGAATTTGTATATAGAACCCACTTTGCTTGATGGTGTTTCTGTAGATTCTAATATTATGCGGGATGAAATATTCGGTCCTGTTTTGCCCATCCTTACTTTTTCTAAGCTGGAAGAAGCCAAAGCCATTATCAATAGAAATCCTAATCCGCTGGCATTTTATGTTTTTACCAGTAGCGCTGCAAAAGAAAAGGCCTGGCTGGATGCTATTCCATCCGGAGGTGCATGTGTAAATACGGCGAGTTTGCATTTAACCAATCCTAATCTTCCTTTTGGCGGAAGAGGGTTCAGCGGTACTGGGGCATATCACGGAAAACAAAGCTTTGATACTTTCAGTCATAAAAAGTCGGTAATGAAAACACCTACTTGGTTTGACCCTGCTTTAAAATATCCTCCATTTACCGGCAAACTGAAATTATTAAAGTGGTTGGTTGGATAATCTCTCTTGTTGTTTGAATAAATATTGAACTTTTTTTATTTCAAAAACGTATATGAGGAAACTAATGCTACTGGCTGCTATATTCGGTGTTGCAGCTTTTCTGATAAAAGAACCCAATATGACCTGGAGACAATCCTTATTACAAAAAGCGTACCCCATCATTATGTTCTTAGGTAAGCTAACGGGGCAGTCCAGCAAAACCATGCTGAACAACGACAAAGCTATTCGCCCGATTGAAAATTTTTACGAATTATCTGCCATCAAAAACAATGGGGATACCCTTCCATTCAGTGAACTAAGAGGGAAAAAAGTTTTGCTGGTAAATACAGCAAGTGATTGTGGTTATACTGGTCAATATGAAGAACTAGAAGCATTGCACAAAAAGTACGGAGACCGTTTGGTTATTCTTGGATTCCCTGCCAATGATTTTAAAGAGCAGGAAAAAAAATCAGATGAAGATATTGCCACTTTCTGTAAAGTGAATTATGGAGTAACATTCCAGTTAATGAAAAAAGGTCAGGTTATTAAAGGCGCCAATCAACAGCCGGTGTACCAATGGTTAACCAACCCCACTAAAAATGGTTGGTGCGAAAAAGAACCCGATTGGAATTTCTCTAAATACCTGATTGACGAAACAGGCATGCTAATGGCCTATTATTCACAATGGGTTTCCCCAAAAAATATGTCACTAGTCAATGGGACATTTTTGGTGATAGTCAATTAATTCAATAGGCGTTCTTTCGAATTCATAGCCTGTATAATTTGCAGTTACTTCGTCTAGTACCCCTTCAATTTCAGCTGGCTCCATTAAGGTTACCAATCTGGCTCTGTAGTCTTTAATGCCGGGCAAACCTTTCAAATAGTTTGTATAATGTCTGCGCATTTCGAAGATGCCTACTTTGGGTCCCTTCCATTCAACTGATTTGCGTAAATGTTTTTTACACACTTCAATTCTTTCTGCTAGGGTAGGTGCGGGTAACACTTCACCAGTGGCCAGGTAATGTTTGATTTCTCTGAAAATCCATGGATATCCAATGGCTGCTCTTCCAATCATGATGCCATCTACACCGTAACGCTCCTTATAAAGTTTTGCTTTTTGAGGGCTGTCTATATCTCCATTTCCAAAAATGGGTATCTTGATTCTGGGGTTGTTCTTTACTTTTCCAATCAAGGTCCAGTCTGCCTCACCTTTATACATCTGCGCTCTTGTTCTTCCATGAATGGCCAGTGCTTTTATACCAACATCCTGTAATCTTTCCGCTACTTCTTCTATGTTCTTACTCTGATCGTCCCAGCCCAGTCTAGTTTTTACGGTAACGGGTAGCTTGGTACTTTTTACCGTTGCTTCCGTTAAGCGAACCATCAGGTCAATATCTTTCAAAACACCTGCACCGGCACCTCTTAATGCCACTTTCTTTACAGGGCAACCAAAGTTAATATCGAGTAAATCTGGATTTACCGTTTCTACAATTTTTGCACTCAGGGAAAGTGCTTCTTCGTCTCCTCCAAAAATCTGAATGCCCACTGGACGTTCGTATTCAAATATGTCGAGCTTCTGTCTGCTTTTAATGGCATCACGAATCAATCCCTCACTACTGATGAATTCGGTATACATCAGGTCGGCCCCATTGTCTTTGCATACCGCCCTGAACGGAGGATCGCTTACATCTTCCATAGGCGCCAGTAACAAAGGGAAGTCGGGAAGTTCTATTTGATCTATTTTTACCATATTGCAGATTGATCCTTTTATCATTATTTAGTTGGTGAATGAAAAAAGGAATAGCAAATTTACAACCTTATTACGCATTTTAATGAATCAGAGACCAGTTGTTGCATATTCCAGCCAGTTAGGCATGTTGTTGGGCTTTTTAGGAGTGAGTTTAATTATTAGTGGATTACTCCTGAGCTGGTTAAGTTCAATAGTACTTAATGTTCCCCTGATGCAGGCAGGAGATGCCTTATTAAAGCCTGAAAACGTTCAATTTTCACGATTTGCCAATGCTTTTGCCACTTTTCTTGCCTTTTTCGTCCCCTCCTGGGCTGTTGCTAGAATTGTATCCAGCAACCCTATGCAGGAACTGGGATTTAATAGTAATTTATCTATTAAGCAAGTGGCGGCAGTTGGTGCAATAGCATTTGGTGCCCTCTTTATTAGTGGTGCGTTGGCAGAAATCAATGAAATGATTCCCATGCCTGCCTCTTTTTTAGCAAAAGCCAGAAAAATGGAAGATGATTACCTTAAGACCATGTTGTCGCTGGCCAATATGAAAGATGTTTTTGATTTACTACTGGGATTATTGGTTATAGCTATTGCCCCGGCCATTTTTGAAGAAGTCTTGTTTCGTTCAGGTTTACAGCGCATTCTGGTGGGACTAACCAAAAATGCCTTTCTTGGTATTTTGATCGCCTCTATTTTATTTAGTGCAATTCATGGGTCTTATTTTGGTTTTTTACCCAGGATTGCATTGGGAGTAGTATTAGGGCTGATTTATCATTACAGCAAAAATATCTGGCTAGCAATCCTGATGCATTTCTTAAACAATGCGGTGGTTGTGATACAAATATTCATGTATACCAAGGCAGGCAAACCTATTAAAGAAGCCATTGAAGAATCCATGCCCATTTGGTATGGATTGATTGGCTTATTTGTTGTGGTTCCTGCCATTCTGTTATTGAAAAAAGAAGCCAACTTTTTTTTATCCAAACAAACCAATATGGTTGCGAATGAATCAGTGGACTAAAATTTTTTCTACCAAAAGCTTGGCGGAAGCGAGTATCTTATATGGCATGTTATCTGAAAATCAGATACCTGTGCAACAGTTAAATAAACAAGACAGCAGTTATCCGGTTTTTGGAGAAATTGAAATTTATGTTCCTGTTCATTTGAAAGAAACCTCCCTTCAGCTAATTCAGCAGACTTTTAGCCAATAGCTAAGCTATTCTTATCTTCGCTTTATTATGGCATTGAACCTACAAACTTTACGAACCAGGGCAATCACTGCAGTCATTTTTGTACTAGTGATGTGCGGAGGACTTTTTTATAATCAGTGGAGTTTTTTAGTCTTGTTTGGTGTGATCATGGTAGGTTGCTTGGTAGAATTTCATAGGTTAATGGGGATTATAAACGCCACGTATGCGGGCGCTCCGCTGATATACAAATCCCAAAATATTATCGGAAGTTTTTGGGTGTTGTTGATCATAGCAGGGAAAGGGACATTGTATCAAGCTTTACCGCTTTGGTATTGGGCTTCCATCTTAATTTATATTTTAATCATTGTACTGCTGATTACTGTCTTTTTCTTTCGCACCAAATTGGGTTATCCAGTGAATTTATATGCTGCTTTGGGTGTTCTATATATTACCATACCCTGTGCCATGATGATTGATTTGTACGATCATAGCATTCAGTTTTTTGAAGGCCCGCACTGGGTTTTACCCATGACCATTATTTCTTCCATCTGGATCAATGATACCATGGCCTATCTGGTGGGCTCATTAATCGGAAAGACACCGCTAAGTCCAATTAGTCCTAAGAAAACCAAAGAAGGGACATATGGGGGAGCCGTGCTGGCAGTTATTGCAGTAACACTGGCTGGTCATTATATCTGGGGCTTACCGCTGAAAACCCTGGTGGCTGTGTCCCTAACCTCCGCTATAGCAGGGACTTTGGGCGATTTGCTGGAAAGTAAAATAAAAAGAACCGCAGGAGTAAAAGATAGTGGAAGCTTTATGCCGGGTCATGGTGGATTTCTGGATCGTTTTGACTCTTTATTGATTGCCATACCAGCTGTTTGGCTGGTTTTATTTCTTTTTTTCTAAGAGTAAGTTCTCTGCACCCTACATTTGCACATTAATTCATCAATAATATGACCATACATCGGGAAGGATATAAAACCATTGCCATTACAGCTTTACTTTTTGGAGGTATCAACTTATTGTCCTTTGGTTTCCTTAGTGCAACATTGCCCACTTTTGCAACTATTATCTTTATAATAACATTGGCTTTGTTTCTATTCATTATTTCTTTTTTCAGAATCCCTAACAGGGTTCATACCATTGACGATACAAAAATCATATGTCCTGCCGATGGCAAAGTAGTAGTGATAGAAGAAATCACAGATGTTGAATATTTTAAAGACAAGCGTATTCAGGTAAGTATTTTTATGAGTCCAGCCAATGTGCATGTGAATCGCTTTCCTATGAGTGGTGAAGTAACCTATAATCAATACCATAAGGGTAAGTATTTGGTAGCCTGGCATCCTAAATCTTCTACAGAGAATGAAAGATGGAGTGTGGCGGTTAAGAACCAATACGGTGAAATTTTGTTTAAACAAATTGCTGGTGCCTTGGCTAAAAGAATTTGTAATTATGCTGCAGTAGGTCAAACAGCGAAGCAATGCGACGAATATGGTTTTATCAAGTTTGGAAGTAGAGTAGACGTGCTTTTACCGGTGGGTACCAAAGTGGAAGTTGCATTGAATCAGGTGGTAAAAGGAGGAGTTACTGTGCTTGCCAGCTGGTAATCAATACGTTAAGAAGTTAACAAATTTTCTGCAAAAAAATTAAACAAAAGCAGTAATTTTAATATATCAATTAAAAACAAGTCATATGAAAAAATTATTCTTATTCGCAATTTCTGCTACCCTTTTCACTGGTGTTGCATTGGCTCATGGAGATGGAAAAAAATGTGCAAAAGGGAAAGAGTGTGCTAAAGATGGCAAAGAAATGAAATGCGATATGAAAGGAAAAGACATGAAAGATTGTTGCAAGAAAGAAGCTGAGAAGAAAGCACCTGCAACAACTAAGAAAGCTTAATCAATCCCCCCAATTGTTACGTACCCGTCCTGATGTAAATCAGTACGGGTTTTTTATTTATCCATTCTTGTGTTTCGCTTACAAAGTAGATGATATTATTATTAGAGATTCAACCATTTAACTAGAATTAAAAAATTTGTTCCAGCTCTTGTAAATGGTATACGGTATAAGTAGCCTTTATATGCGGCGTGGTATTGAGATGATTTACAAAAATCGTATCTAAGCCAGCATTAATCCCCCCTTGAATATCCGCCTCTAAATTGTCGCCAATCATTATGCTTTGTTCTGCCAAAGCTCCTGTTTTATTGAGTGCAAAATCAAAGATTTCCTTGTTGGGTTTCAGGCTATTACTTACTTCAGAAGTAATCATTTCATTGAAGTAATGTGATATATTACTTTGTATCAATTTATGCTGCTGCACTTTTTCGAATCCGTTGGTAATTAAATGCAGTACATAACCTTTGCCAGTTAGGTATTCCAGTATTTCATATGTGTATGGAAACACTTTGTTTTTATTGGGTAGAATGTCGAGGAAGTCAATACCCATTGAACGCGCCAGCTTTTCATTTGCCAGTTTAAAATCCAGCATAGCCAGGTACATTCTTTTCCATCTTAGTTCATCTTGTTTTATTTGTCCTTTGGCATATCGTTCCCATAGCAAATGGTTGTGATAACTATATCGTTCAAAAAAAACATCAAAGTTGGCGATGCCCTTTTCATTCAATTGATGAATCTGATACAAATCTTGTAATGCCTCTTTTGAATTGGTGTCAAAGTCCCAAAGTGTATGATCTAAATCGAAAAACAAGTGCTGGTATTGCATAGGGTAAAGTTAGTAACTTTAGCATATGAATATCATTGTAACAGGGGCTTCCAAAGGAATTGGCAAAGCCATAGCGGAAAAATTTGCAGCAGAGGGTAATACAATACTTGTTTGTAGTAGAGGTGAGAAGTCTTTGTATGATACCGTGAATGAAATACAAACAAGATTCCCAAATTGTATCATAAAGGGAAAATCCTGTGATATGGCCAATAAAAAATCGGTACAGGAATTTGCTGCCTGGTGTCTTGAACAGGGAGCACCCGATATCTTGGTAAACAATGCAGGACAGTTTTTGCCAGGCAGTATTCATGATGAAGATGAGGGAATGTTGGAACAAATGATTGAAACTAATTTGTATAGTGCCTACCATTTAACAAGAGCCATTTTGCCTGCAATGATCCAAAATGCTTCAGGGCATGTTTTTAATATCTGTTCTATCGCTTCTTTAAATGCTTATGCCAACGGTGGCAGCTATAGTATTTCAAAATTTGCCTTACTGGGATTTAGTAAAAATCTTCGGGAAGAGCTGAAACCAAAAGGAATCAAAGTTACTGCCGTTATGCCGGGAGCCACACTAAGTGCTAGCTGGGATGGATTTGATATTGATCCCAAAAGAATTATGGAAGCGAATGATGTTGCGGAAATGATTTTTGCGGCAGCGCATTTGTCTCCAATGGCGGTTATAGAAGATATTGTGATGCGCCCTCAGTTAGGGGATTTATAAGAATGTCGTTTTTTTACCACTAATACTTACGGGTTGGGTTGCAGCTTTGGATAAAAATCTGAAGTATGAAACGCAATGAATTTTTTACCAAGTCTGCCTTATTGATTCCTTCTATTGCCATCATGGGAAACCTTGTAGCGCAGAAATCCTCAGGCAAACAACCCAAACCATTTATTGTTGATGCCGGAAAGTCAAGGTTCGGTGAAGTGGTGAAGTTTCTGGGTGTCCATCCCAATGACTTAAAAATCTCTTCTAAAGACACCAATGGACAGTTGTCTGTATTTGATTATGTTGGAACTGCCAAAGTGGGCCCTATGTTACATGTACATCTGGAACAGGATGAAATTTTTACTGTGATAGACGGAAGTTATCGTTTTGTTGTTGGAGATGAGACCCATGTATTAACAGCTGGACAAACCATTTTTTTGCCCAGGAATATACCACATACATGGATTCAGTTAACCGACTTAGGTAGGATGATTTATATGTTACAACCTGCTGGGAAAATGGAGGAGTTTTTTAGTTTGATGAATACTATGAAAACAAAGCCAAGTGCAGCTGAAATGGACGCTATTCATAAAGCACATGGTATGAAAGTGGTAGGTCCCCCTCTGAGTTTATAGCACCCCATTGAATTTATAATTAAGTTGTAAATTGATACAGCATGATTTTAAAGGATTTTCTGCCGGCACCTGATGTACAATCATTTGTACAACTTTTTAGGATTGTTCATTTGGAATTCTCCTCGGAAGAGACAATTCCCAGTAAGGCATATCCACCAAGACCAGAGCAATGTTTGGCATTTTATCCCTATGATCGGGAAACGGTTCACTATGCTTCATCCAATAAGACAGTAAGCAACCTGCCTGTTGTTTTGTATGGACAGTTTACTGAAGTTACCAATCGGATGATTGGGCATCGTTTTCTGGTTTTTCAAATTGTATTTTTGCCGGGTGCCATACAACAATTGACTGGCATGTCTTCTTGTGAATTGGTAAATGAATACCTAGATGCTTCTTTGGTTTTTGGAAATCAAGTTCACGACATTAATGAACAGTTATTTGAAGCAGTTGATTATGCAGCAATGATTGCTATCGGAAATCAATTTATTAGAACCTTAATAGCGAAATCAAAAAAACTGATTCAACCAATAGATGCAATCTGGTTACCACTTTTGCAAAAGGACAATCCCTATACCATTGATTGGATTGCCAAACAAGCTTGTTATAGTACCCGCCAATTGGAAAGGAAATTTAAAGAAAGAACAGGATTGAGTCCTAAGTTATTCATGCGAGTGATTCGTTTTGACCATGCGTTCCGACAAAAAAATTCTTTTCCTGAAATGGAATGGCTTCGTATTGCAATGGAATGCAACTATCATGACTACCAGCATCTGGTAAAGGATTACAAAGATTTTACAGGCTTATCACCCACACAATTTCACCTGATAGAAGAACAGGCGCCAGAGCGAAAATTTGGTTTGAATGAAGGATTTTATAAAGGCGAATAAGGTAGTTCTATTGCTTATACTTTAATCTATGCTGCCCGAAAGCAATATCTGCCAGGCTTCCTGCACTTTTTCCTGGTTCAGTAACTCAGCCGCATATTTATGAAGCTCCTGTTCCATTTCATTAGGAGTAAGGCCATAATACTGAATAATATTTTTCAGCCTGTCATCAGAAAATCCGGGATCTATCGTAGGCAATTCATGAACATTGGCTAATTGTCCTAAATGATTTCCGGTTAAGAAGCTGCTGCTTTTTATGCTACCGGGTAAAGCATCTATTCCAATACCTAATGCAGTGTTGGGTTTGGCTACTTTGAAAAGGTTGTCAGTGCTTACTTTGCAATACCAGTCTCCACCTAAACGGGCAACCAGTTCCAGTTTGGTCTGGTCAATCATATTGCCTGCTTCGTTTAAAATGCTATCATCAATATGCATGCACAGTACTTCTGCAATCACCAGCTGTCCAGCCCCACCTTCTTCTCCTAAACTTTTTACTTCGTTTATTTTGCACTCAAGTTTTATTTTAGCCTCCTTTACCATCGGAGGTGTTACCATGCTGGCAGCTTCTTTGGTAAATCCTGCCTTTACAAACTCATCTACCCCCTTGGGGAATTCACAGCTAGACAAACTCATCTGCTGTACCATACTATAGTCAACAATGTTTATTACACATTCAGGTACTTCCAGCACATTTTCGAGCGTATGCTTGGTGGTATTGTCTCTACCTCTTCTTGCAGGAGAAAAAACAACAATTGGAGGGTTGGATGAAAAGAGATTGAAAAAACTGAATGGGCTGAGATTAACATTTCCCTGTTTGTCAACAGTGCTGGCAAAACAAATAGGTCTTGGTGCAATTGCATGTTGCAGCCAGGCTTGTTTTTGCATAATGGGTAATTCAGACAATACAATTTTCATAATCCTTATTTATATTTTCTTCTTTGCTAAAATGGAAAAAGCATCTTCCTCTTGCACAATGGTATTACTTAGTCTTCCCAGGCCGGCAATTTCCATTTCTACTTTATCTCCTGGTTGCAACCATTGTTCAACATAATTAGGATCACTTAATTTTCTCGTTCCATTTAATTCCAGAAAGCAACCTGTACCTACCGTGCCGCTACCAATTACATCACCTGCCTGTATATTTACTCCATAAGAACAACGCTCAATAATTTCTGCAAAAGTCCAGTCCATATCACCTACATTACCCTCACTTACCTGAACACCATTAACCCAGCATTTCATAGAAAGATTCCAGCTTTTACCAACATGTCCTTCTTTTGCAGGAATTTCAAATTGCTCCAGTTCATCCAGTGTAACAAGACAAGGCCCAATCACGGTTGAAAAATCTTTTCCTTTTGCGGGGCCAAGATTCAATAACATTTCTTCCATCTGCAGTCTTCTGGCACTCATATCGTTCATGATCATTAAGCCACCTATATATTGGTCTGCGTGTTCTGCTCTTATATTTCTTCCATTTCTGCAAATAACAATTGCTGCTTCCAGTTCAAAATCCAATTTTTCAAAATGATCCGGCATGCATACAATATCTCCGGGTCCTTGGATGCTATGGTGATTGGTAAAATAAAAAATAGGGTATTGGTCAAATTCAGGAATCATGTCTACTTTCCTGTTTCTTCTGGCTGCAGCCACATGCTGTCTGAAAGCATAGCCATCTCTACATGAAGTTGGAAAAGGTACAGGCGCCAGCAGCATTGCTTCTTCAATCGGCAAACCTCTGTCTTTGCTTAAACGACCCGATTTAATGGCAGCTTCAGTTTGCTGTGCAATCGGAAACATATCGTCCCAGTAATGCAGAAACATGTTCATGCTATTCGGTAATTCCGGATGCATGGCATCGCAGTCGAATAATAAACCATCTACTAAAAAAGCCAGCTGATCATGTCCGTTGGATAAATAAGAAACAAGCTTCATGCACTTTTATTTTGGTCACAAAAATAGGCTAAAAAGCCTCCCTAAGCGCTTATCTTTAAAGCATAATTGCTGCCATGAATAAATTGAATTTTAATCGGGTGCTTTTTACTGCACTTATGATTTTTTTTGCAGGTAAACTTTTTGCAAAAGAAAATAGTTGGATTAGGATTAACCAGCTAGGGTATCAACCAATGGGTTCAAAAGTGGCCGTGTACGTTAGTAAGGAACAAGCTTCCATTACCTATTTTGAATTAATTAATGCAGCGTCAAATCAAGTGGTGTTTAAGACTACTGTTGGCCAGCGTTTTGGTGCATATGGCCCTTTTGCAATGGGTTACCGCCTTAATTTCAGTGCGTACAAGGGGAAGGGTAAATTTTATATTAAGGCAGGTGGAGTAAAGTCTCCCGCATTCAGGATTGACGATCAGGTGTATAAGGGTACGGCCGACTTTTGTTTACAATATATGCGTCAGCAGCGCAGTGGGTACAATCCGTTTCTGAAAGACAGTTGTCATACAAAGGATGGATATACTTTGTACGGAGCTGATGCAGGGTTGCCGGATAGTACAATTATTGATGCCAGTGGTGGATGGCATGACGCCAGTGACTATTTGCAGTACAGTACCACCACTGCCAATGCAACTTTTCATCTGTTGGCTGCTTACAGAGATTTCAAAAATGTATTCATTGATCAGTTTGATTCGAATGGATTGAAAGGGAAAAATAATCGGGCAGATATTCTGGATGAAGCCAAATGGGGTTTGGATTGGCTGGTAAAAATGCATCCCCGAAAAGACTGGATGTTTAACCAACTAGCAGATGACAGAGATCATATGAGTATGCGGATTCCCAAAGAAGATGCTTATTACGGAAGAGGATTTGAAAGACCCGTATATTTCATTAATGGTTTACCGCAGCAACGAGGTAAATTTTTAAATAACACAAAAGGAACCAGTTCTACTGCAGCCAAGTTCAGTGCAGCCTTTTCATTAGCCTCTGTTCTTTTTAAAGGCACACCACAGGCAGATTTATATGCTTCCAAATCTTTGTCTGCCTTTCATTATGCGCTAATTAAACCTGGCGTAACTCAAACGGCTTCTGTTCGTTCACCGTATATCTATGCCGAAGACAATTGGGTAGATGATATGGAGCTCGCTTCTGCTATGCTGATTCCAAAAGATCAGACTGCAGCTGATAAAGCTTTTCAATATGCTTTGCAGGAACCGCTTACTCCCTGGTTAGGTAAAGATACTGCCAGTCATTATCAATGGTATCCATTTATTAACCTGGGACATTATGAGCTGGCCAAACAATTAAAAGACAAGAGACGGGATACAGTTATACAGTTTTATAGAAATGGGATTGATGCAGTTTGGAATAAAGCAAAACAAAATGTTTTTTACAGAGGGGTTCCTTTTATCTGGTGTAGCAATAATCTGACAGTGTCTTTTGCCATTCAATGTTTGTGGTACAGCAATTTAACCGGAAGTAAAGAATTTGATGAATTGGAGCAGGCGAATATTGATTGGTTGTTTGGTTGCAATCCTTGGGGTACCAGTATGGTATATGGATTGCCCGAATGGGGCGATACTCCCGTAGATCCACATTCTGCTTTTACGCATATTAAGAATTATCCAATCAACGGAGGACTGGTGGATGGACCTGTTTATACCAGCATTTATAAAAACCTCATTGGTATTCAATTGAATGATCCCGATGAATATGCTGAATTCCAAAGTAATCTGGCTGTGTATCATGATGACTATGGCGATTACAGTACCAATGAACCTACCATGGATGGAACTGCCAGCTTAGTATATCTGCTTGCAGCCAAGGAGCAGGAAGCGAGAGCAACCCCCGTTTCCATTCCTGTTTATCAAATGGGAGCTGTTGTTAAATCGCTGAATCCAACAGAACCTTCTGTGGCATTGGTTTTTACAGGAGATGAATATGCAGAGGGATTAACAACGGTTGAACAGATACTGGCCCGCGAAAAAGTAAAAGCTGGTTTCTTTTTCACCGGAAGATTTTATCGTAATCCTGCATTTACAAAAGGTATAAAAGCTTTGCAAAAAAACAATCATTATCTGGGAGCACATAGTAACAATCATATGCTCTACAATGATTGGACAAATCGGAATCAGTTATTGGTAAGCTATGATTCTTTTAATACAGATTTGAAGAAAAATTTTCAGGCCATGGAAGACCTGGGAATTGATACACGTAGCAGTAAGTTATTTGTTCCACCTTATGAATGGTGGAATGACAGTGTGGCCAGCTGGTGTGATTGGAGCGGACTCCGTTTGTTTAGTTTTACCCCGGGAACCTATACAAATGCAGACTATACATGGCCCGAAATGGGAAATAGTTACCAATCCAATGCAGCGTTGATGAATAAGCTAAAAGATTTGGCAGCAACCCCTGGAAAATTGAATGGCAATATTTTATTGTTACACGTGGGTTCTGACCCCAGACGGAAAGAAAAACTCTACAATGAACTGCCCGCAATTATTCGGCTATTGCGTAATAAAGGGTATGCAATTAAGCGAATTGATGAGTTGATCAATTAGGTACATTATTTCTTTTTACTTACTACCATTTTTCTTCGTCGGAAGCGGAAGGGTCTTGTTTGTATTTTTCACGGGAAGCTTTTTTCTCTGCAAGTCTTTGAATAATGGCTTCTGCAATAACGGGTGCTGCATCCGTTGTGTTGGCCTGATCTAACAGGGATTTTATTTTTGCTTCACTTACATCAATGCGATACAGAATAAAAACCAATTTTTCGAAATCATGGGTAATTAGCCAGTCAATTGATTTGATTAATTCTGCTTTGTTTAGCTGTTCAATGGTAGTAATATCTAAAATGGATTCAGCCATGTTTAAATTTAATATTTCTCAATGACTCCCAGACCAAATAGTGCAAAGTCATATTTAGCAGGGTCTTTGGGGTCCAGCTTTTTTAAATAGTTGGTCAATTCTTCTGCAGCTTGCCAGTCTGTTTGTTTGCAATCCAATAGCTGAAATCTTTTTGCCACTCTGGCTACATGAACATCAATCGGGCAAATAAGTTGAGAGGGATTTATCTGTGTCCAGATGCCCAAGTCTACACCCTGCTTGTCTTTTCTCACCATCCATCTCAAAAACATATTCAGCCTTTTACAGCTAGACCCCTTTTCAGGAGTTGATATATGTTTACGGGTTCTTAACGGAGCGTCTTCTAAGGAGAAAAAGTAGTGATGAAAATAACTGAGTGCCTCTTTTACAGAATTGGGTGCTTTGTTTCCGGGCATGAATGCATATTCAAGAGAATCATACTGCTGATAGTGTTTCCGGAAAAATTCAACACAGTATAATAAGTCGGTTGCGTTAAAAGTGCGGTGCTTAAATTGTTCCAGCTTTTTTAATTCAACAGGTCCGGCTTCCAAACAAAACTGATGCGGCTGCATTTCCATCAGCTGCATCAGCTCTTTCGCTTTTTTAATTATGGTGGTTCTGTTCCCCCAGGCAAAAATAGCCGCGAAAAATCCGGCTATTTCTATATCTTGTTTTTTGACGAATAAATGTGGAATGCAAACAGGGTCAGCAGCAATAAAAGCAGGTTGATTGTACTCTTTTACTTTTCTATTGAAAAAGGCCTGCAATTTTTCTGTCTTTCCCATTTCTTAATGCATCATTTAATTGCTTGTTTTTAGTCTTAGGCAACTTTATTATTATCCCAATGCTTTATCTAAATCAGCAATTAAATCATCCACATCTTCCACGCCAATACTCAATCTGATTAAAGTGTCGCTTAATCCATTCGCAATTCTTTTTTCTCTAGGAATGGAAGCATGAGTCATTGATGCAGGATGATTAATCAAACTTTCTACGCCTCCCAAACTTTCAGCTAGCGAAAATAATTTAGTAGAAGACAAAACCTTTTTAGCAGCTTCTATGCTATCGTCTTTTAATTCAAAAGACAGCATGCCACCAAAATCGCGCATCTGTTTTCTGGCAATGGCATAATTAGGATGATCTTCAAAACCGCACCAGTATACTTTGCCTACTTTGGGATGTTTTCTTAACCAATGAGCTATGGTTCGTCCGTTTTCACAATGTCTTTGCATGCGTAAGTGCAAGGTCTTGATACCTCTTAATACCAAGAAGCAATCCATGGGGCCAGGAACTGCTCCACAGCTTTTTTGAATAAAATACAATTGCTCTCTTAGATCAGCGCTGTTCATCATTAATGCTCCCTGAATCACATCGCTATGACCCCCCAGATACTTAGTGGCAGAGTGCATAACAATGTCTGCACCCATGTCTAGTGGGTTCTGCAGATAAGGCGAGGCAAAAGTATTGTCTACACATAACAATACATTGTTGGCTTTTGCAATGGCTGCAGTGCCTTCTATATCTGTTATATTCATTAATGGATTGGTGGGTGTTTCAATCCAAATCAGTTTTGTTTTGGGGCTAACTGCGTTCTTTATATTATTAATGTCGGTAGTGTCAACATATGTAAATACAATACCAAATCGCTCATATATTTTTGAAAACAAACGGTAGGTTCCGCCATACATATCATTGGCTGCAATCACTTCATCGCCGGGCGATAATAATTTCATTACAGCATCGGTAGCAGCTACACCGCTTCCGAATGCCAATCCGAATTTTCCATTTTCAATTTGTGCATAGGCTTCTTCCAATGCTTTTCGTGTTGGATTCTGGCTTCTTGCATATTCAAATCCCTGGTTTACCCCCGGCGCTTCCTGAACGTAAGTAGAAGTTTGATAGATAGGAGTCATAATGGCTCCTGTAGACGGATCAGGTTCTGCACCTGCATGAATGTATTTGGTAGCAATCTTCATATCATTATTTTTTTGTAGTTACTAAAGTAAGGGGTAATTCTGCTTTTTTATCATCCCATAGAAAAACCAGATTGGCTTTGCCGGTAGATTCTTTAAAGTAAATGGTAAAAGTTTCCACCATATCAACTGTGGTCTCAGGTTTTATTTCGGTTCTGGCTACGTCCTTTTTGGTATCGTAGGTAAAACTTCCCCAGCAGAAATTATCCTTACTAACAATGATGGTCCATTTATTTTCAGTAGGAATACAGTATAGGGTATATCTCCCTTTAGCCAATACCTTATTCGCAATTTTAATTGGGCTGAATATTTCCAGTTCTGTAGCTTCATTTGCTCCCAATCTCCATAGCTCATCGTATTTAATAATACCTCCGAAAATGGTTCTTCCATTTTTCATGGGACGACCATAAATCACTCTAGCAATAGGCTGATCCTTGGCCTTCCCACTCATTTTAAGTAAGGGATAGTTGTCGGGCCAATAACTCATATCCATGGGGGACTTGTCTAATTCTGTTGGTTTTTGCTGGGCAAAACCTGCAAAAGAGGCAAATACAAATGCCAATAGGAGTCCGATTCGCATATAGGTATACATTTTTTACAAATATACTTGGCTATTTCGCTATCAGTTCTTCAAATTGACCAATGGCAAAATTTTTAACATCTGTCAAAAATAGAGCTGAGTACTCTTGCATTTGTTTGTAATTGTTCAGGAAGAGTTTAAATGCTTCTTCGGAGTGTTCGAGGTAAGCGGCACGTCTTACCAGTCCTTTAAAGCTGTTTTCAATACCCCACTCATAGCGGTAATTGAATAACCAGTTTTGTTGTTCCATAAATGGAAACATGCGGGAAAATGGTTCTGGGAACCATTCTTTTTGCTGGTTCAGTAAACCATAGGTTTTTTTTGTAAAGTTCATCCAGCTCTCCGCATTTAATTCATCTGGATGGGTTGCCAAAAAATGATCATATACAATATCCGTGAATGCCCCTGCATATAGTCTTACTGCAGGGGAGAATATCTTCTTAATTTCTTTGGTGATTGAATGATCATCGGTATACGTATCAATAGCCCTGTGCAATCGAATCCCTTTTTGAATACCCTCTGGGTAATCAAACTGCTTTTTCCCTTTAATATAATCACTGATCATATTTCCCGCCAGTATTTCGGGATGATTAAAGGAATAATATGCGTGAGCTAAATAATTCATTTATACAGTGATAATATCCAGTTGCTTATTTTTTCTAAAGCCATCGGTGCAAAGCTTTCTTCTATGCTTCCGTAGGACTGCTCAGGGTTTTGGGCCGTTTGAAACAAATGGTTTAATGAGGGTATTATTTTTACTTCGTATTTTTTGTTGCCAGCCTTTTTTAAGGCTTTTTCTATCCCACTGATATTTTCATCTGCCAACACTTGTATATCATAGGATCCATTAATGGCCAGTACAGGAACTTTTACTTTGGAGAGATTCTCAAAAGGTTCGTAGTTTAAAAAATATTGTAACCAAGCAAGACCTGAAGCAAATTGATTGACCAGGGTTTTGTATGGATGGATTCCGGCAGCCAGAAACAATTTGTTTTCATCAATTGTTGAATGACTCAATTTCCAATCTGCATATACGGCTTCCATTTTTTTCTTTATGGTATCAGCAGAAGTACTGAAACGGAACTGTGCATTCATTTTGTTTACCAAATCGGAAGCAATTGTATAGTCTTCTGCATTCAGATTAGGTTTAATAAAATTTCTACGCATTTGTCCATTCCAGATTTCATATCCCGGAACGCCTGGCCCTGCTAATAAAGTAATGAATGCTACATTTTTATTTCGGGCTGCAACCATCGGGGCAATCATACCTCCTTCACTGTGCCCAATCAATCCCAGTTTTGCAGGATTAATATCATTTCTGCTTTTCAAATAGCTAAGACCAGCCTCTACATCATTTGCAAAATCTTCGCTGGTTAGTTTGTTGGCCGAAAGGCCTAAACTTGTTTTACCTATTCCTCTGTCATCTACTCTCAATACCCCAATACCAGCTTTGGTTAAATAATCGGCTATTACCCAATATATTTTATGATCAAATATAGTTCCGTCTCTGTCCTGTGAACCGCTTCCTGAAATTAAAATCACGGTAGGAAAATCTTTTTTATTTTTTGGAAGGGTTAGGGTACCTCCGAACTGTACAGAACCTTCTTTATTATTATAGGTTACATTTTCAATAATATAATCAAATGGAGGTTGAGGTGTTTGTGGTCTTAGAAGATTTGCCTTTGGGTCTTTAACCTGAATTGTTTTTCCCAATGCCATTGCGGCTTTAAAATTACCCTGTTGAAAAATCCCATTGATACTATCGGTACCATTCCATTTTCCGCGATAACTCCCGTTGATCAGTGGTATTTGAATCACTAAACTGTCGTTCATCAGTGTTGTAGAGCTGGTGCTTATGCCAAATGCATTTTGTGCCGGACTATCAAAAGTTGAAGTCCACTCAGTGCCGGTTCTGGACAGATTAAAAATTAGTGGTAATGAATTTCCATTGATGCTTAATGAGCCCTTCCATGATCCTGTAAGGTCTTGAGCTGTATTGATTTTGCTAAACAATAATGAAGCGGCTAAAAGTATAATACCCTTATTGGTCATGTTGGCTTTTTTTATAGAATTGATAAGAATAAATCATAGGATAAAAAACAATGATTGCTAGTATAACCATTGCTATGGTGAATCCACTAGCGCCATTAAAAAAAGGAGTAATTACTGCAATTGCTATTCCCCCAATCATCCAGATTTTGCTACCAATCTGATGCGTTTTTCTCCAATTCCCCGGGTCTTCCAAAGTCCAAGGTAAGCGCATCCCTATAAAGTAATTGGGTTTTATACTATGCATGAAATTGCCTAAACCAGCAAATAACAAGCCAATCAATGGCATTAAATATTTGTTTGCCTCAAGGTAACCTGTTGTGGTAGCATGAATGATGATTATTTGAATGGCTGCCATGAATACCAATAACATGTAGGCAATTTTTTGCAGTAATTCGGGTGATTGACGAGACTTCTTCGGGTCAATCTTATTAGCGTATTTCACCAGAAAATAAGTACCCAAAGAAATCAGGTTCATGAATAATATCATTACAAGTAAGGTAGATTTTTCACCCTTACCATCTACTTCGCCCTTGTGATTGAAGTGTGTTGGTACAATCTCAGGTAATCTTGTATAAACACTAGCCAGGTAAGCAATGGGTAAGCCAATGCAGATTACTATGATGAGCCATTCTTTCCAGTTCAATGTCTTCATTCGATTTATTTTTTTCGTTTAAACTGTAGCATCCATTTCAGCATTTCATCCATTACTGTTGTATTGATGGAATAATGAATAAACTGTCCGTCTTTGTTGGCAATAACCAGTCCTGCCTGTTTTAGCAGGTCTAGATGGTGCGAAATACTGGGTTTGGAAATATTGAATTGATCGGCAATTTCTCCTGCAGTCATGTCCCTGTCTTTCAATAGTTCCAGAATTTCTCTCCTGGTTGTATCATTCAGTGCCTTAAAAATGATGTTCACCTTTTAGATATTTAGACAAATGTCTAAATAAAATTTTACAAATGCAAATTTTTCAAAGGGCAAGCATAATCTTAGGAAGTTAGCAAAATAGAATTTTAAGTTTTATTTTACAATAGCACTAACTGTTCAATACGGGAAATCCAAACTGATTCATTGTTTCAAAATCGGCTTCCTTAGTTAAATCTTTTACCAACTGCATCAGTTGCTCAACCAGATTGGGACCACACCAACGGCGAGTATATGCTGGCAGACCATAAGGTTCAATCGGAGTAAATTCCCAGGGATGAAAATACAAACAGAGATAGCCATCTTTTGCCAATGTCTGTAAGCATAGTTGCTTATAAATGACATAGGGTATATTCTTGAAACTCAGCCAAAATAAGGGTATACGGATGCCTGGGCTAACTGAAGCGGGAATTCTGATAACGCCTCCTTCTTTGTATGCGGTTCTGGGTAAATGAAAATTGTTGTACCTACCTGGTAACCATGTTGGATTAATAGAGGAGTCGTATTGGTACCCTGCTTCCAATACATCTTTCATTAACACTGGACGCATGCGTGGCATACGCAGGCCAGTTATTTTTTTTTCGGTTATTTCTTCCAATCTCAGTTTTGACTTTAATAAGTCTGCAGTTTCATAATCTGTATGATAAAAAGTATGGGAAGCAATTTCATGTTTTTCAGAAAGCGAACGAATGCGCTCAGGAAAATGATTGGCAAAATTAGCTGTAGTAAACAAAGTAGCTGGAACCATATCTAATAAAGGCTGAATAGCATCAAGCCCTTCTATACCTATACGCATCTGATCTTCCACAGAAATATTGTGTTGGTATTCCAGCGGCATATCAAACTCTTCTACATCAAAACTTAGAAACACCTTTTTATGCATGATCCCAACTTCTTTCTTTGATAAAGTAGTGCGGTCTGTTTTTACTTTGCATAAACAGTTTGCCCAGATAGAGTCCGATGATTCCGAGAATCATCAGTTGTAATCCCCCGAAAAAAGCTATGGCAGCAATGATGGATGCCCAACCTGAAACGGTATGTCCCTGATAAAAACTGTAAATGATGTACGGAATATAAAGTACAGATAAAAATGCGAAGCTAAATCCAAGATAAGCCGCCATGTACAAGGGCTTTGTACTAAAAGATGTAATTCCCTGTAAGGCAAATCTTACCATTTTTTTAATGGTGTATTTAGAAGTGCCTGATAAACGAGCAGAAGGAATATAAGCAATGCCTGCCTGACTGAACCCCATCCATTTTACCAGTCCTCTGATAAATAGTTCGTGCTCTCTTAATTGCCTGAATGCATCTACTACTTTTTTATCCATTAACCTGAAATCGGCAGTGCCTTGTTCCAGTTCAATGTCAGACATATTGTTAATTACATCATAGAAAAGTGCTGAGGTTTTCCTTTTTAGTAAAGACAAATCTTCCTGTTCTTTTCTAATGGTATATACCATGTCGGTTCCTTCTTCCCATTTTTCCAATAGCAGTGGGATTAAAGCCGGCGGATGTTGCAGGTCCGCATCCATCATAATCACCGCGTCTCCTTCAGCATGGTCCAGACCTGCCTTCAGGGCATTCTGGTGTCCAAAATTTCTGGATAGACTCAGGTATTGAACATGTTGATTTTCTTTTGAGAGCTGCTGTAAAACAGAAAGTGTATGGTCGCTGCTACCATCATCAACAAACAAAAAGCGATATGCATAAGGAAGGCTATCCATTATAGCGGCAATTTCCTTAACAATTACAGGAATATTCTTTTCTTCGTTGCAAGCTGGAATAACAAAACTGACTAATCTACTCATTGTCCGGAAGGGAATTTGGGTAAATGAATTTTCCAGCAACTGATGATTAACCAGCACCAGATGATGAAACAAGGTAAAGCTTTCAAAGAATACGCAAGAATAATATTAATTCTTATATAGGGTGGAATCAGGTCAGTGGGAGATAGTATGGTTAAAACAAATAGCAATCCCAATAAGGATTTGGCTAAGATGCTAACGGGTTTCTCCCGCGAAATAAACCACAAAGCCGCACCAGTTACTGCAATTACAAATGTTGGGCTTTCTGCTGCCGAACTAAATATGACTACTGAAATTAATACCAGTGCCAAGTAGTATAATCCAAATTTTGGCTGTAGCTGATTTTGTTTTTTCAATAAAGGAAGTCCGAATAGGGTTCCAGCTATTGCGATAATCGGAAGATCAATTGGACCATAGTAATGAAAGATTCTCCTGATCATACCTGGTACAGAAATATCCTGCATGCCAGCAGTTCTTGAATTATCAATATTTTGTTGATTGCGTCGAATAATCTGATAGTACCAGTCTTCATAAGTCTGCATGATATAGTCAGCACTTGAATAAATGATTGGAGCAATAACAATAATGGCTATCCATGCTATAAATGATAGAGCAAACTGCAACTTGTTTCTGGAAAAGAAGAAAAAAGCAAGTCCGGCAATTCCATAGATTTTAGTTAGGAATCCTAATGCAATAAATAAAGTAGCCAGCCAGTCTTTTCCCCTTATGGTAAATACATAGGAAAAAATAAAGAAAGCAGTAAACATGGGATTAAACTGTACACTATGAATGGATGTCATCATTTCAATCACCACAATCCAGTACACAATAATTCTTTGTTTCTCTTCAATCGGCAGTAGTTTCAAGGCATAAAAAAGCGCAGCAGCATTGGCCATAGCCCATAAAAAGCATCCTACATAGGTTGGCAGCAATGCAAATGGAGCTATAACCAGTGAAAAGGCAGGACCATAATTATTAAAGGATACATATTCGTCGGGATAATAACTGAAGAGATATTTTTCCTGCACAACATGCCTGAAAACTCCTTCAAAAATTAAGTAGTTGTCAATGCCGGTTAAGCCCCGGCTCATTTCTGCGCCTACGGCAATGGCTGCCAGTAAAAACCAGATTACATGAATCAAATAGACATTTCCTGCCCACTTGGTTTCCCATTTTTTGTATAGTAAATTTTGTACCTGATTCATTTATGCCTCTTTTTTAAAGATAACCATAATAGATACGCCTGCCGGAAATCGAAATCCTAATTTAAGCAAGTAATAATCAATGGAGAAAATACCCCCTAATAAATTATTGAAAAAGCCTTCTGTTCCAAATATGGCATGATCTGATTCTACCTTGTCTTTTTTCTTTCCTTTTATTTTTTGAACAGCATTTGCCAGCAGTCTGAATGCTGCAATTGGTGCAAAAAGTATTGAGTTAAAATAACTGTCGTAAATCAGTTTCCCCTTTTGAGATTGTATCAGTTTCAATAATTCGGGGCGGGTATATCTTCTGATATGCTGGTTTATTACATCGTGATCGCCCCATAAAAACATATAAGCAGGCACTGTAATAAAAAGGTGACCTCCTGGTTTACACACCCTCCACATTTCTTCCACGGCTTTTTGATGGTCCTCCACGTGTTCTATTACATCAAAGGCACAAACCAAATCATACCTGTTGTCTTCGAATGGAAGTTCTGTAATAGATCCTTGTATAATCGGGCTTTTCAGCAGTGTTTTAGCAAAATTGCAGCAGGTTTCATCGTATTCAACCGACATTACCGGTCCAAATTCCTCCAGCATTTCTGAAGTAGTGCCTGTGGCTGCGCCTATATTAAGTGAATGAATCCCCCGGGGATTTCCCAAAAAGCGACAGATGCGCTCCCTCAATATTCTTTTTCTTACCGTAAACCACCAGTTTACCCTTTCCAGATGATAATATTCTTTAAAGTATTGTTGATCCATGATATTATAAGGGGGAGCTGCAAGTAACGAAAAATTGAGAACAATTTAGAGAAGGCATACCAGTTAAAAAATTTACTTTTGCCCTCTTAAAAATGAATAATATGAGTAAAGGACCTGTTTCTCAGTTTATTGAGCACCATTACAGACATTTTAATGCTGCTGCATTGGTGGATGCGGCCAAAGGATATGAAACCCATTTATTGGAGGGGGGTAAAATGCTAGTTAGCTTGGCTGGCGCTATGAGTACTGCAGAATTGGGCATTAGCTTAGCGGAAATGATCCGTCAGGATAAAGTGGCTATCATCAGTTGTACAGGCGCTAATCTGGAAGAAGACATCATGAATCTGGTGGCACATAGCCATTATAAGCGTGTACCTAACTACCGCGATTTAAGTCCACAGGAGGAGTGGGATTTACTAGAAAACCACTACAATCGTGTAACCGATACCTGCATTCCGGAAGAAGAAGCTTTCCGTCGTTTGCAAAAACATATTTACAAGGTTTGGAAAGACGCAGACAATGCAGGAGAAAGATATTTTCCGCATGAATTCATGTATAAAATGTTGTTGAGTGGCGATTTACAACAGTATTATGAGATTGATCCAAAGAACAGCTGGATGTTAGCTGCAGCTGAAAAGAATTTGCCAATTGTAGTACCGGGATGGGAAGACAGTACCATGGGTAATATTTTCGCTTCTTATGTAATTAAGCAGGAGTTGAAAGCTTCTACCATGAAGAGCGGTATTGAATACATGGTATGGTTAACAGAATGGTACCGCGCCAACAGTGGTGGTAAGGGTGTTGGTTTCTTCCAGATTGGTGGTGGTATTGCAGGTGATTTTCCTATTTGCGTAGTACCTATGATGTACCAGGATTTGGAGTGGCATGATGTTCCTTTCTGGAGCTACTTCTGTCAGATAAGTGACTCTACTACTTCATATGGTTCTTATTCTGGTGCTGTACCCAATGAAAAAATCACCTGGGGTAAACTGGATATTCATACCCCTAAATACATTGTTGAAAGTGACGCAACCATTGTTGCTCCATTGATATTTGCGTATTTACTTGGTTGGTAAGCTTACCAAGCGAGTTTTCCAAACTTCTTTAATTACTTTATGATTTAGCCCCGATTCAAAAGAGTCGGGGCTTTTTTATATTATTTAGGTATATTTTATAGCTAATAGTTATATGATTGTCAAATATCCCTTGAATTAGGGAGGAAATGTTCGTTTTAAGCCTATTTTAATATCATTTCTTTAAGATTTATTTAACATTTATGCAATTAAATGTATATTGAAATCTTAATATTCTAAACCAAAACCTAAACAAATGAGAAAAATTTTGTTGTTGATGCTGGGTTTTATTCTTATTATGAATACTACCTATGCGCAAAAAACAACAGTTAGAGGTAAGGTTACCGACACCAATGGAGTAGGTGTACCTTCAGCTACTGTTAAAGAGAAAGGCACTAAAAATGCTGTAAGTGCTGATGGGGAGGGCAATTTTATGATTTCTGTATCTCCAAATGCCGTGCTGCAGTTTACTGCCACTGGTTTTGGGATGGTAGAATTGCCAGCAGAAAAAGCGGCTTCCGTTAAAATGAAAGAAGCTGTAGATAACTTAAGTGAAGTGGTTGTTACGGCTTTAGGGGTAAAAAGAGAGAAAAAAGCGCTTGGTTATGCAGTTCAAGAAGTAAAAGGCGAAAACCTAACTGTTGCGAAATCTTTAGATATTAGTACTTCTTTAGCCGGTAAAGTAGCAGGTATTCAGTTAGTAGGGTCTCCTAGTTCTACTTTTGATAATGCCGATATATTGATTCGTGGTGTTACAGGATTGGGGCCTCAAGCACCGATTTTTGTAGTAGACGGAACCATCACTAACCAGTCTGCGGTCATCTTAGATAATATTGAAAGTGTTTCTGTATTAAAAGGACCTGCATCAACAGCTTTATATGGTCAACGTGCTGCCAATGGTGCGGTTGTAATTACTACTAAAAAAGGTTCTCGCAAGAAATTTACCAGTGTTGATGTGAATCTTGGATTAACTTTTGAAAAGCTGGCTTTATTACCGCCATACCAAAATGAATATGCTGGTGGATATTCTTCCGCATTAACTTCTGCTGGTACTGCATTTGATGCCCAAGGTTTTTATTTGTTTAAATACAATCCTGCTATCCATCCTGCCTCATGGGCTGCTTTTAATGGACAGCGTATGTTAGAGTATGGTGCCGATGAAAGCTGGGGTCCTAAAATGAATGGAGACAATTATCGCGCATATTGGAGCTGGTATCCTGGAGCTGAGTTTGGTCAGTTGACTCCATTGGTTGCTCAGCCCAATAACGTACGCGATTTCTTTAGAACAGGTGTCAACAAAAACAACTCTGTTTCATTCTCATCTGGGGGAGAAGGCTACAATTTCAGAATGACGTATGCCAATCAAAACAGGAGTTTGATGATACCAAATGCCAATAGAGATCAACATCAATTGGCGTTGAACGGTTCATTCGATATTGGTAAATACATCACTATTTCTACTGATCTCACCTATACTACCAATAGTACAAAAGGTAAACCTGCTGAAGGATATCGTTTAGATGGATTAAATATTACACAGAATTTTAACCAATGGTTTCAGCGTCAGTTAGACATGAAACGCATGCAGAATTACAGAGAGCCAGATGGTAGTTTAAATTCATGGAATATAGGTGATCCCAATGCAAGTGCAGACATAAAAGTATATGGCAGACCTCAATACTGGGATAATCCTTACTTCATGGCTTATGAGGCTTTCTCTACACAAGCACAAAACAGGTTGGTAGGGAATGTTGGTATGAATATCAAGATCAATAAACACCTAAATATTGTTTCTTATGTAAGAGCGAATACCTACAATAATGAGAATACTGGCAGAATGCCAACAGGTGCACTAACCTTGGATTATTTTAGTATTTCACAGGATCGATATTCTGAAATGAACTACGAAACCAATATCATGTACAAGAATAAATTTGGTGATTTTTCTGTAGATGCTATGGTGGGCGGCAACGTTCGTAAAAACAGTTATAGTGCATTGTCAATGGCTACTGAAGGAGGATTAAGTTCTCCAAATTATTTTGATATTGCCGCTTCTATTTCAAGACCAAGTGTAAGCCGCTCCTATGAAAAGAAAACGGTGAATTCTGTTTTAGGAAAAGCGTCTGTTGGTTGGAAAGATATGTTATTTGTGGAAGGTACTTTGCGTAATGATTGGTCATCTGCGTTGCCTTCACAAAGTAACTCTTACTTATATCCTTCCTTAAGCACCAGCTTCATCTTCACTGAATTGCTCAAATCTAGCTGGTTAACTTATGGTAAATTGAGGGCTTCATATGCCAGTGTTGGATCAGACTTAGGTGCTCATGCATTGAACTTGGCTATTGGAAATGGATCCTTCTATGGAACCAATCCTTCTGCAACCATAGGCAACCAATTTAAAGGAGGCGGTATTCGTCCTGCTTTAACCAAAGCCTATGAGTTTGGTGTTGAATTGCGTTTGTTCAAGAAGATTGGCTTAGATGTTACTTATTACCAGAACAACAATACTGACCAGATTTTAGGAATTGATGTAACACCTGCAAGTGGATTCTCAACAGCACAAATCAATGCAGGCAATATCCAAAGCAAGGGTATTGAAATTACGCTTAGTGGTAAGCCTATTGAAACCAGAAACTTTAGCTGGGATGTTAGTTTAAACTGGGCAAAAAATCAAAATAGCGTAAAAGAATTGGCTCCAGGAATCAACACCTATTTATACGCTACCAATCGCTATGATACTCGATTAGAGCATAGAGTTGGTGGTGAGTGGGGGACCTATTATGGTAGAAAATGGAGAACTGATCCAACAACAGGACAAACGTTAATTGATGCAACAGGTCAGCCATTATATGATATCAATCAAAAAATCGGAACTGTGTTGCCCAAGTTTACAGGTGGTATGTTCAATTCATTGAAGTACAAATCATTTGATTTGACTTTTAGTATTGACTTTCAGAGTGGTGGTTTATTTTATTCTGAAACCAGAAACTTTAATTCAGGTACTGGCTTATCTCAAGAAACAGTGGGTAAAAACGATAAAGGATATGATTGGAGAGATTATCCTGGTTCTTATACAACTGCTGGTGGAAATACGGGCAATGGCGGTATTCGTATCCCAGGTATTTTTGCCAATGGAGCTTTAGCAGGTAAAGAAAACAATCGTTATATTTCTGCAAGAGCTTATTGGTATACAGCCCGTCAGCGTGATGCTAGTAACGTATTGTTAGATGGTTCGTATGTAAAGCTTCGTGAAATCAGATTCGGATATTCAATTCCTGCATCTGCATTAAAATCGGTTCCTTTTGTAAAGTCTGCCAACATTGGTTTCATGGTTCAAAATGCCTGGTTAATTTGGGCTACAACCAAAAAGTGGGGTGTTGATCCTTCCGAGTTAGAAACATTCTATCGCGAAGGTGGTCAGCTTTCTTCAACCAGACAATTTGGTATCAACTTAAGGGCTTCATTTTAGTAAACGAATTCAGTAAAAACAAAAAGACATTTTATGAAAAAGATATTAATCGTTTTTGGTTTGCTGGCTACGTTACAAAGCTGTAACAAGTTTGGCGATACCAATATTTCTCCTGCTCAGTTAACAACTGCTTCAACAAAAGCTTTGTTGACAAATGCAGAACAAGCTCTTAGTACCTACGTGACCAGCGCACGACTAGGTTCAATGTATATTCAACATATTTCTGAAGGACCTTATCCTGGATCCTCATTGTATAGTGATCGAAACTCTAGTTTCGCTGGTTGGTATACAGGTCCATTATATGATTTACAAACAATTATTAACTATAATAATGCAGGTTCTTCCTCTGCTAATGGCAATGGGTCTAAAAATAATCAGATTGCAGTTGCAAGAATTTTAAAAGCCTATTACTTTTTGCAAATGACTGATATATGGGGTGATATTCCATATTCTGAAGCATTGCAAGGGGATAAGAATTATTCTCCTAAATACGATAAGCAGCAAGATATTTACACTGCTTTATTTAAAGAACTTACAGAAGCCGTAGCACAAATAAATGAATCTGAAACAGCTGTGGTAGGTGATATTTTGTTAAACGGTAATATGGCAGCATGGAAGCGGTTTGCGAATACTACCAGAATGGTGATGGCACTTCGTATTTCGAAAGCTGATCTTGCGAAAGGTAAAACAGAATACGCGGCTGCAGTTTCTGCTGGTGTAATAACAAGCAATGCGCAAAACATCAATTATAAATACATTGCGGGCGACCCTAATAACTACAATCCATGGTATAATAACTATACTATTAGTAATAGAAATGACTATGCTATCAGTAAAACAATGACAGATTATATGGATCCTAAAGCAGATCCAAGGTTGCCTGTTTTTGCAGAAACTTTAGCAGGGGGTGTTATTAAGGGATTGCCTTACGGTAGAAATATCGCAGTAAATATTCCTGCTGCATATAGCAGAATTGGAACTGCATTCAGAAACCAAGATTCACCACTTACCTTATTCAACTATGCTCAAGTACTATTTATGCAGGCTGAAGCGGCTAAGTTGGGTTATGTTGCCGGAGGAGATGTAGAAGCTGAAGCAAAATATAAAGATGCAATTAAGGCATCTTGGGAAATGTATGGTGTATTTAATCAGACTAAGTATGACACCTATATCGCTTTACCAGAGGTTGCCTATACTTCAGTAGACGGGCATAAGAAAATCATGACAGAAAAATGGGTGCACAATTATTTGGCTGGATATGAAGCTTGGAAAGATTGGCGCAGAACTGGTTTCCCTGTTTTGACTCCAGCTGTGGATGCAGTGGATTCAAGAGGAATCCCTTTACGTTTAGGTTATTCTCCAACCGAAGCATCTTTAAATCCTGTAAACTATGCAGCCGCAGTAACTGCATTGGGAGGTAAAGATGAGAATTATGGTTTAATGTGGTTGGTTAAATAAGTTCTCTTTAGTTTAAGTTTAAGGATTGCTGCTACAAAAAGCCCCGGCTCAATTGAGACCGGGGCTTTATTATTTAATTCCTAAAATTATCTCGCTGGCATAGTAAGTGGGATGTCGCGCTTCAACATTTCATCCCTGTTGGCCATTTCCCATGCAGTATGGAAAACCAGCTTCGCTCTTTTCTCCATTAATTCAAAATTGATTTTATCAACGGTATCACCGGGTTGGTGGTACTCTGCTTTCAACATACCATCATAGAAGAATAAGATAGGAACGCCTTTGCGTGCAAAATTGTAGTGGTCGCTTCTGTAATAGATTCTGTTCACGTCTTTTGGATCATCGTATTTATAATCCAAAGTCATATTTAGGTATTTGGAGTTAACGCCTTCGTTAATCTTTGCTAAATCAGAACTTAATTTATCGTGACCAATTACATAGATATAGTTTAAAGTATCTCCTGTTTTTCTTTCTGTATCTACACGACCAATCATATCTGTATTTAAATCAACAGAAGTTTTTTCCATTGGGAAAATAGGATTGTCTGAGTAGTACTGAGAGCCCCAAAGGCCTTTTTCTTCACCACTTACAGTCATGAACACCAAAGTTCTGCGTGGCTTGTTGCCCTTTTTAGCAGCGGCTGCAAAAGCTTCTGCCATTTGCATTACACCTACTGTACCAGATCCATCATCATCAGCTCCGTAATAAATTACATCGCCTCTTTTGCCAAGGTGATCATGGTGTCCGGTCATGAAAACAAACTCGTCTTTTTTATCGGTTCCTTCTATGATTCCGATAACGTTACTTGTTTCTAATGCAATTGATTTTTTGTCGGCATTGATGCTGAGTTCAGCAGTATATTTTCCTTTGTTTAAACCAGCCAATGCTTCACTGCTCAGTTTTGTTGTTCTACCAGCTAAGGCAGATGCAATTTCTTCAGAAACAGTAACCATCATGAAAGGTGCACCTGCTGGCTTGTTCAAATACATATTGCCTTTTGTAGCAGTTGCTGTTTTGCGAGGAAAATCCTTTGACACTAATATTACACCTGTTGCACCCGCTGTTCTTGCTGCAGTTGCTTTGGCTGGACCCGAAATAGGACTTGGTGTTCTGGTTCCGGGTGCAGGTGTGGGTGCTTTATATCCAGCAGGAGCTCCATCCAGCATCATGACAATTTTGCCCTTTACATCAAGGCCGGCATAATCGTCTATTCCTGCTGCTTTGTCTACAATACCATATCCAACAAATACCAGTTCTTTAGAGCTGCTTTTTCCGTTGGCGATGGTTTGCAAAGACATCATAAAGTCTTTGTCCCAGTTAAATAGTTTTCCATTTACTCTTAATTCTATGCTTGCCAATTCGTCTTGGTAAACATTGTAATACTGCTGGTAACTGTTGCCATTGCCCGGCTTCAGCCCCATTCTTCTGAATTCTGATTCAATATAGGCTGCCGCTTTTCTTTCGCCTGGCATAGCCGTTTCCCTTCCTTCCATTTCAGGACCGGCAAGAATGGTTAATTTTTGCTTCATAGAAGCAGGGGTAATCAATGCAGCAAATTTGGCTGATGCATCTTCTTTTTGTCCGTATGCAATTCCACTCGAAAGGAACATTGCACCCAACAGGATTTTTTTCATCATGGCTTTTTATTTTAGTTACAGCTTATTTTATTTACTCGATTCGCGTGTCTTCCACCTTCAAACGGAGTGTTCATAAATAGTTCAATCATTTGTTCAGCCAAAGGGAGTGCTACGAATCTGGCGGGAATACAAATGATATTGGCATTGTTGTGTAATCTGGACAACTCAGCAACATCATTCTGCCAACATAATGCGGCTCTGATACCCTGATGTTTGTTTGCAGTGATAGCTACGCCATTAGCACTGCCACAGATTAATATACCAAAACCCGATTCTCCGTTTTCTACCGCACTTGCTGTGGGATGTGCAAAGTCGGGATAATCCACTGAATCCAGTGAAAAAGTTCCATGGTCGGTAACATTGTAACCTTTTTCGGTTAACCAGGAAATCAAGGCAGATTTATAGCTAAATCCTGCATGGTCACTTCCAATGGATATAGGTTTGGAAGCGTCAAATACATATGGCATACTAAGGGTTTTACTAGGCTAATTAATCCCACTCCTTGTCTTCTTCTTTTTCAAGCTTTCTGTACACTTTGGCAGAAACTAAAATGCTCAATTCGTATAAAAGGAATAAGGGAATAAACACAATAAGCTGGCTCATCCAATCCGGGCTGGGTGTAATGAATGCTGCTACAATTAAAATGATAACAACTGCATATTTTCTGGCCCCTCTTAAAAATGCGGGCGTTACAATCCCAATCTGTGTTAACACATGGGCTAAAACAGGTAATTCAAAAGCCAATCCGCATCCTAAAATAATATTGGTAAGGTTGTCTAAATAATCTGAAAAAGTTGGGCGGGTAACTATCATGTTTTCGGTACCCAATTGAAAACCTGCAAGGAAGTTGAAGGTAAAAGGACCCAGTAAAAAATATCCAAATGCTGCTCCACAAAAGAAGAAGAAGGAAACCCAGAAAATAATGAAACGGGTATTTTTAATTTCTTTGTCTTTTAGCGCAGGTTTTACAAAACGCCAGAACTCCCAAAATATATAAGGGAATGCCATGATAATTCCACCAACTATGGCCATGCTGATGGTGCTCAGAAACTGGCCTCCAAAAGTAGTACTCTGCATAGTTACCTCAACAGGGGGCATACATAGGGCGTCTCCAATACCCAGCCAATGACTAAAATCGCAAAGCGCTTTATAACTGACAAAGTTTTTATTGATAGGTCCAACAATAATATTGTCGAAAATCCAGTTTCGATAAATAAAAATAACCACCGCCATTACGAGTATGGAAATTATTGAGCGAATGATATGCCCTCTTAATTCTTCCAGATGGTCTATAAAAGACATTTCTTCCTGATCTGCCGCAGCTTTTCTATTAAATAGTGCCATGTTATTGAAGTACTTTCATCTTAACCATTTCAATTCTTCTTTCAGATACAGATAAAATATCAAACTTGAAATTATTGATGATAATGGTTTCTTTTTGTTTGGGAATGGTTTCGTGTTCGCTGATAATATATCCGCTAAGTGTTTCTGAATCACTGGTTGGGAAGTCCAGATTGTATTTCTCATTCAAGTAATCCAGTTCTAGTCTGCCACTGAAAATAAATTCATCTTCTGCTAATTGCTTTTCTACAAATTCTTCTGTATCGTATTCATCCTGAATTTCTCCGAAAATCTCTTCCAGCAAGTCTTCCATGGTAACAATACCAGATGTCCCGCCAAATTCATCCACAACCCAGGCAATGCTTTTTCTCTCTTTGGTGAACTTATTAATCAGATCAGTGGCACTCATGCTTTCCGGAACTGCTACAATCGGATGCAACATGGCTTTGATGTTTTCAGGTCGGTTAAATAAGTCTAACTGATGAATATATCCTACGATATTGTCAATGCTGTTTTCGTATACTAGTAACTTGCTGAGTTTGGTCTGTATGAATAAAGCCCTTGCTTCTTCTATGCTATCGCTTAGCTCTAAGGCCACGATTTCTGTTCTAGGAACAAGACACTGTCTAATTTTAACCGTTGGCAAACTCAATGCATTTTCAAAAAGCTCTGTATTTAACTCTTGATTTTCGTCATCCTGATCTTTGGTTTGCTGAAAAAAATGTTCCAGATCTATTTTGGTAAAAGCTTCATTTTTGTCTTTTACACGAACATTGAATAAATATTTCAGAATCCACTGAGAGATATTTACAAATAGATTGGTTAGGGGTAAAAACAGATTATGAAAAAAATTGGCAACAGGTGCAAAAACAAAAAGTAGGCTGTCACTCTTTGCTCTGAAAATGGCTTTGGGTAAAAATTTTCCGATTACCAAAACTACCAACGTAGAGACCAAGGTATCAAAAGCCAGTTTTAAAAGATCATTCTCTATATTCAAAGGAAGCCAAATACCTGCTTTTAGTAATTCGTCGAAAAGCAGACCATAAATTACCAGGAATAAATTGACCCCAATCAAGCAGGTGCCAATGAATCTTGCAGGAGATTCTATGAATTGGGCTAGAATAATACCGCTTCTTTTGCCTTGCTTTTTTTTGAGTTCAATGCTAAGTCTATTGGCTGTTACGAACGCAATTTCGTATCCGGCAAAAAAGCCAATGAACAATAAAGTACCCACTATACTAAGAATGGTATAGATATGCGCCATAATAAGCCAAAGTTAAGGGATATACCCAAACAAAGTACCCCGTAGAAACGGGGTACGTGACCGATTTAACACATGAGAATCGGTGCTGTAAAGTTTATATAGGTTTTTTATTTAAAGTCTACAGTGCAATTCTGACAACTCATGTCAATTTTAAGCCCCTTGCCTTCCCCAACTTTTGCCATGAATCGGGAATCGTTGCCGGTTGCTTCTGAATACCTGGTTATTGACCGATTGATTTCGATCAACTGTCTGGCCAGTGCATCTGTTTCTTTTTCCTTGTCTTTTAATACAGGTTTTTTGGCTTCTTCAACCACTACCGGCTGTTTTTCAAAGTTTCCATAAACAGTGCTGTAGGCGCCATTGAAGTTTACCGTATAGTTCTTTACGTTTCTTAAGGGGATGCGTATATCAGCGTATTTGTTGTCAACTTTAATCATATTCAAATTGGCTCCTACATTTCTGATTTTTACGTCTGCGTTGGTGCCATCCATTTCTAGTGAACCATTCAACTGCGTTACCCTTAAGTTTCCGTAATTCTTTCTGCCTCGCAGTTCTTCGGCTTCATCAATTTCATACTCATCATTGGTACTTCTGAACACTGTTTTTTTGGTACTGCCAATTTCTACCGTTGCATATTTGGTATCCAAGTCTGCATCTGTGATGGTTCTGGCATTGAAGCGGCCATTCATGAATTCAACTTCAGCTACGGCTGCGTTTTCAATATTCACATTGGAATATTTAGAACGAAGGAATAACTTGGTGAAGCTTTCTGCTTCTATATTGCCGTTGGTAATACTGATGGTGGCTGTTCCTACATTGCCTGTTATCTGCATGTCTGCATATTTGGTATCTACATCCAGTTTGGCTGTTGAGGGTAAATAAATGGTGACCACTCTTTTTACATTTGACTTGCTGCCAATATTTTCTCCTTTGTCATTGAATACAGCAACAGCAGGGTTGCCGCTCCATCCAAATGTGCTGCCATTAATGGTATAGCTTCCACCAGAAATAGTTCCCGATTTAATTCGAACGATATTGCCAACCGACTTCAATGAAAGATTCATTTTTTCAAACCATTCGTCATCGCTTAATTTGCCTTCACCCTCAAAGTAAACAGTAGTAACTACTTTTACTTTTGGCTGGTCCCAGGTTTTTATTTGTAGATTTCTGGAAGTATTGTCTACAAAAATTTCGGGAGATTTAGTGGTGTTGATTTCCTGGCTTATCTCTTTGGATTTCACGTCCTTTAAATCCTTGAAACTATATTCTTCATGGAAAAATCGTTCCATAGGGAATCCGGTAACAGTAATAGCACCTGGTGCTCTCATTGGAAAACCCTCTACTACAATGGGTTCTAAGGCTTTTGCCATGCTTTCTTTTACTGCTTTGCGTACTTCGATATTCGCAGCTTTTATTTCTTTGGTGGCATTTTTCATTTCCTTATCTGCCTTTTGCATTTCTTTTTCGGCTTTCTGCCTTTCCTTTTCTGCTTCTTTTTCTGTAGTAGTTTGTTGAGCAGAGACTGCAAAAAAGCTCAGCATACAGGCTGTTACCAAAAGCAATTGTTGAATTCTATTTTTCATAACACTGTTTTTAGATCAAAATTTTAAATATTGATAAAGTAGGCGCGGGTAGAGTCTACCGGTCCGCGGTTTTGTTTGAAACGATTGTTGGTTTTGTTCATTTCCAGCTGCAGCTGTTTCAGAACAGTTAATTTATATTGATACAAGTCAATCAGTTGATCAAGCTGATTGGCAGTAAGTCCTTTTTTACTAATTTCTTTTTTCAGTTGTTTTTCATCAGCTTCAATCTGTTGAATCTGCATTTTAAATTCATTGAAGTAAGCTGCAGATTCTGCGTACATAGGCGTGGTGCTAATTTTCCCTCTTTGTAAATTGATCACCTGAGTAAAACCGGTTTCAACACTGGCCAATGAGGCAAGTACATCTTTAGACAAACCTTGAGAGCTACTGTTGTTTTGTTTACCGGCGAAGGTTTTAGAAACTCCATTATCGGTAGCTTTTTCATTCTTTGCTAATCCGGCCTCATTTTCCGTGGTAGTTTGACCGAAGTTGGTTTTCTTCAATTCTTCATTTCCACGCTGAACTTCAATTGTCTTATTGTTTTCAGTTGCATTATACTTTGGTGTGTTAGGTGCGTTAAGAACCTGCTGCTGAAGTGTTTCTGATTTTGAATCTAATAGAGACCATAATCCTATCCCTGCCAATACAAACACACAAGCAGCTACCGACCATTGAAAATATTTTTTAATGGCCACCACTTTAGCAGTTGGACGCTCTTGCTTTAGTCTGGCCTGCACTTTTTCCCAACTCTGTGGTCCTGGTTCATCCAGATCCAGCGCAGCTCGGTTTTCCTGTAGATATTTTTTAAACTCATCCATGAATTTGAATTTGTTTTTGAATTCTTTGTTGCAATAATGACCTGGCTCTCTGGTACTGGCTTTTGCTGGTAGACTCCGAAATGCCCATGCTTTCTGCAATTTGTTTGTGCGAAAATTCTTCGAATACATACAGCGTAAAAACCTGTCTGCATCCTTCGGGCAATTCTTTGATGGTCCGGTGAATAATTTTGAAATCAATGGTCTTCCACCATTCTGTCTCTTCTTCCACCAGGTTCCCCTGCTTTTCGTTGTCCCAGGTTTCCCAATGCATATTTTTTTTACAAAAACGAATGCATTCGTTTACTACAATTCTTTTTAGCCATCCTCCAAACTGCTCAGCAACTTTCAGCTGATGCAGATTTTTAAATGCAATTACAAAACAGTCTTGTAGAATGTCTTCTGCGTCTGAGGTATTACCCGTCATTCTGGTACAGATAGTAAACATAGCTTTGCTGTATTGCTCGTATAACCAAGCCTGGGCTTTTGCATCTCCGGTGCAAGCCTTTTTTACAGCAGCTTTTTGTATGTCTATTACCTGTTCCAAGCAGTTTTCATGAGTAAGAGTGGTATTTGATGAAAAGTTGGAAAGGGTTGGTAAAAATCTTGCTTAATATTCTGCTAAAACAGGTTTATTCTGCATAATGGACTCTATTTTCTGCAAAACCGCTGAGCTAATTAGTTCAACGGCTTGTAAGGCAGTTAAGTTATCCAGCAGTTGTTCTTTTCTAGTGGCGCCTAAAATAGCCGTAGTTACATTCGGGTTGTTAATACACCAAGCAATGCTTAAGGCAGGAAGACTGCAGCCAAGCTCATTGGCCAATTGCTGCAATTGTTTTACTTTTTCAATTTTTTCTTCCATAATCAAGCGTTCTTTCAGCCAGTCAAAGCCTTCAATTGCCAATCTGCTTCCTTCAGGAATGCCGTTGTTGTATTTGCCGGTAAGGAGACCAGATGCCAATGGGCTCCAGATGGTAGTACCTAGGCCTACATTTTTAAAGACTTCTAGGTAGTCTTTTTCTAATTTGTCTCTTTCAAATAAATTGTATTGCGGCTGTTCCATTGCGGGGCCAATCAGGCGATAGTCTCTCGCTACTCTATTAGCTTCCATTAATTCTACGCCACTCCATTCACTAGTGCCCCAGTATAAAATTTTTCCTTGTTGAATCAGGGTATTCATCGTAAGTACCACTTCTTCAATGGGTGTGTTTTTATCGGGTCTATGACAGAAATATAAATCAAGGTAGTCGGTCTGAAGCCTTTGCAATGCTTCATTACAGGCTTCTGTAAGATGCTTTCTGCTTAAACCTGTTTGGTTGGGCTTGTTATCTTTGCCTCTCCAGCCAAAGAAAGCTTTAGAAGAAAGGGTATAGGAAGTACGGTCCCAGTTTTTTGTTTTCAATACGCGGCCCATCATTTTCTCACTTTCACCAAGTGCATATACTTCTGCATTGTCAAAAAAATTGACACCATGGTCATAGGCAATACCCATTAGTTCATCTGCACTGTTGTCATTAATTTGCTTATGAAAAGATACCCAGCTACCGAAACTTAGTACACTTAACTGAAGTCCGGTTCTTCCCATTCTTCTATATTCCATAAAATAATTTTATTGTTTTTTGTTAGAACTACTATCTGGTAAAAATAAAAAGGATCCTAAATCTAATTCGTAATAAGTAATATCTGTTAAGGTTTGATTGGAACTGAAGCCTTTACGGGCAAACAGTTTCTGGCGGGGATTTCGCTGACTGGTAGTAACGGGTTTATCTGTATGAAAACGACCCAGGGTCTGATCCCAGTATAGTTCAGAAGTTTCTAATGTGTCGCCGTTAATCCGGATAATTACTACACTATCACGGAGATAAATTTTATTTTCGTTTTCCATATAGCGCCCGTATTTGGCACTCAGGGTACTTTCTAATTTGGTGCTGTCGTTATAAAATTCAACGAAGAGTGTTTTAGGGAATTCTGATTTTAGAGCACTATCGCCCTGGTAGCGCAATAAAACAGGAGCAGTTAGTTTGGCTTTCATTTTACCCCCCATGCTTAGAAAGCTGGTGATGTTTTTTCCTTCTTCAATACCTGGATTTTTTTTGCCCAGCCGCTTTACTTCATTTACATCGTTCTCACAAGCGAGCATAAAAAAGCAGCCTGTTAAAAAGGCTGCTAATGTAAATATTGTAGAACGATTAGTCATATCTGCGTTTAATGAACCAAACATCGCTTAGGCTGAATCCTAAAGTAAGTTGGGTATAGTTTTCTGTAATATTATTTACAGAAGAACCTCTTTTGCCAAACTGAACAGCAGCTTGTACTACTGTGTATTGGGTTTCGTAATTTCTCCATTTTCTGATAGGGAATCCAGCACCCAAAGTGAATGAACTATGTTTCAATCCGTTTCCGTCTGCATTTATGTAATCTTTTCCAAACTGGAATCCAAAGCGATAATTCACACTGCTTAAGTAACTGGTTGCGCCTTCTGCACTCGGACTTATCTGGCCACCAAATTTCAATGCCCAACTGTTATTCAGCATATCAGCCTGACCATAAGATCTGTATTTGGTCCATTGGGTGGTAGTAAATTCCATGCCCGCTGTCCACAATTGAAAGTTACCTCTTGTATTACTTAATGTTTTTACCAACATAAATCCTGCTTCGTAGGTAGCGGGCATGACAATGGTTCCCTTGATATTGTCCTGCTTGGCAATACTATCTACTTCAATTAATCCACCCGCAGCAGTTAATACATAGGTTTGCTTGGTTAGCTTTTGGGATGCATTCATATTCTGCTGAAAACTTGCAGTAGCCCCTATACGCATCGAGAGATTTCTGGAAGATTTCTCTGCCACATTCTCTTTTTTGCTAAGGGTGAATTCGTATTGAAGACCAGCCTGCAAAAACATTTTACCAAAGTTGGTTTGTGTTGCACTTCTCGACTCAAAGTATTGTAAAGTGTCGTTATAAAAAGTTTTTGTGGTGCTCAATTCTTGTCTTCCAAACGTATAACCTGTATTGAAACCAGCACTGAAATTCTTCCATTTTTTTCCCAGACCAATGAATCCCTGGTAGGTACCACCGGAACCTTCATAAATGGAACCAATGCTGTCTCCAGCCACTCTTGCTCTTGATTCTATACCATAATTAATTCTGGTTAGCGGTCTTAATCCAAAAGCCATGCCCAATCCCTTAGCTTTCTTAACAGGAATTCCTACAGATAAGTAACTTGGAATAAGGTAAACTGAACTAAATGTACCATTGGGGTTTTGGCTTCTTAGTTTTCTGGAATCTATTGACAGGCCAAGGTCATATGTAACCATGTAGTTGGCACCGTAAGTTGCCGGGTTGTTGAAGTTGACAGACTGACCCACATTGTAGCTGTTGCCATCTGCATATGCGGCTGAAATGCCCCCCATTGAACGACTGATGGCGTGCTGGGAACCGACCAGATTGCCCAATCCATAACGGGAAAACGGTGAATTAACCTGAGCTGATGATTGGATTGCGTATAAAAAAAGGTAACTAACCACAAAAGCCAGCCTACCTGTTGTTGAACTCACTGATTGCATATAAGCCTTTAAAAATTAGGTTTGGGTCGGCAAATATCCTGTTTTTTAGGTGTGGTACAAAAAAAGGCATATCCCCCCCGGTTAATAGCACGTTAAAGTTGCTGTATTTTAGGGCATATTCGTCAATTATTCCGTCAATTTCCTTAGACATACCCCAGATAACCCCGCTAAGCAGGTTGGTTTTGGTGTCGTAACCAATCAGGGGAAACTGCGTTTCTGCCTTAATATAGGGCAACAAAGCGGTCTGTTCGTGCATGGCCCTGAAACGCATATTCATTCCAGGAGAAATGCTTCCTCCCAGAAACTCATGCTGATTATTGATGAAATTATAGGTAATGCAAGTCCCCAGGCCAATCACCAGGTTATGGCTATTGGGAAACAAATCCACTGCGGCAGCTACGAGTGCAAGCCGGTCGGCGCCAATGGTCTCCGGTTTGCCCACTGGAGTGGTTAAAGGCAATTGGCTGGTATGGTTCAGGCGATGAAACCTGGTTTTTCCCGCCATAAAGGTTTCAATGGCCGGATCATGGTTAATTACAGACGAGAGAATAATCTTCTCCGGACTCCATTCATTCAGCAAAGCCTCAATGCTATTCAAAGAAGTGTCTGGCAAATTGATTTCTTTTAGAAAGTCACGACCTTTAAATACCCCCACTTTTTGTCTGGTATTACCGAAGTCTAAACACAATGATATTTCCATGGTATTAATTAAGGTTATAACCTGTTATTTTTTTGAAAGACCCGTTGATGGCAATTCTTTCTTTTAATTGTTCCATGCCTTCAATTACGGGAATTACTTTTTCTAAGTGTCTTCTCAAAAATTCAAGACGCTGATCTTCTTGAAACAAACAAAGTAATTCATATTCCTCTTTTAGTGAAAGCCCAGCATGATGCGCCATATCATAACTCAGTATTTCGGCAATTTTCTGTTGAAACTTTTTGGTAACATTCAATAAACGGTGAAGAATGTACACCGAATCAAGAATTTTAAAAGAAATAAAGGGCTTTGCCATGGTATCGTTGTTGGGATAGTTTACAATAGCGCCACTGTATAATTTATCTGGAATCTGTTCTATCATTTCCAGCACCTGAAATACTTTGGTGCCCCTGGTTTTAATATCCATTCTGCCATCTTCATATACTTGCACAATCTCTGTAATCTCAACCATGGTGCCAGTTTCAGCTACTTTATCGCCCATTACAGTTGGAATTCCAAAAGGCTTTGCTTCGGCATAACATTCGGTAATCAGTTCTTTATACCTTGGTTCAAAAATGTGAAGATTTAATTCTTCACCAGGATACACAACTAATTCCAGCGGGAAAATCGGGATAAAATTTATCATACACTTAGGCTTGCCCCTGCAAAATATTTCAGTTCTTTACAGCACAATTTAGCTAAAATGAAAATTGCGGGCTTCACAATTATTAAAAACGCTGTGTTAAATGATTATCCAATTGTGGAAGCCATTCAATCTATTTTACCGGTAGTAGATGAAATGTTTGTATTGATTGGGGACTGCACAGATGGCACCATTGAGCTAATTGAATCCATACAAAGCCCTAAAATTAAAATTCATCATTCCGTATGGGATCCGCAATTAAGGTCGGGGGGATCGGTACTGGCCGAGGAAACAAATAAAGCCTTGCAACTAATACCCGCTGAATTCGACTGGGCTTTTTATATACAGGGCGATGAAGTGGTACACGAACAATATCATGCAACTATACGCAGAGCTTGTGAAACTTATCTGCAAGACCAGCGCGTAGAAGGTCTCTTATTTAAATACCTCCACTTTTATGGAACCTATGATTATGTAGGGGATAGTAGAACCTGGTATAGAAATGAAGTAAGGGTAATCAGAAACGACAAGTCTATACAGGCTTATAAAGATGCACAGGGTTTCAGAAAGCAGGGAAACAAAATTAAAGTGAAGCCTATTGATGCCTATGTATACCATTATGGATGGGTAAAGTCGCCCGTACAAATGATGAAAAAACAGAAAGAGTTTAGTAAACTCTTTCATGCCCCTGAAAAGCTGGAAAATTTTTTAAATGGACCTGATTTCTTTGATTTTAGCCAGTTCGATTCTTTAGAAAAATTCACAGGAACACATCCAAATGTTATGACAAATCGGATTTTGAAGCAAAACTGGAAGGTTGAGTTAGATTTATCAAAGAAAAAGTTTGATTTAAAAGATAAGATTCTATATTATTTTGAAAAAGCAACGGGTTTCAGACCTTTTGATTTTACCAATTACAAAGTTTTGAAATAATTTTTCTGCAACAATAAAAGCGGAACAACATGCAATAAGGTTCCGTACTGATAATTAAGGGTGCATTCCACCAAACAGGAAGCTGCAATTGCTAAAGTCCAGATAGCAATGGAAGCATTTTTATTTCTCCATGCATATAATATAGGATAGCACAACCAGAGGCTGAATAAAAGTATGCCTCCAAGGCCCACACCCATCCACCAAAACAACCATTGATTAAAAGGCCAGCCAAAATTGGTTTGCCTACCCTGTGTAGAATTTTTGAATTCCTTCTGTAACTGGTCTGGGATTTTTACCCAGCCCATATTGCTGAAACCCTTTTCCTGTATGGCTTTCCAGCTCACCTGGTTCAGTGCTCTTCTTACTCCATCTGAATAATTCGGGTCATACCCTTTTTGATTGTATTGCTCAAAGTCGTAAAGGGTATAATGAATTTTATTTTTCACGGTCGGAATCTGATAGGTAGCTGCACCAATTGCGATTAGTAAAAAAAATACGACCACTTTTTTCTTTGCTTCCAGCAAAACCCATCCCAGGCAAAGAATAAACAACAAAGCCCAGGCAGTACGGATGGCAGTAAAAATGATACCTGCAATTAAAAAGAATAATGAAATTTTTAACCACTTGTTCGATGAATCTCCTTTCAATAAAATCCAATTCACCGCAACAGCACTCACCAATAATATCCCAAAGCGAACATGGTCTGTGTCCATGAAAACGGGCAAGGCTTTTCCGGATCCCAGTGCCTGAATATTTCCCTGTATATCGCCAACGAATGCAATGAGCGGATAGCATAAACCGATGATGGCTGCAATAACCCAGGTAATTTGAATGCATTTCAATTGCTGTTTGTCTTTAATGGCTAGCAATCCTAATGCCCAGGCCGGATATGCCCATGCTGTCAGTAAGATTTGCTGGTTCTGAGGATGCGACCAAGAGCTTTGCCAGGAGCCCAGGAGACAGAGTAGGGGAAATACAAATGACCAAATCAGAAAAGGTTGTTTGTATAGTTTTTCTTTTTGCCTGATTACCTCAATAATACCAGACACAAACCATAAACCTGTTGCAATGGACAAGAGTGCACGACTAAAGTAGAGTCCTGCGAGGCTGATAATCATCAATAACAGCGGTATATTTTTTCTGATATCTTGCATGGCAATAGCATAAATTTACATTCCGTAAGCATATATGTGGCATCAATTATTAGAAAGGATACAGGCAGGTAATTTTCAGGCAATCGCCCGTGCCATTTCATTGGTAGAAAATGAAGTGGAAGGACACAAAGCTTTTTTACAAAGCTTGCCCAATGGACATACCCCTGTAACAGGCATTACTGGTCCTCCTGGTGCAGGTAAGAGTACCTTGACCGATGCATTGATTGGCTACTGGACAGCTGAAGGAAAAAAAGTGGCGGTTCTATGTGTGGATCCTTCCTCTCCTTTTAATATGGGTGCTTTATTAGGAGACAGAATACGCATGAGCGATTGGTACAATCATCCAGGCGTATATATACGATCGCTTGCGACTCGGGGTTCATTGGGTGGATTGCATCCTTTTATTATTGAGATTACGGCCATTTTGCAAGCGGGTGGATTCGATGAAATTATCATTGAAACCGTAGGTGTTGGGCAGAGTGAAATTGAAATTGCAGGTCTGGCAGATACCACTGTGGTAGTGGTAGTGCCCGAAGCAGGTGATGAAGTGCAGACCATGAAAGCAGGACTGATGGAAATTGCGGATGTATTTGTGGTCAACAAAAGTGATCGCCCTGATGCCGATGCGTTCGTTCGGAATCTTCGATTGATGATGGCGCCTGCCTTTCAACAAGACAAAACAATTGAAGTGGTTAAAACAGTGGCTTCCCAAAAAGAAGGAATTGAGGAACTAGCAACTGCCATTGCAATCCACCACCAACATATTGCGCTGACCGAAAGAAAAATATGGTTGCTCACCGAAAGGGTATATCAGTTGATTGCAAAAGAAAAAATGCGAAGTGTAAATAAACGTTTCATTTTTGATGAAATCACGGTAAAGTTTAATTCAATAGATTTCAATCTTTTCGGGTATGTAAATAATTTTTTAAAAAATCAAAAATTCTGATATTACCTAACAATGATAGCTCAAGAAATTAAACCACTTGTTTCTGTAATTCTAGCTACATATAATGGAGAAATGTTTATTCGTGAACAGTTAGAAAGCATACTTAATCAGACCTATCCGAACATTGAATTAATAATTATAGATGATTGTTCTACAGATAACACCTTAAATCTTATTCAGGATTTTTGCAACAATAATAACTCTTGTAGACTAATTAAAAATGAGAGCAACTTAGGGTATATTAAAAATTTTGAAAAAGGCATGTCTTTGGCACAAGGAGCCTTTATTGCACCAGCCGACCAAGACGATATTTGGCATCCTGAAAAAATAGAAATCTTAATTAATTCGATAGATGAGTACACTAATATAGTATACTGTGACTCTTTGCTAGTAAACTATAAAGGAGAAAGCTTAGGAAAAAATTTATCCGATGTAAAGCAACTAACTAATTTTAATAATTGCATAATGTTTGCTATTGGAAATTCTGCAGCAGGACATGCAATGCTAATTAAACGAAATGTGGTATTTGATTCTATTCCTTTTCCAACAATGATTCCCCATGATCATTGGTTGGGATTTGTTGCAAGTTTAAGTGGGAATGTAAAGTTCATTAATAAAGTTTTAGTTCAATATAGGCAACATTCTTTAAGTGTTTTTGGAGCAAAAAAAGCAGTTAATCAGCAAGGAAAAGTTGTTGGAGTTTCAAAAAAGAGAATACCAAAAGACAAAAAGCTTTCACTTATAAAAGATAGGGTTTTAATAATGTATAACAAGTGCCCAGATGCTTTAAAATATGAAAAATTTTTTTACGAACGCATGTTAAGAAGTTATGAAAACTTCTCACTTTTTAATAATATTAAAAGAACAATACTCTTCTTTGAGTTTAATAAACTTATACTTTCTTTCAAAAAAAGGAGCTTATTGCGCAGGTGGTTGTTTTGTATTAAAATGTTTGTAACTATTCAATAATAATCCATGGACTTAACCTATTATATTGATTGTGAACGAATGAAGTATCCAAATACTGGTTTATGTAAATTTTGCGAACATCTTGGCTGGTCTTTGATAAAAGAAAAAGAGGTAAATGAAGATTTGACATTTTATACTTCTTCCAAAGAGATAAATTATTTTGGTAATAATGTTAAATATTTAAAGCAAAGTAATTTACACAAGCTATTTTTTCCAAAGATACCTATCAATGCTGTTTGGCATGCTACTTTTCAAGAAACCGAATATTTTCCTCATAAGTGGAAGAGTCCTTTGGTTTTAACGATACATGATATCAATTTTATGCACTCAGACGAAAAGTCTCGTTTTAAAAGAAAGTATTTGATAAATCAGTTAACAAAGAAGATTAAAAGAGCTAATTGTGTTGTTTTTATTTCTGAGTTTGTTAAAAATAATGTTTTAGAGTATATCAACCTTGATTCGAAGTTTTATTCGGTAATTTATAATGGCTGTAATATAGATCATGATTTGTTGATTATTCCACCAAAGCTTAAACCCCAAAGCGAATTTTTATTTACTGTTAGTTCAATTAGCCCCAAAAAAAATATTCATGTTTTGCCATCATTACTGGTTAACAATAATTATTATTTAGTTATAGCTGGGAATAGTCATGACAAAAATTATCTGGAATTGATTGTGCAAGAAGCAAGAAAATCCAAAGTAGAAAACCGTTTAATTTTTACTGGACCCATATCGGAAAATGATAAAAACTGGTACCTTAAAAATTGCAAAGCATTCTTATTTCCTTCTTTAACAGAAGGTTTTGGAATGCCCGTAGTAGAAGCAATGGCTTACGGTAAACCTTTGTTTCTATCAAATAAAACTAGTTTGCCCGAAATTGGAGCAGATGTAGCTTTTTATTTTAACTCTTTTGAACCAAAAGATATGCAAAGCGTATTTGAAAGTGGTTTACAACAATATAGTTCACTAAATTTAAGTAATTCTATTAAAGCTAGTGCTAAGAGGTTTGATTGGTCTAATACTGCAAAGGAATATTTAAATATCTATCGAAGTATTCATTAGTTATTTTGTGGCATAGCCCCACAAGCCAGAAGGCATCGTGCCATTTTCAAAGGATGTATAGTCTAATTCATAAGTTGCATACTTTTGATCTTTTTTTATTAATTGTTTATGAAAACAAAACATAAAAAACTTAACCAAGTACCTAATTAATCCACTACTTCCTGCATTTTTTGCCCAAAGACTCATCATAATTAATAGACTATAATTAAATCCACCTCTTGGATATATTTGATGATTAGAAAATCCACTTTTATTAAAGTGATTCTTAAGTGAAAATGGGGTAAATCTGTGGTGATCATGAGGGATTTCATGAAGTGTATAAATAAATGGAACTGAAAAAAATAATTTACCTCCTGGTTTAAGAACCCTTAATATTTCTGATAAAATATGATTAGTGTCATAGTAGTGTTCTAGAAATTCCGTTGCAATAATCCAATCTTGGGTATTGTCATCCAAAGGAATGGTAAAACCGTTCCAAAATAAATCTGGTTTTACCTTATTGTGATATTCTGAATGTTCTAAATCAACGCCTATGTAATTTTTGATTCGACCAGATTCTAATAAGAACTTTTTATATGGCATTACTCCACAGCCAATATCGAGTACATTCCCATTTATTTTTGATTTTAAATCCTTCACTGCTTCAATCAGAGACTTCTGTATTAAGTAGTAACCATAACCTAATTTTAACGTTGGTTTTATATATATTTTTTCAATTTCCTTTTCAGTCATTTTGGATTTTGTTTTTTAAGGAACGGTATAAGGTAAATTTTTCCCTTGCTTTTATGGAGGGTTTTTTTGCAAAGCCAAGTAAATAGAATATGTAAATGAAAGGCACTAACGGAAATCTTAAAATGTCAATTTCATGTTTTTCTCTCACATAGTTTAATTTCACTAGTTTCTCTAGGAATAAATCACTGTGTTTTTTTGCAATATATCTATGGTTAATTACACTTTTTTCTTCATTATAAGTGCTTATAACAGAGTTTTCAAGTACCCTATAATAAAATAAGTATTCATCTATGAATTTAAATTTGAATCCATTTGAGGCGGCATTAACCCAAAATTCCCAATCTTCAAAACCGTGATAGGGGATTTTCTCGTCGTACCCATTGTTTTTTTCCCATACCGACTTTCTATATATCGCACATGCATCTGCAAAATTTCCAGTTACAAACGACAATTCGTCGAAAGGTCTTACTTTGAACTTTTTCTTTACTTCTTTTTCTTCGTTCCAAAATATTGGTTTTGCATAAACAATATCATAATCGTTCGCTTCTAGAAATGGTATCGATTTATTTATGTAATCTATTTTAATCTTATTATCAGCGTCTATTGGTAGAATATATTTACCTTTTGCAATTGTAATACCTGTATTTCTTGCTTTTGCAGGGCCGCCATTTTCCTGTTTGATAACTGTAAAGCCTTTATTCTGTAATACTTCTAGCTTTTGAATTGTATTTAAATCAGTTGAACCGTCATCAACAATAATTATTTCAATTGAGTAATTGCTTTCATCAAGCTTTATGCTTTCAATTGCTTCATTGATGTATTTGCCATGATTAAAACAGGGTATGATTACGGAAATGATTGGATGGTGATCTTGCATCTAATATTTTTTAAAGCGGCTTAATTTTATCCGCAGTATAATTTTTAATTAACAATTGGTTAATCTGTTTCAACGAATTAAACGATGACTATTTAGTTACTTCATATTTTAAAACAATCTAATGAAAAAATCACTATTCACTCTTATTTTTTGGAATCTTTGCACAGTTCTTTTTTTAACTTCTTGTCAAAAGAATTATGCCCCGGAATTCAATATTACACATATTAATGAGATGAAATCCATGGGTTTCAATACAACTAATATCAAGAGGTTTAAAGAGAACTATATTGTTGAAAATGATATCATTATTGATGTAAGTAAAATACATGGAATTAATTTATCTAAAGTCACTCAAACTTCTAAGGCAAATTTAATCCCGAATCAAGCTATAACAAATCAACCAATAGTAAATAAATTGAGCATATCTGTTGGTATAGATCCTTCAGTTAGTGCTGACTGGATTACTGCAATTACAAATGCAATTCAGATTTGGAACACAATTCCAAATTTCAAATTAAATTTCTTTTTGGGGTCAAATAATAATTCAGACATTCAAATAAGCTATTCAAACATACCTGGAGATGAAATTGCGGCTGGAATTTTTTCTAATTCTGGTAATGTTGGTAGTGCGATTTATATAGACCCCTTAAAATCAACAATAGATGCTGGTCATAGACAATTGATAATAACGCATGAAATTGGTCATACTATTGGATTTAGGCATACTGATTTGGTCTCAGAAAGCGGCCAGTATTTTCAAATTGCTGGGACATATCCCTCTAATAATATTTGGCCTAATCCCGATCCTGTATCTATTATGAATAGAATGTCAAATCAAACGAATCTATTAGGTCGAGCCTTTTCACGATTTGATAGAATTGCAATTCGAAATACTTATCCTTTAGATGAAATTCAGGTGCCCTTCTACAGGTATAAAAATGTTGGCAAACACCTTTATTCAACAAGTTGGAGTGAACTTACTACTGGTAATTTAGGGTGGACTTATGAATGGGCTGAAGGATATGTTTTTTCAGTTGCAAGAGCTGGGATGTCAAATATTCATAGATATTGGCTGCCCTCCCAAAATGACTATTTTTACACAACTAACTATAATGAACTTGGAAGTGGTAAATGGGGTTACCAGTATCAAGGAATTATTGGCTTTGCGCCAACAAATCAAATTTCGGGTTCGGTTCCTTTATACCAGTTTTATTTACCTAATCACGGACATTTTTATACTACTGAATATGGAGAAGGGCCTTCCAATGGGTATACTTTTGAAAGAGTAGTTTTTTATGTAATGAGTAATTAAGAACAAATTAAATATTAGTCAAATATTAATTGAAGCGCACTACTTTCCAACAATCTTATAATTATCTGTTATATCTATAGGTATAAATTTGCCAGGCCGTTTTTGTATATGGTCTGGCATTTATGTTTTAGGAATTAGAACTTTTGTAGGTTTAACCTTAATGAAGAGTTTCGCCAATTAACTAGGGAAAAAATTAAAATTACTTTTACCTTAGAACTAATTTATTATTGATGACATACAAATTGAATTTATTAATTAAAGCATTTGGTCCAGTAGATGGAATCAAGTTTTATATACACTTGTTATTTAAAAAATACGGTTCATTTACTTCTTCCCGTTACAATACTACTTTTCATTTAAGAAGTAAAACGACAGACAAGTATACATTTAAGCAGGTTTTTTTAGATGATCAGTACAATGTGGATTTGCCCTTTACACCTGAGCGAATCATAGATGCAGGAGCTAATATTGGTTTAGCCGCTGTTTATTTTTCACATCGTTACCCCAATAGTAAAATTGTGGCAGTAGAACCCAGCAGGGATAATTTTCAGGCATTGCTTAAAAATATTGCAGGTCATCCCAATATCAAAGCCAATTGTATGGGTTTGTGGAACAGAGATGTTTACTTGTTGATTACAAATCCGGATGGTCCAAGCAGTTCTTTTATGCTTACCGAAACCAGTCCGGACAATCCTGAAGCCATCCCTGCAGAATCGGTGGAAACCATCATGAGGGGCGAAAACTGGGACACCATTGATTTATTGAAGATAGATATTGAGGGTTCGGAGAAAGAAGTGTTTGAAGCCAATTATGAATTTTGGTTACCTAAAACCAAAGTCATATATTTAGAGTTGCACGATCAAATGAAGAAAGGATGTTCCAAGTCGGTATTTGCAGCTATCAGCAAATACAATTTCTCCTTTTCTTTTTCTGATGAGAACCTGGTGTTTATAAATGAAGACTTGGTTTAGTTAATGTATAACTGGTTGAGATGATGTAAGTACCCATAATAAATTGAATCAGACATGCGTAAATATTGTATCCTGTGTTGCACTATTTTCCTATTTAGTCAGATTGCCATTGCGCAAAAAAACCAATCAGTTTGCCTTTTACAAGGGGTTGTAAAAAATAGAACAAGCGATACAATTTACATTCGAAAATCTACACAGGATTTACGTGCATTTTTAGAAAATCCAGTCAAAATCCCCGTAAAAAACGGTGCATTTACCTATCAGCTTCCCTTTACTGAAACCGAGGCTTTAGAATTGATTTTTCAGGATGAAATAGAAAAGGGAAGTTGGAGCCCCATTCTCTTTTTCCCTTATTTGGGAAGGGTTTCATTCGAATTGTATCCTCAGAAAGATTGGCTCAACAATCGGGTAGTTGGTGGAGAATTGAATAAAAGTTATGCTACATTCAAAGCAGTCAATCAAGAAAAGTTCCAATCTGCAAAGAACAGTTTATACCAAACACGAGATTCACTGATTCGTGTAAATGCATTTGAAACAGAGGCCTATCAACAAATTTTTAAGGACTTGCGCCAGCTAAAGCCTAACGACCATGATGGAAAAGTTCCGTTGTATCAAAAAAGTGATGAAATGGAAAAAACAGGGGCTCGCTATACCGATTTAGCAAAGCAGCTATATGTAAACCCTTTTGATTCATTAATACGAGTAGAGTATCATTGGAAATACCAATACTTAACTCAGCATATTTCTCTTTCTAGCTACTATTCACTTTGGACAGATGTGATGAGGGTTGCAAAAGACAATCGGATTGTTGCCCAGTATATAAGAGAATTATTTCCAGTTTATAAGAAACAATTTCCGGGACATGTTTATACGAAGTCAATTGAACAACAACTAAATGGTCTTCAGAAAGTAGCTGTGGGAAATCCTTTTTTGGATGTAAAAGCTTTTACATTGAATGGAGATACGATGCTATTGTCAAAAGCCATAACTGGCAAAATAACTTTAATTGATTTTTGGGGTTCCTGGTGTGGTCCATGTATTGCTAAAATGCGACTGGTAAAACCCCTTTATGAAAGATTTAAAAATAAAGGATTTGTAATTGTAGGTATTGCCAGGGAGTTTCAAAGTTTTGCTGCAGTAAAAAATCGTATTGCCATTGAAAATTATGTATGGCAAAACCTGTTTGATATAGACGATAAATTAAATATTTGGAATAAATACGGTATTAATAATGGAATTGGAATGATGGTGGTAGTAGACCAGCAGGGCAAAATTGTAGCCATTGATCCCAAAGCCAGCGAATTGGAAGACTTACTGATTAAAACGCTGGAATGATTATGGTTTTCGACTCTCTTCCGCAGCAATAATGGTTTGCTCTTTTTTCCACCAGCGGAATCCAATAAAGCCAATAATGGCGATGGGCGCAAATGCTAAGTAGATAATGGCAGAGTTAAGTGCTTTGGCAGGACCTTCTCCTAATTGAGAAGCGGTTTTGGTACAGATGGAACATTGGGCATTTAATGACTGTGCAGCCAATACTAAGAAAACCACCAAAAACAAGTAAAGTCCCTTCTTCGTCATACCCATAGATTTAAAGCACAAAGATATAACCGATTTACCATGATATTGTTTAACTTAAGCGTTAAAATTGAATCATGGAGCCCAGGAGAAATTTCATTAAAAAAGCAGGCGCTTTAGCGGGTGTATTTGCTGGCTATGGCATATTCAATCAATTGCAAGCAGCCGAGTTTACAGCAGCGGCTGCAATCACTTCAGATAATCCTATTGTGGCGGCTTCAGATGAAGATTACTGGCAATTGATTCAACAGGCTTATTCGGTTCCTGCCAATTTTATCAATTTAAACAATGGGGGTGTAAGCCCTTCTCCGATAGTGGTGCAACAAGCAGTAGAGCGGTATAATCAACTCTCTAACCAGGGGCCATCCTATTTTATGTGGCGCATATTAGACCAGGGAAGAGAGCCGCTACGGCAGAAACTTGCTTTACTAGCAAGATGTTCTCCAGAAGAGATTGCGGTTAACCGGAATGCAACAGAGGCCTTAAATTCTGTCATTTTTGGGTTGGATTTACAGCGAGGTGATGAAGTAATTGGCACTAAGCAGGATTATCCCAACATGATACAAGCCTGGCGTCAGCGATCACTGCGCGATGGTATTGTGTACAAACAAATCAGTTTTGATTTTCCGATAGAAGACGATGAAGCCATTGTTCAGGCATTTGAAAAAGCCATTACACCTAAAACCAAAATTTTGCATGTAACCCATATAGTCAATTGGGTGGGGCAAATTTTACCGGTGAAAAAGATTTGTCAGATGGCACATCGTCGCGGTTTGGAAGTGATTGTAGATGGAGCCCACTCATTTGGCTTACTCGATTTTGCCATACCCGATTTGGAGTGCGATTATTTTGGTACCAGTTTGCATAAGTTCTTAAGTGCTCCCATTGGTTCAGGAATGCTTTGGATTAAAAAAGAAAAAATCTCAAAAGTTTGGCCATTGGTATGTAATGATAAACCACAAAGCCCGGATATCAGAAAGTTTGAAACCCTTGGTACCAGAAGCTTCCCTATTGAACAGGGCATTGGTGAAGCATTGGCTTTTCACAATGCCATTGGTGCCAAGAGAAAAGAAGAGCGCATACGCTATTTAAAAAATTACTGGGCAACTAGGGTAAAAGATATTCCAGGGGTACAATTGCATACTTCTTTGCAATCGGCCTATTCCTGTGCTATTTGCGGGGTAAGTGTTAAAGGACTAACCCCTGCCCAGTTAGACCAGCAATTATACAATCAGTATAAAATACATACCGTAGGAATTGTTTGGGAAAATATCAGTTGTGTAAGAATTACCCCTCATGTGTATACAAGACCTGCCGACTTAGACCTATTGGTGTTGGCCATTCAAAAGATAGCGTCCGGCGTAAAAGGATAATTTAAGTGTTGGGGGTAAACAATAAGTGGATCAGCAACTCCGCATAGCGGGACTGATCCACTTGTTATTGAATTTAAGAAGCTTTGGTAGCTGCTTTTTTTGCGGCTGCTTTCTTGGCTGCTGCAGGATTTGCAGGTCTAGACTTACCGAAAGACCCTTGGAAACGTTTTCCTTTAGCTGTTTTTTTGTCACCTCTACCCATGGTAATAATTTGAATAAGTTGTTTAATAAAGTGCAAAAATAGAAAAACCCCGCGAAAGCGGGGTTCAATTCTTTTTTTGGGTCAGAATTATAACTTACCGCTTAATTCTTTACCAGCTTTGAAGCGAGCAACTTTCTTAGCTTTAATTTTGATAGTCTCACCAGTTTGAGGGTTACGACCAGTACGTGCAGCACGCTTAGATACAGAGAAAGTACCGAAACCTACTAGGGTTACTTTATCACCTTTCTTTAAGGTTTTTGTAACTGCATCAATAAAAGAATCCAATGCAGCGTTTGCTTGTGTTTTGGTGATACCTGCATCATCAGCTAGGTGCGCGATTAATTCAGCTTTGTTCATAGATGTGATTTTTAATAATTTTTGATAACGGGACAAATTTATTGGCTTTTCATTACCAACAAAATTTTTATTCTTTTTTCTTTTTTGATTTTTTTGGCTCAAAACCCTTATAAATAAAGGGTTGGAGCGAAATTCTGGTTTTGTATTAGCGTGTAAAAACAACACGATTAATCAATGAAATCCTTATCAGCAAAGGGTTTCAGGGCATTTATTCTACAATTCAATCCCTGCAAGGCTTTCAAAGGAATATAAGGAAGATTTTCAAATTCCAAATTTGTTTTCAAAAACTATCCACACTCAATTCACAACCTGCATTAATGTTCTAAAAGCAATCATTTGGTTGCCCCATTTCTGCACAGAATCGTTGCGCAATGCAGGTGCATGCAATTCAACGTAGCGGTTGTAATCTGCCTTGGCTGCTGCATGATATTGCACTGCATAGGTAATTCCATCTTCTTCATCGGTTTCTAATAAACGAACAAATTGAAAGTGGGTAAAGCAACCAGATGCCATGACTGCAGGAATATGCTCTTGTTGCATCCAATGAAACCAATCGGTGTGAATGTCATGCGACACTTTGGTAGTTACGTTATATATATACATAGTTATTTTATTTCTGCATAAATAGGACAATGATCACTGTGCTTTACATCAGGATAAATGGCAGCGGCTTTTAGCTGTTTACCCAAAGATTCTGTAAGGCAGATATAATCGATTCTCCAGCCTTTGTTGTTTAAGCGGACAGAAGGGAAACGTTGACTCCACCAGCTGTACGCACCTGTAGCTTCCGGATGCAAGTGTCTGAAACTGTCGATCCATCCACTGGCCAAAAATTGGGTCATCCATGCTCGTTCTTCTGGTAAAAATCCAGACGATTTTTTATTTCCTTTAGGATCATGAATATCGATGGCTTCGTGGGCAATGTTGTAATCTCCCACCACAATTAAGTTGGGCCTGGTTTTTTTTAGCTCAGTTAAGAAAACTTGAAATTCATCAAGCCAAATATATTTATACGCCTGTCTTTCATCCCCACTAGTGCCAGAAGGATAATAAGCATTTACAAGGGTGATGTCTCCAAAATCAGCCCGAATCACACGACCTTCCATATCACTCTGTTCCATATTGCTGCCATAGTGTACTGCATCAGGTTTTATTTTAGTAAGGATCACTACCCCACTGTATCCTTTCTTCTGGGCTGTAAACCAATAGCTGTGATAGCCCGCTTTTTCAAAAATGCTAAGGTCAACATCTTCTTGAGTAGCTTTACTCTCTTGTAAGCAAATGATATCAGCAGGATCCGTTTGGATCCACTCTGCAAAACCTTTTTTTATGGCAGCCCTGATGCCATTCACGTTGTATGAAATAATGCGCATAGTATATTATTGAAAGAAACGATTAAAGCCCAGCAAAATTAGTTCATTCAGTAAATCGCTGGGTATGTCAGGATTCAGCAATACCATTCTTTCAGGTCCTTCTGTTCCGCTGATAATTAAGATTCGCTCGTTGTTTAAATAGACTTCTCTGAAATACTGACCAATTTCTATTCCAAAAGGCTGGTTGCGGAAGGTACCCGTGATGGAATACTTGCTATTGTAAATCATTTCAGTTTCTTTATCATTCACTCTTACAGCAGAACTGCTATCGATGCCATTGGTGGCAATATGAGGGTAAAGCTTTTTGGTCAAATCTTTTTTATCAATCAGGATGCTGAATTTGGCAATAGTATCTTTTTCATTCAACAAATAATTGTTGTAGCCCTCCAGCGGTTCAACCTGTGGCATTCCTGCGGCAGAATAAGCGTCACTAGCAGAAACACGGGCGGGAATAATCAATTGATAGTTTTTATTCAGTATAATATTTCTGGCATCCTGTAACAAGAATACATGAATTTCATTGCCATGTTCCCGTAATGAATTCTCAACCGCCTTGGCCATATCCGCGGATAACTGGGTTCTGTTTTTTCCTTTAAGAATAATTTCCAGAAAACGCTGTTCGTCCCAGCGTATCAATTCGGATTGTCCTTTAAGCTGGTATTTACTAAACAGGTTTTTACTTTCAATATTGATTTTGGAGGCATTGCCAATAGCTCCTATAATAAAATTGTCTCCCATAAAAGGAGGGGAGGCTTTTATTTCAATTTGTTCTGTTTCGTTGCTGCTGTCTAAAAGAATTTCAACCGATTTTTTCATTAACTCAGTGAAGCCCTTGGCGCTAAAATGAAGGTTTCCAAACGGAACGCCTATGCCATTGGTTTTGGCTCTTTTAATATAGACTTCCAACGTTTTACTATATGCGGGTGCCGGTGCTGGTTGTTGAATACTTAATTCCATTATTACAACCGATTGTATGGAAAACAAATTAGTATCGAGGGGTTGATTCGCTGCATTGATTTGATTCCAAAAAACTTTGGCAGAATATTCCGCCATTTTAAAGTTTATGGAAGGGGTAGTAACCGCATTGTTTTGTTGGCTACTGAAATCCTTGAAATTGGTAAAATTTATAAACTCAATAGCTGGATTTTCTAAACGCAAATTTTTATGTGTTTTTAGCTGCAGTTCAAGTGCCTCTTGAAATTGCTGAATAACCATTGGATTTTTCCAGTAGTACATCATGGGGCCCTCCAGCGATATACAATGAAAATTTACTGGTTTTACTATGCTTTGTGCCTGTAGCATTAAAAAGGAGCAGCAGGTTAGCAAAATGCTAAAAATGGATTTAATCATAGTTAGGTTATTACAAATATCGGGCTAGACTTAACAGAAAGTATTAATTTGAATGGAATTTAAATGTACTTAAAATGAAGGAGAGTAAGAGTGAGGCTTTGAAGAGAATTATTCCGGCCGAACAACCGGTTTATTTAGATGGCCCCAAACCCAGAATCAATGAATTACGCTTTGCCTGGGACGTGTTCTCCGAATTTATCAAGTCATTTCGGTTTTTACATTTTCTAGGTCCCTGTGTAACGGTATTTGGAAGTGCAAGATTCAAGGAAGACCATCCTTATTATAAAGCTGCACAAGATATAGGAAAGCATATTGCAGAGTTAGGATTTACCACTATTACGGGAGGAGGTCCTGGTATCATGGAAGCAGCCAACAGAGGCGCATTTGAAAATGGGGGTCAATCGGTAGGTATTAATATTAAACTCCCTTTTGAGCAACACGAAAATCCCTATGTACACAAATCCATTACACTTAAATATTTCTTTGTACGAAAAGTAATGTTAGTGAAATACTCTTATGCATTTGTTTGCATGCCGGGCGGATTTGGCACTATGGATGAGTTCTATGAAGCATTAACCCTTATACAAACCAAAACCATCAATGATTTCCCCATGGTATTGTTTGGCAAAGAATATTATCAACCTCTTATGGATTATTGTGCATTCATGGCCGAACAAGGCACGATTTCAAAAGAAGATTTAAAACTGGTTTTGCTAACCGATGATGTACACGAAGCAGGCCATCATATTAGCACTTATGTTCGCAAGAATTACAAAGTAAAACCCCGCAAGCGTTTGTGGTGGTTTTTTGAGAAGCGATAGTGTATCAAATTCATACTTTTTTAGTTAATAAACTTACGGCGGGAATCATAAATTAAAATAATTTAACTTTTTTAAATTCTAAGTATGCGATGGATACTTTTTTTATTACTACCCTTCTTTTTAAGTTGCCGTTCAATTCAATTCAAAAAAGACTACATTGATAAAAGAGGGGAACGAATTTTTACCGCTTACAATAATAACCGTACTATTATTCTTTCAGGAGAAGCTGCTAAATTAAATGCCGTAATAAGGAATAATCATTTTCTTGATACTGTTTCCTTTCGGGAATTGAAAAAAAGAATCAATTTATACGAACGATTTATTGCTTTACATCCGGACTCCACTTTTGTTAAACAATTTGACTTTCCCCAGAAATCTACTCAGATTGACTCGTTTTATCTAAACAAGAATAAAGTAAAGTACTTACAAAAAAATAAGATAAAATCTCCCAATATTCATTTGAGTACAAATTAATTTTATGGAATTCTCTCATTATTGCGTCTTAACATAGTTTAAATTTTACTATGAAGCGATACTTTGTACTTATACTTGTTTTACTATCATTAAAATGCACTACTAATAGTAACTCAAAATATTACGGTGATATACATATCAAATTACCAAAAAGCGGATTTCAAAAACTTAAGGGCAAATATCTTTATTTGATAGATGTGCAAAGCAAAGCTACATTAGATTCGGTATTAGTGGATAAGCCAGAATTGCAATTCACTAAGATTCAACGATTAAATTTGAATCCTTTATTCCTTAGCATTAAGCACTATGATGTTTACAACGGTTTTAAAGGTTTGCGGCCGATTGGATTTTGTACAGAACTTTCTACACAGAATCATGTTTATTCACTATTTTATGCTGATGAGACATTTACTGAAATAGTAGTATTTGATACAGCAAAATTAGAAAAGTCTTGGTTTAATGGTAGTAAGCAAAATGCTCCTTATTTTAAAGATTTAGTTTTAAACTATCCAGAAGCGAGTAATCCCTTTGATACAAAGATACATGAACACAATAAGAAAATTATACAGTCTTACCCAGATTCGTATTTGATACTAAAGCAGCTTTACAGCTACAAGCAATTTTTTGCTCCTGAAGAGATTAAAAAATTGCTTAGTTACTTTAATCCGGCAGTTAAACAGTATGATTTGTATCAGTCATTACAAAACTACTTAGCTGATAATAAATTTTTTGATACTAAATATCCCTCTTTCATCAAATTTGAAAATGCAAAAGGCGAAAAGGAAAAAGTAAGTACAAATAATCAATCGGTACACTTAATTGTCTATTGGGCGAGTTGGTGTCTTCCTTGTAGAAAGGAAATCCCCGAATTAAAAAAAATCCTTGCTAAATATTCAGATGCAGGACTAGCAATAACAAGTATTTCTATAGATGGTAATAAACAGGATTGGTTAGCTGCATTAGCGTTTGAAAAAATGAACTGGCAGCAGTTATTGGCTATCGATAGTTCTCGTATGCAGTTAAATGAGCACTATGCAATAAACGCCATTCCTAAAAGCTATCTTTATAATTCACAAAAACAACTCATCAATACATTTACAGGATTTAATTCCTCCCTTGAAGAAACTATAAGGAACGAGATTAAATAAATTTTAGCTTAGTCACCACTTTTTAAAATAAACTGCCCTCTTAAACTATCGAATAAGTATCGTATTGAATAAATCTTAGTTAAAATGTATCAAATGAAAGCACTTCTTTCTTTTTTATTTGTATTATTTACTTCTGACTTAGTAGCTCAATTATCCCCCAAGCAATTTACTATATACGGTATAATAAAAAATCAATCTTCAGGTTTTATTAAATTAGAATATATAAATTATGAGGGCGAATATATAACAGACAGTGCTGAGGTTATTAACGAGTCTTTTATTTTCAAAGGGTATATCCCACATCCTATAAATGCAGATATTTATGGTGATAGGGCTTTCAAAAATACCAGTGACATTAATTCTAATTCCATTTTCATAGAACCTGGTATCATGCACCTTGTTTTGGAAAAAGATAAATTCAAAGATTTAAAACTTAGCGGCTCAAACACACAAAATCAAATTGATTCTCTTAATAATACTTATATCCACAAGAAAATAGTAGATTCTTTGGATAAACGAATTTTTTATTTTGATTTGGCATATAAATATGATCCAACAAAAATTCAATTTAAGGATAGGGCAAAAGAAATCAGACAGCAATTAGAACCATATTATCGTGATATTAATATGCGAACTGAAAAATTTGTCAATGAAAATATTAACTCTTACTATAGTGCCTTTTATTTGCAAGTTCTTCTTTATCGACTTCCACTTGACACAGTAATAAAAATATTTAATTCATTTTCTATTGAAATTCAAAATAGTTATTATGGCCAAAGAATCGCAGCCAATATAAGAGCGATTCAAGGAGGTAGTCCGGGTTCTAAAGCTAAAAATTTCAATACCATCGACATCAACGGAGACTCTATCTCTGTAGAGCAGTTTAAAGGTAAAAATTATGTATTGTTAGACTTTTGTGCTACTTGGTGTAAACCCTGCAGAGATGAATCTCCCTTTTTAATAGAGTTACATACAAAATTTAAATCAAAAGGGCTTGAAATTATAAGCATAGCCAATGATGATGAAAGAAAGGAAGCATGGAAAAAAGCTATTCAAAATGACAAAACTGGAGCTTGGCGACATATTTTACAAGGTGCAGGAACCGTATATGATTTAGGTAAACTATATAGTATTCAACCAATTCCAGCCAAACTACTTATTGGGAAAGATGGCACTATATTAATGCGTTATGAAGGAACACAAGGAAATATACCATTAATGGAGGCCCTGACAAAAAATTTAAAATAATTCTTGTTTAGCCGATACTTATCTAACAATTAATTATGATCTTAATTTATAATCTTTGCTTTCATCAAAAACTACTATGTTAAATAAAACTAATTATGAATTAAGACTTGATATTTCTATTATATTTTTTTTACTACTTAATTCAATATTCCCTCAATTAGCTGTAAAGGGGAATCCCATCTATGTAAACAATAATCCTGCATATAATAAAAATTATGCATTACAGGATAGTAATATTTATTTTAAAATAATTGATTCTATTACAAAGGAATTTATTCCATTTGCAACAATCATTTTTATTGAAAATGACACAAATAAAATGTCTATTGTTTCAAATGAAGATGGTTTATTTTCTATTCCCAATTCAAGCTTCCCCAAAAAGGTAAAAATTTCTGCAGTTGGTTATGAAGAACAACTGTTTTATTTGTTTCATGTTAATCGGTTGCTTTTGAAGCCTTTTAAGAGCTTACTACCTGAAATTATCGTTAGAAGTAAGGCAAAGAAAACAAAGAGCGCAAACGCTATAATTAAACATGTAGCCAATCGCTTTGAGGATAACTATGGCAATTTTTCTTTTAGTCAAAATTTAAAAATTTCCTCAGAAATTTATAATTACGACACTTTAAAAGAAAAGGCTGAAGAATTTGCAAAGGTTTATTATCGAAATGCTGATAAAAGCATGAAATCTCCTAATTGGATTAAAGACACTTTATATCAGGATAAACTTTTCACTAATTTTATTGGACTTCCCCGATTATGTACAGGTGATATTATTCCATGGTTTGATATGCTCCGAAAAGGGTTACCAATTGATGCAAATAATAATAAAGGATTAGACTTTAAACTTGTTTCCAAATACCAGGATGAAAAATATGGTCTTATTTATATTGTAAGTTTCATGCCCAATCAATCTTTTAAAGATTCATTTTTAGGTAGAACTGTTGGAGGGTTAGCAAGAGGGTACCTGAAAGGAGAAGTTAGGATAAGAGAATTTGATTATTCAATTATTAGATTGAAATTTATCTGGGAAATGAAAGTTGAATCTCTTAATAGAGCCACAACCAATTTATTTCATACTAAAACATGGAATGCAAATCGTGTTACAAAATTGATATCAGATAAAATAATTTACAAGTATGATTATATGTATAATAAGGATGTTCATACTGGTAAATACTTTATCGACTCAATCAATGCGGAATGCTTTAATTCAGGGTATCAAATAGAAACTAATCGTAACTTACTTTTAAACATAAAATTTAATGTTAGTAATAAAGGAATTGAGAAGGAAAAATGAATCTATGAGAAAGCGCTGCATCTTATTTTGTTTATTTGTCTCTTTACTTTCTGCCAAGGCACAAGAATTTAAAGCAGTTAAAATTTCTGGTAAAGCTTTTAATTTCAATAATTCGGTTGAAGTGGAAGATATGACTGAGTTTAAGGACATTAGCTTATCCTCTAACGAACGAATTTTCGTTCCTGATTCAAACCAAAACTTTTCAATTCAATTTAAAATAGGAATACCTGGTTATTATCGTATAGGTCGAAATATTATATATATATCACCGGGTGATGATATTAAAGCATCCATTGATTGGAAAAATCCCACTAAAGCTATTTTTAGCGGTTCTCGTCAAATTGAAAATACATATTTGAAGCTTACACCATTTCCGAAGGCGGGATCTTTTTTAGATGGCGAAACGGGTATCCAATCCTCTATCGCAAAAACAATTGATTATATTCTCACTAAAAGTAAAGAAAGAAGCCGGCAATTGGATAGTATTCAAAGAATTGTTTCACCTGAATTTTATCGATTAGAATCGGTTAGAATTAAAGCGGATATTATCAATAGCTTCATGAGTTTACCTATCTATTATAGTTGGGTTCATAAAACTTCAACAGATAGTGCTTTAATGATTCAGCAACAAAGAGATTCTTTGACTAAGCCGATTATTGCAAAACTTTCGAAGGGGTTAGTTGATCCCCTTCATTTGAAATTAGTGGTTTACCGTGATGTATTAAACACAATCCTCCAAAATCAACCTTCAACTTTTTCGATACCACAGAAAATAACTGATTGGTTTAAGGCAAGTGCTATTAAACAGAAAGCCATTACGTTGAATAATAAAAACGACTTAATTGCCTTATATAAAGGAATCGATTCAATTAATACTGATGTGTATAAAAATGCAATTGAATCTACCATAGCTCAGTTAACTCAACTAAATCAGGGAGACCCAGCAATTGATATATTATTTACAAATACGGATAATCAAACAATTCCACTTTCCAACTTTAAAAACAAAGTAGTTTACTTAGAGTTTTGGGCAACTTGGTGTGGGCCATGCTTAGCCGATAAACCAATAATGGAATTATTAAAACAACAATTTAAAAATGATGATTCTATTGTTTTTTTATCAGTTTCCATTGATGACAACCTTGATGCGTGGAAAAAGTATTTGACTAAGCAGGGTGTATTTAAAGACGAGTTTATTGTTGACCGAAATAAACTTTCTAATTACAACTTACTTTCTGTGCCAAGGATGATTTTAATTAATAAAGACTTTACTATTGAACAATTGTATGCACCAGGTCCTGGTGATAAGCAACTCATTCCTTTGTTGACTAAAATGAGCCTAAAACCATAGTTATTTGTCCACTGCAAACGACAAAATAGCATGCAAATTGTCGAATACAGACGACAAAATAAATTTAAATAAACTTCAATTTTTCCACCAATTCTTTAAAATAATCTGGCCCCCAAATCTTAAGACCTGTATCGTCTGGTATAAAGCGAATAATGTCGTCCTTTATGGCTTCAAATGAAACAGTGTTGATTTTTGATAGCAGCAGTTCTTTAATTTCTTTTTCTTTAATACTAGGTTTTGTCCAATCACCTGAATCATTTGCTCTTAATGCAAAATGTGAAAGATTTAATGGCACGCCTTTTTTAATATACCATTCTAAATCGTACCAGTCTCTTCCTTTCACTCTTTGCTTCCATTGTCTAAACAATAATGCGTGCATTTTTCCTGCAAATAAATGAGGAAGGGTAAAGCATTTTACGTAAAATGAATAAGGACGTAAAAGAAGTTTTTCTTCTGTTTCAAATCCTAAGGGTGGGTTAGTGTCAACTTCAATTTTGATTTTAATTGTTGGCGATAGGTCTAAACCAAGTTGAGGAATCATTTTTTCAAGTACTAGTTCTTTCCAAATGGTTTCTGTTTTTAAAAATGCGGAGTCAATATTTGTAGCCTTTGTTTTTATTTTTTCCTGCACACTTACTTTCATGCCTACTGCTTCGAATTCCTGTAACATTCCTTCAAAATATGGCTCTAAGGAAAAAGATGGGTTTGCTGCTAATAATGAAAAATCTAAATCTTCAGAATATCGATCTAATCCATGAAAAATTCTTAAAGCTGTACCTCCATAAAATGCAGCTTTCTCAAAAAAACCACTGCGGTTTAATCCTGCCAAAGCAACATCTTGCATTATCTCACGTAATGCAGACTCAGCTTCGATTCTGTTTTTCGGTTGGTATTGTTCTAGCCACTCTTTAATCATAAATGTTCAATCATTTTTAGTAGGATAGCTAAACTGCTCCGCTTAGGGGAGTCAACTATCCAGCTTTTCATCATTGCTAAGTTTAATTTTTTTAGAATGGTTTCTTCCATTCTATAATCTTCTATCAGTAAATCTCTTGCTTGGCTTGTACTCCTAATTACAATGCCTGATGTCATTATGATTTTATCGAACAATGCTTTTTCAGGAGATGCGATCATTACCATTTGCTTAGCACTGAGCGCAATGCTTTGAATGCCAAATGTATAATACGGTGCTTTGGCATGTAAATAATTAAAACGCCCAATTGCTGTTTTAAATATTTTGGTTGGCTTTAGGGTAACAGAACTGATTTCATATACTCGTTCTGGAATTATTCCCCAATAAGACAAGGCAGATTCAAGTGAAATATAACTCGGCCCCCATAAATGATTCGCGATTAAAAATGGATCCGGTGGTTTTAAATGACTATTTAGCCCAGGCATATATAGCCCTCTTTTAATGGAGGTCAATATATTTTGCTTAACTAATTCATTGATTTTATCATTGGGCCTCTTATACTCCTTAAGTAGGTCCAATACCAATTGTCTGGTGATTGGCTCTTCTTCAAATTCCTTGAGGGCATAAATAAAATCCATTTATGTTAAATTATTATACAATAATCGGATAATTTCCGATTATTTGCAAAAAAATATACATAAATCTACAATATCGGCCTCAACCATTTCTCCGCCGTGGCTTCATCCATCCTTTTTTGTTAAAAAATTAGCATATGCTGGGGGTAAAAATACCCCCCGGTTGTTTTTGAATATATAATTCTTTTGTACGATATTTAATTATCAAAGAAAAGCTTTTGTGCCTTTTTTCGATATAATGCAAAGATTTTCAATTATTTATGGGTATCAAAGCTTTTCCTGTTTGTTTATTTATCTTGATTTTTAGTCAATCGTATGCTCAACAGCCAAATATTGGCGCAATTAGTGGTTTAGTAAAAGACAGTGCTACTAAAAAGGGATTGAGCTTGGCGACTGTTTCCGTTTTTAAGTTAACCGATTCAAGTATTGTTTCCTTTAAGTTATGTGATGATAAGGGTGGTTTTGAAATAAGGAATATACCAATCAATCAACCCTTAAAAATAGTCACCACATTTGAAGGGTATGAAGTAGACCGAAGAGAAGTTCGATTAACTGCTTCTACTAATTATCCGATTGGTACAATTTTATTAATGCCAACTTCAAAATCTTTAGATGAAGTAATTGTAAAATCGGAACGACCACCCATTATTGTTAAAAAAGATACCATTGAATTTAATGCGACTGCCTTTAAAACATTACCCAATGCATTGGTGGAAGACCTTTTTAAAAAACTGCCAGGTATGCAAGTGGATCGGGACGGCAATATTACCTATAACGGCAGGCCCGTTTCTAGAATATATGTAGATGGAAAGAGTTTCTTTAATGACAATTATAAAGCAGCTACACAAATTTTACCAAGTGCAATAGTAGCCAATGTGCAAGTATATGATGATAAAGAGCAATTAGATGCTACTCAAAAAAATACTGATTACAATAAGATTATCAATCTTAAACTGAAACAACATGTCAAGAAAAGTACTTTTGGCAAAGTGTCAAGTTCAGGGGGAACAGACAATCGATATGAACTAGCTGGAGCAGTCAATTTTTTACGAGATACAGTTCAACTTACATTAATAGGCTATAAAAACAATCTTAACAGAGGGGTTTTTAATAGTTCAGAAATGCGGGCATTAGGTGCGTTTAATCGAAGTCAATACAAAATGAGTTTTAATGGTGATAGAAATTCTTACACCTTTAATGATATATCCTTTGGAGGCGGAGTGACTGCTGAGACAGAGTCAACTGGTGGGGGTATTAATTTTAATCATGCACCTACAAAGAATACTTCGTTTTATGCGCAATATTTTGTATCACATGAAGACGGCTATACGAATGAAAATGCCAAAACACTTTTTTACAATAACGATACAATAAATGAGTATAAAATTAAAAATCAGTTTGCTTCAATTAAGACTGTTCAGAATTTAAATTTTGGGTTGAAGAGCAAAAGTAAATCTGGTAACAGAAATTTGACATTGAATGTAGGTAATCAGTGGTCTACTATAAATTCAACTACACTGAATACAACAATTAATTCGGATGATAAAGTTGGAGAAATACTTAATTCTAATGGGAAACTTGATCAAAGTATCGATCCTAAGAATTATTATCATGCTTTATATTTTTTTTCACGATTATTTGAGAAAAATGATAAATACAAAGCATTCATTTTTCAGCAATCTTATAAAATATCGCAAGATGCTACCAATTTTTTAACTGAAATTGATAATTTAAGTTTGATTCCAACACCCACTACTTCAATTATAAAGCAACTACGAATCTTTAATCCCCGAATTCAAAATATAATTAATCGGTTGGTTTTGTCTGGTTGGAGGGCTAAGAAATTTGATTTTTCCTTAGCTAGTAATTTTGATGTTAATAATGAGAAAAATACTATTGTTACATACTTACAACCCATAGGTCATATCAATTATGATAGTATAGACGCAAATTTAACTAGTGATGTAAGTGTATCTAATTCTATTTTTAAAGTAACTCCACAACTAGATTTTGAAATAATGAAATATACTTTATCAATTCGACCCACATATTTTTCTGCACATCAAAATTTAAATATTAGTAATAAGTTATTTGATAATTATAAAAATATTTATACTTATCCTTTATTAAATGTACTCTTTTATAAAAGAGGTGGTATAAGTTTGTCTTTTAATCAGCAGGTTAATTTGCCTCGAGCTAGAGACCTAACTCCAATCATGGATAATACAAATCCATTGTTTGTATTTAATGGTAATGTTAATTTAAGAGCTGAAAAGGCAACTACATTTAGTATTTCATACCGAAAATATGATGTGAAGAAACAGGTCAATTTTAATTCTGAACTTTATTATGAAGGCACTCAAAATCCAATAATTCAATCTGTTAAAATTTTGAATACTGGTAAACAGGAAATCAAATCAATGAATGCAGGAAATAGGCATTCAGTTGTAACGAGATTGGGAATTAGTAAGAGTTTCCAAAAACTCAATCGCTATAATCACTCAGTTAACTTAAATCTAAGTTACCAAAATATGGTTACGCCTACAGTATTTAATGAAACTGAATTTTCTCAGAAAGTGAATGTTTTTCAAACAACTATAGGCAACAGTTTTAATTGGCAAGATAAGTTTAGTTTTTACTATAGTTATTCTTATACTGCTAATGTCAATCGGTTCACGAATAATTTTACGGCTGATGTATTATCGAATGTTCAGAATCTTGATGTAGAAGTAACTGCTAGATTATTTAAAAAAATCTCTTTTAACACTACTTTATTGGCAAATAAAATTGTCTATGAAAATTTACCAGCTTTACCGATCAATCTGTTTATTAATCCCTCCGTATCTGTTTATTGTTTAAAAGAGGATAAGGGTGAAATTAAATTTATTGTTCGCGACCTACTCAATCGAAACAATAATTTTAGTAGAAATGTTATCGGGAATAATATTACTGAAACGAATACCAATGTTTTAGGCAGATATTTCATGCTTACATTTTCTTATAATTTCAAGACTTTCAAGAACGAGAAGAATAATAAGGTTAACTGGTAATTGCATATAGTATTCCCCAAAATCCATCTCAAAACCTATAATATCGGCCTCAACCATTTCTCTGCAGTGGCTTCATCCATGCCTTTACGGGCAGCATAGTTTGTAAATTGGTCTTGCTCAATTTTGCCAATTCCAAAATACTGACTCTGCGGATGCGAAAAATACCAACCACAAACAGAAGCTGCTGGATACATGGCCAAGCTTTCTGTTAAGGAGATGCCTGCATTGTCTTGTGCACTCAGCAAATCAAATAATTTATATTTCTCTGTATGATCAGGGCAAGCTGGATAGCCTGGTGCGGGGCGAATACCCTTGTATTGTTCTTTAATTAATTCTTCTGGGCTTAATTGTTCTTGTGCATCATAGCCCCAATATTCTTTACGCACATGCAAGTGCAATGCTTCTGCAAATGCTTCTGCAAAGCGATCAGCCAATGCTTGCAACATAATTTTATTGTAGTCGTCGTGTGCCGCTTCAAATTTTTCTAGATGAGGTTCAATGCCATGGATGCTTACAGCAAATGCACCTATATGATCTTTTTTATTGGCAGTTGTGGGGCTGATAAAATCGGCTAATGATAAATTGGGTTGTCCGGGTGCTTTCTTGATTTGTTGGCGATGAAAACACAATTGCACTTTGTTATTTCCTGTACTTACTTCTACATCATCATTGTTGCTTGCTGCTTCCCAGAAACCAATCACCCCTTTGGCAGTCAACCATTTTTCTGCAATGATTTTATCTAACAAGGCATTGGCATCATTGTATAATTTCGTTGCTTCTGCACCAACTACGGCGTCTGTTAATATTTCCGGGAAATTGCCATGCATTTCCCAAGTGATGAAAAATGGTTTCCAATCAATGAATGTTCTTAACTCATTCAAATCGTAATGGTCAAATACTTTGGTGCCTGTAAAGCTGGGTGTAGGGGGAGTATAACTGTCCCAATCAATAGCCACTTTATTTTTCAATGCCTCTGCATAGGGCAGGTATTGCTTGACTGATTTTTTGTTATCAAATCCTTCTTTGAGTTTGTTATACTCTTGTGCAATTTCTTGCAAGAAGGGTTCTTTTTGTTCTTTGTTCAATAATGATCCTGCAACAGTTACACTTCTAGATGCATCTAATACATGCACTACGCCATTTCCGTATTCCGGCGCAATCTTTACCGCTGTATGCATTCGGGAAGTAGTAGCCCCTCCAATCAATAAAGGCTGCTTCATATTTCTGCGCTTCATTTCACGCGCGATATGCACCATTTCATCCAAGGATGGCGTAATCAATCCACTCAATCCAATAATATCTGCTTGCTCTCTTTCTGCTGCGTCTAATATTTTATCGGCAGGTACCATCACCCCCATGTCTACTATATCATAGCCATTACAGCCTAGTACCACGCCCACAATATTTTTTCCAATATCGTGTACGTCCCCTTTTACAGTTGCTAATAAAATTTTGGCAGCACCTGCAGTTTCTTCATTTACGGTTCCTGCGGCTAAATGCGCTTGCTTTCTGTCTTCTTTTTCTTGTTCAATATAAGGGGTAAGAATAGCCACACTTTTTTTCATTACGCGGGCACTTTTTACCACCTGTGGTAAAAACATTTTTCCTGCTCCAAATAAATCGCCTACTATATTCATGCCATCCATCAATGGACCTTCTATCACATCCAAGGGTCTTGGATATTTTTGTCTGGCTTCTTCAGTGTCTTGGTCTATATAATCGGTGATGCCATTGATTAAGGAATGTGCCAATCTTTTTTCAACGGGTTCTTTTCTCCAGGCTTCGTCTTTTATTTCAACTTTTCCTTTTGCTTTTACTGTTTCTGCGTGTTGGATTAATTTTTCTGTGGCTTCGTTGTTGTCGTTGTTTCTATTCAAGATAACGTCTTCGCACAATTCCCTTAAAGTGGGTTCTATTTCGTCGTACACTACCAACTGTCCGGCGTTTACAATCCCCATATCCATACCCGCTTTAATGGCGTGTAATAAGAATACAGAGTGGATGGCTTCTCTTACATGGTCATTGCCTCTAAATGAAAATGATACATTTGACACCCCTCCTGAAACCTTTGCCAATGGCATCAATCGCTTGATTTCTCGGGTGGCTTCTATAAAATCTACTGCATAATTGTTGTGCTCTTCTATACCCGTTGCAATGGCAAAAATATTCGGGTCAAAAATGATATCCTGTGGAGCAAAACCTACTTGCTCGGTTAATATTTTATAAGCACGATGACAAATTTCTACTTTTCTCTCTTTGGTATCTGCCTGACCAATTTCATCAAAGGCCATTACAATCACTGCCGCACCAAAGGATTTACAAATAAATGCTTGCTCAATGAATTTTTCTTCCCCTTCTTTCATGGAGATAGAATTCACTATACATTTTCCCTGCACACATTTTAATCCCGCTTCTATGATTTCAAATTTGGAACTATCTATCATGATGGGAATGCGCGCGATATCGGGTTCGCTTTGTAATAGATTTAAAAACGTTGTCATGGCTTTTACTCCATCTAGTAATGCATCGTCCATGTTCACGTCTAAAATTTGCGCTCCGCTTTCTACCTGTTGTCTGGCAACGGATAAAGCCTCTTCGTATTTGTTCTCTCTAATTAAACGTGCGAATTTCTTAGAACCAGTTACATTGGTTCTTTCGCCTACGTTTACAAAATTGGTCTCTGGTCTTATGACTAAAGGCTCTAATCCGGAAAGCCTTAAAAAGGGTTTGATGGTACTCATTGCTTAAATAGTTGTTTCAACCACAGGTAAGGGTCTGGGTTGCATTTTTCTTACGTTGTCTGCAATATGTTTAATATGGTCGGGTGTGGTTCCGCAACAGCCACCTACGATATTGACAAATCCTTCCTTAGCCCACTCTTCTATAAAGTGTGCGGTTTGGTGGGGTGCTTCATCATACTCGCCCATGGCGTTTGGCAAACCCGCATTGGGATAGGCCGATGTATAGCAAGCGGCTATTTGAGACAACTCTTCTATATGACTTCTCATTTCTGCTGCTCCCAATGCACAGTTTAATCCAATGCTGATGGGGTTGGCATGCATTACCGATGTGTAAAATGCTTCTAAGGTTTGTCCACTCAGGGTTCTACCCGATGCATCGGTAATGGTGCCGCTGATCATGATGGGTAGTTCTGGTATGCCCTTGTCTCTGAAATATTTTTTGACTGCGTAGATGGCTCCCTTTGCATTGAGTGTATCAAAAATGGTTTCGATTAATAAGATATCTACACCTCCGTTAACCAATCCATCTATTTGTTCATAATAGGCATTGGCTACTTCATCAAAACTGACTGCTCTGTATCCTGGATTGTTTACATCTGGCGACAGACTCAAGGTTTTATTCAATGGGCCAATGGCACCGGCAACAAATTTGGGGCCTGCTTCTGGATGTTTTTGCTGGTATTCCGCAACTGCTTCGCGGGCACATTTAGCGGCAGCTACGTTCAACTCATAAGCCAAACTTTGCATATCGTAGTCTGCCATGGCAATGACCGTACTACTGAAGGTATTGGTTTCAATGATATCTGCACCTGCTTCTAAATACAGTAAGTGTATGCCTTTGATGATTTGCGGCTGCGTAATACATAGCAAATCGTTATTGCCTTTTACATCCACATGCCAGTCTTTGAATCGCTCGCCTCTGTAATCGGCTTCGGTTAAATGATGCTTCTGTATCATGGTACCCATGGCACCATCAATTACCAGAATTCTTTTTTGTAGTTCTTCTTTTAGTAACATAATATTGGTTCTTACACCGCTGGTGATTGAATGAACCAATAAACGAAGGAATGTTGGGGAGTAGCACTTCAACGTTTATTAGTTCTAGTTTGCAAGCCATAAGGGTATATAACCTTTATGGCCAGGTCTTTGGCTGAACAATAAACAAATCCACCAAAGTCGGTGTAAAGATACACCCATATTGTATTCCGTCAAAATAAGGCCCCGCCTTAATCTTTCTTGCTTCTAATTTTATTGATAAACCGCATTGATTTCTGCGTTCACTTTTTCTGTTACCGCAGAGGCTTCAATTTTATGGTCTTTCATTAAAATCGGGAACTTACCAGTTGCAGATAATTTGCCCGCTTTTACAGTGATGGTACCATTTACGGTAATGGGTTTGCTTACGCCATGTAAGGTTAAATTGCCTTTTACCACTGCTTTGTAGTTGCCATCTTTGGTAAAATTAATATCCTTGATATTGCTGATAGTGCCCTTGAATTCTGCTCTGGGGAATTTGTTGCTCTCTGCGTAGTCGTTGTTGAACTTTTCCTGCATTTCTGCGTATTCAAACTTAAACCCTTTGATGAGCAAGCTAAAGCTGATCTCTCCTTTATCGGATAAGCGGCTGGCTACTTCATTGTTTACGGCTTTAACGTCTTCATCGTTGGTAGCTATAAAGCTTACTTTGGCATTGCGCGTGCCGTATATTTTTTGTGCTTGCGTTTGTGTAAATGCGAAGGTTAATAGCGCTATGAATAAAAACTTTTTCATTGTATTGCTCTTTTATTTTGCTGTAAAGTTTTAATAAAAATTAATTTCACTCTTTCTGCAATTTTATCTTTTGCATTGTTATTGGAGGAGTACTCCCTCGTTAATCACTACATTGGCGTCCGGAATATATCCGGTACAAATTCCTTTGAAACGTATGGTAGTACCTGCTTTCAGCTCACCCGGATTGGTTTTAAAGGTACAGTTGATTACAAAAAAGGGATCGTCTGTTTTAAAATTCACCACTACCTGTCCATCTTGGTTGGTACTAAAGTCTACAATTTCTCCTTCAATCTCAATGGCTTTGTCCAAGTATTGTGCGTTGGCTGCGGCTTCATCTTTTTTAAAAGCTTCAAATAGAGCTTGGGCCTTTATGGCAATTGCTTTTTCGGTGGTTACATCCCTGTGCGGCTTGGTCAATATTTTGTAAGCTATAATCCCACCGGTAATGGCTCCTGCCAGTCCCAGCATCAATATGATTTTTACCCATTTTTTCATAACGGAACTATTTTAATGTTTAAACAACGAAATTAAGCAATTGTTTGTAAACCCCTACAAATTCTTATTGCACATACTGCTGAACAGGCAGTCTATTGGCAATGCTTCGGGCCAAAGTCATTTCGTCTGCATATTCCAGTTCTCCCCCAAATGCTATGCCACGGGCGATAGTGGTGATTTTGCAGGACAAATGGGCAATTTTTTTCTGAATAAAATAAATGGTCGTGTCTCCCTGTATATTCGGACTCAGTGCAAAAACCAATTCGTCTACCTGTTCCTGCGTAATCCGTTTCACCAGCAGCTCAATCGTTAGCTGATCGGGGCCTATGCCATCTAAGGGGGATATAATCCCTCCGAGCACATGGTACGTGCCGTTGAATTGCTGGGTGCTTTCTATCGCAATTACATCCCGTATATTTTCTACTACGCAAACAATATGCTGATTGCGCGCTGTATTGCTGCAGATACTGCAGATTTCGCCGTCACTGATATTGTTACAGCGTTTGCAAAACTGTATCTCCTTTCGCATTTTGGTTAAAGTGTCTCCAAACAAAGCGACTTCATTTACATCCTGCTTCAATAAATGTAAGACCAGTCTGAGCGCGGTCTTTTTTCCAATGCCCGGTAGCTTGGCAAATTGCGCTACTGCATTTTCTAATAAGGTGGAAGGGAGTTGCATTTTGTAAAGATAATCGGTTTACTTTGTGCTTTACCTTTTGTGTATGAAGCTGCATAATTTTAATTCTGGTCCTTCCATTTTGCCAGCGCCTGTGCTGAAACAGGCAGCTGAAGCGGTGTTGAATTATAAAAACACAGGTCTTTCCTTGTTGGAAATTGGTCATAGAACACCCTGGTTTCTGGAAATTTTAGATGAAGCCAGAAATGCAGTGAAAGAGCTCATGCAAATAGATGATTCGTATGAAGTATTGTTTTTGCATGGGGGAGCAACCACGCAGTTCATGCAGGTTCCTATGAATTTGTTAGACAGCCATGCAGCGGCTGCCTACTGCGATAACGGCGTTTGGGGCAACAAAGCCTGGAAGGAAGCCAGCCTTTTCGGTAAAGTGGATATAGTGTCTGACGGATCCGGCAGCCAGTACCGATCCATCCCTAAAAATTTTGAAGTACCCAATGATGCTGCCTATTTGCATTTTACTTCGAATAACACGGTGGAAGGCACGCAATGGCATCAATATCCTGAAACATCGGTGCCACTGGTGGCAGATATGAGCAGCGATATTTTTAGCAGACCCGCACCGTATAATAAGCTTTCATTGATCTATGCAGGCGCTCAAAAAAATATGGGTGCTGCGGGTGTGAACCTGGTGGTGGTGAAAAAAGAGTTGCTCGGAAAAGTCGCGCGTAAAATCCCCACCATCATGAATTACCAGAAACATATTGAAGCGGGTTCTTTAATGAATACGCCTCCTGTGTTTGCTGTATATGTGAGCATGCTAACGCTTCGCTGGATTATTCAGGAAGGCGGTTTGGATGCGATGGGCATGCGCAATGCCAGAAAGTCTTCTCTTTTATATGATACCATTGATTCCATTCCGCTTTTTGATGCACCTGTTGCTAAAGAGGATAGAAGTGAAATGAATGCGATTTTTTTCTTGAAAGATCCATCTTTAGAAGAATCTTTTTTAGCGCTTTGCAAACAGGAAGGGATGGTTGGAGTAAAGGGATACAGAACTGTTGGTGGTATCAGGGTAAGCATGTACAATGCTTTGCCTTTTGATAGTGTTACCGAGTTTTGTAATCTGCTCCATTACTTTGCGCAGAAGCACGGTTAGCATATTATCCTAACTTTTCATTTGTAAATATTCACCGATATTTGCCGAATGGCAATAATCAAACCTTTCAGGGCGCTCAGGCCCCAACCACAACTGGCCAAGCAGGTAGCCAGCTTACCTTATGATGTATTGAACAGTGCAGAAGCAAAAATTGCTGCACAAGGCAATTCGCATACTTTTTTACATATCACCAAAAGTGAAATTGACTTATCTGATAAAATAGATATTCATAGTGCAGAAGTGTATGCACAGGCTAAAGACAATTTAGACGCATTTATTAAGAGAGATGTGTTGTTTAGAGAATCCAAGCCTTGTTATTATATCTACCAGCTCATCATGAATGGCAGAAGCCAGACCGGTTTGGTTTGTGTAAGCAGTGTAGATGATTATGAAAATGACCTGATTAAAAAACACGAGTTTACCCGTCCGGAAAAAGAACAGGATCGTATCAATCATATTAAAACAACAGGTGCGCAAACGGGTAATGTGTTTTTAGCTTATCGCAACCATGCTGCTGTTGATGCTATTATTGAGAAGTGGAAGCAGGCTAAATCTCCTGTGTATGATTTTGTAGCAGAAGACGGGATTCAGCACAGCATCTGGATTGTAAACGACTCTGATGTTGTTGAATCCATCACCGCTGTTTTTGAAAAAGAAATTCCCTGTACCTATATCGCAGATGGTCATCATCGTGCAGCTTCTGCTGCTAAAGTGCGCAGGCAGTTGGGTGGGGAAGTGCCTGAGGGGGCTAATTATTTTTTGACCACTTTATTCCCTTCGAATCAACTCTATATAATGGATTACAATAGAGTAGTAAAGGATTTGAACGGGTTGAGCAAAGCCGACTTTTTAGCAGCGCTGGCTAGTTCCTTCGATGTGGTTTCTATGGGAAAACAAATGGTGAAGCCCGAACAATTGCATACCATGGGCTTGTATGTTGGCGGAGAGTGGTTTTTGCTAACGGCAAAGCCTGGCACTTATTCCAATGATCCAATTGGCGTGTTAGATGTATCTGTTTTACAGGAAAAAATATTGGGTCCTATTCTAGGAATTATGGATCAGCGTACTGATAAGCGCATTGATTTTGTAGGTGGTATCAGAGGGTTGGGTGCATTGGAGCAAAGAGTGGATAGTGGCGAAATGGCTGCTGCCATTAGCTTGTATCCGGTTACGATTGATCAGTTATTTGCTATTGCGGATAGCGGCAATGTAATGCCTCCTAAAAGTACCTGGTTTGAACCGAAGTTGAGAGATGGGCTTTTGACACATTTAATCAATGATTAAAAGTATTTGATTAATCATTGATGCATATTACTAAAGCATGAATATGAAAAAAATATTGTTAGGATGCTGTGGATTTTTGTTGGCCTTACAGCTATTTGCGCAAGCGCCCACAGTTAAGCAATTGCAGGAATCTGCCATGGCATTGATGCAGCAGGGAGACTTTACCAATGCTATGGTGGCGTTGGAAAAAGCAAAGGTACAAGAGCCACAAAACCTGGAAACCCTAAAGAATATTTCTTTCTGTTATTTTCTGCAAAGAGAATTTGCTCAAGCCATTGATGCGGGGAAAATTGCCATTGAACATCCCAATGCAGATCAGCAAAGCTTTCAGATTTTGGGCATGTCTTATAAAGCGATTGCAGATTATGCGGCAGCCAATAAAGTATATAAGCGTGCCTTGAAAAAATTTCCTGATGGGGGTGTTATTTACAGTGAGTACGGCGAGTCGCTGATGCAAGAAAATAAAAAAGAGGAAGCCATTGCTGCCTGGGAAAAAGGAATTGAATTGGCCCCTTCTTATAGCGGCAACTATTATTATGCAGCAAAATATTACTATAAAGAAATGAACTGGATCCGTGTGTTGATACACGGAGAGTTATTTGTAAACTTAGAGAGTTATTCTACCCGAACAGAAGAAGTAAAAAAAGCGCTTTGGGATGCTTATCGTAATCTGTTGCGTCCTATTGTGAAAACGCCTTACCACTTAGTACCCAAGTATTCTGTATTTGAACAAAAGCAATTGGCTATTTATGAGAAAACCAAGCCCATGGTTGCTGATGGATTAACCATGGATAATATTGGTAGTATTAGAACCCGTTTGCTTACGGAGTGGATGACCGAAAGTGCTACAGCCTATCCCTACCAGTTATTTCAGCACTGGCAGCATATGATTCGGGAAGGATTTTTTGAAGCCTATAATCAGTGGCTGTTTGGCGCTGTTTATGATGCAGATGCCTATCAAAAATGGCAGGCGACGCATGCGGAAGAAGCCAATAAATTTAAGGAGTTTCAACAGAGCCGGGTTTATAGACAACCCGCTGGTCAGTATTATTTAAATTAGTGATATAGATTCAAGTTGTTAAGCCAGTGCAAACTGGCTTTTTTTTTTGTCTTTAATTGCCTAATTTGACCATCTAAATGAAGTGAATTCACTTGAAACGATTGCGTTATGACTATAAAGCGACTTTTTGATGCCATACAGCACCAGCTGGATCATTTTCCGAAACAGGATATGTTGTCGGCTAAAATAAATGGAGAATGGAAAAAATATAGTACTGCGGAAGTGGCAGATACGGTGAACCGATTAAGTGCAGGTTTGCTATCCCTAGGGGTTCGTGCCAACGACTTCTCTCCAGAAGGCAGCGATAAAATAGCCATTATTAGTAACAATCGTCCAGAATGGGTTTTTACTGATTTGGCTGTACAGCAGATAGGTGCCATCTTGGTTCCCGTTTATCCAACTACCAACCCTAATGAACTAACTTTTATTTTAAATGATGCGGCAGTTAAATACATTTTTGTAAGCAACGAAGAATTGCTGTCTAAAGTCAATAGCATTGTAGATAAAGTGCCTTCTTTACAGGGTATGTATACATTTGATACCATTGCTGGTGCAAAGCATTGGTCTGAAGTTACCCAATTGGCTACCTCTTCTTTATTAACTGACGTAGATCGTATAAAAGCAAGTGTGCCGGTTGATCATTTGGCTACCATTATTTATACTTCAGGTACAACGGGTACACCCAAAGGTGTTATGTTGTCGCATTCAAATATTTATAACAATGTGCAATTCAGCAAAAAGAGTTTTCCTTTTAATGATGCACCGGAATCCAAAGTGCTTAGCTTTCTTCCGCTGAATCATATTTTTGAAAAAACCTGCACCTATATTTATTTGTACAGCGGCATCAGTATTTATTATGCAGAAAGTTTAGATACCATTGGGGATAACCTCAAAGAAATAAAACCCAATGGATTTACTACTGTGCCTCGTTTGCTAGAAAAAGTATTTGAAAAAATCATGGCTAAGGGCAACGAGTTAACGGGTACCAAAAGAAAGCTTTTCTTCTGGGCAGTTGACCTGGCTGAAAAATACGATAACAGAGTTAGTGGAGGACTTTGGTACAATATTCAACTAGCCATTGCCAATAAACTAATTTTCTCTAAATGGCGAGAAGCATTGGGTGGAAATATTTCGTTTATCATAACGGGAGGCGCGGCTTGTCAGGTAAAGCTCTTGCGTATTTTCAACGCAGCAGGTGTGCCAGTGTATGAAGGCTATGGTCCTACAGAAAACAGCCCTGTTATTTGCGTAAATCGTCAGGAAAAAGGGGGGACTAAGTTTGGGACAGTAGGTCCTGCGATTGACGGCATTCAAGTGAAATTAGCAGAGGACGGAGAAATTCTAGTTACAGGGCCGTGTGTGATGAAGGGATATTACAAACGACCTGATTTAACTGCTGAAACAGTAGTAGATGGTTGGTTGTTAACGGGTGATATTGGCATTTGGGATGAAAATAAATTTTTGAAAATCACAGATCGCAAAAAAGAATTGTTTAAAACCAGCGGAGGGAAATATGTAGCTCCTCAGCCAATAGAAAATAAATTAAAAGAGAGCCCATTTGTAGAACAAGTAATGGTGGTGGGTTCTGAGCGAAAGTTCGTAGGAGCGCTAATTGTTCCTTCTTTTGCTACGTTAAAAGAGTGGATGAGAGAAAAAAATATTCCTTTTACCACCAATGAAGATGTGATTCATCATCCGAAAGTTCTGGAATTGTATCGCGAGTTGGTGGAAAGCTTTAATAAGTTTTTTAACCATGTTGAACAGATTAAAAAGTTTGAACTTTTGCCTAATGAATGGACGGTTGACACAGGTGAAATGACACCCAAGTTGAGCCTGAAAAGAAAAGTAGTGAATGAGAAATTCAAAGACGCCATAGAAAGAATCTATGCCTGAGTCTAACGCCTTGTTGCGCATTTTAGTTGTAGAAGATAACCCCGCGGATCAGGTTGTTTTAGAGGCATTATTATGGAAGACAAGATTACCTATTCATCAGATTACGCGTGCCAGTAGCAATGCAGAGGCGGATGCATGGTTGAATAAAGAAAAGCCCAGTTTAATTTTGTTGGATCTTTCTTTACCCGATAGTATGGGTATTGACTCCTTTACACATATTAACCAGGTTGCACCTGCTATTCCAATCATTGTATTAACTGGGTTGTCTGATATGGATATGGCTTTGGAAACCATGGCCGCAGGTGCACAGGATTATCTGGTGAAAGGGGAGTTTGATGAAAAACTACTCTCCAAATCTATACAGTACAGCATTGAGCGAAAGCGCAATCTTGAAAATATGCGCGTTAGTAATGAGCGGTATAATATTGTAGTACAAGCTACCAGTGATGCAGTCTGGGAAATGAATCTAGCCAATCAAACCGTGCTTTGGGTAGGCGATAATTTCAAAAAAACCTTTGGTTATGATTTGGTGGATGTATATGTGGATGCTACAGATTGGATTATAAAAATTCATCCGGAGGACAGGGAGAGGGTACAAACTAGTATTACCAATGCATATTCAAAATCTGGGAGTCCTTATTGGAAAGAAGAATATCGGTTTTTAAAGGCTGATGGTTCCTATGCTTATGTATTGGATCGTGGGTATATTATCTATGAAAATGATCAACCTGTCAGAATGATTGGTGCCATGCAGGATATTACGGAAAGAAAAGAAAGTGCCGAAAAAATCCTGCTTTCTGAAAAACGCTACCGTAGTTTGTTCTATTATAACCCTATGGCCATCTTTATCTGGGACTTACAAACTCAGCAGATTCTTGAAGTCAATGATATGGCTGTGAAAGAGTATGGCTATACCCGGGAAGAGCTTTTGAAATTGACTATCTGGGATTTGCGGTCTCCTGAACATTATTCAAAACTGAAGCAGTTTATTGAGCATATTTCCAGCGCTCCTGAAATGGATTCAGGCGGCACTTGGGAGCACCTAACCAAATCTGGTGAGCGCATTATTATGAATGTGTATTCGCACCGAATTCAATACAGTGGTAAAGATGCAGTGATGGCCATTGCGCAGAATGTAACTGCCAAATTGTTGCTGGAGAAAAAGCTGGAAGAAGAGAGAATGATTAAGCAAAAAGAAATTGCAGAAGCTGTTATCAATACCCAGGAAACAGAGCGGCACGATATCAGCAGAGAACTGCACGATAATGTAAATCAACAACTCACTGTTGCCATGATGTATATTGCCTCTGCTGAAAAAAAGCAGGTGCCTGGATCTGAGTTGTTGAGACAATCCGCAGATTATATTTTGCATGCCATTGAAGAAATCAGAAGATTGTCGAAAGGATTGGTTACTCCTTTGATTAAAGACTTTGGTCTGGTAAAAGCCATTGAAAGTGTGCTGGAAGATGTGCAAGCTGTTAAAGACATGAAGATTGAATTTTTGAACGATACTTTCTTTGAAGACGATATTCATTATGATTTTAAACTCAGTTTGTTCCGTATTGTGCAGGAACAGGTAAACAATGTTTTAAAACACGCACGGGCAAGTACTTTAAAAGTAGAATTGGGTAGAAATCAAAATAGTATTTATTTGTCCATTTATGATAATGGGGTGGGTTTTGATGCTTCTGTTCAGAAAAAAGGAATTGGTTTGTACAATATTACCAGCCGCGTTGAATTGTTTAATGGAACCATTAGTATTCATACTGCCCCTACTGCTGGTTGTGCGATGCATATGAGTTTTCCTATAACGCAGGCAATCATGCGTCACTAAGTCGTTTTTTGGCGGAAAGAAACTTTTGTCGAATAATTGATTGTACGGGTTTGCGTTGAATTTTACTTTCGAGCCAGGAAATAACATCCAGGTACATAAAGGCCCTTGTCTCCATTTTATCTTCTGCCATATTTTTGAGTGTCTCTAATAATTTTTCGAATAAGGGCTTTGTTTGATTGGGTAGACTATGGAAACTCTGTTTTAAGAATTTAAAAATAGCTTCTTCAGCGGCGCTCAGGTGCTGCATTTTGCCCATAAATCTGTAAACAGATTTAAGTAGGTATTTTAAGTAGTCGTTGTTTCCTAATTCGTAATGTGCAATCAGATGAAGTAAACGGGCATAACACTGTAAGTCAATTCTTAAGTCTACTTTTAAGTGTATTATTTTATTTAAGTAGTCAATACATTTGGCCGGATCTCCGCTGCCAAAATACAAAGACGCAATTTTATAATAGAACACGAGGGTTCTGTGCCGGTCCAGATAGTCTTCGTATGCCTCCAGTTTAGCTTCTATCTCTGGGATCAGTTGTAATCCCCTAGTAAAACTGCCTTCCATGAAATGCTTGTTCAGTTTTGCCGTATACAAGTAGGTAAAGCATTGAACCGTATGGTTGATATTGTTTTGTACAAAGGGCATTTCCATGAATGCTTCTAGCTCTTTTACCGCTTCATTGAATTTCCGGTAATTTCTTAAATCAAAATGTGCGCCCAGCAAATTGTGCATGCCTTTGATATAGTGTGCTGTTTCAATCTCCATCATTTTAGGCTCTGCCTTAAAAAGTTCGGTCCACTTTATGCAGTAGCGATAATACATCAGAAAGTCCTGTGTAATAAATGCATACCAGCAATAACATTGGTAAGCATACAATTTTTCATAGAATCCTTTCTCCTGTTCATTTTCGTGCAAAAGCGGGTGATTAAAATAAACAGCAAGGGCTTTTTTGTCCGATTCGTTTCGTGCATGTCCGTGCCGGATATACCATTCATATAACATCAAAGACAAATTAGAAAGGGTGCTTATATTGCTTAGTCGTAAATTGGTTTCATCCGACTCTTTGCAAAGCTTTGCAGCCCTGTCCTGCATGCTTCTTGTAATATATAGCGATTCAATTTTTTTCTCCAGAAACAATACCTGTTGAATATAGGTAACCTGATTATTCGCCTTGGCCAGTTCTTTTACTTTGTCCAATACTTTTAAACTCTGAATATTTAAACCCTTGTTGTACAGAATTCTGGCAAAATCGAGTTGTTCATTTAACTGAAGGTCAATATTCTCATTTTGTTGTAACAAACGAACGCTCGCTAGTATTTCCTGGTATAAATGTGCTTTTAAGTTGGATAGCTGTTGCTTTTGGAATCCAGGGTTTTTCTTTAGTAGTTGGGCTTCATCGTATTGGCTCATTTTATCGAGCGCATCAAATAACTGAACGACTTTTAAGTTGCCTGATGCCGAATTCCGGGTGATATACAATTTAAAATTGCGTTTCTCTGCCCTTTCCAGGGAGTGAATCAATTGATGAAGCGGGTCTGTATTCCGGTTGGGCATCGTAAAAATATTAAGCTACAATTCAATACTGTATTGGGTTTCATTGTTTTTAACTGCTGTTGCGCATTGTAAAACCCCGTCTATTTTGTTTCAAGACTAAAGATAAGGCAATCTAAATTCGAATACGACAGGCCGTACTGTTGTTATTTAAGGCAATCAATAGCAATGGATACGCGCCTGTCTTTTTATCTATAAAAACCAATACAATGGCTGATAAGATTCACATTTTTGATACTACCCTTCGTGATGGTGAACAAGTTCCTGGCTGTAAACTTAATACAAAAGAAAAACTGTCGTTGGCTGTGCAATTGGAAGAGTTGGGCGTAGACATTATTGAAGCTGGATTTCCTGTATCCAGCCCGGGAGACTTTGAGTCTGTCTCTCAGATTGCAAGAACCATTAAGAATGCTACCGTATGCGGTTTAACAAGAGCAGTTCAAAAAGATATAGAAGTAGCTGCCCAGGCCCTGAAGTATGCAGTAAGACCCAGAATTCATACCGGTATTGGTACTTCTGATTTTCATATCAAAGCCAAATTCAATTCTACCCGCGAAGAGATATTAGCAAGAGCTATTCAATGCGTAAAGTGGGCAAGGAATTTTACCGATGATGTAGAGTTTTATGCAGAAGATGCAGGCAGAACAGACAATGAATACCTGGCAAGAGTGGTTGAAGCTGTTATTGCAGCAGGTGCTACTGTAGTAAATATTCCAGATACTACCGGATATTGTTTGCCCCATCAGTATGGCGAAAAAATTGCTTTCTTGAAAAACAATGTTTCGAATATAGACAAAGCGATTATTTCCTGTCATTGTCATAATGACCTGGGTTTGGCTACTGCCAACTCTATCAGTGGTGCAATTAATGGTGCCAGACAAATTGAATGTACCATTAATGGATTGGGTGAACGAGCAGGAAATACTTCTTTGGAAGAAGTAGTTATGATTATTGCACAGCACAAGCAATTGGATTTATATACCAATATTAAGACGCAGTTGCTAAATCCTTTGAGCAGGGAGGTTTCTGAAGTCATGCGCATGCCTGTTCAACCCAACAAAGCGATTGTAGGTTCCAATGCATTTTCACACTCTTCTGGCATTCATCAGGATGGATTTCTGAAGTCTGCAGAAACCTATGAAATTATCAATCCGGAATTAGTTGGTGCAGAAGGAAGCAAAATTGTTTTAACTGCCAGAAGCGGACGAAGTGCACTTGCACACCGGTTACAGAAACTGGGATACGATTTTAACAGAGATGATATAGATGTACTCTATGAGGATTTCTTACTGATTGCTGATAGCAAGAAAGAAGTAGAAGAATCTGATCTGAATCTTTTAGCTAACCAATATAAAAAACAGAGAGCAATTGCTTAATGAAGTATTATGGGTAAAACATTATTTGATAAAATCTGGGATGCACATGTAGTGGAGAAAATAGAAGACGGTCCATCTGTTTTATATATTGACAGACATTTTATTCATGAAGTAACCAGCCCACAGGCATTTAAAGGTATAGAGAAGCGAGGTCTTTCTTTGTTCAGACCCAAGCAGACCATTGCAACGGCTGATCACAATGTGCCTACTTTAAACCAGCACTTGCCTATCAAGGATCAGCTGAGCAAAATGCAGGTAGATCAGTTGATAGAAAACTGCGAGAAACATGGAGTAGAATTATATGGATTAGGTCATCCTTATCAGGGGATTGTACACGTAATTGGACCAGAGTTGGGTATGACACAACCAGGCATGACGATTGTTTGCGGAGATAGTCATACCAGCACTCATGGTGCTTTTGGTACAATTGCCTTTGGCATTGGTACCAGTGAAGTAGAAATGGTTTTTGCTTCACAATGTGTATTGCAGACCAAACCTAAAACCATGCGCATCAATATTGAGGGGACTTTGCAGCCCGGTGTGGTTTCAAAGGATATTATTCTTTACATCATTGCCAAAATTTCTGCTAGTGGTGCTACGGGGTATTTTGTTGAGTACGCAGGAAGTACCATTCGTTCACTTTCCATGGAATCCAGGATGACCATTTGCAATATGAGTATTGAAATGGGAGCAAGAGGTGGAATGATTGCACCGGATCAAGTTACCTACGATTATGTTAAAGGAAGAGTGTATGCGCCAAAGGGGAATGCATGGGAGCAAAAGCTTTCTGAATGGAAGGAATTGTATTCTGATTCAGATGCTGTTTTTGATGCTGAATTACATATTGATGCTAGTGAAATTGAACCGATGATTACCTATGGAACCAATCCTGGATTGGGTATTCCGGTTAAGGCTCAAATACCGCTGTTGGAAAGTATTGCAAGTGAAGGCGAAAGGAAAAATATAGAGCAGGCGCTACGCTATATGGATTTGCAAAGCGGTGCTTCTTTGTTGGGTATGCCCATACAACATGTATTTATTGGTAGCTGTACCAATTCAAGAATTGAAGATCTCCGATTGGTAGCGAACCTGGTGAAGGGAAGAAAAAAACATGATTCTGTTAAAGTGATGATTGTTCCCGGATCGCAGCAGGTTGCCAAACAGGTGCATGCAGAAGGACTAGATAAAATTTTTACCGAAGCGGGTTTCCAGATTCGTCAGGCGGGCTGTAGTGCCTGTTTGGGAATGAATGAAGACAAAGTACCTGCTGGTGAATACTGTATCAGCACCAGCAACAGAAACTTTGAAGGAAGACAGGGTGCCGGCGCCAGAACTTTATTGGCAAGTCCTTTGACGGCTGCCGCGGCCGCCATTACCGGTGTGGTAACAGATGTTAGAGAATTGATTAAATAATTGCACTAAACAGTTAGAATAGCAATGCAAGCATTAAAAGAAATACATAGTCCATTTGTTCCGTTACCAGTTGAAAATGTGGATACTGATCAGATTATTCCTGCCCGTTTTCTTAAAGCCACCACAAGAGATGGATTTGGAAAAAATCTTTTTAGAGACTGGCGTTATGAAAATGATGATGAAACAAAACCGAAAGCAGATTTTGTTTTGAATCAATCAAAGTTCAGTGGATCCATTTTGGTAGCTGGCAAAAATTTTGGTTGCGGATCTTCCCGTGAACATGCAGCCTGGGCACTGTTGGATTATGGGTTCAAAGCGGTTGTATCTAGTTTTTTTGCAGATATTTTTAAGAACAATGCATTGAACAACGGCGTTTTGCCTGTTATTGTATCTGAGGGATTTCTTCAGAAAATCTTTTCCCTTGAACCTGCAGAAGCTTTGCAAATTGATGTGGCAGCACAAACTATTACTATTGAGAAAACAGGAGAAAAAGAATCTTTTGAATTGAATCCTTACAAGAAAACTTGTTTACTCAATGGATATGATGATATAGATTTTCTCATCAGTAGAAAAGAAGTGATTGAACAATTTGAAACAGCAAAAGGATAATATGGAAAAGAAAATAGCCGTCATTAATGGAGATGGAATAGGTCCTGAAGTTACCGCCCAGTCTATCAAAGTGCTTAATGCCATTGCAGAAGAGTTTGGACATCAGTTTAGTTTTACGCACGCATTGATGGGCGCTGTATCCATTGATGCAACAGGATCTGCTTTGCCAGATGAAGCCCTGGCGGTTTGCAAGGAAAGTGATGCTATTTTATTTGGTGCCATTGGCCATCCAAAATTTGACAACGACCCCTCTGCCAAAGTTAGACCAGAGCAGGGCTTATTGCAGTTACGCAAGGAACTGGGCTTGTTTGCTAATATTCGACCCATTACTACTTATCGCTCCCTTCATCATTTGTCTCCTCTAAAAGCCAAACAGCTAGAAGGGGTTGATTGTATCATTTTCCGAGAACTTACTGGCGGCATTTATTTTGGCAAAAGAATGGTAACAGAAGATAAGACCTATGCTACGGATGAATGTGCTTATCATGAACTAGAAATTATACGCGTTGCTAAAATGGCTTTTCAGTATGCACAACAACGCAAGAAGAAATTGACCCTGATTGATAAAGCCAATGTGCTTGAGACTTCCCGCTTATGGCGTCGTATTGTGCAAGCTATGGCCATGCAGTTTCCAGATGTTACCGTGGACTATATGTTTGTAGACAATGCGGCTATGCAGATTATTGTAAATCCCGCACAGTTTGATGTGATTCTTACTGAAAATATGTTTGGCGATATTATCAGTGATGAAGCCAGTGTACTGAGTGGTTCACTCGGTTTGCTTCCTTCTGCTTCTATAGGCAAAACTGCTGCCATGTTTGAACCGATTCATGGTTCTTATCCACAGGCTGCTGGTAAAGACATTGCCAATCCCATTGGATCAGTACTTTCTGCTGCCATGATGTTGGATCATTTTGGTTTAGCGGAAGAAGCAACTGCAGTAAGGGCTGCCGTTGATTGGACGCTAACGCATGCTTTTGTTACAAAAGATATTGATCCTATTAATAATTACGGAACAGAAGCTGTTGGCGATTTATTGGCTGATTTTATTCGAAAAAAACATGAAACCCATCAGGGTAAGAATGCAGCTTTGAATGCGTCAACCATTATTTAAAAATATTTTTTTTAAAAGTTCTTTGTTTTATTACTGCATACGCCTACCTTCGAATGAATCGAATAGCTCCATGCAGAATAAAAAAAATATAGTAATCACTTCAACAAACACAGTCATTAACATGATTGCGATTGCGATTATTATTATTACCGCTCTGCAAGGAGGTGGACTTAACTAAGTATTGAATCACTTAATATACAAGCCCCGCCTCATCAGCGGGGCTTTTTTGTTTAAACCAATTGTAATGAATTATTATCAATCGAATACCATTATTTATCATAATGGAAAATTTGTAAAAGCTTCTGAAGCAACCATGGACTTATATAGTCAGTCGCTTCACTATGGCTATTCCGTTTTTGAGGGGATTCGCTCCTATAAAACAACAGATGGCTCGACTGCTATCTTTAAAGCAGTTGAGCATTTTGAGCGTTTAAAGGTTTCTGCAGAAGCAATAAATCTTCCCTATTCTTTTGACACAAAAGAATTAATTGCAGCCACTTATGAAGTATTGAATCAAAATAAGTTAGGCGATGCTTATATACGACCTGTTGTGTATGCTCCTGCTAATATGAGTTTTGCACGTAATACTGAATCCTATGTTTTTATTGAAGCCTGGGAAATGGCACCTTTTTTAGGTGACAAATTATTGCGTATGATGACTTCTTCTTTTCAGCGTCCTAATCCCAAAGCCTTTAAAATTCATGCAAAAGCAGCTGGTCACTATGTGAATTCGATTCTGGCAAGTCAGGAGGCAAAAGACAAAGGCTATGATGAAGCCTTTTTATTGGACATGAACGATCATTTGGCTGAAGGCCCGGGAGCAAATATGTTTTTTGAGAAAGACGGTGTATTGTTTACACCAAAGCCAGGACATATTCTGGCTGGTATAACAAGAGCTACTGTTTTAGAAATCTGTACTCAATTGGGCATTGAAGTGAGAGAAGGGACATATACGCTGCAGGATATCAAATCTGCTGATGCTGCTTTTTTCTGTGGTACTGCAGCCGAAGTAATTGGATGGGAATCATTGGATGACTATGTTTTTCCTGCATCTTTTTTGGAAACAAAAAGTTATCAGGTTCAGCAGGCATACAAAAAAATGGTGGTTACACCTTTGAGTAATTAGTTTTTAAATAGAAGCAATGGAATTGAATAAATACAGTAAGACCATTACCCAGGATCCTACGCAGCCTGCTGCGCAAGCAATGTTTTATGGGATTGGGTTAACCGATGAAGATTTACAGAAAGCGCAAGTGGGGGTAGTGAGTATGGGGTATGACGGGAACACTTGTAATATGCACTTGAATGATTTGGCAAAGCTAGTTAAGCAAGGCGTATGGGAAAATGATTTGGTTGGATTGATTTTTAATACCATCGGCGTGAGCGACGGTATGAGTAACGGTACCGATGGTATGCGTTATTCTTTGGTAAGTAGGGATGTAATTGCAGATTCCATTGAAGCAGTATGTGGCGCTCAATACTACGATTCAATCATTGCCATTCCAGGTTGTGATAAAAATATGCCCGGTGCATTAATTGCGATGGGCCGATTAAACAGACCGGCCATTATGGTGTATGGAGGAACCATTGCGCCAGGCCATTATAAAGGGCAGGATTTAAATATTGTTTCAGCATTTGAAGCACTTGGCCAAAAACTGGCAGGACAATTAGATGAAAATGATTTCAAAGGAATCATCAAGCATGCATGTCCTGGAGCCGGAGCATGTGGTGGTATGTATACAGCCAATACTATGGCTTCTGCAATTGAAGCATTGGGTATGAGCTTGCCGTTCTCTTCTTCTAATCCGGCTTTGAGTTCCGAGAAGAAAGAGGAATGCCTGGCTGCTGGTAAAGCAATTAAAGTGTTAATGGAGAATAATATTCTTCCTTCAGATATTATGACCCGCAAGGCATTTGAAAATGCCATTACAATTATCATGGTGCTGGGAGGAAGCACCAATGCCGTATTGCACATGATTGCTATGGCAAAAAGTGTAGGGGTTGTTGTAACACAGGATGATTTTCAAACCATATCTGACAGGGTTCCTGTGCTTGCAGATTTTAAACCCAGCGGAAAATATTTAATGCAGGATTTGCATCAGTATGGTGGCGTGCCTGCTGTTATGAAATATTTATTACAAAAAGGACTGTTGCACGGGGATTGCTTAACAGTTACTGGTAAAACTTTGGCAGAGAACCTAGCTTCAGTTCCTGATCTGGATTTTGATCAGCAGAAAATTATTCTTCCTTTAGAGCACCCAGTTAAAGCTACCGGTCATTTGCAAATTTTATACGGCAATCTTGCAACTGGAGGAAGTGTAGCAAAAATCAGTGGTAAGGAAGGCGAATTATTTGAAGGCCCTGCCAGGGTATTTGATGGCGAACATGCATTGATTGAAGGAATTAATACTGGGAAAATTCAACCGGGAGATGTGGTTGTCATCAAAAATGTTGGGCCAGTTGGTGCTCCCGGAATGCCGGAAATGCTGAAGCCTACATCAGCCATCATTGGAGCCGGATTAGGAAAGTCAGTTGCCTTGATTACTGATGGACGATTCAGTGGGGGCACGCATGGATTTGTAGTAGGCCATATTACGCCAGAGGCGGTGAATGGAGGACTGATAGGATTGGTAGAAGATGATGATATCATTGAATTGAATGTGGCTACCAAAAAAATGACGTTGAAAGTAGCAGATGATATTATTGAAGAGAGAAGAAAGAAATGGAGTAAACCTGCTTTGAAAGCCACTAAAGGACTACTATTTAAATATGCTAAATCTGTTAAAGATGCTTCTCAGGGTTGTGTAACCGATGAAGCTTAAATTATACTGTATGAGTACTACACTAGACATGTTAACCAATAAAGAAACACTTACTGCAAAAGCAGGAACAGTTGTTCGTGAACTATCTGGATCACAAGCGGTTTTGGAAGCTTGTATTGTAGAAGGAGTTGATACCATTTTTGGGTATCCTGGTGGTGCCATCATGCCCATTTATGATGCCTTGTACGATTATCACGACAAACTGAAACATATATTGGTAAGACATGAGCAGGGTGGAATACATGCAGGTCAGGGTTATGCAAGAAGCAGCGGTAAAGTAGGAGTAGTATTTGCTACCAGTGGTCCGGGTGCCACCAATTTGGTAACTGGACTTGCTGATGCAATGATTGATAGCACGCCTTTGGTTTGTATCACCGGACAGGTATTTGCACATTTGCTGGGGACTGATGCATTTCAAGAAACCGATGTAGTAAATATAACAACCCCTGTTACAAAGTGGAATTATCAGATTACAGATGCAACAGAAATACCACATGTGTTGGCAAAAGCATTTTATATTGCCCGCTCTGGAAGACCCGGACCTGTATTAATAGATATAAGTAAGAATGCACAGATTCAAAAATTTAACTACGAAGGGTATACGCGTTGTAACCATATTCGCAGTTATCGTCCCAAGCCAATTGTAAGAAGAGAATATATTGAAGCTGCTGCCAAATTGATTAATGAAGCTAAAAAACCATTTGTAATTTTTGGACAGGGTGTAATTCTGGGTAAGGCAGAAAAAGAATTCAAGGCTTTCATTGAAAAGTCTGGTATCCCTGCTGCCTGGACGATATTAGGATTAAGTGCTTTGTCAACTGATCATCCACAGAATGTAGGTATGTTAGGAATGCATGGTAATTATGGACCTAATGTATTGACCAACGAGTGTGATGTTTTAATTGCGGTAGGCATGCGATTTGATGATCGGGTAACAGGTCGATTAGATAAGTACGCCAAACAAGCGCAAATTATTCATTTGGATATTGATCCGGCAGAAATTAATAAGAACGTAAAAGTAACAGTACCGGTTTGGGGAGATTGTAAGGAAACGCTTCCACTGTTAACACAGTTGGTTGAAGCAAAGCAACACAAAGAATGGTTGGCTTTGTTTAACCAATATACTGCCGAAGAAAAAGAAGCGGTGATGGATGCAGAATTGTTTCCGAAATCAGGTGAAATGACCATGGGTGAAGTGATTCAGCAATTGAATGAATTGACCAACGGAGATGCCATCATTGTTACTGATGTAGGACAACACCAGATGGTGGCTTGCCGATATGCTAAATTCAATACGTCCAAAAGTAATATTACTTCAGGTGGTTTGGGTACCATGGGCTTTGCCTTACCAGCTGCCATTGGTGCTAAGTTTGGCGCGCTGGAAAGAACTGTTGTGGCCATCATTGGAGATGGTGGTTTTCAAATGACCCTACAGGAATTAGGTACCATTATGCAAACAGGGCTGAATGTAAAAATCCTTATTCTGAACAACCGATTCTTAGGGATGGTTCGTCAGTGGCAGGAATTATTCAATGACAAACGCTATTCATTTGTTGATATACAAAGCCCTGATTATGTTCAGTTGGCTAAAGCGTATGGCATTGATGGATCCAGTGTTTCTGATAGAAATGATCTAAGAGCTGCTTTATCAACTATGCTACACTCAGAAGGTTCTTATTTGCTGGAAGTAATGGTGGGAAAAGAAAACAATGTTTTCCCAATGGTGCCCCAGGGTTGCAGTGTTTCAGAAATCCGTTTAAAATAATTGGCAATGAAAAAAGAATTTACTATAACGGTTTATACAGAAAATCAGGTGGGTTTACTAAATCGCATTGCGATTATTTTCAGCAGAAGAAAAATCAATATTGATAGCCTCAATGTTTCTCCTTCTGAAGTGGAATCTATCCATCGCTTCACCATTGTGATAAATGAAACAGAAGAAGTGGTTCGAAAGCTTTGTCTACAGATTGAAAAGCAAGTTGAAGTATTAAAAGCCTATTTTAATACCAATGATGAGATTATCTGGCAGGAAATGGCATTGTATAAAGTGCCTACGGATGCGGTAGCAGAAAAACTGAAAGTAGAAAGATTGCTTCGCGAATATGGTGCAAGAGCAGTCGTAATTAGAAAAGACTATACCATTTTTGAAACAACGGGTCAAAGGGAAGAAACCGATCGATTGATTCATTTTCTGGAACCATACGGCTTAATTGAATTTGTCCGTACTGCCAGAATCGCTATCATTAAAGCCAGCAGTGGTTTTCATGAAAAGATTAAAGAATTTGAAGCAGTAGAGCCTGCAGAAGAATTGGTAGAGAACGAATTTCTTAATCAGGGACAGGCTGTTTTCACTATGTAAATCCTCATTTAAAAACTTTAACAAACAACATACTATGGCTAATTATTTCAATTCTCTTCCTTTACGCGAGCAGCTGAATCAGCTGGGTGTTTGCGAATTCATGGATAAAGCTGCTTTTGCTGATGGAATCAATGCATTGGTTGGCAAAAAACTGGTGATTATTGGTTGCGGCGCGCAAGGTTTGAATCAGGGGTTGAATATGCGCGATTCTGGACTGGATATTTCTTATGCATTGAGAAAAGAGGCGATTGATCAAAAAAGGGCTTCCTATGTTAATGCAACAGAAAATAATTTTAAAGTAGGCACTTATGAAGAATTGATTCCAACGGCTGATGTGGTAATCAATCTTACTCCGGATAAACAACATAGTTCGGTAATAGCAGCTGTTATGCCTTTGATGAAAAAAGGTGCTACGCTTTCCTATTCTCATGGCTTTAATATTGTAGAAGAAGGCATGCAGATTCGAAAAGACATTACGGTAATTATGGTTGCTCCCAAATGTCCAGGTACAGAAGTGCGGGAAGAATACAAGCGTGGCTTTGGAGTCCCTACGTTGATTGCGGTTCATCCTGAAAATGATCCGGAAGGAAAGGGATGGGATTACGCTAAAGCTTATTGTGTAGCAACAGGTGGTCATAGAGCAGGTGTATTAAAATCTTCTTTTGTTGCTGAAGTAAAATCAGATTTAATGGGTGAGCAGACAATATTATGTGGTTTGCTACAGACAGGTTCTATTTTGTCTTTCAATAAAATGATTGAAAAAGGAATCAACGCTGGCTATGCAGCTAAATTAATTCAGTACGGATGGGAAGTGATTACAGAAGCTTTAAAGCAGGGTGGTATTACTGCTATGATGGATCGCTTATCTAATCCTGCCAAGCTGAAAGCTTTTGAACTTTCAGAAGAATTGAAAGAAATTATGCGTCCCTTATTTCAGAAACACCAGGACGATATTATGAGCGGTGCCTTTTCTTCAGGTATGATGGAAGACTGGGCCAATGGGGATAAAAAATTATTGACTTGGAGAGAAGCGACAGGTGAAACAGCGTTTGAAAAAACAGCGGCTGGGAATATGAAAATTTCCGAACAGGAATTCTTCGATAATGGATTATTGATGGTAGCATTTGTTAGATCAGGAGTAGAACTGGCATTTGAAACAATGGTAGAAGCTGGCATTAAGGAAGAGTCTGCCTATTATGAATCGCTTCATGAAACACCATTGATTGCCAATACGATTGCCAGAAAGAAACTATACGAAATGAACCGTGTAATATCTGATACGGCTGAATATGGTTGTTATTTATTTGATCATGCCTGTAAGCCTTTATTAGCCAATTTCATGACCAAAATTGATACTGATGTGATTGGAAAAAATTTCAATGACGGCAAAGACAACGGTGTTGACAATAAAACACTGATAGCAGTGAATGCAGTAATCAGATATCATCCTGTAGAAATAGTAGGAGAAAAATTAAGACAAGCGATGACCGATATGAAAACCATCGCAACCAATCAGTAAGCAGTTACATACAAATGCAGGAACAAACTACCATAGCAGGATTTGGCTTAGAAATTGAAGCAGCAAAAGAAAAATTGAAGGCTGTGGTGAAGCATACACCACTTATTTACAATGCCTCTCTCTCTAAGAAATATGGCTGCTCCGTTTATTTAAAAAGGGAAGATTTGCAAATAGTACGTTCTTATAAATTAAGAGGTGCGTACAACATGATTAGCAGTTTGCCCGAACAACAGCGAGCTAAAGGGGTTGTATGTGCCAGTGCTGGAAATCATGCGCAGGGATTTGCCTATAGCTGTAAAGTGTTGAATATAAAAGGGGTTGTGTTTATGCCCATCATTACTCCCAATCAGAAAGTGAGACAAACGAAAATGTTTGGTGATGGAAATATTGAGATTAAACTAGTTGGAGACACATTTGATGATTGTGCAGCAGCCGCAAAGATATTTACTGAAGCAAATGGTATGACTTTCATACCTCCATTTGATCATCCCAAAGTGATTGAAGGGCAAGCCACCGTTGGAGTGGAAATTTTAGCCGATTTGCAGGAAATTGATTTTTTGTTTGCACCCGTTGGTGGTGGAGGATTAATTGCGGGAGTTGGTGCCTATTTTCAGCAGGCATCGCCCAATACTAAAATCATAGGCGTTGAACCCGAAGGAGCTCCCTCTATGTCGGAAGCATTAAAAAAAGGAATGCCTGTAAAATTAGACAGTATTGATCCCTTTGTAGACGGTGCAGCCGTAAAGCGAGTAGGAGACTATCCTTTTGAAATTTGTAAAGAGGTAATTGATGAGATGGTTTTGGTAAATGAAGGCAAAGTATGTTCTGTAATTCTGAAATTATACAATGAAGATGCGATAGTGGTGGAACCTGCAGGTGCTTTGTCTGTGGCTGCATTGGATAACTATAGTGAAATGATCAGGGGGAAGAAAGTAGTATGTATTGTAAGTGGAAGCAATAATGATATTGACCGAATGCAGGAAATTAAAGAAAGGTCCTTGCAGTTTGAAGGGTTGAAACATTTTTTTCTAATCCGTTTTGCACAACGACCGGGTGCATTAAAAGAGTTTGTGAATCATGTATTGGGACCAACGGATGATATTGTTCGATTTGAATATATGCAAAAGCATAATAAAGAAACCGGTCCCGCATTGGTAGGGATTGAAATGCAGGATAAAGCTGATTATGAACGTTTGCTGGAAAATATGCAACGCTATCATATCAATTTTACTCCTATCAACAAGAACGATAACTTATTCGGGTATTTAATTTAATAAATTGTTTATGCAGGTATTAAAGTTTGGAGGAAGTTCTGTTGCTAATGCTGTAAATATCGGTAAGGTAACAGCTATAGTGGCAAAGGCTGTACAAAAAGAGCCTGTTATTTTAGTAGTATCTGCATTGGGGGGCGTAACCGATCAGCTGATTGCTATTGGTGCAAAAGCTGCTGGTGGTGATGAAAGTTATAAAGAACAAATCAAGGAGCTTGAAGTAAAACACCTGGAAGCAGTACGAGGGTTGTTGCCCGTACAAAATCAAAGTGCTACTTTAAGTTGGGTGAAGCAGCAACTAAATGAACTGGAAAGGATTTGTGATGGTATTTTTTTATTGGGAGAGTTGTCGGCCAGAATACAGGATAGACTGGTAAGTTATGGAGAGTTGCTTTCTTCTTATATCATTACTGCTGCATTGAAGGAATTGAATACGAATCCTGTCTGGACCGATTCCAGAGAGCTCATTATTACCAATGATTTCTATGGAAATGCAAGTGTGCAATTTGAAATGACTAATCAACGGATTCTTTCTTTTTTACAAAGTAATTCCTCCTCTTTGTATGTTGCTCCCGGATTTATTGCTGCCAATGAAAAAGGATATACTACTACATTGGGTAGAGGGGGATCTGATTATACAGGAGCTATTTTTGCTGCCGCAACTGATGCTACCGCACTTGAAATTTGGACGGATGTTACCGGGATGATGACAGCAGACCCGCGTTTGGTTTTGAATCCAAGACCTATTGAAGCTATTTCTTATGAGGAAGCCATGGAGCTATCTCATTTTGGGGCTAAAATAATTTATCCGCCCACCATTCAGCCAGTGATGAAAAAAAACATTCCTGTTTGGGTGAAGAATACTTTTGAACCTGAAGCAGCAGGCACCGTTATTCAACAACATGCGGTTGCCAACTCTGATGTAGTAAGGGGGATATCCAGCATTAACCGAATTGCTTTGTTGAGTTTGGAGGGAAGTGGTATGATTGGTATACCCGGATTTAGTAAGCGATTGTTTGAAGTGTTGGCATTGAATAGAATCAATGTTATTTTAATTACCCAAAGTTCCTCTGAGTATTCTATCTGTGTTGCCATTAATGAAGCAGATGCAAATACTGCCCAACGGGCAATTGACGCTTTTTTTGCCTACGAAATTGAAAATGGGAAAGTAAATCCTGTATCAGTAGAAACTGGGTTAAGTATTGTAGCAGTAGTAGGAGAACAAATGAAAAGCTTACCAGGTATCAGTGGAAGAATGTTTGGCGGTTTGGGCAGAAACGGAATAAATGTAAGAGCCATTGCTCAAGGATCTTCTGAGAAAAATATATCTGCCGTAATTGCTGCAACTGATGTTAAAAAAGCCATTAATGTTTTACACGAAGACTTCTTTGAAACAACCTATAAGCAGTTGAATGTATTTGTAGCTGGAGCAGGTAATGTGGGAGGAAAATTATTGGGGCAGTTGAATCAGCAGTTGCAGTATTTAAAAGATCATATGCGTTTGCAAATACAAGTCGTAGGTATTGCAAATAGCAGACGTGCTATATTGGATGATGCAGGGATTGATTTGAATAACTGGAGATCGGTTTTAGAAGAATCACCTGAAACAGATATTCATGGTTTTGTTACTGCCATTATAGAAAAGAACCTCCGCAACAGTGTTTTTGTTGATGTTACAGCCAATGAAGTTGTAGCGTCTGTGTATGGTACTTTATTAGCCAAAAGTGTTGCAGTGGTTGCTTGCAATAAAATTGCCTGCTCCTCTACTTATGAAAATTATAAAAAGCTAAAGCATCTGGCCAGAACCTACAATACGCGCTTTTTATTTGAGACCAATGTAGGAGCTGGTTTGCCAATTATTGGGACGCTCAATGACTTAATGAGAAGTGGAGATAAGATAACCAGAATACAGGCTGTTTTATCGGGCACTTTAAATTTTGTATTCAATCATTATAACGGAACCATACCTTTTGCACAGGTAGTAAAGCGTGCACAGGACGAAGGGTATACAGAGCCAGATCCAAGATTGGATTTGGGAGGAACGGATGTGATGAGAAAAATAATGATTTTAGCAAGAGAAGCAGGCGAGATGATGGAAATGGATCAGATTACCAATGAGGCTTTCTTGCCTGCGAGTTGTTTTGAAGGGACAGTCGCTGATTTTTATGCTGAAATGGAAAGGCAAGAACCGCATTTTCAACAATTATTAGCAAGCGCAAAAGCCAATCATGCCAAATTGAAATTTGTTGCTGAGTACTATAATGGGTCAGCCAAAGTTGGTTTACAGGAAATTCCGGCGCATTCTGATTTCTATCATTTATATGGAAAGGATAACCTTGTATTGTTTTATACAGAAAGGTATCCCGAACAGCCATTGGTAATTAAAGGAGCAGGAGCCGGAGCTGAAGTAACTGCTTCTGGTGTATTTGCAGATATTATACGCATAGCTTAAATGGGTAAAAAAATTACGATACATAGTCCTGCTACGGTAGCCAATATGGTTTGTGGTTTTGATGTGCTGGGTTTTGCCGTGCATGAGCCCTATGATATCATGCATATTGAGTTAACCCCGGAGCCTGGAATTGTTATTGTAAATGAAGATGATTTTAATTTGCCAACTGATCCTTTGCAAAATGTTGCGGGTGCTGCATTGCTTGCATTAATGGAAGCTTATGGGCAGCCTGTGGGATTTAAGCTGTCGATTAACAAACAGATAAAGCCAGGAAGTGGTGTGGGTTCCAGTGCGGCTAGTTCTGCTGGTGCAGTAGCAGGCGCCAATGCTTTGCTTGGCAATCCATTTTCCAAAGAAGAGCTGGTGAAATTTGCCATGAATGGGGAGAAGCTGGCTTCAGGGGTTAAGCATGCAGATAATATTGCGCCCTGCATTTATGGTGGCGTTACTTTAATTCGCTCTGTTTTTCCATTGGATATTGTAAAGTTGAATGTGCCTGATTTATACGTCACCATCATTCATCCCCAAATTGAAGTAAAAACTTCTGATGCAAGAAGCATATTGAAACAGCAGGTGTTATTAAAAGATGCCATTAAGCAATGGGGGAATATTGCAGGACTTGTGGCTGGATTGCAACAGGGCGATTATGATTTAATCGGAAGATCATTGGAAGACTTTTTAATTGAACCTACTAGAAGTATTCTCATCCCTGCATTTGACAAAGTTAAAAAAGCGAGTAAAGAGTTGGGCGCACTCGGAGGAGGTATTTCAGGTTCAGGCCCTTCTATCTTCATGTTAAGTACGAATGAAAGTACTGCCAAATCCGTTGAATTGGCCATGTGTCAGATTTACGATCAGATTGGACTGGGTTACCATACCTACCTAACAACCATTAATACACGCGGAATCCTTTTAAGCGAAGCTTCATGAAATATTTTAGTTTAAACAAACAATCTTCTCCGGTAGATTTTAGGGAAGCTACACTAAAAGGACAAGCGCCAGATAAGGGCTTGTATTTTCCCGAAGAGATTCCTTTGCATGAGAAGACGTTCATTGAGCAACTTCGCAGTTTTTCAAAAGAGGAAATTGCTTTTCGTGTAATGGAGCCTTTTGTTGGTGACACTATTCCAAAAAATGTTTTGCAGCGGATAGTTACAGAGACAGTGGACTTCCCTTTTCCTTTGCATCCTATTCATGAAAGCATTTCCTCTCTGGAATTGTATCACGGTCCCACATTTGCTTTTAAAGATGTGGGTGCCAGATTCATGAGTCGTTGTCTTTCTTATTTTTCCAGCAATGCAGTTACAACTACCACTATTTTGGTAGCCACTTCTGGAGATACTGGTGGTGCTGTAGCTAATGGATTTTTAGATGTTGAAGGTATAGAAGTAATTATCCTATATCCTTCGGGAAAAGTAAGTCCTGTACAGGAATTACAGTTAACAACCTGCGGCTCTAATATCACCGCGCTCGAAATAGATGGAAGCTTTGATGATTGTCAGGCATTGGTGAAAGAAGCGTTTATGGATACTGCTATTACTGCCAGAAAGAATCTGAGTTCTGCTAATTCTATCAATGTGGCACGATGGCTTTCTCAGCAAATTTATTATTTTTTAGCCCATCAGCAGTGGGCGTATGATATGCCTCCAGTGATAGCAGTACCCAGTGGAAATTTTGGAAATATTTGTGCGGGTATACTGGCGCATAAAACAGGTTTGCCAGTAAAACATTTTGTTGCAGCTTGTAATGTGAATGATACAGTTCCAGCTTATTTAAGAACTGGTTCGTACCAGGTTAAACCCAGTGTTTCTACTTTGTCCAATGCTATGGATGTAGGCAATCCTAGCAATTTTATCCGAATAATGAAATTAATGAATCAGGATTATACTGTTTTGCAATCATTGGTATCGGGCTATACTATTACAGATGAAACCACATTGGCTACCATTCAGAAAGTATATCAGCAATATGGTTATATGCTGGATCCACATGGGGCAGTGGCTTATGCAGCATTAACACAGTATCAGCAGGAAAATAAGAGTGCAAGAGGATATATTCTTGAAACAGCTCATCCTGTGAAGTTTCCCGATGCAGTAAAAGAAGCTACCGGTCACGAAGCTCCAATACCGCCAGCTGCAATGGAATTATTTGGCAAACAAAAAAGAAGCATACCCATGCAAAAGGATTATGCTTCTTTTAAAGAATATTTATTAAACAAATAGGGTGTGTATATAAAACGGCTATTGAATTTTTTTCTGAAAATTAATCTCTATAATTTAACGCAGGCTTTCTATCTCCTAATAAAGGTTTATACTGATAGCTGCCTACACTTTTGATGAACTCATCTTTTGCTTTTTGAATCACTCCTGGTTTGTTGAATAGATCAATGGCAGTTAGTGCCATGGTTTTTGCTGCCACCAGCATGCCCTTTGTGCCAATTTCTGTGCCACCGCAGGCAACAGCTTGCCAGCTATGGGCAGAAGTTCCCGGAATCCAGGTAGCTGCTTCTAATCCCACAGTTGGTACCACATAGCTAACATCACTTACATCGCTGGATCCTCCACCTGCGTCTGCTTCTTTCTGTAAAGGTTGAATAGTAGCAGCTTCTTCTATTGCAGGAGCTTTACCTATAAAACTGGACTGGATTTTTTTCCCAAAGCTTTTTTCTTCTTCTGTATACGTTACACCGCCTACTTTTACTAGATTTTCCTGCATTACTTCGGCCAGGGTTTTATTGATTAACAAATCGTGTGTACCTCCTACAATTTCATAGCTCATTTTAGTTCCTGTGCCTAATGCTGCTCCTTCTGCTGCTTTGGTAATTCTATCAAACACATCTACCGCTACTTCTCTTTTGGGATGACGCACATAATAATATACTTCCGCAAAATCGGGTACCACATTCGGTGCTTTACCTCCATTGGTAATTACATAATGAATGCGGGTTTCCTGCGGTATATGTTCTCGCATCATATTCGCCATATGATTCAAGGCTTCCACTGCGTCCAAAGCAGATCGGCCATTTTCAGGCGACATAGCTGCATGAGAAGCAATTCCCTGAAATCTAAATTTTGCAGATTTATTGGCGATAAAACTGGTCATGTACACTTTGTTCTGGTCATCTGGATGCCAGTGAATCACAGCATCTACGTTTTTGAAAAGGCCATCTCTTACCATATATACTTTTCCACTTCCCCCCTCTTCTGCCGGACAGCCATACACTTTAATGGTACCTGTCATTTTATTTTCTTCTATCAATTTTTTAATAGCAATTCCCGCAGATACTGAAGCAGTTCCAAATAAATGATGACCGCAACCATGCCCCCCAATTTTTCCATCAATTGATTTCTTTTCTGGGATGGCTTCCTGAGCCAGACCGGGGAGTGCATCGTATTCTGCCAGTATGCCGATAACTGGACTGCCCGATCCATAGGTAGCTACAAAAGCGGTGGGGATACCTGCCACCCCTGTTTCAACTGTAAATCCAGCTTCTTTTAAATGTTGCACATGCAATGCTGCACTCTTGGTTTCTTTATAACCCAGCTCTGCATAATCCCAGATTTGTAGTGCTGTCTTTTTATCAGCAGCATAGCTGGCATCCAGCATAGAAAGCGTTTTTTCTTTTAATGCATTTAGTTGCTGGCTTGCTGCATTGTTGGTATTTGTTGCAGCATTTTTTTTCTGCCCATAGCTATTCAAAGCAAAAAATAGGCAGATGGCTAATATCTTTTTCATAGCATCAAATTTCGGTTTATTTTGTTCAGCATTCAATTATTGAATAAATTACTTTGAACAAAACTTGCCATGAATAATAAACTAGCAATCTGGTCAATTACGGTTGGTCTCGGAGGATTTCTTTTTGGATTAGATGTAGCGGTAATATCCGGTGCTGAACAAGCCATTCAACAACTTTGGTCCTTGTCTGACTGGATGCATGGAACAGCTATTGCTATGGCATTGTACGGGACTGCATTTGGTGCTGCTTTGGGAAATATTCCTGCTAATAAAATCGGAAGAAAGCAGACCCTTATCTGGATTGGCATTTTGTTTCTGGTAACTTCTGTAGGTGCGGCACTTTCGACCAATGTATATGCTTTTATGTTTTTCCGATTTGTGAGTGGCTTGAGTATTGGTGCTTCTTCCGTAGTAGCGCCCGTATACATTTCTGAAATTGCTCCGCCAAAATACAGAGGCAGGATGGTTATTTCCTTTCAGCTGAATGTGGTGGCAGGAATCCTGATTGCATATTTCTCTAATTATTTACTGGCTGGTGTGGGTGGAGAGGACGACTGGCGCTGGATGTTGGGTGTGGTAGCCATACCTTCTTTGTTCTTTTCTTTATTAATGCTGATTACCCCAGAAACGCCCAGGTGGCTGGTGTTATTTAAAAAAGACGATGCAGCTGCTGCTAAAGTATTGGCTTTGACAGGAGAAGACGCACCCAGAGTAATTGCAGATATCAAAGCATCTGTTGGAAAAGCCACTACAGAACCTTTGTTTAATAAGAAATTTTTTAAGCCTTTATTGCTAGCATTTTTAATAGCATTCTTTAATCAAATGTCAGGCATAAATGCCATTATCTATTTTGCTCCCAAAGTTTTTGAAATGGCCGGTATTGGTAGGGAGGGAGCGTTGTTGTCTACGGTAGGAATTGGAGTGATGAATTTGTTTTTTACCATTGCCGGTTGGTATTTGATTGATCGTTTTGGTAGAAGAGTATTAATGTTTATTGGTTCGGCAGGTTATATCATTTCACTTAGTATGATTGCTATCTCTTTTAATAGTACCGACCATTCTATGGTGGTGTATTATGTATTTATGTTCATAGCAGCACATGCTGTAGGGCAGGGTGCGGTAATTTGGGTATTCTTATCTGAACTATTCCCAAATTCAGTTAGAGCCAGTGGTACTTCCTTTGGCTGTTTGGTGCACTGGGTCTTTGCAGCATTGATTGCACAAGTGTTTCCTTATTTTGCTGCCAATGTTTCAGGTACTGTGATATTTGGATTCTTTGCATTTATGATGGTACTCCAACTATTGTATGTATGGAAAATGATGCCGGAAACCAAAGGTGTTGCTTTGGAAGATATGGGAGGAACTGTTGTGTTACATTAGATTTTAATCCATTTCATCTTTTCAATAGGGTATGAAAAAAACAACCTATATTTTTTTAAAGATAATTATTGGTTCCTTTCTTTTTTCTTTTGTAGCCTTAGGACAAGGAAAACAATCAATTTCTCTTTTATTCCAAAATTCAGTTGGATTGAAGGGAAAACAATCTTTCCTGAAAACTCCCTTTAATACCGCAGGAGACAAATTATACATGGTAGGACATCAGGATGGTAGTTTCCCTGATTTAGGTTGGCACGTAAAAGATGAAATGGGAGGTATTTGGCATCACCCTATTAAATTGATGGATGGGTTTACTGCACGTATTACCATCGGAACAAAGTCTTATAATTTAGATAAAGCTATCAGCTTTGTGAATTTTCCTTTTGGTAACAAACATAGTTATGTGGTGGGATCAACACCACTACAAATTGATCGGTATCAGTTTGTTCCAGATCAACTTGCTGGCGTACAAATAGAATACGCCATCAAAAATACAAGTAATCAATCTCTCCGAATTCAATTTCAATTGGAAGCGATTTCTAATCTAATGCCTGTATGGTTGGGTGAAAGAACTGGTATGATTGATTCAAAAGATAAAGCTAGCTTTAATCCCCTCCTTAACCGATGGATGGTAAAAGATTCATTGAATCCATGGTATGTAGTGTATGGATCTACAATTAAAGGTTTAGCTAATCCAACTATTCTTTCTAAACAGAATAAGCCCAATACATCCATTACAAAAACGGTATATGAAATAGAGCTCAAGCCGAATGCTGTTGTTTATATACCTTTTACAATAGCGGGCTCAGCTCATTCCAGTGAAATTGCTTTAAAAAATTATGAGCGGCTACAGGCTTCTGCAGCTATTTTGTTGCAGCAAAAAAAAGCTCGACTTGACAATCTTAATAAGACTGTTCAATTAAAGTTGAATGATAAAGCCATTGAGCAAAGTTTTGAATGGTTAAAGTACAATTCCGATTGGTTAGTAGCAGATGTGGAAGGAATGGGTAGAGGTATTGTTGCTGGATTACCGGATTATCCTTGGTGGTTTGGCGGAGATATGGCGTATACATTAAAGGGACTGATAGCGATGGGGAGAAAGGATTTGGTTTACAGTTCCATTGATTTAATTCAGCGCATATCCGAGAAACAAAATGGCAATGGAAGAATTGTACACGAAGTGTCTACCAATGGTGCAGTTTTTAATCCTGGTAACGTAAACGAAACTCCTCAATTTATTTCTTTGATATGGGAAGTATTTTGTTGGACAGGAGATCTAGCGTTTCTCGAAAAATATTTTCCAGCAGTTGAAAAAGGGTTGAATTGGGTTTTAAATGAAAATGACAAAGATGCTAATTTGTTGCCCGATGGGGCAGGCATGATGGAAATACATGGACTGACTTCTGAAATGATTGATGTAGCAGCGTATACACAGAAAGCATTTGCCGATGCTGCACAGATGGCCATGGTTCTTAAAAAACTGGATCTTTCAATAGACTATCAGCAAAAAGCAGATAGGATCAAAGAAACAATAAATGCACAGTTTTGGGTAGAAAAAAATCAATCCTATGCCGATTTTATTGCAACAAAATCACAGGCATTGCATTTAATTTCAGATGCAATTGTACGGGCAGATACCTTGGGAAATGATTGGGCAGTTAATGCATTGAAATTGCTTCAAGACCAAACTATTAAAGACACTAGTAACCAGCCCAAAGGATTTGCATTGCATCATAACTGGGTAGTAAATACTCCTATGGAAACAGGCATTGCTCCAAAAGAAATCGCTATAAAAGCCTTGAATACAGCCAAACAGTTTTCCAACCCCTTTGGCATGTATGTAACAGGTATTGATAAAAATATAAAAAGAGATGCCGGGGAATATTCTTATGCGGCAAGCGTTGGGAAAAATGATTTTACCTATACAGGAACTGTAATGACTTTGCCTACCGCTGTTCAGATCATATCCGAAAATAATTATGGTAGGACCAATGAAGCTTTTGCTTTATTGAAAAAAGTAGATAAGACATTTGGGTATGCCTTACCCGGCTCTATGTATGAGGTTTCGCCAGACTATGGCATGATGACCCAGGCCTGGAATGTATATGCATATTGCGTACCTATTGTTAAGCAGTTTTTTGGAATAAAGCCAAACGCATTTGATAGAGAAATTGTGCTTGAACCTCTTTTACCTGATTCTTTAACCAATGGTAAAATTGAAAAACTGTTAATCGGGAATAATCTTCTATCTGTGTCTTTTAATAGAAACAGCAAAGCATTAAAAATTAATGTAGCACAAAGCCAAAAGAATTGGAAACTCTTGTTTAAACAACCATCACTACATTACTCAATATGGAAAGTGAATAATAAATTGGTTAAGCCACTATGGAAAGATGGATACTGGCAAATTATCGTTAATGAGCCTATTGCAGACATCGTATTATCTAATTGATTTTCTAATATAGAAAAATTAAAAAATGATAAAAAATTATCATAAAGTACCATTAATTGATATAAATGATTCAATTACTGATATTTAATGTATAGTGTAGTAATCTATTGCGCATCATGATTGGTATAGTTTTGCTTTCTAAAATCCTATATCTACCATTCGATGCTTAATTTTTTCCAATATACCAATGTAATTGCTATTGCATTTTCTATATACTGCTTATCCGTGGCAATGTCTCGTGAAGTCAGAAGGTTACCAATGGTTTTTTTGTTTATCTCCAATGCTATTTTAGTTTCCAATTCAGTTTTCGTCTGGTTATTAGAAACAAAGTTGATTTATACATATCCTGACTACATCCGAATTCCAGCTCCTTTTCATTATTTGTTTGGCCCTTCTATTTACTTGTTTGTTAGAACTTTACTACGTAAAGAGAGATCTTTAAAAAAATGGGATTGGCTCCATTTTTTACCATTTGTGCTGCATTTTATTGAGTTAATTCCTTTTTACCTTCAAGACACTGCAGTAAAAATTGATATGGCCCATACGCTAAAAAATGATTATTCTGCCTCTTTAAAATATTTTTATGAAGGATTGTTGCCAAGTAAGGTTCATACTTTTTTGAAACTTTGTAGCTGGGTGGTTTATATATGGTTTGCTCAAAGAACTTATTTATCGTTTAAGAATAGAATAAAATCAAATTTAATTGCCGACTACAATCGAAAATTTGCTTTTATCAACTTTTTCTTATTAACAAAATATATTGGATTAGTAGGAGTTATTTCAGCTACCTTCTTAAGTAATTTTAATTCAAACTCGATATACTTATTCATTGGTTCCAATTTGGTTGGCATCATTAATGTATTCGTCTTGATTTTTCAATTTCCCGAAATGGTATATGGGGAAGTCATGAACAAACAACTGGATAATAACCGTGAACAATTGATGAATATTGTGAAGACGCAATCAAAGAATTTAACATTTTTGGAAAACAGCACTTACGAGGCAAATGTATTACTTGATACCAGTTATCGCATTTTATATTTCGATAAACTGGGAGATGTTTACTTCCAGAAGATTTATAATAAAAATTTACAACTAGGGGAAAATTGTACAAATTACTTTGATGATGTTTCATTGAAGTATTTTCAGACTTGTTTTGATCAAGCTATAAACGGGCTTTCAGTGAAATTTGAAGACAAGTTTCTTTTATATGATGGCAAAGGATTTATTTGGATGGAATTAAACTTTACACCACATTATACAGACAAAGATCATTTGTTAGGCGTTTCTATTGGTGCAACAGTTATTGATGAAAAAAAGCGGATGGAATCACTTCAGGTTAAGTATAAGGAATCTCTTGATCAGTTGGCTTGGAGTAGTTCTCATTTATTGAGAGCGCCGGTTTCTAATATCAGTGGAATATTGCAGTTGATGAATGATGATAAAATTCAAATGAGTGAAGTTGAAAAAAAAGAGCTCTTGAATAGCATTCATTCAGAAGTACAAAAGCTAGATTCCGTAATAAAAAATATGGTGGCAAAAGCCAGGAATGAATTGGAAAATTAAGCCAAGATTGTCTACTTGCTTTGCAAGCCAAGATTGTCGGTCTGCGACCGACTTCTTCCCGTATTGAACTTACTCAAACCCTTCGCAGGGCAACTTAGAGTTAATACTAGATCAATCATGTCATTTTATTAATCAGTATATTTGAATATGCTCGAAATAAAATTAGATAGGAATAGTTTTAAAGCACAAAGTGCAGATGCGGCTTCTAATCATACTGAATATTATAAAAACCTAGATTGGCGGAAGCGTTTAGAAATTACTAATTATTTAAATAGCATTGCTTATCAGTATCCATTAAATAGCCCACCCAAAATGGATAAGTTGAAATTTTCAGCACGTTCAATTCAGCGAAATGGCTAATATTTTTAATAGCGATTTTAGAGATTTCATATTGGCTCTTAATACTCAATCTGTAAGGTACATTTTAGTTGGTGGCTACTCTGTTATTCTCCATGGGTATCCTAGAACGACCGGTGATATGGATATTTGGGTAGAGCGTTCTGTTGAAAATTATCAAAATATTAAAAAAGCTTTTGATCAATTCGGAATGCCGGTTTTTGATATGACTTTAGACAATTTTCTATCACATCCGAATTGGGATGTATTTACATTTGGTACTCCTCCAGTTGCAATTGATTTAATGGTGCAAGTTCAGGGCTTAGATTTTGCAATGGCATATGAAAATTCTGTTCTGTTTGAGGATGATGGTCTTTCTATTAGAACGATTCATAAAAATGATTTAATACGAACAAAAAAGCTAGTAAATAGGCCAAAGGATCAGGATGATTTATTAAATCTATTATGAGCCAAGATTGTCGTCTTGTTCCACAAGCCAAGATTGTCGGTCTGCGACCGACTTCTTCCCGTACTGAACTTACTCAAACCCTACGCACGTCAACCTTCGGTTGCCCTGCGGGTTTTTAACCTGCTCGCTTTTACGAGTTCACTCGTATCGCTCGCAATTTAAAAACCCCCGCAGCTTTCGCTGCGAGGGTTTGTGGTCTCGCCAAGAATCGAACTTGGATCTAGAGTTTAGGAAACTCCTATTCTATCCATTGAACTACGGGACCCTGATTCACTTAACGCTTGTTGCAGCGCTGGAATCGGCGCGAAATTAAATCATTTTTATTTTATTCCGGGTTGCTTTAATTGCCATCCTGTTTTCTTTTTCTCTTCGTCTACCATTTGCTTTACGTCTGCCAGTAATTTTTTAGCATCATATACAATGCCGTCTTTAATGGTATACAATACTCCCCCTTTTCGAATGATTTCGTTTTGTTCATTCAGTTCAATTGCACCGGTGCCATAGAAATATTGCAAATTCTTTAATGGATTACCATCTACAACACAAAGGTCTGCCAGCTTGCCTGGCTCAATTGTTCCTATTTCTTTTTCCATTCCCAATGCCTGTGAAGCGTGCATGGTCGCAGCCCGTATCACTTCTAGTGGCTGAAATCCAGCTTCGCGTAATAACTCTAATTCACGTACAAATCCAAATCCATATAGTTGATAAATAAATCCGTTATCGGATCCTGCAGTTACACGTCCACCTCTGTTTTTATATTCGTTAATAAAAGTCATCCAGAGTTTATAATTGTTTTTCCATTCTATCTCTTGCTCTGTTCCCCAATTATGCCAGTAAGATCCATGAGAAACTCTGCTGGGTTCATAAAATTTCCATAAAGAAGGTAAAGTATAGTCCTCGTGCCATTCTGCTCTTCTGGCTCTCATTAAATCTCTGTTGGCTTCATAAATATTCATGGTTGGATCCAGCGTAAAATCTGCAGCAATTAATTCGTTCATCACTTTATTCCATTTCTCAGAATAAGGTGCTGCTGCTTGTTTCCAAAGTTTACCTGCTTCTTCAAAACGATGCTGCTCGTTATTGTAATTATAATCTGCTGGATAGTTCTGGAGTGTTCCATTTTCCAGCATAGCTTCAGGTAAACCATACCAGTGTTCCATACTTGTCATGCCTGCTTTTGCAGATTGTACCACATTCCATCTAGCTACATCCAGCTGTGCATGATGTGCAGTGCTCCTTAATCCCAGTTTTTTGTTTTCTCTTATAGCAGCATCCATTACTTCCGGTGATGCACCAAAAAATTTGATGCCGTCTGCTCCTTTGGCTGCATTTTCATTTACCCATGCCCTGGCCTGTTCTGCGTTGATAATGGGCGTTTTACTTCCTTGTCCAAATGCAGTGTAAGCTAATATTCTAGGTGCTGTAATCGTATTGGCCGCACTTTTCTTTTTATGGTCCAATACCCAATCCAATCCATTACCTGCTGATGGATCACGTATGGTGGTTATACCATGCGCCATCCATAATTTAAATACATATTCAGCGGGGGTGCCCTGTGCTTTTCCTCCGATATGTCCGTGCATATCAATTAAACCAGGCAATACATATTTACCGCTGCAGTCAATTTCTTTGCCGCCTGCTTTCAACGCAGGTCTAGACTTTGGATCAATTGGCATTCCTGGGTTGCCTACATTGGTAATACGTACAATACGGTTGTTTTCTATAATGATGTCTACCGGACCATAGGCAGGAGAACCTGTACCGTTAATCACCATGGCAGAACGGAGAATTAACTGCGTATAAGGTCCCTGACCTTCCTTTACAATAGGGGATGGCGTTATTTGTGCCCCTAACGGTAGGGTTGCCACAAGACAAACCAGCGCAAGCATGTATTTAACCATAATTAATGTTTTGCTGAAGGTAAGTCTCAACCCGAAACTTCCCAAGTCAATCTATTCGCTTATTGACTGCTCATGAATTCCGCTTATCTTTGCCCCCCAAATTAAGCGCATGAAATTCTATAATACCATTATCAAGTATCGTTTTTGGCTGAGTTTGCTAGCATTGGTGGCTGCTGTTGGCGTAAATATTTCAAGCGGTTTCTGGCCTGCTTTTATATTATATTTTGTAGGCGTGATTGGATTGGCCAGTCATTTTTTTATTGGGCCGCTTCGTTTGATTCAAGAGCCGATGGAAAGAGGGGATATGGATGAAGTTGAAAGAATTCTTGATTCTGTTTGGTATCCTAATTTATTATACAAGCCTGTTCGTTCTACATATTATACCATCAAGGGTAATATGGCTATGATGAAACAAGATTTTGATAGTGCAGAAAAGCATTTAAAGAAAAGTTCTGAATTGGGTGCCCCTATGCCAGAAGCAGAAGGTGCTAACAAGCTTCAATTGGGCATGATGTGTATGCAAAGAGGAGATCTAAAACAAGGAGAGAGTTATATCAGAGCTGCTATCAGAGCAGGTATTGCCGATAAAGAAAGTGAAGCAGTTGCTTACATTAGTATGTGTCAGATTTTTATGAACAAGAGAGAGTTCAGAGCAGCAAAAGATTATTTCAGAAAAGCGAAAGCTTGTAAGCCAACTACCAAGCAGGTGGTTGATCAAATTAAAGAAGTGGAAAAATATATTTCCCGAATTCCTGGTTAATCATGCTAACAATTCAACATATTACAACTGAAAGTGCCGGACTAGAAATAGCCCGGCATTTGTTTAAGGAATATTCTGATGAATTGGCCGTGGATCTTTGTTTTCAAAGTTTTGATGCAGAATTAAAAGACCCGCTAAAAAAATATGGACCTCCAGCTGGTTCACTCCTGATTGCTTTTTATCATGATGAGCCCGTGGGTTGTGTAGCACTGCAACCCTTGCCAGAAAGAGGTGTCTGCGAAATGAAAAGGCTATACGTTAAACCAGCATTCAGAAAGTTCAAAATTGGAGATGCATTGGTGGGTGCTATTGTAAAGGAAGCGGCAAGTTTAGGATATGCAAAAATGAAATTGGATACATTGGAAAGATTGCAGCCCGCCATTCAGCTTTATCTAAAGCACGGATTCGAAATTACTACTGCTTATTACCACAATCCTTTGCCAGAAGTGGTTTACATGGAAAAGCAATTAAGTCCCAATAAATAAGCTAAGGCTTACTTTTTAATCTTGCTTCAACTCCTTCAATAAACGTTCTATTACTTTCGGAAAATGTGCATGTTCCAATACATGAATTTTAGCAGCTAGACTGGATGGCGTATCTGTTGGTTCAACAGCACACTTTGCCTGAAAAATAATATCTCCTTCGTCATAATGCGCATCAACGTAATGGATAGTTATGCCAGATTCTTTTTCTCCCGCTGCAATCACGGCTTCGTGCACATGCATGCCATACATGCCCTTGCCTCCATAGTTGGGCAATAAAGCGGGATGAATATTAATGATTTTGCCAGGATATGCGTTGATGAGTGATTCAGGGACTTTCCATAAAAAACCTGCCAACACAATAAAATCAATGCCTCTGGCCTGAAGCTGTTTTACGCAAGCGTCTGTCTCAATAAAACTTTCTCGATTAATGTACAGGGTGTCAATCTGATGAGTGGTTGCAATCCCCCAAACACCTGCTTCTTTTTTATTGGAAACGATTAGGTCGATTACAACTGTTGTGCTTTTTGAAAAGTGCTCGATTATTTTGGCAGCGTTGGAGCCAGCTCCTGAAGCAAAAATGGCAACTTTGATCATGCTGATTTTCTTTTATTCACCATTTTATTTTTGATTCTTCCTAAATAGCGCTTAAAAAAGGAAAATTGACCAAACGGAATACTGATGAGCAGCACACAAAATGGCCACAAAATAGTTACGACTGTTACGTACAAAACAAAGAACAGCAGGTTTTTGTCGAGATTTGCGTAGGAAAGCAGCATTCTGCCTAAGTATCCACACAAGCTTCCTCCTAATGCAAAAGTGGTGAATATAAGGGTGAACTGAAACCAGCTTACCTGCCATTTGTTTTTTAACCTGTGTAGCATGGGTGCAAAAGTGCTTTAAAAAGTTCATTTCATGACAATTCACAACAGCTATTTTGTTGAACACATTGAAAATTAAGTAGGATAAGGCTAAAAAAATTTTTTCCCTATTGCGTAATTGTCACAATCGTATCATATTTTTGCCTCCGTTTAAGGATATTTTTCCACACCAGAACCATCGTTGTGCATATGATATTGTCAAGATCCATAGCAAAAGCCAGCATTGCCGCTTTTTTATTTATTGTGAGTCTTAGTTTCGGTGTAGCCGCCAATGCCCAGGACGGAAAAGCGCTTTTCAGCGCCAACTGTGCGTCCTGTCATGCTCCCCACAAAAAACTGACTGGTCCTGCACTTGCGGGCGTTGAATCCCGTTGGTCTAGTAAGGAAAATTTGTATTCCTGGATTAGAAACAGTGCTGCATTCCTTAAAACTGGAGATGCTTATGCAAACAACTTGTACAATGAGTACAACAAGATTGCGATGAATGCATTCCCTAATTTGAAAAATGAGGAGATTGACGCAATTCTTGCTTATATAAACAGCGTTCCAGATCCTTCTAAAGCGCCTGCCGGTGCTGCTGCTGGTGCTGCTACCGCTTCTAATGTTGAAGCAGACAACTCTTTACTTTTTGGTATTCTTACCTTAATTCTTGCTGTTGTAGCCTTGATCATGTTGCAGGTTAACTCTAATTTGAAAAAATTAGCTGACGATAAAGCTGGTCTTCCTGCATTAGAGCCTATTCCTTTCTGGAGAAACAAAGCCTACATTGCTATGGTTACTGTAGTATTGTTCGTTGTGGGCGGATACTTAACCACAAAAGGCGCAATGGCATATGGCAGAAGCAAAGACTATCAGCCTGAACAACCAATTTATTATTCTCACGCAGTTCACGCTGGTACCAACCAGATTAACTGTCAATACTGTCACTCAGGTGCTGCTCAGGGTAAGCAGGCTACCATTCCTTCTGTAAATGTTTGTATGAACTGTCATCAGGCCATCAACGAGTACAAAGGAGAAAAAATCTACAATGAAGCTGGTGAAGAAGTAGATGGTACAGCGGAAATAAAGAAATTATACAAATATGCAGGCTTTGAAGAAGGGAAGCCATGGGATCCAAGCAAGGCTAAGCCAATTGAGTGGGTTCGTATCCATAACCTTCCTGATCACGTTTATTTCAACCACGCTCAACACGTAAAAGCAGGTCAGGTTGCTTGTCAAACCTGTCACGGAGAAATCCAGAAGATGGGTGAAGTAAAACAATTTACAGATTTAAGCATGGGCTGGTGTGTTAACTGTCATCGCGAAACCAAAGTACAGTTTAAAGACAATGGTTTCTACAGCATCTATGAAAAATACCATGCTGATCTAAAGAGCGGTAAAATTGATAGCGCCAAAGGCGTAACCGTTGAAATGATTGGTGGTACCGAGTGTCAGAAATGTCACTACTAGTTCTTATTCATCCCTAAAGGGTTTTTATAAATATATCATTCGAACGTGGAATCCGCCCGCGGATTCCAACTGTTAATCAATAATTATGGAGCAAAAAAAGCACTGGCAAAGTTTTGGAGAGCTGAATCAGTCTGCAGCGTTTAACAAGGATGTAAAAGGCGAATTCAATGAAGAGCTTCCAATGGTGGAAGATGAAAGCAAAAGCTTTCTCGAAGCTAAAGCACCTCGTAGAGACTTCTTGAAATACCTAGGGTTCAGTACGGCTGCTGCTGCAGCTGCAGCAAGCTGCGAAATGCCTGTAAAAAAGGCGATTCCGTTTGCTAACAAGCCCGAGGATGTTGTTCCCGGTATTGCTAAATACTACGCTACTACCTACGTTCAGGATGGTGATGCTGTAAGTATCTTGGCTAAAGTGCGTGATGGCCGACCCATAAAAATTGAGGGTAACGACCTTTCTCCAATCACAAAAGGAGGTACATCTGCCCGTGTTCAGGCATCTGTACTAGATTTATACGATACTTCCCGCTTACGTTTCCCTACAATTGACGGCAAGGAAGTAACTTTTGAGGCTGCTGATAAAGCAATTGCTGCTCAAATGGGCGGTAATGTAGTTTTATTAACCAGCACCATCAACTCTCCTTCAACCAAAGCGGTGATTGCTCAGTTTTTAGCTAAATATCCTGGAAGCAAGCATGTTACTTACGATGCGGTTTCTTACAGCGGTATGATTTTAGCAAACGAAGCAACTTATGGTGTAAGAGGTATCCCTTCTTACCATTTTGAAAATGCAAAAGCAATCGTAAGCTTAGGTGCTGATTTCTTGGGAACCTGGTTAAACCCTGTTGAATTTTCAAGACAGTACGCTACTGGTAAAAAATTAGACGAGAAGAACCCAACCATGAGCAAGCATATTCATTTTGAATCTGTTGCTTCATTAACTGGTTCTAACGCTGATGAAAAATATTTGCACCGTCCTTCTGAAACCCTTGCTATTGCTGCTGCTTTACTAAGTGCGGTAAATGGTACAGGTGTTACTGGTATAGCTGATGCTAAGTTAAAAGCAGGTATTGAAGCTGCTGCTAAAGCATTAACTGCCAATAAAGGCGCTGCATTGGTAGTTGCCGGAAGCAATGATGTAAATGTTCAGCTTATTGTAAACGCAATCAATAACGCAATCGGTGCAGGTGGTTCTACCATCAACTGGGGCGTTTTATTAAATACCCGCGCTGGTGTGGATGCTGAATTTGCTCAACTGGTTGCGGAAATGAACGCAGGTTCTGTTGGAACCCTGTTAATTCATGGTGCAAATCCGGCTTACAGCTGGTTTGCTGCTGATCAGTTCAAAGCTGGTTTGGCAAAGGTTAAAACAACGGTTTCATTTGCTGGTAAGGTTGATGAAACTGCTGAATTATGTAAGTTCGTTTTACCTGACAATCATTTCTTGGAAAGCTGGGGTGATGCGGAAGTTAAAACCGGTCACTTCTCTTTTATACAGCCTACTATTTATCCTTTATTCAAAACCCGTCAGTGGCAAGACAGCTTATTAAAGTGGAGCGGTGCTACTGAAGATTATTTAACCTACCTAAAGAATTTCTGGTCTGCTAAATTGGGTGGTGTAAATGGTTGGGATAAAGCATTACAGGATGGTGTGGCTAGCTTAGGCGAATCTGCTACCAAGCCTGGAACCTTTAATGGTGCTGCTGTTGCAGCTGCTTTAACTGCTGCTGCTTCTGCAAAAAAAGGTGGTAAGGTTGAATTGGTTTTATATGAAAAAGTAGGTATTGGTGCTGGTCAGGGTGCAAGCAACCCATGGTTGCAGGAATTACCTGATCCGGTTACCAGAGCAACCTGGGATAACTACTTGGTTGTATCTCCTGCAATGGCTAAAACATTGTTGGGTATTGATATCAGCAATGGCGGTCAGGCAGATGCTTACGAAGTAAATCCTCCTAAAAAAGTTGTAAAAGTTACTGTAGGTCAGAAAACCATTGAGTTGCCTGCATTAATTATACCAGGTACACATCCTGAAACCGTAGGTATTGCTGTTGGTTACGGTCGTAGCGAAAAAGTAGGTAAGTCTGCTGCCGGTGTTGGTAAGAATGCTTTCCCTCTGGCTTCATTAAGCGGATCTTCTGTAAACTTTGCTAATGGTGAAGTTACCCTTACACTTACTGAAGAAACCTATCCGGTAGCCTTAACACAAACACATAGCCGTTACGATACAGAACAAGGTAATCGTACCGAAGTAGTAAAAGAATTAAGCTTAGCTGCTTATAAACATCATCCAACTGAAATCCGAGATGAGCGTGACAAGGAATTACAGCCTTGGGGTGGATTAGAGAAGTTTGAATCTCAGGGTACATTATATCCTGTATTCGACAGACCAGGTGTGAAATGGGGCATGAGCATTGACCTGAATACTTGTACAGGTTGTGGTGCTTGCGTAGTTGCTTGTAATGCTGAAAACAACGTTTCTGTTGTGGGTAAGCCTGAAGTACTACGTGGTCACGAAATGCACTGGTTACGTATTGACCGTTACTACAGTGGCGATTTAGAAAATCCAAACGTCGTATTCCAGCCGTTGATGTGTCAACATTGCGACAACGCTCCTTGTGAAAACGTTTGTCCTGTTGCTGCAACCAACCACAGTAGTGAAGGCTTGAACCAAATGACTTATAACCGTTGTATTGGTACCAGATACTGTGCCAACAACTGTCCTTATAAAGTACGTCGTTTCAACTGGGCTGATTATAATGGCTCTGATAGTTTTGGTGACAACCAGAAAGGAATTGTAAACGATGTAGTGCTAGACATGAACGATGATTTAACTAGAATGGTGTTAAATCCAGATGTTACTGTACGTGCAAGAGGGGTAATTGAAAAATGTTCTTTCTGTGTACAGCGTTTACAGGAAGGTAAGTTGAAAGCGAAGAAAGACAGCCGTCCTTTAAGCGACAGTGATGTAAAAGTTGCTTGTCAGCAGGCTTGTCCTACACATGCTATCACTTTCGGTAATGCTAATAGCAAGGAAAGTGCAATTACCATGGCCAGACAGGAAAATCCTAACCGTCAGTTCTATGTGTTAGAGCAACTGCATGTGTTACCAAATGTAACCTATATGGCTAAAGTGAGAAACACAGATGATATGCCTCATCACAAAGGTGCTGAAGCAAAAACAGAAAAAGCACACGGATAATATAAAGAATTTGAAATAACCAGATTCTGCCCATGGGCAGATCAAGGACCAAAATAAGAACAGATGCATTTAAAGTACGAATCACAGCTCAGGGAACCACTGGTGTATGGCGACAAAACATACAAGCAGGTTACAGAAGACATTGTTCGCCCTATTGAAGCCAAGCCTACCAAATTATGGTATGTAGGTTTTTATATTGCTGTTGCCTTACTCATGTTTGGTGTCTACAGCGTTTACCGTGAAGTAACTTACGGTATTGGACAGTGGAACCTTAACAAGACAGTGGGTTGGGGATGGGATATCACCAACTTCGTATGGTGGGTGGGTATCGGTCACGCTGGTACCTTGATTTCTGCAATCTTATTGTTATTCCGTCAGGGATGGAGAACAGGGGTAAACCGTGCAGCAGAAGCGATGACTATATTCGCGGTAATGTGTGCGGGTCAGTTCCCTATCTTCCACATGGGTAGAGTATGGATGGCTTTCTTTGTATTGCCTTACCCTAACTCTCGCGGTCCTTTATGGGTTAACTTTAACTCTCCACTATTGTGGGACGTATTTGCGATCTCTACATACTTCACCGTATCGCTTCTTTTCTGGTACTCAGGTTTGATTCCAGACTTTGCAACTGTAAGAGACCGTGCATTTACTAAATTACGTAAGCGTTTATATGGTATTGCTTCTTTCGGATGGACTGGTTCTACCAAGCACTGGCAGCGTCATGAGAGCTTATCATTGGTATTGGCGGGATTAAGTACGCCGCTGGTACTATCGGTTCACACCATTGTATCTTTTGACTTCGCTACTTCTGTTATTCCTGGTTGGCATACTACCATTTTCCCTCCTTACTTCGTTGCGGGTGCAATCTTCTCCGGGTTTGCTATGGTGCAAACTCTGATGATTATTGTTCGTAAAGTATTTGCGATGGAAGACTATGTAACCATCGGTCACATAGAAGCAATGAACAAGGTAATTGTATTAACTGGTTCTATTGTGGGTATTGCCTATTTAACAGAGTTGTTCATGGGTTGGTACAGCCAGAACAAATATGAAGGATATACATTCTGGTACAGCCGTGCTTATTTGTTCTCTCCTTACGGATGGAGCTATTGGGGTATGATGGCTTGTAACGTATTAAGCCCTCAAATTTTCTGGTTCCGCAAAATGAGAAGAAACATCTTTGTTACTTTCTTCATGAGCATCATCGTAAATATTGGTATGTGGTTCGAGCGTTTCGTAATCATTGTTACCTCACTTTACCGCGACTACCTGCCTTCTAGCTGGTCTGTATACTATAGCCCAACCATCTGGGAAATTGGTTTCTATGCAGGTACTTTTGGATTGTTCTTCACTTGCTTCTTCTTATTCGCTAAATACTTCCCTGTTATTGCAATTGCAGAAATTAAGTATGTATTAAAAACAACTGGTGAAGGATACAAGAATCAAATGACTAAGATTGAAGACCAAAAGCTGGAAGAATTTGTGCACGAACATGCACACCATTAATAATCGTATGATTGACTGATCCTGTTAACACAGGGCAGAAAAAAAATAAAGTATGGCAAAAAAGAAATTTGTAGTGGGCTGTTTTGATGACGAAGCAGTTTTATTTCCTGCAGTAAAAAAAGTTCGTACAGCCGGATATAAAATCCATGATGTGTACACGCCGTTTGCTGTTCACGGACTAGATCATGCAATGGGTCTTCGTGAAACCAGCTTGCACACAGCAGGTTTTATTTACGGGATTACCGGTACAACTACTGCAGTAAGTGCAATCAGTTGGATTTTTACCAAGGACTGGCCTTTAAACATAGGAGGTAAGCCTCACTTTGCTTTACCAGCCTGGATTCCTATCATGTTTGAATTAACTGTATTGTTTGCCGCTGTAGGAATGGTACTTACTTTTTGCTACCTGTGTCAGTTGGCTCCATTTGTGAAGAAGCATCATTTTCACCCAAGAGCTACCGATGATCTTTTTGTAATGGTAATTGAGTGCACAGATAAAACCAATACAGATGATCTTCAGGCATTCTTAAGCAGTAACGGCGCATTGGAAACCAAAGTTGAAGTTGCTGAAGATGGCTGGTGGTTAGGCAGATACGATAAAGACGAAATGCCTTTTGAAGAAAAGCAAATTGTTGCCGCTTAATTTAGAACTATTAGAACAATTGAATCATGAAGAATAAATTTATCATAGCTTCTTTATCTGCACTGGTTGCATTAACTGCCTGCAGTGATGTTAAGCGCACTCCTGGTAAAATTTACATGCCAGATATGGCTTACAGCCGCGCTTATGAATCTTATGCAGATCATAGTAATCTATCTGAAAAGGGAATCAATTACAATAGTCGTCCTGTGGCAGGTACTATTTCTCGTGAAGAAGAAATGCCATTCCATATTCCAATGGATAAGCCAGGGGATACTACCAATTACACTGCATCTAAAGCGGTTCCTAATCCTTACGACTCTTTGAGTAAAGCGGATATGGAAGAAGCTGAGCGTTTGTACCTGATTAACTGTGGTATTTGTCATGGTGATAAATTAAATGGTAACGGTCCACTTTACAAAGACGGTAGCGGACCTTATGCTGCAAAACCAGCTGCATTGGTTGGAGATGCAAAATATGAAGCGATGCCAGCGGGTCAAATGTTCTATTCTGTGGCTTATGGCAAAAACTTAATGGGTTCTTATGCATCTCAATTAAGCCGTAAGCAGCGTTGGCAGGTAATTGCTTATATCAAAGCAAAACAACAGGCAAGTAAAGCAAAAGCAGCTCCTGCTCCAGCGGCAGAAGCTACTGCAACAACAAAATAAATTTAGCAAAGGGTCTGATGAGAGACCAATACTAACTGAACTAAAAGAGTAACAATGGCATCTTTAAGAACACAATTTGAAGTTCCCGGTAAAATGAAAACCTGGTCTTACGCCTTGATTGGCCTAGGCTTGGCAGCTTTATTGTACGGGATGTTCACCAAAGGTTTTAGTTCCGATGAGCACGAACAAGTGCATTTCTGGGGAACATTAATGTATAATACCATATTCTGGACATTGATTTGCAATGCGAGCATGTTCTTTATATCTGTTACTACTTTGGCTCAAGCCGGATTTACACAGACTTTCCGCAGAATTCCTGAGGCAATCTCTACGCTGGTACCCATTTTTGGTGCCATTACATTCGCGGTTTTGATGTATATCATTTTTGGTCACAAACATCATATTTACCACTGGTTGGATACAGAAGCTGTTGCTGCTGATCCTATCTTAAAAGGAAAAGCAGGATTTTTGAATCCTACTTTCTTCGTAATCTGGACTACCCTTACCATTGCTCTGTGGAGTTTCTTGGGTTGGAGAATCCGTAAATTAAATGATGAGGCTGATGCTGGTCCAATGGATCGCGAAACCAGTGACCGTTTCATTTACAGAGGAACGGTTAGAACAGCTATGTTCACTGTATGGTTTGGTTTAACCGTTGGCTCAACTGTACCTTGGTTGTGGATGATGAGTATTGATGCACACTGGTATTCTACTATGTACAGCTGGTACACTTTTGTAAGCTCATTTGTAGCAGGTATGTCCTTGATTGCACTTTGGGTGATTTACCTGAAAAACAAAGGTTATTTAGAGTTAACCAGCCAGGAGCACTTACACGATATTGGTAAGTTCATGTTTGCTTTCTCAATCTTCTGGACTTATTTATGGTTCTCTCAATACATGTTGATTTGGTACGCAAATATTCCTGAAGAAACTGTTTACTTCAAACACAGAACTCAGGGTGCTTATAAGGGTATCTTCTTCTTTAACCTGATTGTAAACTTCCTTTGTCCGTTGTTGATTCTGATGAAGCGTTCTGCTAAGAGAAATTACACATTGGTAACTTTTATGGCAGTTTTAATCATCTTTGGTCACTGGATTGATTTCTACCAGATGGTGATGGGTTCATTAATGAAAGAGCACGTTACTTTAGGTTGGTTAGATTTTGGCGCGCTGGCTTTCTTTGTTGGAACTATGATTTTGTTTGTAGGTACTGCATTGTCTAAGAAACCTTTGATTGCCAAGTACCATCCTTACTTGAAGGAGAGTGTGATTCACCAGGTTTAATTAGCCTGCGTAATTTAAAAATTGTTAAGACATTAGATAATATATATACAGCATTATGACAGCTTTATTAATCACCGCGGTATCGTTACTCATTTTTGTAGTGATCTTTCAGATCTCTAAAGCAAGTGAGTATGTGGCAATCTTGAAAGGGGAAGAGCATAGCCGTAAGCAGAACAACAAGATTAATGGTTTTCTGATGGTCATCTTCTTGGTGTTGGGCCTTGTTGGAGTTTGGTATTGTAATGAAGTTTTATATGATAAAACATTGTTACCTCAAGGTTCTGCCAGTGTAGAAGGTGAACGCGTAGACTCAATGCTTTGGTTAACGCTTGCGGTAACCGGATTTGTATTCATCCTTACCCAGATTGTTTTATTCTGGTTTGCTTACAAATACCAGGAAAGCGATACACGTAAAGTATACTTCTTTGCGCACAGTAATAAATTAGAAGCTATCTGGACAGTTATTCCTGCCATTGCTTTGACTGTATTGGTCGTAATTGGTTTGAGAAACTGGTTCCTGTTTACTGGTGAGCCTCCAAAAGAAGCAATGGTTGTTGAAGTAACTGGAAAGCAATTCGGATGGATTTATCGTTATCCAGGTAAAGATGGTGCTTTCGGTAAAAAGTATTACAAGAATATCGATAACGCTAATAACTCTTTAGGTTTAATTTGGGATGACAAATTGGGTCATGACGACTTAGTGATGGAACAAACTATGTATCTGGTAAAAGGTCGCCCAGTTAAATTGGTGATTGGTTCCAGAGACGTAATTCATGATGTTGGTTTACCTCATTTCAGAATGAAGATGGACGCTGTTCCTGGTATTCCAACAACAATGTGGTTTACTCCTAAGTACACTACTAAGGAAATGAAAGAAATTACCGGCAACCCAGACTTCCAATATGAAATCAGCTGCGATCAGATGTGTGGTAATGGTCACTATTCAATGAAAGGGATTATTGAAGTTTTGGATCAGGCTGAATTTGATGCTAAAATGGCTGGTCAGTCTCCTTACTATTTCACTGCTAATCCTGATAAGGATCCGGCCAATGCCAAAACCGATTCTGTGAAAACTGTAGCAAAGCCTGTTGAAGCAGCATCAAAAGTAACCGCAAAATTGTAGAACAATCAACAACCATCAAAAAATCAGGTTGTTATAACTAATAAAGAATCAGTGTATGAGTAACGAAGCCGTATTGCACGCACCTGCTGGAGCAGGTTTACATGACGCACATGGTGACCATCATCATGAGCATCATCACGAGACATTTATTTCGAAGTATGTCTTCAGCATGGATCACAAAATGATCGCCAAGCAATTCTTGATTACCGGTATGGTTTGGGCAGTGCTAGGTGGTTTAATGAGCGTGCTTTTCCGTTTACAGTTGGGTTATCCTGAATCCACTTTCCCCTTCCTTGAAGATTTATTGGGTAAATGGGCTGAAGGTGGTAAAATTACCCCTGAAGCATATTATGCTTTGGTTACTACACACGGAACTGTTTTGGTATTCTTTGTATTAACTGCAGGTCTTAGTGGAACTTTTGCCAACTTCTTAATTCCATTGCAAATTGGAGCAAGAGATATGGCATCTCCATTTATGAATATGTTGAGCTACTGGTTTTTCTTTGCTGCTAGTGTGGTCATGTTGTCTTCCATGTTTGTAGAGTTTGGACCATTCAGTGGTGGTTGGACTGCTTATCCTCCTTTGAGTGCATTGGCAGCTGCTTCTCCAGGTTCCGGTACTGGTATGGATTTGTGGTTGATTGCGATGGCATTGTTTGTGGTTTCTTCTTTATTGGGAGGCCTTAACTATATTGCCACTGTATTGAACATGCGTACAAAAGGAATGAGCATGACTCGTATGCCTTTAACCATCTGGGCATTGTTCTTCACAGCAGTATTGGGTGTTTTATCTTTCCCTGTATTGTTCTCTGGTTTTATCTTATTGATTTTTGATAGAAACTTTGGCACCAGCTTCTATTTATCTGATATTTTTATTAATGGAGTAGGTGCATTACCAAACGAAGGTGGTAGCGCTATTTTGTATCAGCACTTGTTCTGGTTCCTTGGTCACCCTGAGGTTTATATTATCTTATTACCTGCCATGGGTATGGTATCTGAAATTCTTTCTGTGAATTCTAGAAAACCAATCTTTGGATACATTGCGATGGTGGGATCTTTGTTTGCTATTGCCATCCTTGCATTCCTTGTATGGGCGCACCATATGTTTGTAACAGGTCTAAATCCTTTCTTAGGTTCTGTGTTCGTGTTATTGACGCTGTTAATTGCAGTACCTTCTGCTATTAAAGTGTTCAACTGGTTAACTACTTTGTGGAGAGGAAATATCCGCTTCACTCCAGGTATGTTATTCTCTATTGGATTTGTTAGCTTATTCATCTCTGGTGGTTTAACCGGTATTTGGTTAGGTAACTCAGCTTTGGATATTCACTTGCATGATACTTATTTCGTAATTGCGCACTTCCATATTGTAATGGGTGTGGCAAGTATGTTCGGTATGTTTGCTGGTATCTACCACTGGTTCCCTAAAATGTATGGCCGTTACATGAACAATACATTGGCTTATCTACATTTCTGGATTACACTAGCTGGTGCGTACATGATTTTCTGGCCAATGCACTACCAAGGTTTAGCAGGTATGCCAAGAAGATACTACGACTACAGTGTATGGGAAAGCTTCAAGCAATTTGCTGAATTAAACAGATTCATCAGCACAGTAGCTATGATTGTATTTGCTGCACAGTTATTGTTCTTGTTTAACTTCTTCTACTCTGTTTTCAAAGGCAGAAAAGTAACAACTCAGAACCCATACAATGCGAATACTTTAGAGTGGACTACTCCTATTAATCCTGGTCATGGTAACTGGGTGGGTGAAATACCTGAGGTACATCGCTGGGCTTATGACTATGGTAAAGATGGTAAAGAGTTTATCTCTCAAACCACACCAGTAGGAGCCGACGAAAGCAGTCACTAATATTTATAACTGAATTTTTATTCAGTGAACCTATTCCAATGCTCCCGAATTACGGGAGCATTGTTTTTAAGCAAAATCAGGAATGACAAAATCCAAAGAACAGCAAAAACCAACTCCATCATTAGCATTAGTAGCCAAAGTAAGGGACTATATGTTATTGATAAAGTTCACTTTGAGCTTTACCGTGGTTTTCTCCTGTGTCATCTGTTATTTGCTGGCACCCAATGTAGTGGAATATGACTGGAGCATGATTACACTGCTTTTTGTAGCAGGCATGTTAATCACAGGTAGTGCCAATGCCATTAATCAGGCTGTTGAAAAAGATACGGACGCTTTAATGAAGCGTACCTCTAAGCGGCCTGTTGCCAATGGAAGTATGAGTCAAAATGAAGCTTATACTTTTGCTATTGTAGCTGGTATAGTAGGGGTAGCAATGATGTGGTACTATTTTAATCTATCATCTGCGCTGGTTTCTGCTTTCAGCTTGTTTTTATATGCTTTCATCTACACTCCGTTAAAGAAAATAAATTCTATAGCGGTATTGATTGGAGCACTTCCGGGCGCTTTACCCTGTTTAATTGGCTGGGTTGCCGGAAATGATGATTTCTCCTTGGGTGGATGGGTATTATTTGGTATGCAGTTCCTTTGGCAATTCCCCCATTTCTGGGCAATCGCATGGGTGGCACACGCTGACTATACCAAAGCTGGATTTAAATTATTGCCTGCTGATAAAGGGCCAACTAAATTTACCGCGATCCAGACCATTATGTACTCTGTACTAATGATTCCGATTGGAATGGTGCCTTATTTCATTGGACTTACGGGTATTACGAGTTTATGGATTGTATTGGTCTGCAATTTGTTTATGGTGGTGCAAAGCGCCAGATTATACAAAGAGATGGATGTGAAAGCAGCCAGAAGAGTAATGTTTAGTAGTTATATCTATTTACCAATTGTTTTATTAGCCCTATTGGCTGATAAAATTGGGTAACCATTAAATTGAAAACGATGAGTGCGATTGCAAACGAAACTCCGAAAAGAATTCACCCCCATAAATTTACTTTATGGGTGGCGATGGGAAGTATTATTATGATGTTTGCCGGTTTAACCAGTGCATACATTGTAAAGAAGAACCAAAGCAGCTGGCTGGAATTTGACCTCCCAGTTGTTTTTATGTATTCAACAATGGTCATTATTGCTAGTAGTGTAACCATTCATTTGGCAACAAAAGCCTTTAAGGCGAGAGAAATGGCCAGGTACAGAACTTTGATAACAGCAACCGCCTTACTGGGTGTTTTGTTTATGGCACTGCAGGTACTGGGATTTATGGATCTTGAAGCAAGGAATATTGCCTTAACGGGTGCCAAAAGTAATTCTGCAGCTTCCTTTTTGCTGGTGATTACCGGTTTGCACATGCTGCACGTATTGGGAGGTGTGATTGCTTTGCTGGTAATGTTTATTAAAGCTTACGTAAGCAGCGTCAAAAATTACAGTAGCTTATCCATTGAATTAGTGGGTACTTACTGGCATTTTGTAGACATACTTTGGATTTATTTATTCATATTTTATAATTGGATTGGTTAATTACAAAAAAGTTGTGTTTTATGCACCTTTTTTCAACTCTAGCCAATACTTTTGTGTACGAAATTTTACTTTAACATGGCAACAACTGCAACAGCACCTACCACCAAATCCTGGGGTGGAGGTAAGAGTCCCTTTAACGTAGAGTATGGAAAGGTAATGATGTGGTATTTCCTCATGAGTGATGCCTTTACATTTGGTGCTTTCCTGATTTCTTATGGTACTATTCGTTTTTCTACGAATGGATGGCCTGACCCGAATGAAGTGTTTAAGAGTTTTCCATTTGCTCCGGAAGGAATGAATGCTCCGTTGGTGTTTGTAAGTATTATGACGTTTATCCTGATCATCAGCTCTGTAACCATGGTATTGGCAGTGCAAGCCGGACACAATATGGATAAGAAAGGGGTTGTAAAAAACCTTATCTGGACCATTATTGGAGGTATTGCATTCTTGTCTTGTCAGGCATGGGAATGGAACCATTTACACCACGAAGGTGCATGGTGGGGTAGCAATCCATTCTTAAATCACGATGGTACTGCGTCTTCAACCAATTTCACCAACTACTTCTTTACTATTACCGGATTCCACGGATTCCACGTATTCTCTGGTGTGATTATCAATATTATCATGTTGATCATGGCCGTTACCAATAAGTTTGAAGAAAGAGGTCATTATTTAATGATTGAGAAAGCTGGTTTGTACTGGCACTTTGTAGACTTAGTTTGGGTATTCGTATTTACTTGTTTCTATTTGATTTAATTCATTCACTAAAGATAATTTACAATTATGTCACATACAGCTGAACATCACGAACACGCAGGAGGGGGTACAAAAGAAATTATCCGAGTAACGGTAATTCTTACGGTTTTAACGATAATAGAATTGATTATTGGATTCTTGATGATTGATATTCCTCTAAGCAGTGTGGGGGTAAGATTAGCACTTAAAGGTGCCATTGTGATTTTAATGATGGCGAAGGCCTTCTATATTGTTGCTTACTTCATGCACTTAAAGCATGAGGTAAAGAACCTTATAATGACGATAGTAGTTCCGTTGGCATTGTTTATCTGGTTCATTATTGCCTTCTTATATGATGGTAATTCTTTCAAAAACCTTCGCAATACCTATGACCCATACTTTAAGGAGCAAAGTACTATTAAGGTAGAAAAGAAAGAGCACGGTGCAGCTGGAAAGCATGAAGGGGCAAGTGAAAAGCACGAAGAATCAAAAGACGAGAAAAAAGCAACTCATTAATTTGCTCTTTGCTCGATAAATTTTTAATAATTCTAAACCATCGCTGCCTTGCGATGGTTTTTTATTAATACAGTTATGAAAAAGAAAGCCATTTTAGGATTGTTGGTAGCACTAGGAATTCCAATCAGTTGCTACCTGATATTGAAATCTGCCAGTGAAACAGCGGTAGTAATGCCAAGACATTATTTGTTGGACACCGTGATTGAAAGCGTTCAGGATGGTAAGTCGGTGAGTGATACTGTTTGGCATACAACCAAGAATATCAAATTGATGAATCAGTTAGGAGATTCAGTTAGTTTATATGATCCGCAGGGTAAAATTATTGTTGCAGATTTCTTCTTTACCAGTTGTAGAAGTATCTGTCCAAGGCTTACCCAAAATATGTCAACTTTACAGCAATCTTTTAAGAAAGGAGGCAATGTTCGCAACAAGATTGATACTTCCATTGTTCATTTCATGTCATTTACGGTTGATCCGGAAAATGATTCTGTTTCCGTATTAAAGAAATACGCAGATCGTTTTGGGGTGATTCATGATAACTGGTGGTTCTTAACGGGAAACAAAAAAGATATTTATCAATTTGCTTTTGAGGAATTAAAAGTAGATCAGTTTAGCGAGGAGCCGGTAAGCCCTGATTTTGTTCATACCAGTAGGTTTGTGTTGATTGATAAGGCTTTTAAGGTAAGAGGTTATTACAATGGACTGGATAGTGCCGACATGAAAAAGCTGGCCAGAGATATTGGGCTATTGATGTTGGAGAAGGATGGTCAGAAAAAAAATGGTGTATTCAGACAAATATTAGACCTCAGTTGGTTATGGTTAATCATTATTACTGCTGTTATCTTTTTTGTTACTTACATGCAGAATAGGAGAAAAGTGCAGGATAAATATCAATAATCTGCCATCATTAATAGGGCTAGCGTACTCAAAAGAATAAAACTTTAATAGAGACAATTTTAAGCAGATAAAACGTAAACTCAAATGTTAGAACCTGTATTCCAAAAAAATGATCGTTTGGCCAATTGGTTGATTGGCATTTTTTCAGTGGTAGTATTTATTGTTGTTGTAGTTCTTGGGAAGTTTAAATTAGAAGTGGACTTAGGTTTTGATGTACATATTTTTGCTGCCATCAATGCATTTGTGAATGCCACGATAGCTGTTGTGCTCGTTGCTGCATTGGTTGCTGTTAAAAAGCAACGGTATGAATTGCATAAAAAACTTATGATGGGAGCTTTAGTGCTCTCTATCTTATTTCTCCTCTCTTATATAGCGCATCATTTATTGGCTGGCGAAGCAAAATACGGTGATTCCAATCACGATGGAATCGTAGACGAAGCTGAGAAACTGGCTGCAGGTGCTATGCGAATGGTTTACTTAGTTATACTAATCACGCATATCATTTTGGCTGCTATAATACTGCCTTTTATTTTATTTACTGCGTATAGAGGACTGACAAGTGAATTCACTGCACACAAGAAACTGGCAAAAATTACCTGGCCACTTTGGTTCTATGTAGCAGTAACCGGACCTATTGTATATTTCATGATCAGCCCTTACTACCAGTAGTGCAGTGGGGACGGGATTCCAGCTGCAGCTACTGATAAAATAAGGTATAGCTGAATCGGGGGATTTTATTTTTCTAAAGCAATTTGTTTTCGATCAAATACAATCTTTTACACGAGAATCAAGCCTTTTTAGTTAGAATCAATAATTCATTGGCCTGTATTTCCGTTGCATACCGTTTTACACCTTGCTTGTCGGTGTAATTCCGGTTTACAAGCTTCCCTTCAATTACTACTTCAGTTCCTTTAACTAGGTACTTCTCGGCAATATCTGCCAGTTTACCCCAGGCAACTACATTATGCCATTGAGTTTCTGTTACTTTTTCACCCTTTGCATTTTTGTAGTTCTCGTTGGTTGCGAGGCTTAGGTGAGCCACTTTTTTGTCTTCACCTATGGATTTTATTTCGGGATCCTGACCCAGATTGCCAATTAATTGGACTTTGTTTTTTACTGCGTTCATAACGGTTCAGTTAAATTGTTTTTAAAGAGCAGTGCGTACTGCCGTTAACAGAACAAATATGAACAACCCTTTTCAGCCTATCCCTATTTTAAACATCTGTTGTCGTTTATAAACGTTTGCAAACGCTTTAAACCGTGAAATGTTTTTTTTGGTTGGTATTTTTACAGGTATTTTAAATAGCAGTATGGTTACATTCAGGTAGTTGAAATATATACTACTATGGACAATTCAATTAAACAGTGTTTGTATTGCGATAAAAAAATGCAGGGAAGAACAGACAAAAAATTCTGTAGCAATCATTGCAGAAGTAGTTATCACAATGCGGTATATGGTAACAGAACCAATTATATGCGACGAATTAATGCCTTGTTGCTGCGAAACAGAAAGATTCTTTCCGACTTATTTGTTTTACAAAGAAAGGGGACACAAGTACCATTGAGCGAACTATATATAAAAGGATTTGCTCCTCAACATTTTACCCATCAGGCTAAGCACGCCAGCAAAACCGTTTATACCTATTGCTATGAATTTGGTTATTCCTATGTAGGGAAAAATGCAGTTAAAATTATTCAGGAAGTTAATATCGAATCTTCACTTTTGTAACCCCATCGTTTACCATATCAATTTTTCTGGCTGCTTTTTTACTGAGGTCAATAATTCTGCCTTGTACAAAAGGTCCTCTGTCATTGATTCTTACTTTAACACTCTTGCCATTTTGCTGATTGGTTACTTTCACTTTTGTTCCAAAGGGCAGTGTTTTATGGGCCGCCGTCAATTTGTTTTGTTTGAAAGTTTCTCCATTGCTTGTTTTTCTGCCTACATACTTATCCGCATAATAGGAAGCCAGGCCTGTTTCTGTGCCTTTTCTAAAACAGGAACTTTGAAAAATCATCCCTGTTAATAGTATAAAAAATAAAAAAGGCTTTCTCATTCTTTTAAAACGAAAAAGCCTTTCAAATATTGGGTAAAACTGATTAAGCAAATGGGGCTTTCACCACTTTTGCCTTCACCAGGGTATTTCTGATTTCTATATGAATGATAGAGTCGATGGCTGCATGTGCAGTGGCAACATAACCCAAGCCGATTGCTTTATTTAAAGAGGGGGCCTGTGTTCCACTGGTTACTTTTCCAATGGTATTGCCTTCTGCATCTTTAATTAAATAATCGTGGCGGGGTATTCCTCTTTCCAACATTTCAAATCCCACCAACTTGCGTTTTACGCCTTCTGCCTTTACTTTCTCAATAATTGATTTAGCAGTAAAGTCTTTGGTTAACTTGGTAATCCATCCAAGACCTCCTTCTAGTGGAGAAGTGGTATCGTCAATATCATTGCCGTATAAACAGTAACCCATTTCTAAACGCAGGGTATCTCTTGCACCCAATCCAATTGGTTTTAATCCTTGTGGACCTCCAATTTCAAAAATTGCATCCCAAATTTTATCAGCAGCTCCATTGCTGTCTTCAAAATAGATTTCTACACCACCAGAACCTGTATAACCAGTTGCACTGATTAAAACATTATCTACTCCTGCAAAAGTGCCTTTTACAAAAGTGTAATATTTAAGATTCATGATATCCAGCTCAGTTAAGGGCTGTAATATCTTGGTTGCATGGGGTCCCTGTATGGCCAATAAACAAGTTTTATCACTGATATTGTGCATTTCAACTTGTTGGGTATTGAACTTTGAAATCCAGTTCCAATCTTTTTCGATGTTGGATGCATTCACCACTAACATATAGGTTTTGTTGGGCTCAATGCAATACACAATCAAATCGTCTACAATGCCACCATCTTCATTGGGTAAGCAACTGTATTGTGCCTGACCGGCTACCAGCTTAGATGCATCATTGGTTGTTACACGCTGAATCAGATCCAGCGCATTTTCACCTTTTAAAATGAATTCGCCCATATGGCTCACATCAAATACGCCTGCATTTTTTCTTACGGTAGCGTGTTCATCATTGATACCTGTATAGCTGATCGGCATATTATATCCGGCAAATTCAGCCATTTTTGCACCCAGAGCAATATGTTTATGGGTAAACGGTGTGTTTTTCATTGCGCAATTAATTAGGGTGCAAAAATAGGTGAAAGGCACGAACCAAGGGTAAAAAGCAAGAACCCCATCTCAAAACTGAGACAGGGTTCTTTTCCAACCTGTGCCAACCATCTTTAGGATTGAAAACTCAGCAAGGAAAATCTCCCTAGTTCTGATCCAATCTCAATAATTTCAGGACTTTCAATGGTCTTGCTTTTAGGCGCAGGACCAGAAATATGGGGATCCAGAATCGCTACTTTTTGATAACGATAGCGGGTTGTATCCACTGGCTTATCCAATTCTTTTTTAAGCTCTTCTGCTTCCTTCTGTTTGCGCTCATATTCTTTGCGTAATTCTTCTCTACTCTTTTTATATTCTTCTATGGCGCTTTTTTCTGAGTCTTCATCATTGCTTATATCATCGTTTTCTTCACCTATCTTCTTTACTCTTTCCAATCCTCCAGGTGTCATGATATATTCCTGATTAGACATCCAGCTTTCATAGCCTTCGTTATTCCATTCATCATCCCAATCGTAATCGTTTCTGCCAGAGTTGAAGCTAAAATGATTTAGTTTTCTAGAAACATTTTCATCTATTTCAATTTTCTTTCCAACAGGAACAAAAATGGTAACGGTTACCCCTTGGTTACGGAATTTAGAACCTTTGTTTAACTTGAAGCCTCTGTCTAAATACAATACACTATCCTCTTGCGTAGCACTGTACTTAATGGCTTCCATATTTTTTAGGGCTGTATTTTCATCAGAACCATTACTAAATTTTACATAACTCACTCGGTATAAGGAATCTGGGCTTTTAGCAATTCGTACTCGAATATTATTCAATACAATGCTATCGTCATCTAAACTTAAAAGTCCATCCATTTTAAACCATTTTCCACTCACAACTCTTAAATCACTTGCGGCTACTTTAATGGTCATTTTATTGGTACTTGGTTGTACAATTTTAATCTCTCCTTTATCTTTTGCACCCGCATCAAAGTTTTGAGCGATGGAAGCCACTAAGAGAACAACGCTAATCCAGCCCAGGGTCCATAATCCACCAAAGGTGAAACCCAAATATTTACTGCCAGCTGTTGCTCCGATAATTCTACGAACTAACCAAGTGAGTAAACCAATGGCAGGCACAAACAGGAATAGAACTAGGGTAGACCATGCTAGGAAATTCTGCCAGAATCCTTCTAAGAAAAAGCTCTTAAGAGGGAATACACTTACACTTCCGGCAATCATACCTAATAATGCAACCAGAATAGTGAATGCCAAGATACCTGCAAGGAATAAGAAGAATGCTTTGAATAAGATGCCTATGGCATTTCCTAATCTACTGCCTCCTTTTTTGGAAGCGGCACTGGCTTCAGAAGCAAACTGTTTGCTTTTCTCATTCACAGTGCTGCTGAATTCTGTTGAAAATTCTTTGGCTTTCTGTGAAAATTCTCCACCCCATTTTTCCGCACGGGCTTTAAATCCTTCTAAGTCTTCTTGAATGGTATTTTTAATGGTATTCAAATCTACTTTCTCTCCACGCATTTCTAATTTCTCTGAAGCGCTTTTGGCTTCAGGTATTACAGCCCATAGTACGGCATAGATTACAAAAAGTGTACCTCCAAAAGATCCAAAAATAAATCCTGGGAAAGGGTTAAACTCGAACCAGAATAATGAACTTATAAAGGAAGAGAATATGCCTATTACCAATGGTAAAGAGAAGATTAAACGGGGGATCCAGACCGCTACATCAAAATAAGTGGCGATACCGCTAGCAACACCCGCAATTACTTTTTCTTCCGGATTTCTGTACAATCTTCTATTGCTGCTTACATGATCTAATGGTTTAGCGGGTAATATGATCCACAATAGTAAATACAATAGGAATCCTGAGCCACCGCCAAAGAATAAGACTAAGAATAAAAGTCTTACAACAGTAGGATCAATTCTGAAATACGCAGCCATACCGCTACAAACGCCTCCCAACATTTTATCGTTGGTATCTCTGTATAAGCGGCCTCTTGGAGTGCCGTGATCTGTTTCGGTATAACTATTGTTTTTTTGCTCTTGCTGACCGCCCAGCTGAGATTGCATATTGGATTCTTCGCCTTCAAAATCTTCAGGTCTGCCCATGCTGTTGATGACATTGTTAACGTCTTCTTCAGTTATGCAGGTGCTTCCTTTTTTAAGGCTTTCACCAAATAGTTCAGCGATACGACCTTCGATGTCGTTAATAATTTCGTCTCTTCCTTCCTCGTTGGCAAAAAAGCGACGCAAACTTTCAACGTATACTTTTAGTACGTCGTAAGCCGATTCCTCAATGGGAATTACTCTTCCTTGGAAGTTTATATTAATTACCTTTTTCATGGTATGTTTATTTAGCTTGGTTAAGGTTGGTTTTAATTTTCGGTGGCTGGGGGTGTTGCTGGTTGAGTTAGCACTTGAACGGCGTCGGCCAGTTCTTTCCAGGTTCTTTCGAGTTCACTGTAGAAGGCAAGGCCTTTTTCAGTCATCACGAAATATTTTCTGGGCGGTCCGCTATTGCTTTCTACCCATCTGTAAGTGAGTAGTTCCGCATTTTTTAATCGGGTAAGCAGCGGGTACAATGTTCCTTCCAGAATGTGAAGGTTGGCTGCTTTCATCCGATCAACCAGGTCACTGGGGTAAACTTCTCCCTGGCGAATGATTGAAAGGATACAAAACTCCAGCACGCCCTTGCGCATCTGACTTTGTGTGTTTTGAATATCCATGGTCTAGATTTTTATTGGATTAATAAACTAGGATTGGTTGTACAGGAGCAATTCTGCTATAACGCTGAATTTTCCAAAGCTGGGCTACTGTGAACTTTTTCTTTGTTTTGTTTTCTACGATTACATTGGTAGCAATTGTTTCATTAACAACTTGGGTTAAATTGTTCAAAGCTTTTTGATTCAGCTGAACCAGTGTGTTTGTGTTTGTCAGTTTCATGGTAAGTATTTTTAAGTTCTTTGTTTGATTAATTACTTTGACAACACAAAGATGGAGTATTTTTTAGTACTATGCAACACATAGTACCTAGTTTTTTTAGGTAATAGGCTGAGTTTAGATGTTGGTTTTGTATAATTACTTGAAAATCAATGATTTGTAATTTTTTAGAATTTTGATAAAGGGATGGATGGTGCTAAAAAGGGATGAATGGCGAATTGTCTAGGAGACCTCAAAATAGGGATTTCTCCATTTAAGCACCGGTGCGTTCTATATGTAATAGATGGCAGAGTAACAATATAGAAGTATGTATTTCTCTATGACCCTGAACAAAAAAATAATTATCGTAAAAATACGATGAATTGAAATTATCTTCTTAGCTTTGCTTTATCGTATATAAACGATTAAGTATGGCCTCACCTAAGTTAGAAGAGTTTTTAAAAACAGAACAGGAGCTGGCGTTGTTTGCCAAAGCGCTTTCGCATCCAGCCCGAATAGCAATATTAAAAGTACTCGCACAAAAAAGTGAATGTGTGTGCGGAGAAATTGTAGATGTATTACCATTGGCACAGTCTACGGTATCACAACATTTAAAAGAATTGAAAGAAGCGGGTTTAATTAAGGGAACAGTGGAAGGACCCAGGAGTTGCTATTGCATCAATTGGAAAGCTTTTGAAAAATTTAATCAATCTTTTAATCAGTTATTTTCTAAACTTAAAGTACAACAGCAATCCTGTTGTTAAATCAGTTAATTATTTAAAAATATATTTTATGCAAACCGAAGAACAATTAAAACAAATAGTAAAAAACAAATACGCCGAAATTGCAAATCAATCTATTGCAGACAATAAAGCTTCCTGTTGTGGTGCTGGCGGATGCAGCACAGAAGTCTATAATATTATGAGTGATGATTATACAACGATGGAAGGGTACATTGAACATGCAGACCTAGGTTTAGGATGTGGACTTCCTACACAGTTTGCCCAAATTAAGCTGGGTGATGTAGTAGTGGATTTGGGAAGTGGAGCAGGCAATGATTGTTTTGTTGCTAGGGCACAAACAGGCGAAAAGGGAAAAGTCATTGGTATTGATTTTACGCCTGCCATGATTCAGAAAGCAAGAAATAATGCTGATGCCTTAGGGTTTAATAATGTAGAATTTCGCGAGGGCGATATAGAACATATGCCATTGGGCGGAAATATTGCCGATGTAGTGGTAAGTAATTGTGTATTGAATCTAGTTCCAAATAAGGATGGAGTGTTCAAAGAAATCTATCGTGTGTTAAAACCAGGCGGACATTTCAGTTTATCGGATGTGGTAATAGTTGGCCAGCTACCAGAGTCTTTAAAGAAAGATGCTGAAATGTATGCAGGTTGTGTTGCAGGTGCTATACAAAAAGACGTATACCTGGAACTGATTCACCTGAACCATTTTGAAAATATCATTGTACAGAAAGAAAAACCTATCATTATTCCCAACGATATTCTTAAGAACTATTTGACAGAAGAAGAAATAGCTGCATTTAATAATGGTGGTTCAGGTATCTTCAGCATAACAGTATATGCTGAAAAACCAGAGGCCATTGTTATTGCTGATGCAACAGATGCTAAGGTAGTAACCAGCTGTTGTACACCTGGTGGTGGATGTTGCTAAAAAAATGGTACAACTGACATTAGTATAAATTTTTTAGTCACTGATTAGTTATGACAGCAGCTCAAAAGAAAATATTATTGCCTGGTTTACAATTGTTCTTTGATAAAGCCGCACTAAATTTTAGTGAAATACCTGTTGAGAGAAAGCTTGTTTTAGAAGAAATCGGCGCTTACATAAGAACAAAAAATAAAGCACAGCAAAAAGTCCAGCTTACATTTATATGTACCCATAATTCCCGACGTAGCCATATATCTCAATTAATGGCTCAAGCGGCTGCTGCTTATTACGGAGTTGATCATGTTTTTTGCTATTCGGGGGGAACAGAAGTTACCGCATTTAATGAAAATGCAGTTCATGCATTACAAGAGATTGGATTTGAAATCCTTGCTAAGGACTATAATAGTAACCCGTTTTATGAAGTTGCTTTTGCCAACAATGCTGGTAAATTGATGGCATTTTCGAAACTATATACGCATGAAGCTAATCCTCAGAGGGAGTATGGTGCGGTGTTAACTTGTTCCAGTGCAGACGCTTCTTGCCCAATTGTTCAAGGAGCAGATGGAAGATTCAAGCTACCCTACGAAGATCCCAAATTGTCCGATGGTACTCCTCAACAAAATGAAGTTTATCTTGAAAGAAGCAGGCAAATCGGCACAGAAATGCTGTATATTTTCTCACTCATTTCAAAGTGAAATGAATCAATTAAATTACGGTAAGCTCATAAAAATCCGATGGATTCAAATATTTTTTAGCGAGTTCCTGCAATTCTTTTGCTGTTGTTGACTTAATCGTTTGTACACTATTATAAAAATAGTTTTCATCCAGATTATTGAGTACATAGTTTTTCCATCGTGCAATTAACTGGAAGGGGCCATCTAAATCTCCCAGTACAGTACCCAGCATATAATTTTTTACGAGGCTTAGTTCTTCTTCATCAATGAGTTCATTTTGTAGAATTTCCATTTCTTTATAAACTTCGGTAATAGTGGCTTCACAAACATCACGGCCTGCTTCTGTACTAATCATCCAGGCAGTTTCTCCAACATGATTTTGTATATAACTATGAATACCATATGTATAACCTTTGTCTTCCCTGATATTACTCATGAGTCTTGATCCAAAAAATCCTCCAAATACACTGTTTAGTATTTGTGTTTTCTGATAATCCGGATGATGTTTATTCGGGAATGGTCTGGCAATTCTAATGGCTCCCTGAACGCCATTCTCATCATTAATAATCTGTTGCTTCTTTTCTAATGCAGGTTGCAGGTTGTATTGAATATTAGGAATGGGTCTTTGCTGCAAAGGAAGCTTACCAAAATAGGTATTCAATTGCTGCTGCAAATCAGAAGGAATTTTTCCTGCTGTAAAAATGGTACAATGACCTTCTGCGTAAAATTTTTTAAAATAGGCAATAAGTTCTTCTCTGTTCAACTGATCGTAATCGAGTGTAGAAGTATATTTCCCGTAAGGATGATGAAACCCATAAATATATTCGTCAATCAATCTGTTGGCAATAAAGTCACACTTTTTTAAGCTAACCGATAATTTTTGTTTTTGATTTTGTTTGTAGGTGGCTAATTCTTCTTCAGGGAAAATAGAATCTGTAATCAGTTCAGCTACAACCGGTAAAAGTTCATTGACATGTTTGGCCAGACAATGTAATGTAATGGCAGCTGTTTCATTGTAACAGGCGCGGTTCAGATAAGCTCCGTGAAATTCAAAATGGTCATTAATTTCATAGGCTGTTTTATTACTGGTACCGTTCTTCAATAAAAAGTTAGTAGTTCCTGCAACAATATTTTTCTGCTCAAACCAGTTACCTGCCTTGAAAACCCACTCAATCATCAGTACATCTTGTGTGCCGGCATTCATACTATACACAGGTACCAGATTGTCCAGTTGATACTGTTCGCATTTTCTGAGCTTTAAATCGAAGCTTACCGCATCTACAATGGAAGGTTGTATATTTCTATCTAACATGGAATTGTTTCTTTATTTAGCCAGGTAATGTAACGTGTTGCTATTGCTTTCCCTGAAAATATTTTTACTGTACTGCTGAATATCCTGCGCGTTGATTTCCTGGTATTTATCCAGCTCAGTATTCATTAGTGATGCGTCTCCCAATAATTCGTACATGGCCAAGCTACTCGCTCTGCTCATGATACTCATATCTTCAAATGCAATTACGCTCTCCGTTTTATTTTTTACTTTGGTTAATTCAGCAAGCGGAACCAGGTGTTCCTGTAATTGCTGAAGCTGCTCTGATATTGCCTGTTCTGCTTTGTTGATATCAACCCCTTTCACTAGCTTCCCTTCAATTGTTAACAAGCCAGCATCCATAGATCCGAAATGGTAGCAATCCAGGTTAGAAAACAATTTCTGCTCTTTTACCAGCGACTGATACAATCTGGAAGAGGCGCCCCCACCCAGGATTTCTGTAATCAGGTCTGCTGCATAATATCCCTTTTCCAATCTAGCATCCATATGCCAGGTTTTTACAAAAGCATCTAGTGGCACATTGGCTTCAATGGTTTTTCTTCTTGCCTGATCCTGGATGGGTTCCTGTGGCAAGCAGCGAATGTATTTCTCTCCCATTTCAATGGGGCCAAACCATTTCTCTGCCAGTTTTTTTATTTCTTCTGTTTTAACATTTCCGGCCACAACCAGTATGGCATTGATGGGTCGATAATGTTTGAAGAAGAAATTTTTTACGTCATCTATATATGCGTTTTCTACATGACTCAATTCTTTGCCAATGGTCATCCACTGATAAGGATGAACCGTATATGCTAACTCGCGCATATGTTTCCAAACATCGCCGTAAGGCTTATTAATGTAGTGTTCTCTAAATTCTTCGCATACTACTTTTCGCTGAACTGCCAGGCTTTTTTCACTGAAGGCCAAACTGAGCATGCGATCACTCTCGAGCCAGAAAGCGGTTTCAATATTTTGCGCTGGCAATTGGCAATAGTAGTTGGTTAGGTCGTTGGTAGTATAAGCGTTGTTGTCTCCACCGGCTCTTTGTAAAGGCTCGTCATAGTCTGGAATATGAACGCTACCACCAAACATTAGGTGCTCAAATAAATGAGCAAATCCGGTTTTGGAAGGATTTTCATCTCTTGCGCCAACATCATACAGCACATTCACTACTGCCATGGGTGTGGCAGTGTCTTCATGAACAAGAACGGTTAGTCCATTGTCCAGTGTAAATCGGTTATAGTCTATCATAGCTATTTGTAAAAGAATGCAAATTAGGGTATCTTGATTACTTACGAATGTCTTTCACTTGTATGTTTAGCAATACAGGTACGCTGTTTCTCAGTACGATTACTTTTATTTTTCCTATTGAGTTCTGAAACAGATTTTTATAAGCCTGTATATTGTTTGATGCATTGTTTTCAATGGAGAAAATAATATCGTCTATTTTAAACCCTGCCTTTTGACCAGGAGATCCCTCAATAATATCCACTACTTTAATTTGACCATCAATTAAATAGATGCCAAGCCCTGTATAGCTATAATCGAATGGATCATTGAAATGATTATTGGGCTTTAGGTGAATACTTTGGTCAGGATAGTTTAGGATAATGTTAAACCTTCTCAATAAATCGTTCCCGATTAAACCACCTAATGTTGGATAATTGGTAACATTATAATCATCTTCAAAAATATGTACAGGTACTTTTTTGAATTTATAGTTACCAATTTTGATAGATTTCATGACAGCAATTTCCATTTGCTTTTTTCCCCCTAATCCTTCAGCCTGTGTCAGAAAAAACTTCCTTTTACTCTTAAAAACCGAGCTGTCTTCCACATAATCTCTAGACAAAAGGAAGCATAAGCCTGCCCCGGTATCAAAAATGAATCGGTTTAAAAATGTTTTGTTGTCCTGAATGGAAGCCTGCATTAGCGGGAGGGTGCTGAAATTAGGCCTTAAGAGTTGTCCTCCCCTCGGATATTTGTATCGACCGGGTGCATATACTTCCATGATGCGTTTGTCAAAATCGAGGTGAACAATATACCGCCTCAGAAAACTATAACCAATGATCCCATCAATTTTGACCCCATAAACGCTAGTCAATAAATCGTAGTTATTAATGTGAAAGTCTAGTTGTTTTACTTCAATGCCCGGCATACTCAGAGTATGATTGTAGGCAAAAGAAACTTTTTTAACTCCTGCAATTCCCCGGATAGTTTTTTCTGATTGCTGCGTTTGGATTTTTAATTTTTCAGCAGTAGTAGAATCCAGAGAAATCCCTCCGCTACCCGTATCCAGCACAAAATTCAGTGAATCGGTAAACTGGTCAAACTGTGCTTTTATAATGATAATACCCCCGCTCAGTTGAAAAAATGGCACTTTGGTGATGAAACGCGCATCCGGGGGCACAAATTCCTCCTGAGCGCGGAGTTGCAGTACTCCCAGCAATAATATGATGGAAATGAATTTCTTCACGCTTCAGTAATTTAATTCCTTTTAGCGCAAGTTGAGGAAATATTTAATTGAACTGCAGTTTTGTTGATATCGGTGGCGATGAACTATATCTGTGTTAACTTTGTTGCTTATACAATTATGATGGAATTAGCCAATTTATACCAGAAAGCACTTGATTTTTCGTTTTTAACAGTGGAAGAGGGTATGTTTTTATTTGAACATGCTCCTCTGGCGGATTTAATGCATATAGCTGATGAATTGAGGAAAAAGCAGGTTCTACACGGAAAAGTGACCTGGCAGATTGACCGGAATGTGAATACAACCAACGTTTGTATTGCCAATTGTAAATTTTGTAATTTCTACAGAATACCGGGTCATGCTGAAGCCTATATTACGGATATGCCTACCTATCGGAAAAAGATAGAAGAAACGCTTAAGTATGGCGGTGATCAGCTTTTATTACAGGGAGGACACCATCCTGAATTAGGACTGGATTTTTACACAACAACCTTCCGTCAAATTAAGAACGAGTACCCAACCATCAAATTGCATGCATTGGGACCACCCGAAGTGGCACATATTGCCAAATTAGAAAAAATGAGTCATCACGATGTGCTGAAGGCATTGAAAGATGCAGGGCTCGATTCTTTGCCAGGGGCAGGAGCAGAGATACTGGTGGATCGGGTACGCCGCCTTATTTCTAAAGGTAAATGTGGTGCGGACGAATGGTTGGCCATAATGCACGAAGCGCACAAACTTGATATCACCACTAGTGCAACTATGATGTTCGGGCATGTAGAAACCATAGAGGAACGGTTTATACACCTGGAAAAAATCAGAGCCGTTCAGGCAATGAAACCTGCGGATGCCAAAGGCTTCCTGGCATTTATTCCCTGGACTTTCCAGGATGTTGATACCTTATTAACCAAAATCAGAGGTGTTCAGAATCTTACAACACCGGACGAATATATGCGCATGATTGCCATCAGTAGAATTATGCTACCGAATGTTAAAAATATCCAGGCCAGCTGGCTGACGGTTGGGAAGGAAACCGCACAATTGTGTTTACATGGTGGTGCCAATGATTTTGGATCGATTATGATTGAAGAAAATGTGGTAAGTGCTGCAGGAGCCCCCCATCGGTTTACCTATAAAACCATACAGGAAGCCATCAAAGAAGCTGGATTTGAACCTCAGTTAAGGAACCAGCAATATGAGTGGAGGGAAATTCCAGCAACAATTGAGGAGCAAACCATTAATTATTAATAAACACATATGTTATAAAATTCAACTAACTTTAATATAAATTTCACCGTATCGTATTGAATTTTATTAAATGAACATTTTCGAATCCGTAATCTGTCATGATTATACGGTCGTGAGAACGCACCGTGAAATGTTGGCTTTAAAAACCAATGGCATACATATGGTAGGTCTTGCGTGGGTTTGTAACGTACTTACGTTATTGGGCATTGGAATTGTTTATTTACTGTTAACCAATCAAAGTGATCAGGTATATGAAATTCTGGCACTGATCAGATACTGGGAGATAGCTGGAAGATTGGGCATTCTTATTTTTTTAGCTGTTGTTTATTTCATGAGTTTTGGCGCATATGGTGGCAAAGCAATTTTCGTTGATATTATCAAGCGATTCAGTAAGCTGGAAGAAGCAGAAAAACATGCTGTGGCCAGAAGAGGCGGGATGTATTTCTACTTTTCTCTATTATTTTTCTTTATCGTTTCAGGCACAGTTGTCTATTTAATTAAATACGTGTATTAATTGTTATGACCGTTTTTGGAGTTCCATCATCGCCCACAATTTTCTTTGGTGTCAGTACAGGAATAGGTCTGCACTTGCCAAAACGCAAGGACCAATAATGGTGGGTATAGTATGGGTTGCCAATGCCCTTAGTATTTTTGGCCTTTATCTTTATACACAGATGGACTTCTATCGGTTCAAGGATCCGGTGATTTTGAACAGGTTGATGTGGGAGTGGTTACAGGCTTTTAAATTGTCCTTTTTCTTAGGTTCCCTGCTCATTTTCTTACTGGGATATTTTTTTTATAGAACCCGTCCGGTATATCAGCATATCATCAGCGAAACGCTTAGTCTTTCTGAAGAAAAGCAAAAGACAATTGCTAAAGGTGGATTTCGGTACTTTATTGGTTCGTTGCTGTTAGTTATCTTACTGTATGCTGCACTTATATGGTTATTTGTTCAATGGGGCTTCCTGAACACTTTTCAGTTAACTACCAATTAAGGAGATTTTCCTCCTTTTGTACCAATTGGGTCATTCTTCACCGCAGTTTGCAACTAATTTTATGAAATATTATTGGCATCTGTAACATTACGGCCCCTAATCCGTATAACAGGTATAAAACCACTAACTGTTTCTGATTCTATGACCGAGTTTGAGTACAATGAATGTGTAAACAATCATGCCGATGGACTTTTCAGGTTCATCGTGAAAAATCTTCGGCATGAAGAAGATGCCAGGGATATTGTACAATCAAGTTTTGAAAAACTCTGGAAAAACAGAGATCAGGTAGAAGCAGGGAAGTCAAAGTCTTATTTGTTTACTGTTGGGTATAATCAGATGATTGATCATATCCGCAAAAACAAAAGGGTTCATTTGCAGGATACTTTTGAGGAGCAGACAGGTATTCAGTATCAGCAGCATTCAGGAATTAAAAAAACGCTGATGGAAGCACTGAACAGGCTAAATGAAACTCAGAAAAGTCTGGTAATGTTGAAAGATTATGAGGGATATAGTTACGAAGAGATTGGGAAGATTATGAGCCTTAGTGAGAGTCAGGTAAAGGTTTACCTGCATCGAGCCAGGCTTACTTTAAAAAGCTATCTGGTAAGCGCCGAAAATATTTTATAATGACTGTTATTAACCGACATAATTACGAATCCTACTTTCTACTATGGGTAGATGGGGAACTCTCTGATGAAGAGCAGGTTGCCGTAGATCGGTTTGTAGCAGAGAATCCAGATCTGGCAGAAGAGCTGTCCCTATTAAAAAGCACACAATTGCAACCTGAAGAAGCAATTGTATTTAAGGGTAAGGAAGCATTGTTTAAAAAGGAAGGACAGGATATTTCACTCAATAACTATGAAGAATGGTTTCTGTTGTATACAGACAAGGAATTGTCTGAGGAACAAAGAAGGCAAGTAGAAGTATTTGTATTGCAACATCCGGCTTTGCAATATGATTTTGAATGGTTGCAGCAAACCCGTTTACCTGAAGAAAAATGGGTGTTTGCCAATAAAGAACTTTTATACAGAAAATCTTCAGGAACAAGACCGGTTGTATATATGCGATGGATGCGTTATGCAGCGGCGGCAGCTGTAATTGGAATTATGGCAACTGTATGGATGCTGGTACCTGCCAATACGCTGAAAGAACCATTGCAGTTGGAAGGATCAACTCCGGAGATTGTAGGAAATTCAGGGAATTCAACTGATCAGACTCAAAACTCCTCAATTCAACCAAAGGCCAATTCAGTAGCTGCTGAAAATTTACCTAACGTAAAAGTAATTGGAGGGAATCAACTGTCCAATCAGGGCAGCAATAGTAAAAGTAATGGTCAGCTTACTGCTTCAGGTATTGTCAATAATAATCCAGTTATTAAAATGGTTGAAACGGTACCTGTACAAAATCCTGGAGATGTTATTTCAGCAAACAGTTCAATTGTACCTAAACAAAACCTAAGCTTAGCGTCGATTAATTCGGAAAGGGTAGTGCCTGTAATAGTAGCAGCTGAAAAACCTTTGCATTCAGAAATGCCGGAAGAAAAAGCAGATGCAGTTCCGGAAGAATCAAAGCCTGTTTATACAGCTTTGGAAGATGTTGATGAAGATAAAAGTCTTTATATAGGGGCATTGGAAATTAATAAAGATCGCCTTCGTGGTTTGTTTCGGAAAGCAGGAAGCATATTCCGTTCTAAGTCAAAGCAAAACGAAGAAGATGGCAGACAAAGAAAATAATCAGTAAACATAAAGCAAACAATATGAAAAGCATCGTAAGCATGGTAGCAATGGTATGCATTGCAATGACAGGAAAAGCGCAAACAACTTCTGAAACAGATACTATCAAAGTTGGAAACTTTGTTATCATCAAGAAAAAAGGAAGCGATGATAATAGCGCAGGATCTGTAAGAATCAATAAAGACAATTACAATCTTCTAAGGGTTGAGCGCAGACCTGCTAAACGTAAAAATCTGAGCACCAATTGGTGGATTGTAGACCTTGGTTTTGCCAATATGCGTGACAATACCAATTATGGATATGCGCAAGCAGGATCTTATTTCAGAACATTCCGACCACAGGACGGTCCAGTTAACGAAAACAGTTATCGTTTAAATACTGGTAAGTCATCCAATGTTAACCTTTGGTTTTTTATGCAAAAACTAAATGTCAGCAAGAATGTACTGAATCTGAAATATGGCCTTGGATTGGAAATGTATAATTTCAGATACGATTCTAGAATAAGCTACAATAACAGTCCAACCCCATATGTATTCAATGATTCCATATCGTTTACTAAAAACAAATTATATGCAGGGTATCTTACAGTGCCTTTCATGATCAATGTAAATACTACTCCTGATAAGCGTAAAGGATTCAGTTTCAGTGCTGGTGTTAGTGCGGGTTATTTGATTGCCAGCCGTAATAAGCAGATTAGTGCGGAAAGAGGAAAAGTGAAAGAGAAAGCCGATTTTTATATGGAACCTTTCCGTTTAGCAGCTATTGGTGAAATTGGTCTGGGTCCGGTTCGCTTGTACGGCTCTTATAGCTTGAATAAATTACAAAAAGATATTACCCGAGTTGAACAATACCCATTTGTAGTAGGCGTAAGATTGAGTACATGGTAATATTTTGCCCAATGCTTTATCTTTGTTAAGAGAAGTTGAATTAACATCTGAGGCACAATTCAAATGATTAATTTTCGTTTCTTAATCAGATACTATGAAAAGGGCAGTATACTGGACACTATTATTGGCAGGGGTTACTCTGACCACTTCCTTTCGAAAGCATAGGGTACTTGATCCCGCTAAAGCAGATAAGGATACGTATTCTGTTTATATTATAAAGAGCGAATACGAGCTTAAGATTTATGATAAAGAGGGTGAGTGGTTGGCTTCTTATCCGGTAGTATTTGGCAGTAAGGATTTAGGAGATAAATTATATCAGGGCGATAGAAGAACACCTGAGGGTGTATTCCATATATCTGGTAAACGCAAGCATGCTAAGTGGGAAAGATTCATGTTAATTGATTATCCTACTGCCGAAAGTTATGCCAAGTTCAATCAGCGAAAAGCTTTAGGGATTATACCCCCCAATGCTAAAATAGGCGGTGAAATAGGAATTCATGGAACAGTACCGCATGATGATTTTGCGATTGACGAATACAGAAATTGGACTGAAGGATGCATAAGCACCAAAAACAAATATGTTCAGGAACTATTCGAAATGTTGCCTGTTGGAACTAGAGTGGAAATCAGAAGGTAGTGGGTTGTTGATTTTATCGTAATAGCGTTAAATAAACTGAATTAATAGCAGATAATAGTGTAAAGCAGAAGCCCCAACCAATTGGCCGGGGCTTCTGCTTTTTCAATTCTTTTTAATTGTACTTCTATTTGAAATGGATAGAATTAAATTTTGTATCCATTGTCTGCTACCAAACGGTCTGCAATTCTTCTGCGTGCATCCTTGGTGTTGAATGGTTCTACTTTGGTAAAACGTTTTAAACCAATATGCATCATGCGTAGTTCATCGCCATCTGCAAAACTGTTCAAGGCATCCTTTCCTGCTTTATTAATTCGATCAGCCGCATCGTAAATATATGTACGCATAATGTCATTTTGAGTAGCTACGGCAGCATCTCCTTTTAAAGAGGCCAGTTTCATCACACGCATTAATGCACTTTCTGCATGGAACACTTCAATAGCCATGTCTGCAATATTCATTAGTATTTCTTGTTCCTTATCTAATTGCATCATCAGCTTTTGAACAGCTGCGCCAGCTACCATTAAAATGGCTTTCTTAAAGTTAGCAATGGTCTTTAATTCTTTTGCATAAGCACCTTCGTCTTCAGATCCAAAATCAGGAATGCTCATTAATTCTTTTTGTACAGCCATTGCAGGTCCCATTAAATCCAATTTACCTTTCATAGCACGTTTCAATACCATGTCTACGGTTAGCAGGCGATTGATTTCGTTGGTTCCTTCATAAATTCTGTTAATACGGCTGTCTCTGTAAGCTCTTGAAATATCGTATTCATCAGAGAAGCCATTCCCGCCGTGAATCTGAACACCTTCATCCACTACAAAATCCAATACCTCACTTCCATACACTTTTAAAATAGCACACTCAATTGCATATTCTTCTGCTGCACCCAGTAAGGCTTCTGCAAACGACTTGCCACTGGCAGCCAATTCGTGTTCTTTATCATCAATCCATTTAGCAGACCGAAACAATGCAGATTCGCAGACCCATAAACGGATAGCCATTTCTGCCATTTTATGTCTTATTGCTCCAAATTTTGCAATAGGTAATTTAAACTGCTCTCTGGTTTTTGCATACTGAACAGAAGTGTCGGTTGCTCTTTTAGCACCACCCAATGTTGCTGCGCATAATTTTAAACGACCAATGTTCAAAATATTGAAAGCGATAATATGTCCTTTGCCTATTTCACCTAAAACGTTTTCTACAGGTACTTTACAATCTTGGAAGTATAGTTGTACAGTAGATGAACCTTTGATTCCCATTTTATGTTCTTCGGGTCCTTGTGTAAATCCTTCCATTCCGCGCTCAACAATAAATCCGGTGAATTTGTCACCATCAATTTTTGCGAATACGGTGTATACGTCTGCAAAACCACCATTGGTAATCCAGCATTTTTGTCCATTTAAAATATAGTGCTTTCCGTCTTCACTAAGCTTTGCAGTGGTTTTTGCGCCCAATGCATCACTTCCGCTATTCGGCTCTGTTAATCCATAAGCACCCTTCCATTCACCACTAGCCAGCTTGGGTATATATTTTTCTTTCTGAGCTTCTGTACCAAAATATAAAATAGGTAATGATCCAATTCCTGTATGTGCAGCAACTGCAACAGAGAAGGAATAACCTCCACCCATTCCTTCATTCACTATGGTAGAAGTTATGAAGTCTTTACCTAAACCGCCATATTCTTCAGGGAAAGAAGTTGAGAGTAAGCCCTGTTCACCTGCTTTCTGCATTAATGAAGCTACCAGACCTGGCTCCATTTTGTCAATTTTGTCTACTACAGGCAATACTTCTGCATTCAAAAACTGATGGCACATATCCATGACCATCTGTTGTTCTTCATTAAAATCCTCAGGAATAAAAGTTTCGTGGGGATTGCTTTCCTTGATGATCCATTCTCCACCCAAAAGGGCTTTTGTTTTGTTTGTGGCTTCCATCGTTAATCGTTTAATGTGTTTATAAAGTTCTTAATTCAATTGATCTACCGGCGTTAAGGTTAGGTTATCGTATACTCTCTGAAAAACAGATTTTACAATTTCAATTTCCTTCTTGTCAACGCCTATTAAAGCCTCCGCCATAGTTTGATTGGCTAGATCAATGGTGATTTGTTGCAGGTCTTTAGCAGCATCTGTCAGTTGTACCAGGTTGATTCTTCTGTCTGTAGGCGATGCTACTCTTTTCACCAGTTGTTGTTTCTCCAGATTGTCAATCAATCGGGTAATGCTGGGCTTGTCTCTGAAAGTTCTGTTGCAGAGTTCCTGCTGACTAAGGCCATCTTCTTTCCATAAATGGTATAAAACACTCCATTGCTCAATCGTGATTTCCAATCCCGCGTTGCGGAAATTTTTCTGCAATCTCCTTGCAACAGCAGTGGAAGCCATTCCATTGATGACGCTGTATAATTCTCCTCTTTTAAAATGGTTGTTTGGCATATAGTTAGTTATGCAACTATTTCAAAGTTGACCCGTTTCTCTCACAATACCAAGAAATATTAGATAAAATTTGGGCAAATCTTTGCGGTCGGCTGCATTTTAAGGAGCTGATTTATTGGAATAGATTGATTTTCTTTGCTGTAATGGAGCTATGGTATTTAATTGTAGGGTTACTATTGGCCACTTTTTACAGCGGTTTGATCTGGTTGTATCGTTTCTGGTTTAACCGCCTAAAGCCCTTTGAACCAGGAAACTTATCCTTGCAACCTCCTGTTTTCTTCTCTGTGATTGTACCGGCCAGAAACGAATCGGAAGTTATTGAAGCCTGCTTGCAGAGTATTTTGCAGCAGCAGTATCCTTCAGCAAGCTATGAAGTGATAGTCGTAGATGATTTTTCAACAGATGATACTGCAGACAAAGTATTGAACTTGGCAGCTAGCTATCCGCAGATACAATTGCTTTCGTTACAGAATTTTTATAAAGACGGAAGTCAGCTGGCCTATAAGAAAAAAGCAATTGAATTGGCCATTTCAAAAAGTCAAGGTTCCTGGATTGTTACTACGGATGCAGACTGTATAGTTCCTCCGCTTTGGTTGCATCATTTTAATGCCATGATTGCAAAGGAAAATCCTGTTTTTATTGCTGCTCCGGTTATGTTCACTAATAATGGAAAATTCAGTGGCATTTTTCAATTACTTGATTTTTTAAGTTTACAGGGGATTACAGCTGCTGCTGTATCTGCCGGTTCTCACACAATGTGTAACGGAGCTAATTTGGCCTATAGTAAACAGGCTTTTGAAAAAGTTGGACGTTTCTCTGGAATTGATCATCTGGCAAGCGGCGACGACATGTTGCTGATGTATAAAATGAAAAGGGCATTTGGGCATCGATTGTCTTATTTGTTTTCATCGCAGTCAGTTGTGCTTACTGCTCCAATGCCCAACTGGAAGCAGTTTTTACACCAACGTATTCGTTGGGCAAGTAAAGCCAGTTATTACAAAGACAAAGGGATGTTGCTTGTGTTATGGTTGGTATATCTCTTTAATGCCACGTTGCTTGGCGGGTTGATTGCCAGCTTATTTTATCCCGAACTTTTTTACAACGTGCTATTATTAACAGGCATTAAAACTTTTGCAGAACTGAGTTTTATGTTGCCTGTTGCTCATTTTTTCTGGATGCAAAAATACTTGTTATACTTTCCTCTAATGCAACCCTTCCATATTGTTTATACTGTGGTAGCTGGATGGTTAGGTAAGTTTGGGTCTTACCAATGGAAAAGCAGAAGGGTTCAGTAAAAATTCGGATTGCTGTTTTCCTTTTCTTCTTTTGGAAACCAGGCATACAAAAACAAGGCAACTAAAATAAACGGGGCTAATAGTCTCTGGATCATGGGTTCATCTGTTGGTTCAAATTATAGATACAAAAACCAAGCAAGTGTTTATCGGTTCCCCCGTTTTTTTTCAAAAAAACATCTACAAATCGGTCAATCGGGCTTTTTTATGGCTGAATCGGCGAACGAAGATTGCTCTCTTTTTAATAATTGCTGCAGTGTGAGGATAATGCCTGCACATAGCCAAAATAAACCACCTATTTTATCGGTTTCAATTAAATCACTGGATAGATTGAGTGAGGCAATCATTAACAGAATGATACCAGTTGCCATAGCAATCATCCGGTAATAGCTTTGCTGGAAATCATGAAATAATTTTTGTGCTTGCAGTAGCAAATAAATTAAAAAGCCGCCGAAAATAATTAGTGCAGGAATGCCCTGTTCTACAGCTAAAAGCAAATAATAATTGTGTATTGTGGAATGTTCTGGGTTATTGCTTACCCAGGTTTTGAAAGGTGCAATGGTATAAGGTTGATAAGTAGGATAGAAACTATTTGCTCCAAAACCAGTAATAGGTCTTTCTGCAATCATTCTACAGCCGGCTACCCAGCGATGAAATCTTTCCGCATTGGAAATATCTTTTAATCCTACTGTTGCCGATAAATGGTCGGAGAAGTTTTCATGAAAAATGGTTTCGTCGTGTTCAGGGGCAAATACCAGGAACCGATTCTCCGTTAGCAAAAGGAATAGGCTGATAAAAACGGTAATTATTCCAAGGCAAATAAATGTTCCCAACACATTTTTTCGAATGAGATAATAGCCTAGAATGCCTACCAATAAAGCGAGCCAGGCTCCCCTGGAGTAAGCAAAAAATAAGCCCGATATACCGATGATAAGCGCGATGCCAATCCATTTTTTCCTATAAGAATTATTGCTAAACTGATGCAATAACCAACCAATTGGCAGCAGACAAACCAGCATGGCAGCATAGTTTACATGATTTCTGAAAAATGGAGCCATGGCTTTTTTGATTGCTATAAACTCAAAACCGTAGATGCCGTGTCTAATTTGTGCCTGTATTACCACAAAAAGCAAGGGAATGCAAAGCATGTACGCAAGCTTTTTAAAGTTGGGTTTCTGAGTGTGAATGAAGGCTGTTAAAAAAACAAGCGGCAGGATGTACCATACTTTAGCGAGTATAAATTTTGTAGCCAGCCAGGTATTTTCTGCATAGCATGCGCTGATGGTCATCCAGCTAAAATAAATTACCAACCATTTTGCAATGCCAGAATTAAAAAGTTTACGGTATTGACTGGGTTGATATATAACCGAACCCAGCATAAAGAATGTAAGGCCAATTAGTAGGGGTTCTCCGGGAAGGTCAAGCCCGAGACCGGGAGTAAAATTAAATTCAGTGGAAAGCGGAAGCACAAGTAAAAAACACCAATATAGCTGTTCAGTATTTCTTGTAATCCAAAATGAAATGGAACCTGTAGCTACAACAAAAAAGGGAAGGATTAACCAAAGTGGTTCTTTCCATAAAATGGCCAAACAGCAACATACTATATAAAAGCTGGTTGCAAATACGAGAAGCCATTTTTTAGTGAAGTCGATATTCATCTACAAGGTTCGCGGTTTAGCACTTACCAAAATGAGCACTATACTGAAAAGCATTCCGGATAAAGCCGCTAATGGTAAAATAACGGCCAGATCAGGCCAGCTTTTTTTTGCAGGAGAGCTTGCCTGCTCAACTACAATTATGGCAGCAGGGGGAGCAGATGCAGCTAGATCTGTTTCAATTTTGAGCTCATTAAATGTATTGAGTTGTTTCAGTAAAGCAGTTGATTCCGATTGCAATAAGCGTTCATCTTTATTTGTTTCCTCTAAGTTCTGCAGGTATTGTTTATTTAGTTGCTGAATATTGCTATCTAGTTGAATACTAATTTGGCGGTACATGTTTTTCCAGATCTCCTGCAATGCATTTCCTGTTTGTGAAGCAATGTTGTTGGCGATAGCTGCTGCTGTATCTCTATCTTTATATGTGCACCGAATAATCATTTCGTTGTTTACTGATTTACCTATCCAGATATCTTTTTTGAATTTCTCAAGTGTTTTAAACTGGGAGAGCTTAGTATCTTTTTCATCTATTTGGTAATAGTTGCTAAGCTTGAATGCTAAGGCCACCTGCTTTAAAATGGTATCTGTTCCTGCCATGCTTATTAAACGTTCTACATCATCGCCATTTCCAAAAAATGAATACAGGTGTTGTATAGAAGGATTCATTAATCGGGCTTTGTCTGCCAATACAGTATTCCCAGGAAGCAATTTAGTTGCTGCTGTATATTCTGGTTTTACCAGTAAACTAAAAACGCCAGCTGCTGCAGTGGTAATACAAGTAATAAGCAGTATTGTCTTCCACTTTCTGGCTAAGTGATTGCTTAGTTCAGCAATATTAAAACTTGGATTGTTCATTGTTTATTGATTAATTAGGACTCACAACAACATTTCTGTCCAGACTTTCTTCCAGCGAAATAAAAGTTTCCGTTCTTTCAATCCCTTTTATTTTTTGAAGCTCGTCGTGCAAAACAAATCGTAGTTCCTGAATGTCTTTGCAAACAATTTCAGCAAACATGCTGTAATTACCTGTTGTATAGTTTAAGCGTACAATTTGTTTTATCTTTTTAAGTTCTTTGGCAACAGAATCATATAATGAACTTTTTTCAAGATAAATTCCAATGAAAGCAATTACATCGTAGCCCAGCGATTTGAGGTCTACGGATAATTTTTTACCTTTCACTACTTTAAGTTCTTCCAGTTTTTTGATACGTACATGGATGGTACCCCCGGAAACGAATAGTTTCTTACCTAAATCTGCGTATGAAATTTCCGCATCTTCCATCATTTCCTGAATAATCTGGAAATCGAGTTTGTCAAGATTTAATTTAGTGGACATTTTATCGCTTTTATTTAAATAATATTTAAATATATATCAATTATTTTAGATGATATCTATATTTTAATCAAAATGATTGAAAAAAAGTCAACGAAAGCCTTTTTGTCTTAATTTTGATTTATCAAAGTAACAAATTAGTTCTTTTTACTGTGGGGTGATGAAATTTTTGGCAGACATACCCTCTTGTCTCGGGGGTGAGGATAACAGGATAAACGTAGTGTAGAGCCGTCCTAGTAGCAATATGGGGACGACCAGGGTCGACCACTGAACTTTGCGCTATAGCTAACTGCCTCGTGGAGGTTCGATCCCTCCCCCTACAGCATTCAAAAGCCCCGATTTATTCGGGGCTTTCTTTATTTCTTACAGTTGCAAAGACGATTTTATTGATACAAATAATTTAATTTGTTCATAATTTATCACTTCAATCGTTTTGATTATCGTTTACTCTACTATTTATTTAATGGGTGGTAAATTGTAAAAATTTTCGAGATTTAAACCATTAATTGGTTAAATATATAATATATCTACTGAAATCAGTGTTTTATAAAATTCCTACAGTTTTACCTATTTATAAATTCTTCTTGAATAATTTCTTCAGAAAATCTTTCCATTTCTTCAAATTGAGGACTGGATTGCAATAAAAAGAAATCGACACCTATTTTTTCAAATTCACCAATTCGGTCCAACACTTTTTGAGGTGTGCCAGTTAATCCAGTTCTAAGACCTCTATTGCTTACAGAATAGTCTTCCAAAGAAACCATTTGCTCCAACTGTGTTCCATTTAGCCATTGTTGGTAGTTTTCATAGCCTGCTGATCCGATTTTAATATCTGTTATTCTTTCTAACTCTTTTTTTACTTCTCGCTCTGTTGACCTAATAATACTATATGCAGCTACACCAAATTTCATAGGGGGCAACCCTTTTTTATCTCTTCTTTCTGATAAGTCTTTTATTCTTTTTGAAATTAATATTGGATCGTCACCGTGCATTACATAGCCATCACAGGAAGTAGATATAAGTTCTTTTGCTTTCTCACTCTCACCCCCTGCGTATATGAGCGGTCTTGGATATGATACTGGTTTCGGTTGTAATATATTTTCTTTTATAGTATAATACTTACCAGAATAATTAAAGTTGTCTTTTTGCCATACACCGTTTAATACGGATAACCACTCTTCTGTTCTTGCATATCTATCGTCGTGCTGTTCAAATTGTACGCCATATTTTTCAGCTTCATCTTTCCACCAACTACTCACTACATTCAATGACAGTCTACCGTTACTTATATGGTCAATATTGGCAGCTGTTTTAGCCAATAAAGCAGGATTGTGAAAAGTAGGTCTTACTGCAACCATCAACTCTATACGCTTGGTAACTGCAGCAAGTGCAGCAGCTGTACTCCATGCATCGATACTTGGGGCTTTCATGCCTTTAATATCATTTAAATTCAATTCAGCAATTAATGAAACACTGTATCCCCAATCTTCACTTTTTATTGCTAATTTTTTTATATAATCCCAGTTGGCCTGCATATTTTCATTATCTACGTTCCTAAGCCAACCCCCAAACACGGGTAACCAATATCCAAACTTCATATTTTGTTTTTAAAATGTGTGAGCTACTTGCAAGAATTCTTTTGAGTGAATTTTTTCTTCTATAAAATCCACCAATTTTTCATGTGGGTTAAATCCAATAACATTGACTGCATCTGCAACGAAATTTGATAAAGCATTTACATCATAATATAGGATTTCACCATCACGATCATCAATGATGTATTCAATGCCCCCAACATCAATACCTGCTGATTGTACAATATCTTCAACCGCTTTAATTATTTCTGGGGGTGGTATGTATGCTTCAACTTGTAATCCAGTTTTAGGGGCATCTAAAGCGCAAGCATTTCTGACTAATTCTTTTCCATCCTTAGTCTGACATATATCTGCTGGACAGAGATTGAAGGACTCACCAGATGTATATACTCTAATTGCGTATAAAAACTTACCTCCTAATGTTTCAACTCTTGTAATATATCCACCCCTTGCTGGAATATACTCTTGTACTAAGGCAGTGTGATCAATTCCAAAGTCAATTTGATTTTGCATTATATCTTCAGTTAAACTGGATGCTGAAGAGTATTTAACAATACCCGCCCCACTTCCACCAATATTGGCTTTCACCACAATCGGGAATCGCAATCCTTGGGAAGCTCTAACCAATTGACTACTATGATTTACTACTTTTGTTTTGGGATATTTGTAACCCAGTTTGTTTATCAAAGAAAGTTGGCTGGCTTTGGAAGTTTCATATGAAAATGCTTTAAAACCATTGATTGTTTTTACACCACTATCTTCCAAATATTTAAGATAGGATTGTGTATAGAATATTCCTTGGGTCCCGTTTCTTAAATAAGCCGAGGGGCTCATTCTATTAAAAACAAGACTAAATTTTTTTACACTTTCCGTAAAGTCAAATAAGTGGTTAACTGCATCAATGCGCTCAAAGGGTAACCCCCTTTTTTCCAATTCAGCAAAAAGCGGTTTGAACCAGTCTGGGTGTTCGTAATAAATGGCAATTGGGAGCATGGAACATTTGTTTTTATATTATTCTAGTAAATAAGTAGACTAATTTTGGAGAGCAAATATAATTCAATTACATTTGTCTACCAAAATTTAGTAGACTAATGTATTTTAAAAGTTTAATTGACTTCCTACCTAAGGCTACATACCCATTTCAGACAGATAGTACTCTGTTTAATTGGAAATTTTATGGATTAACCGGCGATACCTCCATCCTTTCTAGTATCTGCTGTTGTTGATTTTTATCTCTATAAGTAAAAGGTATTTACTTATAGTTAGTGTGTTTCCTTATCCCTTATAATAAATGAATGGTAGCAAACAAAAATTCGAACTATGACATATAATCAAAATAAAAGCATTTTAATGTGTGCATTTAACATCTTTTTTTTGGTTTTAGCTAATCTCGTTTTAGCTGAAGCCAAGACTGTACACAGTTATTTATTAATTGAATCAGCTAGTGAAAAGCATTTTTATGAAGAAGGAAAGACTTTAAAACTTACACTAGTACCTTCAACATATTTGATAGGAAACTGGCGAGGGGAATTCAGTATAAAGTCAGGTATTGAGATTCCGTTTAATTTTATTATTCGTGAAGAGGGAGCGATTTTAAAAGCCTTTTTAGTGAATGGGGAGGAGCGCTTTCCAACTGGTGACATTCGTATTGAGCAAGACTCTGTTATAATTCCATTTCCCTTATTTGAAAATGAACTAGCATTTAAACTTGTAGATGGCCAATTAAAAGGTGAATTGCGGCGACAAGATTTAAAAGGGTCAGCAACTCCAGTAATAGCAAAGAAAGGAATGATTCATCGTTTCAATGAAGCCTCTTCTTCACCTGTTACGGATATTAGTGGAACATATGATGTAGTATTTCAAAATAATAGTGGCAAAGAAGAAAAGGCAGTAGGTGTTTTTAAACAAGCAAATGGAATTGTTACAGCTACTTTTTTGCGCATTACAGGGGATTCTCGTTTTTTAGAGGGAATCATAGAAGATAATGTCATTCGATTATCTTCATTTATAGGATCTTCTCCCTCAATGTATATAGGAAAAGTAGATTTAAATGGTATTATCCAAGGAGAAAATATAAGTGCAAGATCAACTACTACTTTTATTGCTAAACGGAATGCAGATGCTACTTTACCTGATGCTTATTCTTTAACTAGATTAAAGGAAGGTAGCGATCGACTTGTTTTTAATTTTAAAGATAGTGAAGGAAAAATTATCGGTTCAAACGACTATAAATTTAAGGATAAGCCTTATATCATTGCGATTGGGGGAACATGGTGCCCTAATTGTATGGATGAAGCTGCTTTTTTGGGAAAATGGTATAAAGAAAATCGAAATAGAGGAATTGAAATAGTTGGAATACAATTCGAGCGGCAAGAGGATAGTGCTTATGTAAAAAAAGTATTCAATCGATTTCGCAAATATTATGGCATAGAGTATTCTTTACTACTTGGTGGACTGGCTGATAAACAAGCTGTTGTTGAGGCATTACCACAACTTGAAAATTTTATATCATTTCCAACAACTGTTTTTGTTGATAAACATGGAAAAGTTAAAAAAATTCATACGGGTTTTTCTGGCCCTGCAACAGGAAAACATTATACCAAGTTTATTAATGATTTTAATGCTGAAGTGGATGAATTATTAAAATGATGATTTTCGACTTTTAATAACATATTTTAGCTATTATATAGATAAGAATAGTATAATTTTTGAGAGCTTTTATAAAAAATTAGTGGAACGATTCCAATAATTGTGATAAAAAGTAAAATATACTGATTAGGTAAAAATGTGTACGTGATTATGCCAAGTAATAATAAGCGAGCATAATCGAGATAAAATACCCAACGCTTCTGTTCAATCATTGCACCCGAATTGATTATACTAATGAGTATAAAAATGCACAAGAAAAATTGCTGCTGTCTTGTGATATATTCAGTTAGTAGTAAGGTGAAAAATAAAACAATCAGTGTTATTGCTGAATTTAAGAGAATTAATCGTTGTAATTCATTTTGTATTGGTTGATTGTTTCTTTTTAACAATTTTAATTCTAAGTGTCTTCGATAAATGGGATTTATATTTTCAGGCTTGCCGAAAAGTATTTTTATTTTATTTTTTAATCCTTTGGCTTCTCTAAATGCTAAAAGTAGTTCAAGCTTAAAATGAAAGTGTTGCCACAAAAAACTATAGCTATTCAATGGCTTTGTTAATCCGTAATTTAGTTCACTTTTTTCCTCAGCAAATGTTCCAAAAATCTTATCCCAAATGATAAGTATATCGCCATAATTTTTATCTAAATACTCTGTATTGCTGCTATGATGAACACGATGATGAGAAGGTGTTACAAAGATATATTCAAACCAGCCCAGTTTCCCAATCATTTGTGTATGTGTAAAAAAGGGATAGACACCATGTAAAATGAGGAAAATAGCTATCATGTCTGGCGGAAAACCTAAGAGAGGTAATATTGACCAAAATAAACCGCGTGCAATTGCTTGAAAGATAGTAATCCTAGTAGAAACTGTATAGTTGAAATCTGTACTTTGATGATGAACAACATGAACACTCCAAAATAGATTTATTCTATGTCCACACCGATGGTACCAATACCAAATAAAATCTGTTACGAAAAAAATAAGTACCCAGCTTAGGAAATTTGGATGTATAGAAAAGAGGGCGTACTTATTATATATCCAAGCAAAGACAAAATAAAATGCGCCAGTAGTTAGTAAATCTGTTATTCTTTCGGCAATGCCTACATTAAGATTGGCAATCGATTCTTCAAACTGATGCAATTTCCAATTTCTTTTAATACTCAAATAGTATTCTATTAAAATAAAACCTGTAAAGAGGGGTACTGCCAATGCGAGGAAATTGAGCTTTGTCATAGTGATTTTACTAAAGTCCCAAATTACTTTAAAATTATTAGTCTACCAAATTGGTAGACTAATAATTAACTGTTAATTTTACATTTTTAAGTAGTCACGTGGCCGAGTGGATAGGCTGAGGTCTGCAAAACCTTTTACGATGGTTCGATTCCATCCGTGACGTCTTTTTTGAGTTTATTTTAATCGCATTCTCCAACCTGCATACAACATCCTTCCATTAATAGGTCCCCATACAAGGGATGCATCAAAATAAGGACTGAATGGATTGGCGGCGGATACAATCACCCCTTGTTGGAAAAAGTTGGTTAGGTTTTCTGCACCTATATAAAAATCCATATGCTTGTTCTTGCCAATGGTCTTGCTTATTTGAGCAGCCATTAAATAAAAGTCGGGAGATTGTGTTTCTCTCTGAAAAGCAACCGGATTGCTCGCGGTAGAAGGAATTCGTTTTTTCCCGTTGTAGGTAATGGTATAATTAAACTTCCAATTGTTCTCGGTAGTATAATCCAAGCTGAGAAAAGCACGGTGTTGCGAAACAAAGGGTCTTTGCAGCAATTGGTTTCCATAAGTGGTTTTTACATCAAAAAACCGATAAGCCATTTTTACTTCTAACTGGCTGATAGGTTCCATGCTGATTTCAGTTTGGAAACTATTTGAGTAGGACTTCCCTTTTAAGTTGTAGAAACGGATTTCATTGGTCGTTTCAAGGTCTGTAATCACCTGATTGGTGAAGTCGTTTCTGTAGAAGTCAATGGCAAGACTTGCTTTTCTGTTGAAGAGCCTGAAAGATTGATCAAAACTGATGCCTCTGTTCCAGGCAATTTCAGGATCTAGACCATAGGCTTTACTTGCAACACCACCAATGATATTTAGTTGTCTGGCACTTACCAGAATACCAGTATTCTCTGCAAAAATATTGGCTGTTCTTTGTCCTCTTCCGGCACTGAAACGGAATATACTTCCTTTCACCGGTTCGTATCGAATATGAAGTCTTGGCGTCGCAAATGCCCCAAACAAACTATTGTAGTCTCCTCTGATACCTGCTACTATACTGAACTTTTCAGTGGGTGTATAAGTGTATTCAAAGAAGGCGCCACTCACTGTTTCTGTTCGCTTATAAAGAGTCAGGTTAAATACCTCGTCATAGCTGTCATGCTGCAAGCTCAATCCTGTTCTGAATTTGTGATTGGTATTACCTATAATACTCTGATATATCAGGTTACTGTAAAGACTATTCTGTTTTGCTGTATATATTGTTTTTCCGAAATAAGAGTCCTGGTCATGACGTATAGCTGCAATTTGTAATCCAATACTCTTGTATACCTTTTGTGGAAATACATAACCAATTTTGGCAAAGCCCTCATAGCGACTGGTATTGATACCCAGGCCATAAATACTATTTGAGTTTTGATGACGTTTCGGATCAAAATTGGTTTGGCCACCTGTTTTATTATCCTTCATTACTTTAAAACCGAATTGAGTCATCCAGCCTTTTGAATCATTGTATTGGAATCTGTTTACAACACTAAACTGATTGCCGGTTGGTAAATCGCGGAAACCATCTTTATTGAAGTCTATGTTGGCATTGTTTAAAAAGTTGTCGTGTAGTAACAAGCCCGCAGACCATTTGCTGTTGAGTTGTGTTTGCAGATTCAGGTTTAAATCTGTTTTGCCAAATTCATTGACATACATATTTGCTAGCAATCTTTCACCAATACCTGGCTTCTTTAGTTCTACATTAATTTGTCCGGCAATGCTTTCAAAGCCATTGGCAACTGATCCAACACCTTTCGTCAATTGAATGGATTCAATCCAGGGACCTGCAATCGAATTTAATCCAAGCGGCGTGGCTAATCCCCTTGGGCCCGGTAAATTTTCTACTGTAAGTTGCGTATAATTGCCGCTTAAACCTAGTAACTGAATTTGTTTGGAACCTGTAACTGCATCGTTATAGGAAACATCTACCGAAGGGTTTGTTTCAAAGCTTTCGCTCAAATTACAACAAGCCGCTTTCAATAATTCTTTGGCTGTCATAATTTCTGAACGAATGGGACTGATAGTGCTGATATAGCTGGATCTTTTAGTATTGGTTACGGTTACATTATGTAATGTCTGGTCATCTGCCAAAATCACTTTTAATGTTGACGGATTTTCTACAGTGAATGTGTCTGCCTTGTATCCGATATAACTAATGATTAACCGATTAGACGCACTGTTTAACGGAATACTGAAATAGCCCAGGCTATCTGAAAGTACCCCTCTCTCTGTATTTAGCCATTTGATGCTGGCTTGAAACAGTGGATTGAACTGTCCTTTTTTATCTGCTTCCAGAACAATGCCTCTCACTTCGTCTGTATTTATATTCTCTGCTTCATGCGCTTTTTTATCTTGGTCGCGATAGTGGCAACATTCTGGTAAAGCATTGTAGACATTGCTTTTTGCTTTTTTATTAAGTAAGTCGTGTCCAGCTTCTACAATTCTGTCTTTAATTTTATTCAGATTGGCAATTGCCGGGAAGTAATGAAGCGTCAGTATTTTTGAATCAATATCCCAGTCTGCTTTTTGTACACCTTTTCCTTTAACTGCTTCTTCAATTCTTTCCTTACACATTTCGCATGCTCCTTCTACTCTGAATTGAACAGTTGAATAAGTTGTATCTGTTGTTGTTTTGTTGTTCTTGTCCTGCGCACTTACGGTAATGCATACTGTCATAAGTGCGATTAATCCCATTAAGTATTTTTTCATCTTCTTCTGTTTAAAAGCACCCGATTGCAGTTAAGTCAACCGGGTGTTGAATAATTAATGCTTACTGTGTGCGGGCTTAGCTTCTTTTAAAGCCATGCCGCATTTGCTGCATTTAGCATCTTTTTTGGTGCTGGTAATATCCGCATGCATAGGGCATACATAGCTTTTTACCGGCGTCAATGACATTTTGCATTTGCTGCATTTGTCCTTTTCTGTTCCTGTAATTTCAGGATGCATTGGACAGGAATGCGTAGCTTTTGTACTGTCCTGTTTAGGAGCAGTGTGCTGTGCATAAGTAGCAAGGCTTAAGAAACCTGCTAATACAAGCATGATTGTTTTTTTCATGTTGGTTTAATTTATGATGATTAAGAAGATGCGATAGAACGCGAAAGTGCCCGGCTAAATAAATTAGGGGTGCGAGAAGGTATAGACTACGGTATTAAATTCTGTAGTTGCAGTAAAATTGATAGAGTGATACGCCAGCATGTATAAGAGGCGGACCGTTAATTGGTTGGTTTGGGCTGATGCCGCTGTTGAAAGCAGAAAGATTAATCTCAGGTGAAAAATAAAGCGGCTCAAAATGCTCAAAGGAGGGTACTGTTGTTTTAGCTGATTGAGCAAAATGCGTATCCTGTTGCTTTACAAATTTTACTTTGGTCTTGCAGCAGTCCTTCATTTTATGCTTCATACCGCAGCTGTTTTCTTCAGCCGGAACAAAACGTATGCTAGTAGACTTTAGTTGGTTGCAACAATAGAATTGTTGTATGCTAACCCCAAAACTGGCGGTTGCATAAATAGTCAGCAATACTATGAGGCCCCATTTTTTCACTCCACAAAGCTACTATAGTTTTTGAAATGGTATTGTGGGGATTTGTTAAAATGCCGCTTATCTTCGCGTTTATGGGTCAGAAAAAACTAATTCGTTTCGAAGCAATCAAATCTTTTCCTAATGTGTTGGAATATCCGCAGGATATGCAGGGTAAATGGGGGACTTTTTTCAACAATCAGCACCCGATTACGCTGGAACTAGCATGTGGTAAGGGAGAATATGCGGTAGGACTTGGCAAAATGTACCCAAATCGTAATTTCATTGGTATCGATATAAAAGGGAACCGCATCTGGCGAGGAGCCAAAACTGCCCTTGATGAGCAGCTGACTAATATTGGATTTATTCGTTCCCATATAGATAAAATAACCGACTACTTTACCCCTGGTGAAGTAGCTGAAATCTGGATCACCTTTCCTGACCCACAACTAAGAGGGTCCCGATTTAAAAAAAGGTTAACGCATCCGAGATTTCTGAGACTGTATCAGTCCATCCTAAAAAGCGGCGGTTTGGTTCACCTTAAAACAGACAGTCCTGATTTGTACCAGTTTACCCTGACTGTTATCAACTTATTCCAGTTTGAATTGTTGTTCTCTTCGGATAACGTGTATGCAATGGAAAATATAGCTCCAGAGCTTACCATAAAAACGCACTACGAAGGGCTTGATATTGCTGGCAGCAATCGTATACATTATTGTTGCTTCAGATTGAATCAGCCTATTCCTGTGGAGAAAGATGAAATTTTAAAACAAATGATCAGTGAGTCAGCAATTGATTGAGGGCAGGGATTTTTATTACGACGATAAGGGATATATGGTTTTTACTGCAGCGTACCATTTGCAAAAGGGATATTGTTGTGGATACGGATGCAGGCATTGTCCCTATGACTATGAATCTGTGCCTGAACCTAAGAAATCTCAATTATTACAAGAGAAACAATCAACGCCCGATAAAGCTTAATCCGTTTTGTTTATGGCAAAATTAAAACAGGTCCTTCCCAGTGGTGCCAGGGATATTTCCTTCTTTGAACAGGTTTATGAAGTGGTAAAATTGATACCAAAAGGCAGAGTTACCAGCTATGGCGCCATTGCCCATTTTCTGGGTACTAAAATGAGCGCAAGAATGGTAGGGTGGGCCATGAATGCTGCACACGCAGATCCATCTATTCCCGCTCATCGTGTGGTAAACAGAAAAGGACTGCTAACTGGTAAAATGCATTTTGCTACCCCTACTGAAATGGAAGAAAAACTAAATAAAGAAAAAGTTAAAGTAAAGGAAGATCAGGTGCTGGATTTCGAAAAAAAGTTCTGGGATCCTTCTGTAGAATTATCTTAAACTATATTTGCGCCCCATGAGCACAAGACCTGAATTACACACGATTCTTTCTCCTAAATTATTAGACATATATGATGTTAGCAATAGCGTTGTAGTAGTAATTGACGTTTTTCGCGCCACTTCAACTATTGCTACTGCATTATTTAATGGTGCTGCAAGAGTTATACCCGTAGACACGGTTGACAAATGCATTCAGATTGGTAAAAATACAGGAGGGATTACAGCCGGAGAAAGGGACGGGAAAGTAATTCCGGGTTTAGAACATGGTAATTCACCTGCGGAATATCCGCGTGAATTTGTGGAAGGTAAAACCCTTGTGCTAACTACCACAAATGGAACAAAGTTGTTGCATATGGCTTTGCAAAATGGCGCTTCCGAAGTAATTACAGGTTCCTTTCCTAATTTGTCCGCAGTGTGTGACCATTTAATTGAAGCTAAGAAAAATGTAATTCTCGGATGTTCCGCTTGGAAAGACAAGTTTAATCTGGAGGACACTTTGTTTGCTGGAGCTGTTATTAGTCGTATCAAATCACATTTTACCATTCATTGTGATAGCAGCTTAATGGCGGAAAATATGTACGAAATGCACAAGGGCAACTTAAAATCTTTCATCAGAAATACGACCCATTGGCACCGTTTGGCACAATACGGTCTTGAAAAAGATCTTGAGTATTGTGTTACGCCTGATCAGGCGAACATTTTGCCTTTTTATAAGAACGGGGACCTGATAATAAAGGAGGGATAAATTAACGTTACATTCCTGCTTATTTTATCTTTTGATGCGGTTTTCCTCTCCCTTTTCTTTACTTTTGCAAATTGGTCTTTTGGGACTGATTCAAAGTAATGGCACTACCGTATTTAGTTAAACATATATATAATTTTGGCACTGACGAAGTAATTCGCCGGGGAAAGAAAATTCATTCATTAGGTCAGGTAGAATTGGTTGAGTATGATGACCTGATGGGGAATATAATATTTCGGGTAAAAGACGATGGTTACAATACTTTTTACAAAGTTCATATAAACCAGTTTAAAGATCCGGCTACCATTTCTTTGCGTTGTAGCTGCCCCTATAATCTTTCTGAAGTTTGCAGGCATAAGGCTGGCGCTTTATTTCATCTGCAGGATTTGCTGGATAAAAATTTATTAGGAGATCGCGAAACAGTTTATGATCAGAAACACACAGTAGTAAAAATCAGATTGCTCGATTTGAAGCTGATTAAAATGCTAAGTGCTACTGAATCATTTGAAAGTGCAGAAGAATATTTAAGAACCAATACTGCTACCATAAAAGAGGCAAAAAATGAAAGAGTTGTTGCTGAGTTGGAAATGAATGGGAAGCAGCATGTAGTGGTACTTCAGAAAAATGAGGAGCGTAATTTTGATACCAGTTGCAACTGTGCTTCTGATACCGCTCATCCGCTCTGCGTGCACAAAGCCATTGTTTTTTTACAATTGTTAAAAAACCATGGTGCTAATTATTTTGATTCAATCAGAAATTGGGATAAAGAAAAAAATAAATTACTGGCCTTGTATGGTTACTCTCTTACCGACGATTTAAAAGGGAAGTTTGAATTTACCTATACTGATGGTAAACCCTTTTTGCGTGTACTGGATAACAGTATTAAAAGAGTAAGTCTTTCGAGTAATCAGGAAGTTAAACCAATTATGCAGGAGCAACTTGATATCCCTGCAGTGATTGAACAAGAGGCTGAGCAGGAAGCTTCCTATAAATTAGGGCTGGTTGTAACCAGTGGAGCAACGCAATATCCCTTCATCCAAATGGAGGTTATACAAGGTGAACCTGATGATCAATTCTCAAAATATCTTGGAAAAACAGAGAAGCTAGACTTGACTAAGTTCATTAATACGGCAGTTTTCTCTGAAGATGACAAAATGCTGATTCAGCAACTTCGCAAACTGATGTCTGCCGAAGTAAACAGGTATCTGAATCGTAATTCTCCTTTCAGTGGAATTTGGGAAAATATTATTCAGCAGCATACAGATGAGTTGCCAGAAGAAACAAGGGCATTAATTAATGAATACCTTCATCCAAAATTCAAGAAGTTATTTGCTGAGTATGCAGCTTCTTCCTTTGTATTCTATCTCCCCTCGGGTAAAAGATTTGTTACAGAGAATCTGGTAAAAGCGCATTTCTCTGATCACTTTATTCAGCCCTCATTCAGTATTAATTTTAAAGACAGTCAGTATGAGGTTTCCTGTACAGTTGAATTGCCATCCAGAACTATTTCACTAAATGAAAACGCAATTGATTCTTCTTTTGTATTTCAACATCAGGATGAATTCTATATCTGGAAAAAGGCGGAGGATATTATACTGGCAGAGAAATTTCTGCCATCAGGTAAGATAATTATCCCGGCAGATGAATGGTCGGAGCAGTTGACTGAATTTGTTCTTCCGCTATCCCGTTCATATGCTGTTCAGTTTGCCAATGTAAAAAAAGAGGAAATAAAAGATGCCCGTCCTGAAATCAAAATTCAGCTAAAAGAAAAAGGGGAATATCTTTTATTCCAACCTATTTTCAATTACAAGGGTTTTGATATTCAGTCTACTGATAAAGAAAAGTTGTTTTTCCCGCAAGCAGACCGCTTACTGGTAATTCATAGAAATATGGTTGCAGAGAGAGAACTGATGAGTAGAATTGAGCAACTGCATTCGGGTTTTGTTAGACCTGTAGATTCCAATGTGCTGGCATTGAAAGGAAAAGATGTCCTGAAGAACAACTGGTTTTTCCTTTTCATGGATGCGGCGAAAGAAATGAATATCCCTGTATATGGTTTTGAGGCACTGCGCAACTTCAGATTTAATACAGCCAAGCCCTCTACTAAAATATTCATCAGCAGCAATACCGATTGGTTTGATGCAAAAGTCGAAATCCAATTCGGGGAACAGAAAGTAACTATAGATGATGTAAAGAAAGCATTGGCTAATAAACAACAGTTTGTTCAGCTAACAGATGGGACACTTGGAATTTTGCCTGAAGAATGGGTTAAAAAATATGCCTTGTTATTCAGAGTTGGTGAAGGTAAGGCAGGTAATATGAAGCTCAGTAAATATCACTTCAGCGTGATAGAAGAGCTTTATCTGCAAAGAGATGAAGAGGAGCTTTCTTTTCAACTTGAAGAAAAATACGAACGGATTAAAGGCAATCATGAAATTAAACCTATTCCTGCACCTGAACATTTGCAATCTATCCTTCGTCCTTATCAGGAGAGTGGTTTTCAGTGGTTAAATTATTTGAGAGAAGTACAATGGGGTGGAATTCTGGCTGATGATATGGGATTGGGTAAAACCATACAGGCACTTTGCTTTTTGCATCACCTGAAAATGGAGAACGGAAGTTTGAAGGCCTTGGTTGTTTGTCCAACAACACTAATGTTTAACTGGCAAAATGAAATCAAGAAATTTACACCTGATATTAGTTTTTATGTGCATCATGGCGGAGGCAGATTAAAAGATGGCATAAGCAACAAAGCCTTTGATGTAATCATTACTACTTACGGCACTTTAAGAAGCGATATTAAACAGTTTGTAGAGGTTTCCTTCGATTATGTTATCCTGGATGAAAGTCAGGCTATTAAAAACCCTTCCAGTAAAGTCACCAAAGCAGCTTCTTTGTTAAAAGCGAAGAGCCGGCTTTGCCTGAGTGGTACACCATTGCAGAATAATACTTTCGATATCTATGCTCAAATGAATTTCCTGAATCCAGGTATGTTGGGAAGCATGGAATTTTTTAAGCAGGAGTTTTCTATACCAATTGATAAGTTTGGAGAGAAAGAGCAAAAAGACCATTTGCGAAAATTATTATATCCATTTATTCTCAGAAGAACCAAAGAACAAGTGGCTAAGGACTTACCTGAAAAACAGGAAATGGTATTGTTCTGCGAAATGGGGGATGAACAACGTAAGATTTACGAAGCCTACCGAAATGATTATCGGGATAAAATTCTGGGTGTTGTAGAAAACCAGGGTATTCAGAAATCGCAGTTGACCATTTTACAGGGCTTGATGAAGCTGAGACAGATTTGTGATAGCCCCGCTATAATAAAAGAAGAAGAACGTTATCCCAATGTTTCTGTAAAACTGGAAGAACTGGGCAGAGAGATTACTGAGAATATCAGTAATCATAAAGCATTAGTGTTCTCTCAGTTTTTAGGCATGCTTTCATTGATTAAAGAGAAAATGAAAGAGTTGGGAGTTGATTATGAATATTTTGATGGGAGTAGCACTGTTGCTGAGCGCGAAAGAGCTATCCAAAGATTTCAAAATGAAGATAGTTGTCGCGTCTTTTTGATATCACTTAAAGCGGGTGGTGTGGGATTAAATTTGACGGCTGCAGATTATGTGTATATCGTGGATCCCTGGTGGAATCCGGCTGTTGAGCAACAAGCTATTGACAGAACACATCGTATTGGTCAAACCAAAAATATTTTTGCTTACCGGATGATTTGTACTGATACAGTAGAAGACAAAATCCTTAAACTTCAAGAGCGCAAGCGGAATCTTGCAAGAGAAGTTATTACAGATGATGAAGGGTTTGTTAAAACTTTAACAAAAGAAGATGTAGAGTACCTATTCAGTTAAGCTTTTCACCGATTTGAGCTCTGAACTTTCCTGTTATCACGATAGCTTGCCATTAAAATTATTCTTCAGGTATGCTGCTTGATGTATAATTAGTTTTATCACTTCAACTCCAACCTTATGCGTATACTCTTTTTAGCAATTGGATTATTTCTTTCTTTTACTGCGATGGCACAAAATACAGCTACTTTAAAAGGGAAGCTTGTAGACAGTGTAGGAAAGCAAGCTTTGAAAGATGCCTCTATTACCATATTAGAAGCGAAGGATTCTACGCTAGATGTTTTTGGACTGGCAAAGCCGGATGGTAGCTTTATGGTTGAAAAAATTTCTTTTGGGGATATGATTGTCATGATTAAGTTTCAGGGCTATGAATCTTTTTCGAAGAAGATAACCTTTTCTAAATCCAATGCTACTGTTGACTTGGGAACGATTTATTTAAAACTTGCCGCTAATGACTTAGGAGAAGTAACTGTTACGCAATCTCCCATAACAATAAAAAAAGATACTGTTCAGTTTAATGCATCTAGTTTTAAAACTAAGCCTAACGCAGTAATGGAGGATTTGTTAAAAAAATTACCAGGGGTTCAAGTAGAAGCAGATGGAACAGTAAAAGCACAAGGTGAAAATGTGCAACGCATTTTAGTAGATGGGAAGCGATTTTTTGGAGATGATCCTAAGTTAGCTACCAAAAATTTGCCTCCTGACATGATTGATAAAATCCAGGTATTTGATGCGTTAAATGACCAAAGTGCCTTCACTGGTTTTGATGATGGCAATAGAATTAAAACCATCAATATTACCACCAAAAAAGACAAGCGAAAAGGGTATTTCGGTAGAGTAATTGCCGGTGGGGGTTCTGATAGTAAAGAAGGTCGTTATGATAATAGTGTGAACTTGAGTTATTTTAACGGTGATAGACAAATTACTTTTACAGGCCAAGCCAACAACGTAAATAAACAAAATTTTGGTGGACAAGATTTCTTAGGAGCTATGGGAGGCGGTGGAGGAATGGCGAGAGTTGTTGTTAATGCAGTAGGTGGAGCCAGGGGTGGTGGTGGAACTGCTACCAATAACAATGGCGGTATCATTAATACTTGGGCTGGCGGTATCAATTACAAAGATGTCTGGGGTAAAAAAACAGAAGTATCTGGTAGTTATTTTTATAATGACCAAAAAACATATAGAGAACAAAATAGTCTAACCCAGAACTTGATTCCAGGCAATCCGGATTCTTCTATTTATAACTCACAACTTAATAATTCAGTAACCAAGAACAGCAATCATCGTATTAATTTTAATATTGAGCATCAATTTGATTCTTCCAATTCTATAATAATACGACCCAATATTAGTTTTCAAGAGACTGAATCAGCAACTGATGTAACAACATTTTCTACGAGGGGTATTTCTAAAAATTTGAATAATTCTGTTGCATCAACAAAAAGAATGAACAGCGGGTATAATGCTAGTATTGAGGCAACTTTCAGACACAGATTTAAAAAGAAGGGTCGAACTTATTCCATCGCGTTTAATCCAGGGCAAACAATGAACGATGGAAATACATCCAACTATTCAATAAACAATTTTTTTAATACTCCTGTTGCCTATGCAGATACCATTAATCAAATTGGCGTAACAAATAGAGATAGTAAAACCATCAATGCCACTTTCTCTTATACTGAACCCATTGGGAAAAATCAGATTCTAGAATTTAATTATAATTACAACAACAATGTAAATAACTCTGGAACTAGAACTTTTGCATTTAATAAGACCTCAGGGCAGTATGATTTGATAGTGCCAAATTTGACCAACGTATTTGAAAATACTTTCAACTCCAATCGCGTGGGTTTAAATTGGCGTATTCAGAATGCTAAATACAATTTCAGTATTGGAACAGGAATACAAGTTGGGGAATTGGTAAGTAAAAACATTACCAGAGATAGTTCTATTACCCAAAATTTTGTGAATTTTTTCCCAACCATGAACTTTCGATATGATTTTTCACGCACAAAAAATCTACGGATTTTCTATAATGGTAGAACCGCTCAACCTTCTGCACAACAATTGCAGCCTGTGATTGATAATTCTAATCCTCTGAATATCACTTCTGGTAATCCTAACTTGAAGCAGCAGTTTATTCATACGTTTAGGGTGTTATATAATTCCTTCGATGTCGTTACGCAGAAAATTTTCTTTGCTACTATTAATGCGAATTTCACAGCTAATGATATTCAAAATTCTACCACTTACTTGCCAAATGGAGCACAGTTTACTCGACCAGAAAATTTGAGTGGTACTTACAATATTAATGGATTCATTAATTATGGCTTCCCATTAAAGAAGCCCAAAAGCAACTTGAATTTTGGCGTTAATCTTGGTAGGAATCAGAGTCAAACTTTGGTAAACAACCTAAGTAATTATACCCGAAATACAACAGCTGGTTTCAATGCCTCTTGGACAACCAATATAAAGGAAGGCTTCGATATGAATTTCTCTTCTAATTCTAGTTTCAGTTTTGCCCGATATACTTTGCAGCCTCAGCAAAATGGCGATTTTTTTACTCAAACTTTTGTGGCTGAACCCACCATTTATAATAAAAAAGGTTGGGTTTTCTCAACGGATTTTCGTTATATCAAAAACACAGGCCGTGCAGAGGGATTCAATACGAATATTCCTTTGTGGAGTGCAAGTATTGCGAAGCAATTATTCAAGAAGAAAGATGGAGAAATCAAATTCTATGTATTTGACTTACTCAATCAAAACCAGAGTTTAACTAGAAATGTAACGGGTAACACAATCCAAGACGTTTCTACTGTTGTTTTAAAACGCTATTTCATGATCAGCTTCACCTATAATCTAAGAAGTTTTGGGGCTCCACAAGGTGGAATGCAGCAAAGAGGCATTAATCAAATTTTTAGAGGTGCACCGGGTCAAGGTATGCAAGGCATGCAGATGATGCGATTTGGACAATAAGTTAGGTTTAATCAAAAGTTAATATATCTAGAGCTAAGGGGAAATAAATTATTTCCCCTTCGTATTTTAAAGAAATGTAACTTTGCATCTCATTTGAAACAATGGTAGCAAGCATTTCATACATTTCTAACGCTAACAACTGTTCGTATTTTACAGAACAACTGCGGTTGCCATTTATCGTATTACCGAGGCCACGACGTGGTTTCTGATAGGACGAGCAACTGGCACTTGCCCCTATCAGTGAAAATATCTCCGAAACTTTTCAGGGCACTTAGCCAAAATTTATCCTTATTCACTTTTTATTCATTTATATACGTTGGAACAGTCAATTATTGTTCGTGTAGCTACTGCCGATGATGTGCATTTTGCCTCCACCATTACAGATGAAATGGAGTCCTCTGCAAAAGCCAGAGGTACGGGTATTGCTAAAAGAAGTCCAGAATATGTGGCTAACAAAATGCGGGAGGGAAAAGCAGTTATTGCACTAACTCCTCAAGGAGAATGGGTAGGGTTTTGCTACATAGAAGTTTGGGGACATGAGCAATTTGTAGCCAATAGTGGCTTGATTGTATCGCCTGCCTTCAGAAAAAGCGGAGTGGCCAAGCAAATTAAGCAGACAATTTTTAATTTATCCAGAACCAAATATCCAGCAGCCAAAATTTTTGGATTAACCACAGGACTTGCGGTAATGAAAATTAACAGTGAGTTGGGCTATGAACCTGTTACCTACAGCGAATTAACCGATGACGAGGAGTTCTGGGCTGGCTGCAAGAGTTGTGTGAACTATGATATCCTGATGAGTAAGGACAGAAAAAATTGCATGTGTACTGCCATGTTGTATGATCCTGCTGATCATTATGAGCCCGAAGAGACCATTGCCGATTTTAAACAGAATTCAAAGTTATATGAACGCTTTATGAAAGTAAAGCAAAGTAAACTGCTTAAGTGGTTTAGGAAGAAGGCAATGAAAAGTTATTTTATTCAATTTTAATAAGTGGAATATGCAAGCAAAGAAACTAGTACTAGGATTTAGCGGAGGATTAGATACTACATACTGTGCAATTTATTTATCTCAGGAAAAAGGATATGAAGTTCATAGTGTAATTGTAAATACCGGAGGATTCACCGAAGATGAGTTGAAACAGATTGAAAAGCATGCTTATGCTTTGGGTGTAAAAACACATACTACTATTAATGCCATCAAGAGCTACTACGATTCAATTGTTAAATATCTGATTTATGGTAATGTTTTAAAGAATAATACTTATCCGCTCAGTGTAAGTGCTGAAAGGTTAAGTCAGGCTTTGCATATCGCAGAACATGCAAAAAAAATGAACGCCGTTGCAGTAGCACATGGAAGTACAGGAGCAGGTAATGATCAGGTAAGATTTGACATGATTTTCAATATCATGATTCCCGGTATTGAAATCATAACGCCTATCAGAGATCTGCAACTGAGCAGAGAAGCTGAAATTGAATACCTACAGTCAAAAGGTGTTCAGATGAATTTTCAGAAAGCAGCTTATTCCATTAATAAGGGATTGTGGGGAACCAGTGTAGGAGGAAAAGAAACATTGTATTCAAAAGGAATTTTACCGGAAGAAGCGTGGCCAACACCTGTAACCAAAACCGGTGAGGAAGAAATGAAAATTCATTTTGAAAAAGGAGCAATTACCTGGGTAAACAATCAGCATTTTACGCATCCGGCTCATGCCATTCAATACATACAGTCTATTGCTGCCCCTTATGGCATTGGCAGAGATATACATGTGGGTGATACCATTATTGGAATTAAAGGAAGAGTAGGATTTGAAGCGGCTGCACCCATGGTGATTATCAAAGCGCATCATGCTTTGGAAAAACACGTTCTTACTAAATGGCAGTTGAATTGGAAAGATCAGCTTGCGCAGTTTTATGGTAACTGGCTACATGAGGGTCAAATCATGGATCCGGTTATGCGCAATATTGAAGCATTTCTAACTGATTCTCAAGATCAGGTTACCGGGTCAGTTTTTGTGCAATTGCTCCCGCATCGTTTTCAAATTATTGGTATAGAATCTCCTTTCGATTTAATGAGCAGTAAATTTGGTAAGTACGGAGAAATGAACTCAGGTTGGACAGGAGCAGATGTTAGAGGATTCTCAAAGATTTTTGGGAACCAGACAGCCATTTATCATCATATAAAAAACGCTTCCCATGATTAAGGCGGGTATCGTTGGTGGTGCAGGATATACGGGTGGGGAATTGATTCGTATTCTATTGAATCATCCGGATGTAACTATCCAATTTGTTCATAGTACCAGTAATGCAGGAAAATTTCTTTATCAGGTTCATACCGATTTAATTGGTGAGACAGATTTAATTTTCAGTGCAGTTCTGAGCAATGATATTGATGTATTGTTTCTTTGTATGGGCCATGGAGATGCCAAAACATTTCTTGAAAACAACTCCATCAATGATTCAATTAAAATCATTGATTTATCCCAGGATTTTAGACTAAATAGTGCATCGTTGTTTGGCAATCGCAGTTTCGTTTACGGATTGCCTGAATTAAATAAAGCAGCAATTGTCTCAGCACAGAATATTGCCAATCCGGGTTGTTTTGCAACAGCTATACAGTTGGCTTTATTGCCTTTGGCTGAAGCAGGTGTGTTGGGAGATATTTATACAACCGGTATTACAGGTTCAACCGGTGCCGGACAGGGTTTGAGTGCAACTTCTCATTTTAGCTGGAGGGCCAATAATATTGAAGCATATAAATCACTGGCACATCAGCACGTTAAAGAAATCACCCAATCTTTCAATCAACTACAAAAGGGGGATGCACTAACAGCGGATGGTTCTGGAAGAGGATTGCACTTTGTTCCATGGAGAGGTGATTTTACCAGAGGAATTTATACCAGTTCAACTATTGAAATTGGTATTCCTTACGAAGAAGTGCAGCAAATCTATACTAGCTTTTATGCGGATGCAGCATTCACTTTTGTGAGTGGTTCAATGATTAACCTAAAGCAGGTAGTTAACACCAACAAGTGTTTGATTTTTACAGAGAAGCAGGGAAGCAAATTGATTGTTCATTCTGCTATTGATAATTTATTAAAAGGGGCCAGTGGTCAGGCGGTTCAGAATATGAATCTGATGTTTGGTTTGGATGAGTCTGCCGGGTTAAAATTAAAAGCCAGTTATTTTTAGTCATGAAATTATTTGATGTATATCCGTTAAACAATATTACCATCACAAGAGCTCAGGGTTCTTATGTGTGGGATAAAGATGGTGTTCAGTATCTAGACATGTATGGTGGCCATGCGGTAATCAGCATTGGTCATACGCATCCGCATTGGGTAAAGCGGATAGAAACCCAATTAGAAGCTATAGCTTTTTATTCCAATTCTATTCAGATTCCTTTACAACAGGAGCTGGCAGACAAACTGGGTATGTTAAGCGGAAAAGCAGATTATCAATTATTTCTTTGCAATAGTGGAGCAGAAGCGAATGAAAATGCATTGAAGCTAGCATCTTTTCACACGGGTAGAAAAAAAATTGTTGCTTTTTCCAAATCCTTCCACGGACGAACTTCACTCGCAGTTGCAGCTACTGATAATCCCGGTATTGTAGCACCGGTTAATGAAACAGATAATATTATATTTCTGCCATTTAATGACGAAGCCGCATTGCAGGAATGTTTCAAGAATCATGGAAATGAAATTGCTGCAGTAATTATCGAGGGTATTCAGGGTGTTGGGGGTATTGTTCCTGCAAGCATCTCTTTTCTGCAATTAATCAGATCCTTATGTGATGCTTCCGGCGCTGTTTATATTGCCGATAGCGTTCAGTGTGGCTATGGAAGAACCGGACAGTTTTTTGCACATGATGTTGCAGGAGTGAATGCTGATATTTACTCTATGGCTAAGGGCATGGGGAATGGCTTTCCCATTGGTGGCATTTTGATTGCTCCCCATATACAACCTAAACATGGTATGCTGGGAACTACGTTTGGTGGTAATCATCTCGCTTGTGTAGCAGCCCTTGCCGTTCTGGAAGTAATGGAATCAGAACAGTTGATTGAAATGGCCAAACAAAGGGGCATGTACCTGATGAATCAGCTAAAGTGCATTGAGGGGATTGAAAACGTTAGAGGCAGAGGATTGATGATTGGATTTGATGTGCCTGAACGCATAAAAGGGTTAAAAAAGTTATTGCTGGAGAAGTACAATATTTTTACGGGAGAAGCCAAACCCAATGTAATAAGATTATTACCCTCGCTGGCATTAACCAGAAAACAGGCTGATGAATTTTTGGAAGCTTTGACGGAAGCAATAGCTGAACTTGAAAATCCCCCTGCATAACTATGAAACATTTTATTTCTGTATCAGATGTGGGTAATGTTAGCGCTTTGGTAGCTAAGGCATTACAATACAAACTAAGTCCCTACGCGGACCTGCATTTGGGAAGAGGCAAAAGAATTGGCCTGTTGTTTTTAAATCCAAGTTTAAGAACCCGTTTAAGTTCTCAGGTAGCAGCGAGCAATCTGGGCATGGAAGCGATTGTTTTTAATGTAGATAAAGAAGGATGGGCTTTGGAGTTTCAGGAAGGCGCCGTGATGAATGGAACAACTGTTGAGCATATCAAAGATGCTGCTCCGGTTTTGGGCCAGTACTTTGATGTTTTGGCAATACGTACTTTTCCGTCTTTGAAAAACAGAGAAGAAGATTATAGTGAGTTGTTTATTAAACAATTCATACGTTTTGCAGGTGTTCCTGTAGTAAGTTTGGAAAGTGCAACCTTACATCCTTTGCAGTCTTTAACTGATTTGGTAACCATTCAGGAGTCTTTGGTGGAGCATCCTTTACAAGGGAAAAAGCCTAAAGTGGTGCTTACATGGGCGCCACATATAAAACCATTGCCTCAATGTGTTGCCAATAGTTTTGCTGAGTGGGTTAATGCCTGGGGTGGTGCTGAATTTGTTATTACCCATCCAAAAGGCTATGAATTGGATGAGAAATTTACAAAAGGAGCAACCATTGAATACGATCAGCAGAAAGCTTTAGCCGAGGCTGATTTTGTGTATGTTAAAAACTGGAGTAGTTACCAGCAATATGGTCAAGTATTATGTTCTGATAAAAATTGGATGTTAACCAATCAATCTTTGCAGAGCACCAATATTGCCAAAGTAATGCACTGTTTACCTGTCCGTAGGAATATAGAGTTGAGTGATGAAATTTTAGATGGTGAAAATAGCCTGGTTACCCGACAGGCAGGCAATCGTGTCTGGGCAGCACAGGCTGTTCTTGCAGAAATATTAAATGCTTGTAAATAAGCTCTATGAACCCTTTATTCATCATAAAGATTGGCGGAAATATTGTGGATGATGAAATGGCGTTAGAACATTTTCTATCCTCTTTTGCTGCTATACCTTTTCCTAAGATATTGGTGCATGGTGGTGGTAAACTAGCTACCAGAGTAGCTGAAGCCATGGGGATTCAGCAGCAGATGATAGAAGGAAGAAGAATTACCGATGCGGAAACCCTGAAGATTGTTACCATGGTATATGCTGGTTTTATTAATAAGAATATTATTAGCAAGCTTCAATCCAAACAAAACAATTCGGTAGGTATCACCGGTGCAGATGGAAATGCTATTCTTGCACATAAACGTATTTCCAAAACAGACTATGGATTTGTGGGGGATGTAGATTGGGTAAATACAGCCTTTTTTCATCAACTACTGGACAACGGTTATGTTCCTGTTGTTGCACCCATTACCCATAATGGCGAAGGACAATTATTAAATACCAATGCAGATACTATGGCACAATCTATTGCAACTGCATTGAGTAAACAGTATGCTGTTACTTTAATTTATTCTTTTGAAAAATCAGGTGTTTTACTGGATGTACAGGATGAGTCTTCCTGCATTGCTGTTTTAACGCCAGACTATTATCAATCTCTTAAAGAAAAGCAGCTGATTTTTGCAGGAATGATTCCTAAATTAGACAATGCATTTGCTGCTATTCATGCCGGGGTTGCGAAAGTGATTATAGGAAATGCTGCCGCGCTTCCCAAATTAATGGAAGGGAAAACCGGAACAACTATTCAATATGGCTGATATAGAAGTACTATATAATGAAGCGCTTATTCTACTGCATGAGCTGATATCGATTCCTTCCTATAGCAGAGAAGAATCGAATACGGCCAATGCGATTGAAAAATTTCTCAGCAAAAAGACAATACCTGTTAATAGACACTTAAATAATATATGGGCGGTTAATCAGTATTTTGATCCTCAAAAACCTACTCTATTATTAAACTCTCATCACGATACAGTTAAGCCGAATGCGGGATATACAAAAGATCCTTTTGCACCATTGATTGAAACAGATAAGTTGTTCGGTTTAGGTAGCAATGACGCGGGGGCTTCTCTTGTTTCCCTCATAGCAGCCTTTATACATTATTATCCGCAACAGCATCTGAATTACAATATTGTATTGGCTGCAACAGCAGAGGAAGAAATTTCAGGACTCAATGGGATAGTGGCCTTGATTCCCTTGATACCAACTCCAGCATTTGCGATTGTGGGCGAACCTACTTTGTTGAATCTGGCCATTGCTGAAAGAGGCTTACTGGTAATAGATGCCAACACAAAAGGAATTGCCGGACATGCGGCCAGAGAAGAAGGAGACAATGCATTATACAAAGCCATTGAAGATATTCAGTGGATACGGCAGTATCAATTTGACAAAATCAGTGAGTGGCTGGGGCCAGTAAAGATGACGGTAACTTCTTTTCATACCGACAATAAGCAGCATAATGTAGTGCCTGCAACTGCTGATTTTATTATTGATATTCGCGTGAATGAACTGTATAGTTTCGATGAAATACTCAGCATATTGTCTGCCAACCTTCGCAGTGAATTTGCCCCTAGAAGTACCCGATTAAAATCTACAGGCATTCCGGTTGATCATCCGATAGTACAAGCAGGGATCAATCTAGGTAAAACCTGTTATGGAAGCCCTACAACAAGTGACAAGGCTTTGATGCCATTTCCCGCGTTAAAAGTGGGGCCTGGTGATAGTGCCAGAAGCCATACGGCGGATGAGTTTGTGTATTTGAATGAAATAAAAAATGGAATCGAATTTTATATTAAGCTTTTAAAGCAGGTGCTATGAAATTATGGAGTAAGGAAAATACAGCAACCACTAATGCTGTAGAAAAGTTTACTGTAGGTAAAGACAAAGATTTTGATGCGCTGTTGGCCCCCTTTGATGTATTGGGTTCTATTGCTCATGTTACCATGCTATCACAGATTGGCTTATTGACTCCTGAAGAAAAGAATCTGCTGGTAAAAGAGTTACAAAAAATATTTGTACTGGTTACTCAACCAGATTTCTCCATCCCGGAAGGTGTGGAAGATATTCACTCTTATGTTGAGTTCATTTTAACACAGAATCTGGGTGATTTAGGAAAGAAGATCCATAGTGCAAGAAGTAGAAATGATCAAGTACTAGTAGATATTAAATTGTATCTGAGATCAGAAATAAAAAGTATTGCAGAACAAACCCAGTCTTTATTCCAATTGCTCCAAGCACAAAGCGAAAAATTTAAAAATAATTTATTGCCTGGCTATACGCACTTACAATTAGCTATGCCCTCTTCCTTTGGTCTTTGGTTTGGTGCCTATGCGGAGAGCCTGGTTGACGATTTGATTGTTTTGGAATCTGCTTATCAGGTGGTGAATAAAAACCCACTGGGATCTGCAGCAGGATATGGATCTTCTTTTCCTATTAACAGAACACTTACTACCCAATTACTTGGATTTGAGCATTTAAATTATAATGTTGTTTATGCGCAAATGGGCAGAGGCAAAACAGAAAGAATTGTTGCGGCAGCGCTTGCCAATATAGCGGATACATTGGCCAGAATGAGTATGGATGCCTGTTTGTACCTGAATCAGAATTTTGGTTTTATTAGTTTCCCTGCAGATCTAACTACGGGTTCCAGTATCATGCCGCATAAAAAGAATCCGGATGTATTTGAATTGACAAGATCTTACTGTAACCGACTTAAAGCATTGCCTAATGAAATTGCTTTAATGACCACCAACCTGCCATCCGGATATCAGCGTGATTTGCAACTTCTTAAAGAACATTTATTTCCGGCATTCAATGAATTAAGTAATTGTTTGCAGATGATGGAATTAATGCTCAGCAATATTTCAGTTAAAGAACATATTGCGGATGCGGAACAATATCAGTTCATGTTTAGTGTAGAGGAAGTAAACAAACTGGTTATGCAGGGGGTTCCTTTCCGGGATGCTTACCAGCAGGTGGGCAATGCTATTGAAAAAGGCCAGTTTACCTATTCAACCCAGATTAACCATACCCATGAAGGAAGTATTGGAAATTTGTGTAATGCTGAAATTGGCCAAATGATGGATACTGTATTGAAAAGGTTCCAATTTAGCAAAGCCACAACAGCCATCAACGCACTTTTGGCTTAACTTGTGCCACTATTCTACTAATTAGATATATAAGTAATCAAATGAAAAAAATTTTTTTCCTATTCCTTTTGGGTAGCTATTCTCAGTTCATATTTGCTCAGGTGAAGCCAGTAAGCAAGGGCTCTGCAGCGCCTGCTAAATTAAAAGCAGCTGTTAAGCCTGCTGCCAATACCAAAGCTGCCCCTGCGGCCTTTAAGTCAGCAGCAGATAGTGCCAGCTATGCATTGGGTTTCAGAATTGCCCAGAATTTAAAATCCCAGGGACTGGATCCACTGGTAGAAGCTCAGTTTCAAAAAGGAATGTCAGACGCATTTGGAGGTAAAAAAACCCAGATTGCTGATGAGGTATTAGACCTTTGCATTGGAAATTACCAGCAAAAATTAAGCTCGGAAAAAGCCTCCGTAGCCAAAGAAGCGGGAAAAGCTTTTCAGGCTCAGATGGCTAAAAAGCCGGGAGTGGTAACTCTGCCTTCCGGGTTACAGTATGAGGTGATTAAAAATGGTACTGATACTATCAAACCCAAACTATCCAATACCGTAAAATGCCATTATCACGGCACATTGATTAACGGAGATATTTTTGACAGTTCAGTTGAAAGAGGAGAACCCGTTAGCTTTCCTTTAGGCAATGTGATTTTGGGTTGGCAGGAAGGGTTGCAGTTAATGACGGTGGGCAGTAAATGGAAATTCTATATTCCTTCTGATCTGGCTTATGGCGATCAGCAAAAGGGAGACAAGATTGTACCTGGTTCCCTGCTTATTTTTGAAGTTGAATTGTTAGATGTTAAATAGACCTTTAACCTTTACAAAATTTAACAAAGTAATCTACATAGGAATCATAATCTACATTTCGAATGGGCAACTATTATTTTATTTTATTCAAACGTTAATTGTTTTAATTATAATATCCTATATTATTTAATAAGGATATGTAATTTATAGCATCAAATTGAAACTCAATTGCCTTAGAGTTACACTCATTAATGATCATTGGGATTTTTTTAATATTGCTGTTTTTAATCAATAATTGATACTTTCTATCTCCTGTAGAACCTACATGTTCTAGTACTGCAATACCTTTTTTATCATCTACTAAGTAAAAGATAACTTTTCTATTCGTTTTAGATACTGAATATTCAATATCTAAAACAAATTTCCTTTTAGATACTGCTCTAATAGATTTTATTTGCCACTCCTCTTCTTCAAAAGAATGTTCTGTATATTTTTTTGCATCTATTTCCAACCTTAAAAGTGTTCCCCAATCACATGGGAAGTATGTATAAAGATTATTCTTATATTGGTATAAGGAAATCCATTTGCCAAATGGGAACTGTAAAGATTTTTCTATTTTATTTTTTCTAATACTTCCAAAGTTTGATAATCGTTCATAATGCCAGGAGTTTGAGTTGGGATTTATGTAAACTTTATTAAATACTTTTTGTTCAGCATTATATATTTTTTTTAGAAATATAGTATCCTTATATTCACCCATAACTGAACTAGTGCACGTAAAAAAAAGAAAAATACAAAGTATAAATCGCATAAGTTTTTTTATTAATTAATTATGGTTTTCTTGTTTTTCTGATCTGCGTAACCTTGTAATGTGGTTTTGATAAATCAGCATATGTTGCATTTGTATCCCCCTCTATTGTCCCATTTGATTCATTCCAATATAACTTATTTTGTGCATGAGCACCTTCGTTTGGTAATTTGTAGTTTGCTGCGTTATCAAAGAATAAATAGAACTTACGGCCATCTTGTTCTGTCCCTGATCCTACAATTACAATAAAATGATCAGTTGCTTTATCGGCATTTTTTGTGTGTAACCCAGAATGAAGTTGTACTCCAATTAAAACTGGAGTGCTGTTTTGCAAAGCTGCATTAATATATGAAATACCTTGTTTGGCAACTGTTTTATGGACTGTGCCAACGCTATCAAGAACTTGCCAATATTGTCCTGGGGTATTTCTAGGGGCTGGATAAAATCCTTTAAGTTTTAATTGATTTTTTGCATAATCAAAGCAATTTTCTGGAAGATTTGGATATCCCCATCCAATATATTCTGACATTGTGAAAATAGGGGTAACTGTAGGCCATGTTTGTGAATCTTGATATGTGCCGTAATCAAGATAATCTGTTCCTGTAGTATCTGTGTCATCATCTAGTATTATTTCCTCTTCGTTTAATTCCTTTGAGGAAAAAACTTGAAAAGCGGCGTATGGGTTTTCAATTTGAGGAACCTGAACTACACCCCAAGCTGGATCTTCATTTGTACCTGGAGGTATTGGATCTCCACCTGGATATATTTGTCCACCACCACTCCCTCCATTGTATATTATCGGATTGCCAGTGTTAGGATCGTATCCTCCATATCTGTTCTGAAATGCCCCACCTATAAAAATTCCTCCATAAGTAGATCCTGAACTACTTCCTGGTATAGTTCCTCCTCCTGAATCAGCATCGCCGTTGGGGGTCATCACGGGACTGTAAAAAAATTGAAATTTGTTTTCACCAGTACAAATGTTATGTAGCCAATGAATACCAATTGACGCTCCAACGAAATCAATCACCGCAAATCTTGGTATCCAGCATCCAGAGGTAAATTTAATTGCTGACGGTTGATCAAATTTTAATCCTTGAGTTTGATTTTTTGAATTAGCTGCTAACTTTGCTGTAGTTGGTAGCTTGGTGTTAAAATTTATTTTTGGGTCTAAAAATTCATGAGTATATGGATAACCAAAGCTTACTTTCTTTTTATGATTGATTGAATTTTCAAATGTCGCAAAAACACCCATTAACAATGTTCCATTATTAAACTGGCTTATATTTTTTGGGATATTTTTAATTAGATCATTTTTATTGTAAACCTGGTACCTATAAAGACTATCTCCTGTTTTTGCGCAAAAAATGAAAGAAATAATTTCTCGAGAGTTTGTGTCAATTAGAGGTATAAAATATATTGGAGCACTTGATATGCTATCTGTTGAATTATTGGATTGGTTTTTATTTTCTTGCAGTGTTTCAAACGATGTATTGAAAAGAGATTTACTTGAAACTGTAAACTCCCATTTCGGAAATCCATTTCTGGAAATAAATCTAGTTAAAAAATGGCTCCTATTTTCCATTCGTTTTAAATCATTAACAATTTCATTTAGTTCTTTCCCTGCATTAGCTGGAAGAGTTAAAAAACGTTCAACAGCTGGTTGATTAACATCATTTTCTCCTTGACCTTTTTGTTTAAAAAATTCTTTTTTGCATCCGATAAATGATGAAATTAAAATTAAATAGACAAATCTTTGCTGTAAGATTTTTTTCATGAGTTAGTATTTAATACGAGAATTTTAAATTATGCTATGTGGGCTTTCATAAAGATAGAATTATGCAGTCTCCATTAGTATTAAATAATAATGAAGTTTATAGTGAATTATGACCTTTGCTAACAACTTTAAAAAGAAAAAGTAACTTGATGTGTTTTGTTTTACTTTCTTTTTGTTAGTTCTGGTTATTTTTTACCAGCTAGTCATTCGACCAAACTTTAGTACATTTGTCATTCTAATGACTGGAATATGAATGAAAAATTTGTCGCCCGAATTGCCAGTGAATTGGCTGAAATTGAATCGGCTGGTCTTTTCAAAAAGGAAAGAATTATTACCAGTGAGCAGGGGCCTGAAATAGTCGTTAATGGCAAAAATGTCTTAAATTTTTGTGCCAATAATTATCTGGGTCTTTCGTCTCATCCGGAAGTAATTAAAGCAGCACATAAAGCTATTGATACACATGGCTACGGTATGAGTAGTGTTCGCTTTATCTGTGGCACCCAAGACATTCATAAGGAACTGGAGAAAAAACTATCCGACTTTTTAGGAACAGAAGATACCATTTTATATGCAGCTGCTTTTGATGCTAACGGAGGTGTATTTGAACCTTTGTTTGGTGAAGAAGATGCCATTATCAGTGATGCATTAAACCATGCATCCATCATTGATGGTGTTCGTTTGTGCAAGGCAAAGCGTTTTCGCTATGAGCACAATAACATGGAAGATCTGGAAGCTAAGCTAAAAGAATCTGCCAGCTGCCGAAGCAGGATTATTGTTACAGATGGTTCATTCAGCATGGACGGTACTATTGCACAGTTAGATAAAATTTGTGACCTTGCTGATCAGTACGATGCTATTGTAATGATAGACGAATGTCATTCCTCTGGTTTCCTGGGTAAAACCGGAAGAGGAACGCATGAGTACAGAGGAGTAATGGGAAGGATTGATATTATTACTGGCACTTTAGGTAAGGCATTGGGTGGTGCAAGTGGAGGCTTTACTTCAGGCAGAAAGGAAATCATTGAAATGCTTCGTCAGCGCAGCCGTCCCTACCTTTTCTCCAACACCGTAGCCCCGAGTATTGTAGGTGCTTCCATTGCGGTACTAGATATGCTAACATCCGCCACCACACTTAGAGATAAACTGGAGTACAACACCAAATATTTCAGAACCAAAATGACAGAAGCTGGGTTTGATATTAAACCCGGAGACCATCCGATTGTTCCCATTATGTTATACGATGCAGTAGTGGCGCAGAATTTTGCGGCTAAATTATTGGATGAAGGTGTGTATGTAATTGGCTTCTTTTATCCGGTTGTAGCAAAAGGCCTGGCAAGAATTAGGGTTCAGCTAAGTGCGGCTCACGAACAAGAACATTTGGATAAAGCTATTGCTGCTTTTACTAAAGTAGGTAAAGAGCTGGGTGTAATTAAATAATTTAAAGAACAATGAAAAATTTTATTGGTGTACTGTTGATGGGTGTTTTACTAAATGCCTGCTCTCCGAATAATGTTCAGGTAAACAATGAATTGGGTAAGTATTTTGATTCTGCTGGCGTTAAAGGAAGCTTTGCCTTATTTAACAATGGAACGGGTGATTTTACCATATTCAACTTAAACCGTTACAAGGATTCTGCGTTTTCACCTGCTGCCACTTTCAATATTGTACAATCTCTGGTAGCACTGGAAACAGGGGTGGTTGCTGATGAGCATATGGTCATACAGTTAGACACAGCGGTTACCATGGAAACTGCTTTTAAAAAAGCAGAGACTCCTTATTTCCAGGAAGTGAGCAGAAGGATGGGAAAAGATACGCTTCAATTCTGGCTGGATAGCCTCTCGTACGGGAATCATCAAATTGGTAAATCAATTGATAGTTTCTGGCTGAACAATACTTTGAAAGTGACTGCAGATGAGCAACTAGGTTTGGTGAAACGTTTGTTTTTTAATCAGTTACCTTTTCAGAAGAGAAGCCATGAGATTGTTAGAAAAATGATGTTGCAGGAATCCAATGCCAATTATCAGTTGAGTTATACGGATGGAATAACGGTCCTTGAAAACGGAAAACAGCTGGCATGGATAGCAGGCTGGATTGAGGAGAACAAACATCCCTATTTCTTTGTTTTGAACATGGAAGGCGTTTCAAATAGCCCGATAAGTCAGCCATCAAAAGAATTGCTCAGAAAAATTTTAATGAATCAGGGATTCTTTGAGGGAAAAAGATAAACCGAACGAAACATTTTTATGCAACAATACTGTCATTCACTTACAGAATATAAAAGGCTGAAAACCCGGGAAGTAAAAATTGGGGATTTATTGCTGGGTAATGGACACCCTATTCGGGTTCAGACAATGACAACTACTGATACCATGGATACCATGGCTACAGTTGAACAAACCATTCGTTGTATAGAAGCAGGAGCTGAATTGGTTAGAATTACTGCACCTTCCAAAAAAGAAGCAGAGAATCTGCTGAATATAAAAAATGAATTGCGCAAAAGAGGGTACAATACTCCCTTGGTTGCAGATATCCATTTTACACCGAATGCCGCGGAAATTGCAGCGAGAATTGTAGAAAAAGTACGCGTGAATCCGGGTAATTATGTAGACAAAAAGAAGTTTGAACAAATAGATTATACCGATGCGGAATACCTGGAAGAAATTGAACGCATCCGAGAACGGTTCACTCCTTTGGTGAAAATCTGCAAGGAGCATGGTACTGCCATGCGAATTGGTACCAACCACGGATCACTCAGTGACAGAATCATGAGTCGCTATGGAGATACCCCCATCGGGATGGTAGAGAGTGCCATGGAGTTTTTACGAATTGCGCGTGCAGAAGATTATCACAATATTATTCTGAGCATGAAAGCCAGTAACCCTCAGGTGATGGTACAAGCTTATCGCTTGTTAATACAACAAATGCAAAATGAGTTTGGGGAGTGTTATCCCTTGCATTTAGGCGTAACCGAAGCGGGTGATGGAGAAGACGGTCGTGTAAAGAGTGCCGCAGGTATTGGAACCTTGTTGGAAGATGGCATTGGAGATACAATCCGCGTAAGTTTAACAGAAGATCCTGAACTAGAGATTCCGGTTTGTAGGGATCTGGTAAAGCGTTACGATTATGCCAATAGAATAGGCGTAACAGCTGGTATTTTACCTGATATTGACAGATTGCCGTATGATCCGTTTCACTATACCAGAAGAAAAACTTTTGCAGTAAATAATATCGGCGGGAATCAGGTGCCCGTTGTTGTTGCAGATTTTAGTAAGATTGGAAATATAACCCCCGAACATCTTCAAGCAATCGGTTATCAATACGATCCAATAACCGACAAATGGGCTATTGGGGATGCAGCTGCCGACTATATTTTCACTGGTCATCAACTTCTGGACTTTGCTTTGCCAGGAACCCTGAAAGTGATTGTATATCCGGCAACGTATGCGCAGGTAGAAGACAAGAAAAGTTATTTCCCCATATTCGACAGAGCTGGCTTTGCAACTGCTACTCAAAAAAGTGAGGGTATCAACTTTGTGATGATTGACTGCTTTAACGATGCAACACCCATTAATGATTATAGTTTTTTGTCAGACTTTGCCAATGATTTGTCGGTAGTACTTTGTTTGAGTAGCACCAATGGCAATGCAGTACAGTCTGTCAGAAGAATGATGATGGAACTAATGGTACAAAATATCAAGAATCCCGTATTGCTTATTACAGATAGTAACTGGAATACGGTAGATGAACACCTGATCCATTTTGCTACTGAAACCGGCTCTTTGTTATTGGATGGTTTTGGAGATGGCATCTGCTTAGGAATGCACGCAGACAGTTATGCGCATCAAATGAAAGAAGAATTGTCTACCTCTGGAAGGAACTATTTAAGCAATACATCAGTTGAACAGTTTATTAATTCTTCGGCCTTCAGTATTCTGCAGGCAACCAGAACCAGAATATCCAAAACAGAATATATTAGTTGCCCCAGCTGTGGAAGAACCTTATTTGATTTGCAGGAAACGACTGCTAAAATCAGGAAAGTTACCAATCATCTTAAAGGCATTAAAATTGCTATCATGGGCTGTATTGTAAATGGTCCTGGTGAAATGGCAGATGCCGATTTTGGCTATGTGGGAAGCGGAGTAGGTAAAATTACTTTGTATAAAGGCAAAGATATCATGAAGCGAAACATCGACAGTGAAATTGCCGTAACTGAATTAATCAATTTGCTAAAAGAACACGGTGCCTGGGTAGAACCAGCTTAGTGGAGCAATCAATCAAGGGTATGATACAAACTGATTTTTTGGTAATAGGTTCTGGTATTGCCGGACTAACCTATGCATTAAAAGTAGCACAGCAATATCCTGAAAGAATCATTACCGTTATTACCAAAACACAAACAGATGAAACCAACACCAAATATGCTCAGGGAGGTATTGCTGGTGTGTGGGATGAAACAAGAGATAGTTTTAGCAAGCATATTGATGATACACTGATTGCCGGAGATGGATTGTGCAATGAGCAGATTGTTGAAATTGTTGTGAAAGAAGGACCAGAAAGAATCAGAGAAATCATTGAATACGGGGCGGCATTTGATAAGGACGATTCAGGAATTTATAGTTTAGGAAAAGAGGGCGGTCATAGTGAGAACAGAATTCTGCATCACAAGGATGTAACCGGAATGGAAATGGAGAGAGCATTGCTTTCTCAGCTGTCTACACTACCCAATATTCAATTGCTGAATCACTGTTTTGTGGTGGATTTGATTACACAGCATCATCTAGGATATCTGGTAACAAAATCGACCCTCGATATAACCTGCTATGGCGTTTATGTGCTGAATCTGCAAAGCAACCAAATTGAAAAAATTGTGGCTAAAATTACGCTGTTAGCAACCGGAGGTTGTGGTCAGGCGTATCGCACTACAACGAATCCAAAAATTGCAACAGGCGATGGGGTAGCCATGGTATACAGAGCCAAGGGGAAGATAGAGAACATGGAGTTTATTCAGTTTCATCCTACTGCTTTATATGAACCAGGGATATCTCCTTCATTTTTAATTACGGAAGCAGTTAGAGGGGACGGTGGTATTCTGAGAAATAAATCAGGAGAGGCTTTTATGGAGCGTTATGATTCCAGAAAAGACCTTGCTCCGCGAGATATTGTAGCCAGGGCTATCGATAATGAAATGAAGCGAACAGGTACGGAATATGTTTACCTGGATTGCAGACATATGGATAAGGAAAAATTTATCCATCACTTTCCAAATATTTATCAGAAATGTTTGTCAATAGGTATTGATGTAATGCAACAAATGATACCGGTTGCACCTGCTGCGCATTATAGTTGCGGGGGGATTAAAACCGACGAATGGGGCAGAACCTCAATCCGTAATTTATATGCCTGTGGCGAATGCGCAAGTACAGGGTTGCATGGTGCCAATCGCTTAGCTAGTAATAGTTTGTTGGAAGCAATGGTATTCGGGCATCGTTGTTTTATTGATTCCTGTGAAAAAATAGCGCAGTTGCCATTTATGAATCAACTTCCCGATTGGAATGCATTGGGTACTGCTGAGCCAAGAGAAATGATCCTAATTACGCAAAGTCTGAAAGAACTTCAGCAAATTATGAGTGATTATGTAGGTATTGTAAGAACAGATGTTCGTTTGAGTCGGGCTATGAAAAGACTCGACCTTTTGTTTGAAGAAACAGAACAGTTGTATCGTTCTACCAAAGTATCTCCTCAGCTTTGTGAATTAAGAAATTTAATTACTGTGGGATACCTGATTGTAAAAGGAGCGCAGTTCCGTAAAGAGAGCAGGGGATTGCACTACAATACCGATCATCAGGAAAAGAGTTTTATTTTGCAGAATATCATTCTATAAATAACGGTAATTGGAATATCCTATTTCTACACATTCATTTACACCATGTATTATATAATATACCCCCTTTTTTATCTATTATCTTTATTGCCCTGGAGAGTAATGTATCTGATAGCAGACGGCTTATATGTAGTGGTGTATTATCTGATAGGGTACAGAAAAAAAGTAGTCTTTCACAATTTACAGATTGCATTTCCCGAAAAATCGGATAAGGAAAGAGAAAGAATTGCAAAGGATTTTTACCACAACTTTATTGATACTATTGTAGAAACCATTAAAATGATATCCATCAGTAATAGCACACTGAACAAGAGAATGGGTGCGAATATTGAAGTGTTGAATGCGCTCTATGATTCCGGTAAAAATGTACAATTGTTGGCCGGACATTTTTTTAACTGGGAATATTTGAATCGGTGGTTACCCCTACACAGTAAATTTCCTTTTGTTGGCGTTTATCAGCCTTTATCAAATAAAACGATGGATAGGATTATTTATAATATGCGTGCCATCAATGGTACCATTTTAATTCCTACCAAACATTTTAAAAATCAGTTTCATAGTTACGTAAAGGATCGCTATGCATTGGGTCTGGCTGCAGACCAGAATCCACCCAGTGACCTGAAAGCCCATTGGGTTCCATTCTTCAATAGATTAACCCCTTTTATTCCTGGACCTGAGAAGGGGGCTAAAATGAATGATACCCATGTTGTATTTTGTCATTTCTATAAGGTTAAAAGAGGTTATTATCAGATTCACTTTGAACTGATTACACAAGACCCTCGCAGCTTTAAAGATGGTGAACTCACCCGGATCTTTGCTCAAAAAGTAGAAGCTGCCATAAGGCTAAAACCTGCCAATTATCTCTGGAGCCACCGAAGATGGAAGTTTACTTACGATGCTGCAAAGCATGCACATTTGTTAGTTTAATGCTGCTTCTGTTTTTTCAAATTTAAATTTCCCAGACAATTGTTTGATGGCATCGAATCCGCCAACCACGTTGCGGATATTGTGTATGCCCTGGCGCTTTATCATTGATGCAGCTATTACACTTCTGTATCCACCTGCGCAATGAATATATATATTGAACTGTTCTTCCAGATTGGCCATACTACCCGGATCCGTTAACTGATCGAGTGGAATATTAATAGCTTCTTTTACGTGCTCATTGGCATATTCTGATTCCCTTCTCACATCTACAATTACCAGGTTGTCATCAAAAGGCATATCCATAGCCAGTTCATCAGCTTCCACATCAATAATCATGTCAATGTTTTCTCCTGCATCCTGCCAGGCTGCAAACCCACCAGATAAATAGCCGGAAATTTTTTCGAAGCCAACCCTGCTTAATCGGATTAGAGATTCTTTTTCTTTTCCTGGTTCTGCTACCAATAAAATGGGGCTTTCAAAAGATAGCAGACTTCCTGCCCATTCTGCATATCTTCCATTTAAACCAATATTAATTGATCCGGGAACAAAGCCCATGGTAAAGTCTGTTGGATTTCTGCTATCCAGAATAATGGTGTTTTCGTTGATTTGCGCCTTGAATGCTTCAACAGATAAAGGTTGTAGTCCTTTTTCTAGCAAAGAATCCAGACTGCTATATCCTTCGCGGTTAATGCTAGCATTGATGGGGAAATATGCGGGCGGCGCTCCCAATCCCTCAGTAACTGCTTTGATAAATGCTTCCTTAGATTCTGCCTGTAAAGCATAATTGGTTGCCTTCTGAATACCAATGGTACTAAAGGTTTCAGACCCTAAACTTTTGCCACAGCTACTTCCTGCACCATGTGCCGGATATACAACCACCTCATCTGCTAATGGCATTATTTTAGCATGCAGGCTATCGTATAACATTCCTGCTAGGTCTTCCATCGTTATCTCATTGGTCTTCTGGGCTAAATCAGGTCTGCCCACATCACCTACAAATAAGGTATCCCCGGTAAATACAGCTATGTCTTTCCCGGCTTTATCTTTCAATAAATAGCAGCTGCTTTCCAGCGTATGTCCGGGTGTATGTAACACCTGAATACTAAGTTCACCTAATGTAAACACTTCCTGATCTTTTGCAACATGAACCGGATAATTTGTTTTTGTATTGGGACCATACACAATTGTAGCACCAGTTGTTGCTGCAAGGTCTATATGCCCGCTAACAAAATCTGCATGAAAATGAGTTTCAAAAATATACCGGATACTGGCTTTTCTTTCGTTAGCCAATTCAATGTATTGTTCAATATCTCTTAAAGGGTCAATTACGGCAGCTACTCCATTGCTTTCAATATAGTACGCAGCTTCGCTAATACAACCGGTATACAATTGTTTAATAAACATGCAGTGGTTTTGTGGCAAAGGTAATTAATCTACCAATGCTTTCACAAAAGCTACTACGTCGTTTAGTCGCGTATAATTAACAGAATAATAAATGAATTTGCCCTCGCGGGTGGTACTCACAATTCCTGCCCTTCTTAAAATGGCTAAATGCTGGGAAGCAACGGATTGTTCTAGGCGTAGTTTAACATAAAGCTCGGTAACAGTCATCTTTTTGTGTTCGTCTAATAGTTTGATGATTTGCTGTCGTAGCTTGTGATTAATGGAGCGAAGGATCAAAGATGCCTTCTTTGCCTGCAGGAAGTCTACCTTAACAGGCTCCTCTCCATTTGTTAATAGGATGGATTGAATTGTTGGATTCATGTCTTTGTAATATTGGGGGTAATTGACAAATACAAAGTTAGTCAATTTGTAAACTATACAGTGTAGTTGTATGTATTAGTTTGCTGTAGTGCTGGCTTTTGGGGCATTCGCCTGATAAAATTCCTTGACATAAATTGGCTCAGAATAGGCCAAATCAGCAAAATTATTTGCTGAATATTCCTTATCCGCAAGTGCAACCATATGATTTACAGAATGTTGTGCACTCGAAATAGTATAGTTTTTTGGTAGAGTAAATTGCTGAATTTTTTGTGCCCCATCTCCACAAAAAATTACTTTAGAATGACAATTTAATTGGTCCACAAAGGCTTGATTTAAGATGATTGGACTGGGGGGAGCCGTTGCTAATAGCTCATAGTTGTAGGTGCCTGCAAAAACTTCCATTCTTCTGGCATCAATCATGGGATAGAAAACAGCATCTTTTTCAAGTTCTTCTACCCCAAGAGAAGCTTTTGCTGCATGTGCAATAATTGCCAATGTATTGATGATGATAAGTGGTTTATTGAGGGCAAAACAAATGCCTTTTGCCGAGGCAAGCCCTACTCTGATACCTGTATAACTGCCAGGCCCACCTGTTACAGCTACTGCATCTAACTGATGCAGCTTTTTTCCAGTTGCAGAAAGCATTTCTTCTATTGCGGGCTGCAAAAAACTGGCATGATCTTTCTGTGCCTCATGCGACCGTGTAGCTAACAAATGTCCATTCTCGCTAATGCATACACCTGCATAGGTAGTTGCTGTATCAATATGTAGCAGTAGCGCCATAGTTTAGTTTTTTTGAAGTGCAGGTGCAATCTGGTAACGGTTGTTTTCTTTACTTAATAGATGAAGTAAGTTCTTCACTTTTTCGATACCTATGATTTCGCACCATTCAAACGGACCATAAGGATAGTTAGTGCCTGATTTCATTGCAGTATCAATTTCAGTTTGTGTACTGATATTTTCAGCCAATGCAAAAAAGGCTTCGTTGATAATCATCGCAACCACTCTGGGCCCAATCATTCCACAGCTGTCAGCTGAAATAACGGTTTGAATCCCGGCTTCAGCTAAGATTTCTGCAGCAGCAGAAATACTGTTTTCGTTTCCTGCAATTTCCAGTTTCTCCTGACTTATAAAGCCTCCCCAGCCATTAAACCTTATTACATTGTTGCCTAACCCATCTGTGTTGATGGTTACTCCGTTAATCAAAACCGGCTTGTGTTTAATCGAATTAAAAACAGGTCCTTTGTCTTCAAAAAGAGCATCAATATATATATCTGCTTCAGGAATGGAGGTATCTTCTCCTTGGAAAACAGTGATTTTGTGGACTGAAGTATTCAGTTTTTTTGTAAAAGCAGCAACCTGTTCCGGGGTGCCGTGAATTAAAATATGCATACAATGTATTGGTGTACAAATTTAGGTTGGCAGGTTGATTAAAAATCACCAATTTGCCTCTTCAAATGAATTATATGTCAAAGCAAGTGATTAAAACCAGTCAAGCTCCAGCGCCTATCGGGCCCTATAATCAAGCCATCAAAGCCAACGGGTTCGTTTTTTTAAGCGGACAAGTTGCTTTTAATCCTGCAACAGGTGAACTGGTACAAGATAGTCTTTCTGCAGAAACGCATCAGGTGATGAAAAATATTGAAGCAGTTTTGAAAGAGGCTAAACTTTCTTTTGAACATGTAGTTAAAACAACCATCTTCTTAAGCGATATGTCTTTGTTTGCTGAAGTAAATGAGGTATATGGTTCTTATTTTACAGGGGACTATCCTGCCAGGGAAACCGTTGCTGTGAAAGGGTTACCACGTGGCGTGAATGTAGAAATTTCTATGACTGCCGTTGTTGATTTATAAACTGCTTAGCTGAAAAGCGGTAGTGAATTCATACCACTTATTGGGTACTAAGTTGAGTAAGCCAATTTGGTTGTTGAAGTTATCCGGTGCGCCGGATAAATTTTCAATTGCTATACTGTTTCTGTGAGGTGGTGTGTATACTTGTAATATGGGGTATGCCTCATCAGGTGTTACCGTTAATTTTAATGAGTTGTAATATAGCGTACAGGATCCGTTTTCTTTTAATACAAAGGAATTGTCAAGAAAAATACCTTCCAGTGATCTTGGTGTAAGAAATCGGGTATCTGCTAGTTTTTTGCCGGTTGGGATAAGCGTTTCATCAAATTCAAGTTGAGTGTCAGCATCAAATTGCAACTGGTAGTCGTCTACTTTTCCTCCTAGACTAAAATAAGGATGCCAACCATCAGCATAAGGAATGGCCACTTGATTTTGGTGGATTATTCTGGTTGTTGCGCGTAATTGATGTTTATCAGACAATGTCCAGATAATTTGCATCTGGAAAGGGAAAGGATAGCCTGCATCTGTTCCCTTGTAATGATAGCTTAATGTAACCTGTGCTTCTTTTTCGGTTGCCTGAATTTGATCGATTGTAAAGTGGGCATCATACAATAAACCATGCAGGGCATGCTCATTCAAATAGTTCTTCTGTATAGTATAATTTTCTTGATTGAATGTATAGGTTCCTTTGTGTAAACGGCAAACGAAAGGACTGATTTTAGCGCTTTTAAATGCCCCTCTAATGTCGCGGGCTGCCTGTTGAGGCGATTCAAATCCATCAATACAGTTAACTGAATTACCTTCTATCTGAATGCTAAAATGGTTCAGAATACTGCCAAATGCATAGATTTCAGCCTTGCAGTGATTGTTGTTGTCTGCTAATTGAATAACTGGCTCTGATTGAAGCGCTGAAACAGTAGCTGAAAATCGCATATTTTTTTGCTGTTAAGATAATCCAAAACTGTTCTTTTTATTTAAATAAAAAACTAACAACTGTTCACCCCTTGCATTATTGCAGTATTTTTGCGCCAATTTAAAAGGACAGATATGGCTTTTACTTTACAGAATAAAGTTAGGATTGTTACAGCAGCGAGTTTATTTGATGGACATGATGCAGCTATCAATATCATGCGAAGAATTTTGCAATCGAAAGGGGCTGAAATCATCCACCTGGGGCACAACAGAAGTGTAGCAGAAATTGTGGAATGTGCCATTGAAGAAGATGTGCAGGGAATTGCCATTACCAGTTACCAGGGAGGACATGTTGAGTTTTTTAAATACATGAAAGATTTACTTGACCAAAATGGTTGTGGTCATATAAAAATATTCGGAGGCGGTGGTGGTACTATCCTTCCAGAGGAAATCAGAGAATTACATCATTATGGAATCACCCGTATCTATAGTCCTGATGATGGAAGAAAAATGGGATTGGAGGGAATGATTGAAGATGTATTACAACAATGTGATTTTGCCTTGGATAAGCCTGCCAATACCAATAGTCCGATGAATCTGGGTGAAGCCAAAGACATTCGAAGCATAGCCCGTAAAATTACCATCGCAGAAAATCTTGGGCAGATCGAAGTTGCTGATTTGGGTGTTGATACTGGATCTGTTCCTGTGTTAGGTATTACCGGAACCGGCGGTGCAGGTAAAAGTTCTGTTACAGATGAAATTGTGAGAAGATACCTCAATAATTATACAGATAAAACCATTGCAGTTATTTCTGTAGATCCTTCCAAGAAAAAAACCGGTGGTGCTTTGCTGGGAGATAGAATCCGAATGAATGCCATTGCACATAATCGAGCTTACATGAGAAGTCTGGCTACCCGTGACGACAATACTGCACTAAGTGCACATGTTCAGGAAGCAATTAATATCTGCAAAATGGCAGGATTTGATATGGTGATTCTTGAGTCTGCAGGTGTAGGACAAAGTGACGCTTCTATTCTGGAATTCTGCGATGTGAGTTTGTATGTGATGACACCTGAATATGGAGCTGCTTCGCAGTTAGAAAAAATCAATATGCTGGATTATGCAGACATCATCTGCATCAATAAGTTTGATAAAGCGGGTGCATTGGATGCATTACATGATGTAAGAAAACAATACAAACGCAATCACGAGTTGTGGACTGCTGCAGATGAAGATCTTCCTGTAGTAGGAACCATTGCTGCTCAGTTTAATGATAGTGGAATTAATCAACTGTTTGGAAAAATTGTGCAGGCAATTCAAGATAAATGCGGTGTTTATTTTTCTACAGAGTCTGCTATTCATACAGGCTTAACGGAAACTACAACCAGGGCGCAGATTATTCCTGCAAAGCGTGTTAGATATCTTGCTGAAATTGCAGATGCTAACCGTAGTTATAATGAGTGGGCAAATGAGCAATGTGTTATTGCTTCCAAGTGGTATCAGGTACATGGCACCATCCAATCATTACCTGCCAATGCAGCTTCTACTGTTGAGTTGCAGCTTATTGCCAATAGCTTTGCACAGGCATTACATCCGGATTGTAAACAACTGCTTGAGGGCTGGCCTGAATTGGTAAAAAAATACCAGGCAGATTATTTTGAATACACCGTTCGGGATAAAACCATCCGACAGTCTTTAACTACACAGTCTTTAAGTGGTACCAGAATTCCCAAAGTAATATTACCCAGATACAAAGACTGGGGAGATATTTTAAGATGGCAGTTACAGGAAAATATCCCAGGTCAGTTCCCATACACTGCAGGTGTTTTTGAATTGAAAAGACAGGGTGAAGATCCTACCAGAATGTTTGCAGGAGAAGGTGGACCAGAAAGAACGAATAAACGTTTCCATTACGTTTCCTTAGGACAGCCTGCAATCCGTTTATCAACAGCATTCGATAGTGTTACTTTGTATGGAGAAGATCCTGATTTACGTCCTGATATCTATGGAAAAGTAGGAAATAGCGGGGTAAGTATTGCTACGGTAGATGATGCTAAAAAATTATACAGCGGTTTTGATCTTTGTGATCCTAAAACTTCGGTGAGTATGACTATTAATGGTCCTGCTCCAATCATATTGGCGTTCTTTATGAATGCAGCTATAGATCAGTTGTGCGAAAAATGGATAACGGCGAATAATAAGTGGGAAGAAGTGAACGCCATCATTGCTGCCAAGTTCAATAAAATGCCAAGACCGGTTTATTATAATCCATCCTTGCCAGAGCGTTTGCCGGAAGGAAACAATGGTTTAGGCATTGGATTGTTGGGGGTGAGTGGGGATGAAGTATTGCCCGCAGATATATATGCAAAACTAAGAGCGGAAGCGCTTTCACAAGTAAGAGGAACAGTACAGGCTGATATTTTAAAAGAAGATCAGGCACAGAATACCTGTATTTTTTCTACTGAGTTTGCCCTAAAACTAATGGGTGATGTTCAGGCTTATTTTATTGATCAGAAGGTTCGAAATTTTTACAGTGTAAGTATTAGCGGATATCATATTGCAGAAGCTGGAGCCAACCCAATTACGCAGCTGGCATTTACATTGGCTAATGGTTTCACATTTGTAGAATATTATCTTAGCCGAGGCATGCATATTGATGATTTTGCGCCGAATCTTTCTTTCTTCTTCAGTAATGGTATGGATCCGGAATACAGTGTGATTGGAAGAGTTGCCAGAAGAATCTGGGCCAAGGCCATGAAGCAGAAGTACAAGGGGAACGATCGTTCACAAAAGCTGAAATATCATATTCAAACCAGTGGAAGAAGTTTGCATGCGCAGGAAATAGATTTTAATGATATCAGAACTACTTTGCAGGCATTGTATGCTATTTATGATAACTGCAATAGTTTGCACACCAATGCGTACGACGAAGCCATTACTACACCTACAGAAGAGAGTGTAAGAAGAGCGATGGCTATTCAGTTGATTATTAACCGTGAGCTTGGTACAGCCAACACAGAGAACTTTATTCAGGGAAGTTTTGCCATTGAAGAATTAACGGATCTGGTAGAAGAAGCAGTGTTAATTGAGTTTGAACGAATTTCTGAAAGAGGAGGTGTACTGGGAGCTATGGAGAGAATGTATCAGCGAAACAAAATTCAGGAAGAAAGTCTTTATTACGAGACCAAAAAACATACCGGTGAATTACCATTAATTGGGGTGAATACCTTCCTGAATAAAAAGGGAAGTCCTACTGTATTGCCGGGTGAAGTTATCCGAAGCACTACAGAAGAGAAAGAACAGCAAATCCAAAATCTGAAGGCATTCAAGCTTCGCAATGAAGGAAAGAGCAAAGCGGCACTTCTTCAACTACAGCAGGTAGCCATTACCAACGGAAACCTTTTCGAAGAATTGATGGAGACGGTTAAATATTGCTCTCTGGGAGAAATTACGAATGCCTTGTATCAGGTGGGTGGTCAATATCGCAGAAATATGTAAATTGAATCATGATGAAAAAAATGATTGTAGGCCTATTAATTCTGTGCTTTGGCTTGACCAACCTGAATGCTCAGCATCGCAAAATTGATACCATAATGAAGTTGGGAAATGTTGGTTTCAAATTGGTATGCAACAACAAAAACGATGAAAAAAACTATGTTACCGTAAGTCCAATTGGGTTTAGCAGTGGCGCCAGGGACGTTAGCTTTGAAGTAAAGGGAAGAATCCGTAAAGCAGAAGTAGACGATTTAAACGGGGACTTATTTCCTGATATGGTCATTTATATTTATCTCAACGGAAATGACGAGAAGGGAACGGTTGTTGGTGTGTCTTCTGTGAAGAATGAGACTTTTGCAGGAATTGGATTCCCAGATATTGTAGATGATCCAAAATTAAGAACCGGCTATAAGGGATTTGACACATACATGCTAATGGAAGGAACACTAATGCGAAGATTCCCTGTATTCACGGCAGATTCTGTTGGTGCGCAAAGAACGGGTATGTACCGTCAGATTCAGTACAGAGTAGTGCCTGGTGAACGCGGTATGCTGACTTTTAAACCGGTAAGGAGCTACGAGTTTGCCAAGCAGTAGTTTGTGTATTAAATAATTGATAAGCCGTTTTTTCTTTTAAACAGAAGTGTACCTTTAGCTACTAAAGACTGCACTATGTTCAGATTATTCTGTATTGGCCTTGCCCTTTTTACTTTTCAGTTAACTACAGCTCAAACTGTTCAGCAACTGTTGGATAAAAAAGTAATGTTACCCAACGGTTGGGGGTTGACTCCTGTAGGTAGAAGTTTACCATTGGGAGATTTGCCATTAAATATAGTGGTTAGCCCATCAAAGCAGTTGATGGCTGTAACCAATAATGGTCAGGGGGTACAGAGTATTCAATTAATTGACCCTGTTGCAGAAAAAATACTTGACACAAAAATCATTGAAAGAAGCTGGTATGGTCTGGCGTTTAGCAAAGATGAAAAAAAGCTCTATGCTTCCGGTGGACATAATAACCGAATTGAAATTTTTTCAGTTGAAAATAAAAAACTGACTTTAATTGATTCAATAGTTCTTGGGAAAAAATGGCCGAATAAAATAAGTCCTGCGGGAATTGCTATAGACCATGCTAGGCAATGGATGTATATAGTAACCAGAGAAGATAATCAGCTTTACATTGTTGATTTATTGACCAAGCAAATACTATTTAAGCAGGCGCTCGAAGGGGAAGCCTATACCTGTGTTTTATCACCAGATAATCGTTTTCTTTATATCAGTTGCTGGGGCTGCGACAAAATTTATCAGTTTAATACCAGTGAAAGAAAAATAACTGCATCTGTTTCAGTAGGAGACAACCCAAATGAAATTGTACTGAATAAAAAAGGATCTGTACTATATGTAGCTAATGCCAATGACAATTCTGTTTCAGTGATTAATACAAAAGAGTTTAAAGTGGTGGAGGTATTAAATGTTGCATTGTATCCTGATGCACCCAATGGGTCTACCACCAATGGACTGGCGTTAAGTACAGACGAAAAAACACTTTTTGTAGCCAATGCAGATAATAACTGTTTGGCTGTGTATGATGTAACGGTACCAGTTGCCAGCAAGAGTAAAGGCTTTATACCGGTGGGCTGGTATCCAACCAATGTAAAAGTGGTAGGTAATAAAATATTTGTTGCCAATGGGAAAGGCTTTTCTTCCAAAGCCAATGTATACGGACCTAATCCATTTGCTAATAAGCAAATTGTTTTGCATCACGAAGGCGATCCAAATAAACCTATAGGTGTAGAATATATTGCTGGTTTGTTCATGGGTAGTATGAGTATTATTAACATGCCAACACCAAAGCAAATGAGTGTGTATTCACAAGCTGTTTATCAGAACACGCCTTATAACAAGGTAAAGGAGCAGTTGGCAAAAGGGGAGGCTGGAAATCCTATTCCAAGAAAAGTAGGCGAGAAAAGTCCGATCAAATATGTGTTTTATGTGATTAAAGAAAACAGAACTTACGATCAGGTATTAGGTGATGTAAAGGAAGGAAATGGTGATCCCAGACTTACTTTGTTTGGTGAAAATATTACGCCTAACCAACATGCTCTTGCCAGAAGTTTTGTATTGCTCGATAACTTTTATGTAGATGGAGAAGTTAGCATGGATGGACATAACTGGACGATGGGTGCATATGCCACAGATTTTCTGGAGAAAAGCTGGGTAAGCAGTTATGGAGGAAGAGGGGGTAGTTATGATGGCGAAGGGAACAGGAAAGTTGCCAATAATAAAGGCGGATTTTTCTGGGATCATGCCAAGCGTGCTGGTGTTAGTTTCAGAAGCTATGGTGAATTTGTAGACAACTATAAGGCCAATATTCCGGTGCTGGAAGGAAACTTTTGTAAATACTTTACGGGCTATAATAATTCAGTGATGGATACAACGCGTTTTTTCCAATGGAAAAAAGATTTTGATTCTTTGCTGACTATCAATAAAGTACCACAGTTTAATTCTATCCGTTTTTCGAATGACCATACAGAAGGCTTAAAGCTAGGCAGACCAACTCCTTATGCTCATGTGGCAGACAATGATTATGCAGTTGGACTTTTTGTTGAATATTTAAGTAAGAGCCCAATCTGGAAAGAGACCGCTGTTTTTATTGTAGAAGATGATGCGCAGAATGGTGCAGACCATGTTGATGCACATAGAAGTATCGCATTTGTTGCAGGAGGTTTTGTAAAACGTGGATTTGTAGATCATACCATGTACAGTACTTCCTCTGCGCTAAGAACCATGGAACTAATTCTGGGTATGCCTCCAATGAGTCAATACGACGCAGCTGCAACACCAATGTGGCGTTGTTTTACCTCAACGCCGGATCTTACGCATTTTACCTCTGTATTGCCAAAAGTGGATCTGAAAGACCGAAACACTGCCAGAAATGAATGGCAGCGCCGTTCTGAGGCTTTTAGTCTGGCCAAGGAAGATGATGTGCCCGATCTTGAATTTAATAAAGTATTGTGGCATGGACTAAAAGGAGATCATATTCCATTCCCCGGACCAAAGCGTGCTGCTTTTTATAAGCCGATAGAAAAAGCTGACAAGGATTAGTCAACAATTCAGCAACTCAGACATTATATATTTCATGCGGCTATATTCTTTAGGTGAAATACAAAAATGGGAGCGTTTTTATCGCGCTAATTTTATTAATTGCCTTTCCGGATTTAAACCGGTAAGCTTGGTGGGAACTGTTAGTAAAGAAGGTGTTCCCAACTTATCTGTTATCAGCAATATTGTACATCTGGGTGCAGATCCTGCATTAATTGGCTATATCAATCGTCCGTTGCCAGCAGCGCCGGATAGCATCCAGAACATTAAAGATGTGCAGCACTATACAGTGAATCATATCACAGAAGATATTTTCCAAAAAGCACATCAGAGCAGTGCCAAATATGAACCTGCAGTAAATGAGTTTGAGGCAGTTGGATTAGCGTCCCAATTTGAGGAAGGTATTCCAGCTCCTTTTGTACAGGAGTCACCTGTTAAGTATCATCTTCAGCTGGTTGAAATTGTTCCCATTTCCCATAATCAGACCTTCTTGGTAATAGGAGCATTGCAGCATGTTTTTCTTAGCGAATCCCTTGTACAAACCGATGGATTTATTGATCTGGAGAAAGCCGGATCTATGTTGTCACTCGGATTAGATGGATATGCCAATGCTACTATGGTGCAACGTCTTCCTTATGCAAAACCTTAGCATACAGTAAAAATTCATGTTGATTTTGAGGGAGCTGAACTGTTTGCAGAAAAGTTAGTCCTTGTTTTTCCAAAACTTTTTTGGCAGCAATATTCTTTTCGGTAGTAATGCCATAGATAGTTGATATAGTTAAATTCTTTTCAACATATTCGAGAATCGTTTGACAGGCTTCTGAAATATATCCTTTGTTTTCATGCTCAGGTAAAATGGCAAAACCAAGATCTGGATGCGTCAAGTCCTCTCTTTTTACCAGACCGCAAATACCAACAGGTTTGCTTGAATGTTTTAAAAGAACCAGGTATAATCCAAATCCATAGGTATGATAACTGGGAATGATTCTGGTGAGTATATAATTGCTGGCAGCTGTTCTGTCTTTTACATTTCTGTCTCCAATAAATTCAATCCAGCCTGATGTGTTCATGAGCTGAAGCATAAATGCCGCATCAATAATACTCATGGGTCTGATTAATAAACGGGCTGACTCTAGTCTGGTCATATTACTGTTATACTTATCTGCCACTGGTGATAATTATTTTAGTAGCAATGTTTTCTATCCCTTTATTGTCTTTTACTAGCACAAGATAAATTCCTGATGCAATTTTTCTTCCATTATAATCGAGTCCGTTCCAAATAGCCTGCCCACCCAGGCTTCTGGTTTGATACACCAATCGGCCATTCAGTTCCGTTATTTTGACGATTGCATTTTCTGTAAGCCCCCTGATAGCAATTTGTCCGCTGAATTGTGGTGGAACTGGATTAGGGAATACAAGAACATTATCCAGTTGCTGCTTCGATTCCGTTGCTGTTGAACGAAAACTACACAACCCATTGAATGTTGCAAAATATACTTCGCCAGTTAATGGATCAATACCAATTTTCTTAACATCATTACTGAATAAAGGACTATTCGTAACTGTAAAATGGTGAATGGTATTTTTTCCATCAGGGCTGATTAACCATGCACCATTCTGGGTGCCGATCCATTTTCTGTTTGCGCCGTCAACGGCAATACTTTGAACTTGCTGACCTTTAAATAAATATCCGGCAAATTGGTCCTGTTGAATTACTGGCAGTATAGCCTCACAGTTGCTGAATGGATTGTCCGTGCACTGAATAATGCCAATCCCATCATCTGTGCCTACCCAAATAGTATTGTCCATGTCCTTTGCCAGACTCAATACATTGTTTGAAGGCAAGTTGCCATTTCCTGCACCCTGTTTAAAAATTTTCCAGCGGTCATCCGTTGCGGATAATAAATTATTTCCATAGTGATATACCAAAAGACCATTGCCTTTGGGGCTTTGAATCCATAACTGACTGTTTTCATCGTCTGAAATAATCTTTGCCAGCGCATTTTCCAAAAGCGTAACTGGGGGTGAAAAACCAGCCCATTCATTATTTTTCGATAGTAATTTTAGTGGTTTTGGTGCACCATAATTACTTATCCATAAATTTTGTTGTTTGTCTAATGCCAAACTACTAACACGATAACTTCCCGGGTCACCTATTGCAGCTTCAAGTGAACTGTTTTGCTTTAATATCTGTATTTGATTGCCTTGTATCTTAATTAGACCTCCGCCATAACTACCAGCCCAGATAGTTTGATTGGCAGGATTGCTGCTTATTGTAATGATGTCCAAGGCGCTATCTAGTATAGGGGTGTTAATGGCTCCGGTATTCTTCCAAACCCCATCAACAAATTCAATAAATCCTTCTCTTCTATAGAGATAATTCCAGGCATTATTTACTGCACCTGTTCCTTGTAGGAACCTGCCATTATTGAAATCCATATCTCCTGATGGAATTCCGTCTGGGCCATTTGGTATAAATCTTTCTATAATATTACTGTTGCTGCTAAATGAAGATAGGCCTCCGAACTGATCAGCAACCCATATTTTCCCATCTGCAGCAATGGCTGACAATGGCAATGAAATAACACCTGGTGCTGCCAATATTTTTTCAATATTCCCGTCTTTATTTAGCATTACCACTTTGGAATTACCGGAGGTTGTTCTGAGGCAAATGCTAATTTTATTTTCAGAAATAGTTGTATTTAGTACGGACCATCCTGCCTCCTGATACAATAATTTCCACTGGTTGTTTTCTTGTATAAATAGGCTATCTCTTTGCGTAATAACGAGCTGATTATTCAGAAGGCCTGTAAAAGAAATATTCCCTGCATAAGGTGTTGGAACTATACCCCAGTTTTGAAAGTTGGCAGGGTTGGTGTTGCTTTTTAAAATACTTTTTAATCCTTCGGCAGTGGCTGCATAATAACGCTGACTGTCTTCTGAAAAAGAATTTATGGTAACCTGATTTCCGTTATTGCCAATTATCCAGGTATCTCTTATTTCGTACTTAATTGTATTAACAACTATTATTCCCAGGCCGGTTGATAAAAATGCATTTCCATTAGAACAGTAAATCGCATTGATTCTTTTATCACCTGCAATATTACTTTTTTGAATATCGCCAAGGTTAATGGTAAGATCATTTTTTAATATATCCAGATTACTGTTTTTGTAAGCTACAATTAGTTGCTGATTAAGTTCATCCCATGCAATTTGCTGTACACCTATATCACTAAGTCGGTTTATCTTATTGTAACGACTAATTTCTGAGTCTTTATCTATGGAGAATACAGCAGCCTCTGTTGCTGTATATATTTTATCTCCTTTTACCACCTGAATGGTAGTTTGATAATTTAAATGATCTCTCCACTGGCCAATAGGAACTGGTGCTTTTTGTGCCGTAACTTTACTAGCCAATAACAGCAATGCAACGATTATATTGACAATTCTGCACATGGTTGAAGTGAGCTTATTCGTGAATATTGGCAATGCCTTGTTTAATAGCGAACAAAACAAGACCAACACGTGTTTTTATTTCCAGTTTTTTAAAAAGGTTGTCTCTGTAATTATCTATAGTTCTAACACTGACACACATTTCATCTGCAATCTCTTTATATGATTTATCTGCACATAGAAGTTCCAAAAAATGGGCTTCCTGCTCGGAAATATTAAGTAATGACTGGGTTTGCTTTCCGTCTTCTTCTTCATTGGAAACATAGTTAATGAGTTTGTCTCTTACCAATTCATTAACGTAAAATTCATTTTTTTGAATTGATTCCATTGCTTCTTTAAAAACATGGGGCTTGCTGTCTTTAATGATATAACCCTTGACTCCATTGCGTAGCATACGAATAATTGCCATATCGTTTGATAGCATGCTTAAGACCAGTATCTTAACTGAAGGAAGTGTTTTTCTTATCCATGCAGCAGTTTCATACCCATCCATTTCGGGCATGGTTATATCTAATAAAACAATGTCTGGTGGATTGTTCTTGTTTACCTTTTTAATAAACTCCAAACCATTACCCGCTTCAAAAATTACTTCGAAGTCGCCCAGCGAATTTATTATTCCTACCAATCCTGATCTGAGTAGTTCATGATCATCTACCAATGCTACCGTTGTCTTCATGCTGTTTTGGCTTTAAGTAAGATATTTACGGTTGTTCCCAGATTGATAACGCTATTGATTGTAACGGTTGCGTTAATCAATCTGGCTCTACTGATTATATTATTAATTCCTACACCTTCACTTGACTCTCTTGCTTTATTTACATCAAACCCAATTCCGTTATCCTTTATTTCTATATTTAGTTGATTGTTTATATTTTTCAAAGTAACCTCAATTGTATTACAGGCAGCGTGCTTTAGTGTGTTGTTTAAAATCTCTTGAATCATTCTGAATAATATGATGTCAACACTTTTGTCAAGCATATCCATGTTCACATCTTCATCAACATGTAAAATTGTTTTATATTTTCCTGTTTTTTCTATGTTATGGAATAGTTGCTCAAGTGATTCAATAAATCCTATCTGGTGAAAATTAGTATTGATCAAGCTATGACTAATATTTCTTAAATCGTGCCATACCTTTTTTAATAAATTATATATTTCATCCTTATCGGTTTCATCTATTTCTTTTTTTAGGTTGGCTATCCTCAGCATGGACAAATAGATAATCTGTACCAGGTTATCGTGAATTTCAGATCCTATGTAGGTTAGTGTCTGATTTTGTATCTCAAGTTGCGATTTGATAATAGTCTGTTCAAACTGATTTTTCATCTCTTCTTTCTCACGTTGATTTTGCCTTTGTTTTCGAAGAAATAAATACAACAGCACCAGCAGGAAAACAGCCAACAGGACAAAAAATACCGAAGAAATTATTATTGTGACGAGAATGTCTTCCTGGTTTTCCGGCATAAGATAAATGCGTATATGAAGGATGAATATAAGACTACATTTAAACTCTGGTTGATCAAGCCATATATCTTTTTACCCTCTTGCTGTAAATCATAGCTTCTTAGGTATTCAAAAAGGGCATTGATTATAACAGAACCCATATAAAATAGCAGTAATCCTGTGCATATCCAGAAGAAAGGCTGTTTGGCCAAAGGATGATCAAGGTGCTCGGGAAGTACTGATTCATAAAAAAACAAACAACAAAATAAGACTACAAAAAAAGAGCCCAATAGAAAAGTATAGGTATGGAAATTATTATAGCCTTGTATATATTGGAGATTCAGGAAAACCATTAAGCAATAAAATGGGATAAATCCAATTGTCAGTTTTTTAAAAACAGTTGTTTTTAAATGTTTTGAAAATAAAAAGGCATAAAATACAAACTCGAATGTGGTAAACACATTAAAGAGGGTATAGTTGCGAATCCCTTTGGTTAATAACCAATAACCAATAAGTTCCACTGACAGCGTAATAAATAAAAACGGTAAAAAATACTTAAAAGGAGTGTTTTTCAACGTTTTATATAATAGTATACAAACTAAAAAACTGCTGGCTTGCACCAGCAGGTAAATATTGAATAGAAACATTCTTAGGCTTTAGTGTGAAACTACTAAATTATACCCAATTTTAATCAGTCTATTAAGGCCAGATTGAACCATGGTTAAGGTAGTTAGATCCATCTGGAGGTGCACCTGGATCTCCAGTATTTTGACTTCTGAAATTGCCACTAGAGCTTTTCTTGTTGTTTCCTAAGAAAAATACAGAAACACGACCTTTGTATTCAGGTTTGGGAGCAGTTTTTTCATCGTATTGACCAAAATATACATAAACCTTATCTGATTTATATTTGGTTTTAATTTCTTTCACAAATTTTTCAATGTCTTCTACATCAAAAGCTACATATTCCGTGAAATTGTTGCCTTTGTAATTTTTTCTATAAGTTTCCTGCATTTTGGCTGCATCAGACTCTGAAATTAATCCATTGATACTAGCATTGGTATTGGCAGATCCAACAAGATTCATTTCAGCATCTTTCTTGTTCGATTGTAATGGATTTGATTCCGTTTCTGCTTTTTGACAGGCCGCGAAACTTAGCGATGCGATTACTCCCAGGGCTAGAAAGCGTTTTGAGATAAGATTTTTCATAATAAGCGATTTTATTGTTTGCAAGGATTGTGAATGTAAATTAATTCAGTAAAGCATACAAAGTATCATATGTTTTAATATTAATAAAAATTTATCTTTCTAAACAATTAAAAATCAAATTATTAAATTTACCACTACAAAAAATAGGGTGAAATCACGTGGTACATATATATAAGAGTACCACAGTTTATTAATCGTAAGCAAACAACCTTTACGGCATCAATGGGCTTATTTCATCATTCAAGCCTGTTTTGGTGATTATATGGATAAAAATCAAGTATTCCCGGGACAAATAAGCTGTGCATTAGAAGCTTTGAAATCATTTTTCACGCTATCCCAGAATGCACTTTTTTTAGCGAGTCAGCAAAAGCAAGAATTTCTGTTTTACAATAGTCATTTTAAAGCTTTGTTCAGTGATGATACTAGCGCTGAAACAATCATTTCCTTTGATTTATTATTTCAAATGGTTCATGATGATGACAGACATCTATTGGAAAAATTACTCACTTCTCCTGATCCTATGTTCTTTAATCCTGAAGGAGAAAATATTCGATTTGTAACTAAACATCTCACAAGTAAAGTGTACAATGTGCGATGCGGAAAAATGATATTGGATCATAATGTGAATTGTGTTACGGGTATCATGACAGATATGTCAGATATTTTGTGGTTTGAACATCAGCAAAAGAAAAATGATAAAACATTTCGCGAATTGTCTTTTATCACTTCGCACGAGTTAAGACATGAGTATGCCAAAATTCAGTCAATAGTTCAAGTGCTTGACAATCCTGAGATTAATGTGAGAGAAAGGAATGATATGATCAGTGCGGCTAGAAAATCTATACAGGTAATCAATAGCACTATTTTTAAAATAAACCACAAGCTTTCCTTTAATCAAACAGACGGGTATTTTAATTTTTACAAAAGAAATCAGCAGTACAAAAAAGTGATTCTGATTGACGATGATGCATTGACAAATATTATCAATAAACGGATTATACAAATGGTAGATCCGAATATGGAAGTGATGGTTTTTGATACTATTTCATCTGCTGAAACTTTCTTGCAGGCTAATGATCATTCCGGAGAATTTTTAATTCTGCTTGATGTTAATTTCCCATTTAGTAGTGGATGGGATTTTCTGCTTCATTATCAACATTATACAGTGAACTCAAAAGTAATTGTGCTGTCTTCTTCTATTGATACTTACGATAGAGATAAATCCCGTGAATTCCCTATGGTAGTGGATTATATAACAAAGCCACTTTCTTTGGAAATGGTAAAAGAGATTTTTAATACTTACAGATAGATATATTTTTTGATTGTTCTGGCTGTGATAATCCAAAGAAGCATAATCAGAAAAATTCCTGTAATAGCAGTTGAAATAGAAATAAAGGAAGGAATAAAAATTGCCTGTGTTTCAAGGAGGTTTTTCAATATGAATTGAAGCGTGCTTACAAGCAAAATGCTTGCTAAAATGCTTAATAGATTTCCTGGAAAAAAACGCCGGAATAAAAATCTGGAGAGTTGAAAAGGAGAGGCCCCAAGTATAATTAACAGGCCAATTTCCTCCTTGCTGTTTGCAATGTTTAGCTGAATAAAAAGGGTAAATATTAACAATGAAAATATTAGCATAATTAATCCGGTGAATCCTGCAATACTTACAACTGTATCTATAATCTTTCTGTACTTGCTGAATCTTAGTTTATCGTCATTCGTGTCCAGATTGTTTTCTTTAAAAAACCGGGAAATGGCAGGATTCGATGGGTCTTTTGTTTTAATTACTAACCTTGATACTGCGTTTTTTTCAATGGTTCCTGCATATTGATTACCCCATTGAATAAATTGTGTTGGAACCAGCATTGAAGCGATCCGGTCACTGAATCCCACAATTTTTGCATTAAAATGAACAGGCTCCTTGTCACTATAAACCGTAATTTTAAAAACAATCATTTTTACTATTTCCGGACTTAGTTGTGGTAAATTTTGTGAAATAGAAAATTGAAAATTATAGATGTCTAAAAACATATTAGGTACAATTACCGGAACAAAATCCGCATCGGGCCTCCAGCTAAAATCTATGTTTTTAATATCTATAAATGTATTCGGAATACTTTCAAATGAAATATCTGTGTAGAATGGGAACCGGTCACTTATACTCTGTATACTGGCTTTAAACCGGCTTGGCGAAAGTAGACCAATCTCTTCAGTAAATGGCTGCTCTTTAAGTTTCGAAAGCAAAGTACTGTCTATGACTGTGTTCCCAATCGTTTCATTGTTGAGTATTTTGTTTATTACTAGGAAATCACCAATACTATCTTTATTGGATGAATTGTTTAACAGAAAATCGTAATTACTCTGTATTTGTATAGCAGTAAACAATAAAAATATAGCAATCGTTAATCCCAATCTGGCTACTAATATTTTTGATTTGCCTGATTGATTAAGAATAAGTTTCCTAAGTAGACTGTGAAACAATATTATAGATTTAAGCTTTCCTGATAATCAAAATACATATCCAGATCCAGGTCGGTAATAATCAATCCGGCACCTCTTTTTAAACATTCTGCCTGAATAAGTTGAGCGGCCTTTTTTTTATTGTTGATGTCTAAATGACTGAATGGTTCATCAAGAATAAGAAAATCAAACGGTTGCATGAGTGCCCTTAAAATGGCAATTCTCTGTTGCTCCCCATAGCTGCAAGTTCCAGCAGGTTGATCAAGTATAGATTGAAGTCCCAGGGCATCAGCCATACATTCAATCTCAGCTGCTTTCACAGCTGTTGTATGCATGCTTCTTTTCAATTCAATGTTCTCGCTTGCTGAAATGGCTGGAAATAATTTTAAGTCCTGAAATACGATACTCCAATGGGATTGCCTTAGTCTTGACAATTCAATTGGATTGATGGTTGCCAGGTCCTGTTGATTGTAACTGATTCGGCCAGAATAATTTTTATTTAAGCCATATAGTATATGCACAAGGGTAGTTTTCCCTGTACCACTGGGGGCAGTTATTTTTATATTCTTCCCTTTTTCAAAACTGATTTTCTGCCCCCATATATCAGATTTTGATATGGAAGGTCTGTCAGCAATGGCTTTTGGAACTACAAATTCTAATTCGAAATTCATTAGTTGGCCCTGATTACAGTTGGTATACTGGAAGGGAAAAGCTTTTCTTCCATCTCTTTTTCCCTTTTGGCTATGCTCCTGGTATCAACTGCAATATTTGTAAGTAAACTCACTAAAGTTACTAGACTGTTTTGCTTTTGGTTTAGCATGTTGATTTCTAAAACAGAAACAATTTTATTGTCATTATAATTTTCTGACGAGCCTACTATATCCTTGATTGTATTTCTAGCTGTTGACACGGAATTATTATAGCCACCGGAACTGTCTTTCAGGAATCCATTTAATGTGTTGGCTATATCTACATACATAACAGTAGACTTTCCCTTGAAATAATCAAGCGCTTCTTTATTAATAGTTGATTTATTGCCTCCCGTTTTATATTGAGCGTAAGTTAATGAGTCACTTGCAATAATAATCCCCTGTTCGTTGGCAACCAGATAAATGCCCATCTGTCCGAATAATTCTGCTGATTTGAATTCGTTGCCAGCTTTTCGGATGAATCCCTGATCGGCTATTTTATTCATCAGTTTCAAGAAATTTTCTTTGTTTCCTGCTGGAATATTTAAAATCATTTTTCCAATCGGTTTCTTATTTACCATAGCCAATTCGTCTTTTCTTTTATCAGGTTCATTGGCACCAATTCCTAGGTCTGAGATTACAACAGCAATATCTCCTTTGATTGCTCCATACATTTCAGCGGCACTAATCCCTGATTTGGCTAAAATTTGATTTAAAAGGCTCTCTACTTCCAGCTCTTTCAGCAGTCCTCCGAAAATCTGTGGATTAAATGATGCCATTATAATTGCATTGATGTTCTGAGAGGGATACTGGTCAATTAGGGATGTATTTACAGTAGGTCCAGCGTATTTTTTCAAAATGCTGCTTAATAATGGATTGGTATGCGTAACCGATTTGGCAATTATTTTGCCCTCGTCAAAGCTCAGCGTTGCAGTAGTGTAATTATTGCTGATTAGCTCTTCTAGCTTCGGTAACTGCAGCGGCATTCCGCTCAATACATTGAGTGTGCTTCCTGAGCTGGCAAAGAAATATCCTTCTGATTTTTCAGAAAACATTTTGCCAAATTCTTTTACAGATGCTAAAGATGATGACTCTTTCTGCGTGAAAAGTTTGGTGAGTTCTTCAAGTACTTCCTTCTTTTTATCCTTTTTCTCTGGGATAACAAAACGCATATTCACTGAATCATAATAGGGAATTATTTTGTTTTCATAAAACATGACTAAGGCATGCTTATCATTCCAAGCCAGTACATTATCATTTGATAAGCTTAGGTAATCGAATTCCTTATTTTTTTCAATAGCTGTTTTACGCTCCCATTTTAATTCAGCAATGTATTTTTTAAAAGCAGCACTGTCGGTAAGGCTGAAAAGAAGATTGTATACGTTTGCTTTTTTATTTTCCTCCTGGAAAAAAGTAAAGAAGTGAATTTTCTCACTCCAGTTAATTCCTGCTGCGTTTCTAAGGTCAGCAATCTTCTGCTGGTCTTCCTTGCTGGTTGAATCTTTTTCAAACCCGGCAGCCCAAAGGCTATCCAAGCTTATGCCTCCATTCTGAAGCTTATTTTTTAGTGCCTCCGGGTCAATACTTATAACAACAGCAGCATCTTTAGGAATTAATCTGCTCTCTTTTGGGGCTTTATTGCTGCAGGAAGTAAATACAAGGCCAAGTACAGCAACTGACAAAATATGCGTTAAACAGCGTTTCATGTGCAAAGAATTATTCCATGAAGGTAATTCTTGCTGACAGATTTATATAGAAATATGATGTTAATTCATAATTGCCTGATAAATGGCCTCCTGGATATTTGGACGCACATTCATTCTCCCGAATAGTGTATTGTTCCTGGTTGGGGTTACCCTGTTCGACAGGAAAATATACACTAAGTCTGCATCAGGGTCTACCCAAACGCAGGTGCCGGTAAATCCGGTATGCCCAAAAGTGTTTGGTGAAACAAATCGGGAAGGATAGGGGTCTTTTCGGCTATCGTTGTCTTTTTCTGGTTTATCAAAGCCCAGTCCTCTACGGCTGATATTGCTATTATAAGCAGTAAAGTTTTTAATGGTAGAAGGCTGCAAAAATTGTTGGTTGTTGATGGTTCCCCCATTTAATAACATCTGGTAAATTTTAGCCAGGTCGTAGGCGTTGCTGAAAAGTCCGGCATGACCTGCAATCCCCCCGAATAAAGAAGCCCCTTCATCATGTACATCCCCGCGCATCATTTGTTGTCTGAAATGTTTTTCATCTTCAGTAGGAACCAGGGTATTTAAAGGGAAATAGTTTCTGGGAGTAAATCCTGTGGTAGTCATGCCCAATGGATCGTAGAACATTTGTTTGGTGTATGCATGGATATTTTTTCCGGTAACAGATTCTACAACTGCGGCCAGGAAAATAAAATCATTGTCGCTGTAAATATAGTTGCCAGCAGGAGTTAGTGGACTAGAGAGAATCCGCTGATAAATCGTGTCTTTCCAGTCGTTTCTTAGATATAGATTTTCTGCAACCCTTGTATTGAATCCTTCTGATGCTTCAGCTCTGAAATAAGCTGGTAATGGCTTGCCATTCACACTATCAATTAGTTCTTTATAGAAAGTAATAAAAGATTTCAGCCCAGCCTGGTGAAGTAATATGTCTTTTATTTTTAAACCGGCTTTATCAGAGTTTCTGGTCATGGGGAGGTAATCGCCTAAGGTTTTTTCAAGATCTATTTTTTGTTCCTCTACCAGCTTCATGATGGCCATAGTTGTAGCGGATACTTTGGTAACAGAAGCCAGATCGTAAATCATGTCTTTGTTTACTGATTCTTTCTTGTCTGTATTGGTATATCCAAATGCTTTGTGGTAAGCAATTTTGCCCTTTCTTGCTACCAATACTACGCATCCTGGAACAGCGCCTTTGGTTACAGCATCATTGGCTATAGAATCTATTTTGCTAAGCTTGTTGGCATCCAGGCCTACTTCCCAGGGCTGTACTTTAGGGAAATAATGCTGGTAAGTAATGGAATTGCCATATACTAGTTCAGGTGAAATGCTTACTGGTAAAATCCCTTTTGCATCTGCTCTTCCAGAGAGGATATCAAAGGCAGTTTCCTGTGTAATATCATCGTCTTCATAGCATGCAATGAGGTTAGGCGCATTGGTTGAGTTGGCAATTGCATAGGGATTTCCAAAATAAAGCGTTACTGTCTGGAAGGATTGTAATCCGTTCAGTAAATACACAGCAGCATTGTTCAAACCAAAATTTTTTGCAGGCCTTCTGCTATAATTGTGCATACCTACAATTACAAGGTCGAAACCTTGTTTTTTAATTTTTTCAATCAACTGTTTTGCTGAACTGCTGTCTGCTTTATCAGCAGGAATCTGATTGGCAGACATATCATCCATTAATTGTTTGCCAACACTGGCTCTTGTTCCAAATAAGTAAACAGTTGCATTATAGGTTTTACTTAATTCTGTTGAGATTGTGTTTTCTCCGGGTGCTCCAATGGCAACATAGGCAATTTTCTGCCCCTTTTTTATTGGGAAGGAAAGATTGTTTTCTTTTTTTAATAGCGTGATGGCATTTTTACTCAATTGCGTTTTTATCAAATTGGTTTGAACATTTAAGTCGTTTACCAGATTGGTGGTATCAATTTTTGAAATCTTGTTGAGTCCAAGATGATATTTTGCCAGTAAAACTTTTTTTACACTTGCGTCAATGGATTCCCAGCTCAATCTTCCCTCGTCAATTGCCTGTTTGATTTTAGTTATTGTACCGGGAATGTCTTCTGGCAAACAAAGCATATCATTTCCTGCAATTAATGCTTCAACAGATGCTTCACCGGAAGGGAAGAATTTGGTAATCCCTTTCATTTCTAGTGCATCAGTGAAACTTAAACCTTTAAATCCAAGTTCGTTTTTAAGCAGTCCATTGATGCTATTTCTGGAAAGCGTTGCTGCTCTGTTGGCGCTGCTATCCAAAGCCGGAATAAAGAGATGCGCAGTCATCATACTGCCCAGGCCTGCTTTGATTAATTCACGGAATGGATATAATTCCAATTCATCCAGTTGTGCTTTTGATTTATTAATTACTGGAAGATCATAGTGACTATCCACTGCTACATCACCGTGACCTGGAAAATGTTTGCCGGTTGCCATTACCCCTACATCCTGCATGCCGCGCATATAGGTTGTTCCAAAAAGGGCTACTTTAAACTTGTCTTCTCCAAAGCTTCTGTCGTTGATAACAGGATTCAATGGGTTGTTATTGATGTCGATATCTGGCGCATAATTAACGTGAATCCCCATTCTTTTACATTGCTCGCCTACTGCTTTGCCAAACTGATAAATCAGATCGGCATTGCTAACTGCCCCCATCATTAATTGTCTTGGAAAATTGATTACACTGTCTAAGCGCATACCCAACCCCCATTCGCCGTCGATACTAATCATCAAGGGGGTTTTAGCCAGCGATTGGTATTTATTGGTTAAGAGGGCTTGTCTTACCGGACCTCCCTGGAAAAAACAAAGACCACCCACATTGTATTTGCGGATAGTCTCAGTTACTTTGGCTACATGATCTTCACCCAGGTTACTATGGGCCCGAATGATCATCAGCTGCGCAATTTTTTCGTCTTTATTGAGCTTTTTGAATTTTTTATTAACCCATTTGATGGCATCAGGCGTTTCTTCATAAAACTTTTGAGCCATCGCATTGGTATTTGCCAATACCAATAACAGTAAGAAGTAGATCCATCTTTTCATACAACGTGCAATTGATGTCACAAGGTATGAAATGCAAGGGATTATTCAGCCTCTTCAGGTGCTTCGGTCAACTCGATTTTTACATCATTTGCTTTCAGTACGCGAAACCATTTTACCATTTTCTTCATGTCGCTTGCGTACACTCTGTCAAAATCCATATCAGGATAAACCTTCTGGAAATAAGCTTTTGTGGCAGCCTGATCTTTTTCAGCAGGTAAATTTTCGGTACTTGCTTCCATAGCCTTGAATACATCAGCCAGGTTTACATTTTCTCTAATGGTGTATACTTCAATACTTTCCAGATGTGAAAAATTGTGAACTCTGCTGCTTACAAATTTGGTGCTGTTGTCATCAAGTGATTTTACAATTGCACCATCATTTTTGCTGCTAATCATTTCAAATAATCCACTCATTCCAGTAACCGATATCAGTTTGTTATATTCCATATCATTAAAATTGAGTTGCAAAGTAAAGGATTTTGTTCTCCCGATGGTTAGGATTGTCCAATTGTTTCCAATGCTCTATCCAATCTTGGTTTTAATTCGGCAAAAGGGGTAAATCCTCTTGCGAGTAGATGGAACTTAGTAGCAGATTCTTGAAGTAGCACACAAGGGAAGCCTGTAACCTGCAATTGCTTTACGAGTGCAAATTCATATTTGGCTTTTTCCTGATACTCCTCGCTGTTCAGCTTCTCATAAAATTCATCAGCATCTATTTCATACTTTTCCAGTAAATGCCGGTAGGCTTCATTGTCTGTTAAATCCCTTCCTTCAAAGTGCAAAGCATATTGTAACTCCGCTGCAAATAATACTTGCTTTTCCGGATGCAATTCTTTAAAAATACATAAGGCAATGGCTGGCTTTTCAGAATTGGGAAACCAATCACTTAATTCAGGGTTATTAATATGCCACAAATAATCAGGTCCGAATGTAACACCGCTGTATTCTTCTACTGTTTTGTAAGCAGATTGAATGTAGGATGCGGTTGCGCTAATATGTACGGGACTTTCGGGTAAAACCATACCCCCCGATAAAACTTCAATTTGTAAATCAGGAAATACGGCTGCCAGCTGTTTCATAACTGGGCTGAAGCCGTAACACCAACCACAATAAGCATCATAACAATAGAATAGTATTGGTTTCATTTTGCAAAAATAGGCAGGGATTCTATAGCTTTGCATATTGTTTTAACAAGTAAATAGTAGGTTATGCCAGGTTTTGAACTTTTTGGTGCTGAGGAAAGAAAGGAAGTAAATGATGTGCTGGAAACAGGTATTTTAATGCGTTATGGATTTGACGGTCCTAGAAAAGGAATCTGGAAAGCCAAAGAGCTGGAGCAGGCTATTACCGAAACTTTCGGTTGTAAATATGCACAGTTAACTTCATCGGGTACCGCTGCACTAACCACAGCCATGGCAGCTTTGGGTATTGGTGCAGGCGATGAAGTAATCATGCCTAGTTTTACTTTTGTTGCCAGTTTTGAAGCAGTATTAAGTGTAGGGGCAATACCAGTGTTGGTTGAAGTGGATGAAACATTGACACTTGATCCTGTTGCAGTTAAAAACGCTATTACGCCAAGAACCAAATGTGTGATGCCTGTTCATATGTGTGGCAGTATGGCCAATCTGGATGCGCTGTCATCCATCTGTAAAGCACATAATTTACTTTTATTGGAAGATGCCTGCCAGAGTATTGGCGGAACCTATAAGGGTAAAGCCCTTGGCACGATTGGAGATGCAGGTACTTTTAGTTTTGATTTTGTTAAAATGATTACCTGTGCCGAGGGGGGAGTGGTAATGACTAATCATTCAGACATCTATATCAAAGCAGACGGATACACCGACCATGGTCACGATCATTTAGGCGTAGACAGAGGTGCTGATTTACATCCATTCATCGGATACAACTATCGAATAAGCGAATTACATGCTGCGGTTGGACTTGCTCAAATCAGAAAGCTGAGTCATTTCCTGGAACTGCAAAAGAAAAACAATCATGCATTGAGGAAACACCTGGAAGCTATACCAGAATTGAGTTTCAGAGTGGTGCCTGAGGGTGGTGATGATAGTTGTAGTTTTTTAAGTTGGTTTTTACCAACTAAAGAACTCACTCAAGCTGTTGTGCAGGAAATGAAGGAGCAGGGAGTACTGGCAGGTAATTTTTACTGGTTCGCCAACAACTGGCACTATATCAGTAAATGGGATCATTTAAAAAATGCACAAACCCTTAATCGTTTAAGTGCCGATCAAACCAATGCTTTGTTGCAATTATCACAGACAGCATTTCCTCAAAGTGATGCCATTATGAGTAGATGTATTTCTACAGCCATCAGTTTGGTTTGGACAGAAGAGCAGATCCAGGAAAAGGGAACAAAAATGGCAGCTATCATCAATAAAGTATTGGGAAAATAATTATTGATTTTTCCCTTCCATTTTATTGACATAATCCAAAGAGCCTAATCTAAAGCGAAAAGGAATTTTGGTTGCTTTTTCCAATTGTAATTCTTTTTTGCAGAAAAAGCCAAGGCCTTTCACATAATGGTCAGGTGGCAATAGTTTAACTGGTTGCTTTTTCAAACTATCCATCTTCTGTAAAAATGAATTGGATGGGATGTTTTTCTGATGAGTTTTCATTAATTGCACCTGAGCATGCATAGCTGCACTCATTAGGGATAAATTCACAAACAAACAAATCCTTTTACGCATTGTCTCGGTATAATTCTGTGTAAATTTACAGCGTAATTATTAATAGATGTCACTCAGTCAATCACTACAGCAAAAGTTACTTCAAAAACTGTCTCCACAGCAGATTCAGTTAATGAAACTATTGCAGGTGCCTACTGCCAATTTAGAAGAAAGGATTAAAGAGGAATTGGAAGAAAATCCGGCGCTTGAACAAGGTGAAGAAGGACATGAAGAAGAATTTCAGGACGATTTAAAAGATGAGTTTGATAATTCAGGTGAAGATGATACGGATCCTGATGGCAGCCTGGAGGAGTATGATAACGTAGATATCAGTGAATATGTGCTCGATGATGACGGAGAAATTGCTGATTACAAAACAAAGGATGACAACTATCCGGAAATGGATGATCAGAAAGTCATACCAATCAAAGTAGAGACCAGTTTTCATGAGATGGTGTTGAATCAGTTGGGAATGCTGGAACTGGATGAAAGAAGTTACAAAATAGCTGAGCAAGTTGTTGGCAGCCTGGATGATGATGGTTACCTGAGAAGAGAGTTGTCTTCTATTGCAGATGATCTTGCTTTCAGGCAAAGTCTCGTTGTTGAAGAAAAAGAAATAGAATCGATAATTGTGCAAATCCAGCAGTTTGATCCTGCGGGCATAGCTGCCAGAGATTTACGAGAATGTTTGTTGCTTCAGTTGAAACGCAAAACAGATGAAGGTAAAAGTGTAGAACTGGCAGTTCAGATCCTAACTAAATACTTTGATGAATTTACCAAGAAACATTACGAAAAAATTCAGAAAAGTCTTGGATTGTCTGATGATCAACTTAAAGAAGTAATTGGCCAGATAATTAAACTGAACCCTAAGCCGGGAGGGAATGTTGGAGAAATGAATAAGGCAGAAACCTATATTGTCCCTGATTTTTTTGTAATCAACAATAATGGTTCGCTGGAGCTCTCATTGAATGCTAAAAATGCACCTGATTTAAGAGTGAGTGAAGGATACAGAGACATGCTAAAGGAGTATGAGAAGGGGAGTAAAAAAGACAAACGACAAAAAGAGGCAGTACTCTTTATCAAGCAAAAAATTGATGCTGCCAAATGGTTTATCGATATGATTAAGCAGCGTCAGGATACACTTATTGGCACCATGGGTGCTATCATGAAATATCAGCAGGATTTTTTCCTGACAGGTGATGAAACTACTTTGCGCCCCATGATCTTAAAAGATATAGCAGAAGTAACTGGACTTGATATTTCCACCGTTAGCCGTGTTGCCAATAGTAAATTTGTACAGACCGAATTCGGGACGTATCGTTTAAAGTTTTTCTTTAGTGAATCACTAAGTACAGAAAGCGGTGAGGAAGTGAGTACGCGTGAAGTGAAGAAGATCCTGAGTGATATGATAGCTTCTGAAGACAAGCATAAGCCTTTTAGCGATGAAGTGTTAACAGAAATGTTGCAGGAAAAGGGTTATAATATTGCCAGAAGAACAGTAGCAAAATACCGAGAGCAATTGAATGTACCTGTAGCCAGATTGCGCAAAGAACTTTAATTATCTATTCATGTCAAATTTATCAGATACCAAACCTATTTTGTCTGAAGCTATAGAGCAGAGACCAAAGCCATTGCTGTTCCTGGCTAAATTTTTGTCATTTGTATTTCATCCATTGTTTGTTCCTACTTACTTTTTTTTATACCTAACTCAGGCTTATCCTTATGAATTTGCAGGCATTACAGAATGGCAACTGAAACTTCGTGTATTCGGTGTTTTCTGGATGACAGCTTTTTTTCCTGCTTTTGCTGTTTTTCTATTGTGGCGATTAAAATTCAGTGATGGTATTTATTTAAGAACGCAGAAGGAAAGAATTGTACCCTATATCATTACCATGTTTTTTTACTGGTGGATGCATTATCTAAGCCGTAATTTTCCAGACCAGCCTATTGTACTCCAATTTTTTTATACTGGAATTTTCATCTGTTCTGTAATGGGTTTGCTTGCCAATAATCAGTTTAAAATAAGTATGCATGCTATGGGCGCAGGGGGATTGGTAACCGCGGTAATATTAACGACTCTCCACTATCAGAAGATGGATGGTGTAGCCATTGCTGCTTCCTTGTTACTGGCGGGCTGCGTTACAACCGCACGCCTTTTGTTGAATGAACACAATACAAAAGAAATTTATACAGGTCTGGCTGCTGGCATCTTAAGCCAGCTATTGTCATATTACTTTGTGATGTAATCTAAGGGCATTGAGTGATTTTTTGTTTCTTTGCAGCTTATCCAAATTAATTTCATGTGGTATAAGGCAGGAAAAGCGATTCTACGATTCAGGGTTAGCTTGTTATTTATATTATTACTTGTTACAGCATTCATGGCATGGCAGGCTTCTAAAGTGCAGTTGAGCTATGACTTCACCAGAGCACTCCCAACCGACAATAAAAAATTTATAGATTATCAGGTTTTTCTTAAAGAGTTTGGTACCGATGGTAATACAGTAGTGATTGGATTGCAATCTGATCGTTTTTTTCAGAAAGATTTTTTCAACGAGGTTTTTACATTGAGTCAAAGACTGAAAAAGGTTCCAGGTGTTAACGGAGTGCTGAGTGTTCCGGATGCCATGAATCTTTTAAACGACGAAGAAAATCAGCAATTGGTGCCCTCCAGAATTTTTAATCCTCCCTATTCCAGTCAGTCAGATCTGGATTCTGCCAGCTTGCTTTTCAATAGCCTTCCTTTTTATAAAACTTTGTTACATGTTCCAGAAAAAAATGCCTACTTGTTGGGAGTAACAGTTAGCAAAGATTCCATCAATAGTAAATATCGTTCTGTTCTAATCAATAATATTTTAAAGGAAACGAAAATTTTTGAAGCCAATACAAAAACGGAGTTGCAAATCAGTGGACTACCTTTTATCAGAACAATTATAGGCGATCGTATTAAAGACGAAATGAACTGGTTCTTAATAGGGTCATTATTGCTTTCTGCAGTTACGCTATTTTTATTTTTCCGCTCTGTAAGTGCAACCATTATGAGTTTACTGGTAGTGGGGATGGGGGTAATCTGGAGTGTAGGTACGCTTGTACTGTTTGGCTACAAGATAACCTTGCTAACAGCTTTAATTCCCCCGTTGGTAGTAGTTATTGGTATTCCTAATTGTATCTACTTTTTAAATAAATACCACACGGCATACAGGGAAAAATTAAATAAGGAAGAAGCACTTGTTACAATGGTTGGCAGAATGGGCATAGTTACTCTATTCTGCAATATTGCTGCTGCCATTGGATTTGCAGTGTTTGCCCTTACCAAGAGTCAGTTGCTTAAAGAGTTCGGAGCAGTTGCAGGTATTAATATCCTTTTGCTTTTCTTTATTTCTTTGTTCTTTATACCACCCGTTCTCAGTTTTCTGCCTGCTCCAAAAACCAAGCATACCAAATATCTGGACAATGCTTTTTTAGCAGCAATATTGGTTCGTATTGAAAAGTGGACTTTTCATCATGCAAGAATAGTTTATCTGGTGACTGCTATAGTAACCATAGTTTCTATTATTGGAATCTTCAGAATAAAGAGTGAAGGATTTATTGTAGATGATTTGCCTAAAGCAGATAAAATTTATACCGACCTTAAATGGTTCGAAGAAAACTTTGGGGGAGTAATGCCACTGGAAATAATAGTGGATACCAAAAAGAAAAACGGATTGGTACGATCGGTTAAGCCAATAGCAGCGATTGATGAGTTTTCAGCATATCTTGATTCTTCAGAATATACTGCAAGGCCTTTATCTTTTGTAGAAGGGCTGAAGTTTGCCAAGCAGGCATTTTATGATGGAGATACTATGAGTTATACAATTCCCTATGAAAGTGATCTTGCTTTTATAGGCCCTTATTTGAGAAGTAAGAATGACACTTTAAAGACGGATTCTCCCAATGCCTTTAATAAACTGGTGAATAATTTTATTGATACCAATAAACAGAAAGCCAGAATCAGTGTAAATATGAAAGATATTGGTAGTGCAAAACTGCCTGCACTACTCACAAAGTTTGAAGCACGTGCCAATGAAATTTTTGATACCACTTCGTTCAAAGTAAGTTTTACGGGTAGTAGTGTAAGCTTTTTAGAAGGGTCTAGTTTTATTATTAATGGGTTGAAGGAAAGTATATTCTGGGCGTTTTTGTTAATAGCATTGTGCATGCTTTATCTGTTTAAATCTTTCCGCATTTTAATCAGCTCACTGATTCCTAATTTAATTCCTTTAGTTGTTACAGCTGGTGTAATGGGTTGGATGGGGATTGCGCTAAAACCTTCCACTGTATTGGTTTTCAGTGTTGCTCTTGGAATAGTGATTGATGTAACGATTCGTTTTTTAATTAACTATAAACAAGAGCTTCCTGCTCATAAAAACCAAGTGAATCCTACATTAATTGCAACTATTCGCCATACTGGTATTAGTATAATTTATACTTCATTGGTTTTAATTGCCGGATTTATCATTTTTAGTTTTAGCGATTTTGGTGGTACTAAAGCCTTAGGTTGGCTTACTTCGCTCACATTGGTGGTAGGGACTATAACGAATCTGGTTTTATTGCCCGTAATTATTTTAACAATTTCAGGATCCAAGAACAGGATGAAAGGGTAATTTTCTGGATAAGCGGATAAAAGTTTGGTTTTGTTGCAGCGTTTTATATTAAAAAACTGCCTAAATTTAACATCTCTTAAACTAAAACTAAATTCGCATGAGAAAACTAGCCGTTTTTTTGACGTGTGCTTTGCTATTTATAGCCAATGCATACGCTCAAACAGCTCGAACAGTTACTGGTAAAGTAACTGATGAAAAAGGGGCACCGCTGAGTGGTGTAACTGTAAGTGCTGTGGGTGCAAACAAAAATGCACTTACAGATAATGCCGGAAATTTTTCCATTCAAGTAACTGAGAAAGTAAGAACCCTTCGTATTAGTTATGTGGGTTTCGATTCCAAAGATGTTAATATCAATGGGCTTTCTTCTGTTAATGTGAATCTTAACCAAGAAGACAAATCACTCAGTGAAGTGGTTGTGGTGGGTTACGGTACACAGAAGAAAAAAGATTTAACAGGAAGTATTGCTAGCGTAAAAGGGGAAGCTTTAGCCAATAAGCCTACACAAAGCTTTGAACAAGCCTTGGGTGGTAGAGCTGCTGGTGTTCAAGTGGTAATACCTAGTGGTGTATTGAACGCACCTCCTGTTTTAAGAATCAGAGGTACGAACTCCATTTCTCTTTCTTCTTATCCTTTGATTGTAGTAGATGGAGTTGCGGTATTTACCGGTGACGGAAGTTCTACCAATGCTGCTGGTAACGTTTTGTCTTCTATCAATCCAAATGATATTGAAAGTGTGGACGTTGCTAAAGACGCTGCTGCAACTGCTATCTATGGTAGCCGTGCCGCGAATGGTGTCTTGTTCATTACTACTAAGAAAGGTAAACCTGGACGTTCTAAAGTAACTGTTGATAGCTGGGTTGGTTATAGTAATCCTCAGCGTTTGCAAAAAGTATTGGATGCGCAACAGTATACCGATTACAAGAATGAAGCCTTGAGAAATGCGGGTACATTCAATGCGGCTACCAACGCTTTTGCTACTACTACAGGACCTGATGGTAAAATTATCAATACCAATTGGGCTGATATCATTTATCGTCAAGGTATTCAACATAGCAATACTATCAGTTTATCTGGTGCTAACGAGTCAACCAGCTATTATTTTTCTGCTGGATATACTGAACAGCAAGGTATCATCAGGAAAAATGATTTCAAACGTTTGAGTTTGTTAATGAATATTGACCACAAAGCAGGTAAGTTCTTTACCATGGGTGGAAAAATTCAATATACTAGTGATAAGAACACTGCTGCTGCAAGTTCTGGTTCATTGGCAGGTGAAGCTTTTAACACGGCCGGTATGGGACGTGTTGCATTGATTACCGCACCAAACGTGGGTCCTTATTTGGCCGATGGATCGTATAATCAGGCCAATGGTTTAATTGGTGTTATGGGTAACAAATTGGGCCAGGTTGGATTTTACAATCCACAGATTGCACTTGATTTAAATAGATCTAACAGTTATGGCGAACACTTAATCAGTAATGTTTATGCACAATTTAAGCCAGTAAATTGGTTAGCGCTAAGAACACAGTATGGTTTGGATTACCTAATGGTTGACAATGATTTATTCTCACATCCTTTGTCAGGTGAAGGTTTTTCTTCTACTGGTTCTGTTACTGCCATTTTCAACAAAAACAAGCGCTGGGTATGGACTACCACTGCACAGTTTGACAAGGTATTTGCTGAAAAGCATACTGTAGGGATTTTGGCGGGTATTGAACACCAGAAATCTGACAATAATAGTTACGGGTTAAACCGCGTAACGGTTTCTGACCCTGCATTTACTAATATTCAGGGTGGATGGGCAACACCTAATGCATCAGGATTGGGTATTGGAGAAAACTATTTATATTCTGAATTTGCCCGTGCACAATATAACTACAACAGAAAGTATTTCTTAACTGCTAACGTGCGTAGAGATGGTGCTTCTCAGTTGGGTGCAAATAGTAAGTATGGTACTTTCTGGGGTGTTTCTGCCAGCTGGGATGTGCTTACTGAAAAGTTCATTCAGAACATGAAGTTGGACCAAGTATTCAGCAGTTTGAGATTGAGAGCTAGCTATGGTAAAGTAGGTAATATTGGTGGCTTAGGTAACTTTGCTTCCTTATCATCTTATGGTTCTGGTTTATATGGTGGTTTTGCTACCGTAGCGTACAGCCAGGCAGGTAACCCTAACCTTACTTGGGAAACCAGTAAGAAGACAGATGTCGGTTTGAACTTTGGATTGTTCAACGATCGTTTGACAGCTGAAGTAGGCTACTATAACAGTAATAATGATGGTTTATTATTATTTGTACCGCAACCTCCATCTGCTGGTTTGCCTTCTAGCATTCCTACCAATATTGGTTCTATGTACAATAGAGGGTTTGAATTTGATTTGAAATACAATGTGATTCAAAAGAAGGATTTTAGCTGGACTACTTCATTTAACTTGTCTACAAACGATAACAAAGTATTATCGTTGGCTCCAGGTATTAATAGCATCGTTTCTTCTACTAGCGGTTTGGAAAATCCTAGCATTACGATTCCCGGTCAGCCAATTGGTATGTTATTCGTTACCAGAACTGCTGGGGTTGATCCTGCAACTGGACGCAGAATTTTCATCAATAGCCAAGGTCGTCAGGTATTCTTTCAACACGTAGCTCCTGCTGGTCAGTCTCGTTTTATGTACGCTGATGGATCTGTAGCTCCTACCGTAAGTAGTGCGGACGCTGTTGTGTACAAGAATACACATGCGAAAATTTTTGGTGGTTTCGAAAACAATATTCGCTTCAAGAATTTTGAATTAAATGCATTGTTTACTTACCAAATGGGCAACTACTTGTATTACGGAACTCAGGCTGGTTTAAGAGATCAGCGTTTCTGGAACAACGAAGTAGGGGTATTGAACAGATGGCAGAAGCCTGGTGATGTAACGGAGTTTCCTAAACCAGTGTTTGGTGACAACGTTTCTAACGGTTCTTCTTTCCCGCTTGATATCAACGTATTCAAAGGAGATTTCATTAAGTTAAGAACTTTAACCATTGGATATAATCTTCCTAAATCTTTATTAGATAAAGCTAAAATTTCGAATGCCCGTTTCTACGTTTCTGGAAACAACTTGTTAATTATTACCAAGTATCCGGGTCCAGATCCTGAAGTTTCTTCAAACGGTAACGGTACTACCAACTTTGGTATCGACAGAAATACAGTAGCTAACCAACGCACCATTACTATTGGCTTAAATGTTGGATTCTAATTGTTAAACTATTAATTCAGAAAAATGAAAAAGAACCTATTATATATTGCAATGGCTGCGGGGTTAGTTCAACTGACTTCTTGTGCCAAAGATAATTTTGTGAATCCGGTTCCTACCAATGTCATTTCTGACCTTACTGCTTTTGATAGCAAAGACAGAATTGAAGGGCAGGTAAGAGCAATTTATACCTCTATTAAAAATGCAGGAATGTATGGCGGTCGTTACCAGATATTTAATGATATCCGAGGTGGCGATTTCATGAACGATAGAACCAACGTTGTAACAGGATTTGACGTTTGGAACTATACACCATCTAACAGTTCTACTAACTCTGTACAAAACCATTGGTCAAGGGCTTACTATGTTATCAATTTGGCCAACGTATTCTTAGACGGTATGGCTACTAAGGGAACTGCAATAGTTGGTGCATCTGTTTCTAATAACTATCAAGCAGAAGCCCGTTTGTTAAGAGCCATGAGTTACTATTCTTTGTTGCAATTGTATGCACGTCCTTTCTGGGATGGGAATGGATCTAAGCCAGGTGTTCCTTTGCGTTTAAAAGGAAATACTGGTTCTGATAATTATGCACAAGCTAGAGCAACGGTTGCAGAAGTGTATACTCAGATTTTAGCCGATTTAAATTTTGCTGAAACCAACTTGCCATTAACCAATAGCAATGCATTAAATAACACTATTCGTGCACATAGAAATACTGCTATTGCTTTAAAAACAAGAGTGTATCTAAGTATGCGCCGTTATGCTGAAGTTATTACTGAAGCAAATAAAATCGTAAGTGCAACTGCGCCATTTACAGCAACTTCAGGTGTTGCTCATGCATTGCAAGCCGATGTAACCAACGTGTTCAAGGCACCCTACACTACAACAGAGTCAATTTTGTCAATGCCATTTGCTTCAAATGAAACACCCGGTGGACAGAATCAACTTGGTTATTATTATGGTCCTGCATCTTTTAATGGCGGTAATGGTGAGTATTCTTTATTACCTACAGGAATTATTGCAGACGCTGGATGGAAATCTACTGACAAAAGGAGAACCATGGTAGGTGTTTTCGGTGGTAAAAGCTATTTAACAAAATATAGTGTTGCTTCAATCTTTACCGATTATGCTCCTGTGATTCGTTATGCAGAAGTGTTATTAAATTTGGCAGAAGCTCGTGTACGTTCTACTAATACTGTAGATGCACAAGCGATTGCATTATTGAATGCTGTTCGAGGTCGTTCTGATGCTTCAACTGTATTTACAGCTGCTGATTTTGCAAATGCAGATGCTTTGGCAAATGCCATCTTAACTGAAAGAAGAATTGAATTCTTAGGGGAAGGATTAGCTGGAACAGACTTAACTCGTTTAGGATTGCCATTACCTGCGAAACCTGGTGTTGCTGCAATTGCTGCAACTGCTCAGCAGTATATCTGGCCAATTTCTTCAACTGAATTGTTGTTGAATCCGCTTTGTGTAGATAATTAGTGAATACGCTACTTGTACATAAATAGTGTATTGAACACATTAGTCATAGGTCCCGGTAAATACCGGGACCTATTTTTTTGATGTTTACTAAATGTTATCAGTATCTCTCAAATAAATTTCAATTTTTCGTTTGAAACCATGAATTATCTATATTATAATATTTAAGTATATAAATCAACAAATTATTAATCAATTATTTACATATATAATATAAATACTTTGTTTAACAAAATGCCGCTTATCATATTCAAATCTTTGAAACCTTGGCTTTTAAGCTTTCATTAACTATATTAGCTGTCCAAAACTTAAACACTTAATCATGAGAAAACTAGTCACAGTATTCCTGTGTCTGTTAGTAAGCTTGTTTCAACTACAGGCTCAGAACAGAACCATCACAGGAACAGTAACAGACGAGAGTGGAAAGCCTGTTTCAGGGGCTTCTGTATTAGTGAAAGGAACTAGTACGGGTACACTAACAAAAGAGAATGGAACCTATTCAATTTCTGTTCCTTCTACCGCTACCGCTTTGGTAGTTTCTGGTTTAAACCTTGCCCCAAAAGAAATTAAATTGGGTAAAGGAAATAGCGTGAATGTATCACTTAGCTCTACAGTGGAAAACTTAGACGAAGTGGTTGTTACCGGTTATTCCAGAGAAAAGAAAACCCAGTTTGCTGGTGCTGCCGCAGTATTAAGCGGTAAAGTAGTTGAAACTGTACCAGTAGGTGCATTTGACCAAGCATTACAGGGACGTGTTCCAGGTATGTTGGTTAACTCAGGTTCTGGTCAGCCAGGTTCTTCTGCTACTGTTACCATCAGAGGTATTCAGTCAATTGCCGGTGCCGGTGCGCAGCCATTGTATGTAATTGACGGAGTTCCTTTGCCTGCATTTGATATGCAGACCATCAACCCTAACGATTTCGAATCTATCACTGTATTGAAAGATGCAAACTCTGCAGCTTTATATGGTGCTAGAGGTGGTACTGGTGTTATCGTAATCACTACTAAGAAAGGTAAGAGCGGTCCTACTAATTTCACTTTTAGAAACCAGTATGGATTTACACAAGCACCTGATTTCAGCCGTTTGAACTTGATGAATACTGCTGAAATGTTTGCTTACGAAGAAAGAGAGCGTTTTGTTAACACTCCAGGATGGACTTATTCTCCTAATAACCCAGCAATTCCTGCAGGTATGACAGCTGCAAGAAAGCAATTCTTGTATGATAGTATCAAAGCTATTGACACTTACTGGCCTGATGTTCTATATAGAACAGGTGTATCTAAGACACATGAATTGAATATGTCTGGAGGTAATGAAAAAACCAAGTTCTTTGTTTCTGCTGGCTTATTTGATCAGCAAGGTATTGACTTGGGTTCTAGCTTAACACGATACACAGTTCGTTTAAACTTAGACCATACTTCAGATAAGTTGTCGGTTCGTTTCAATAACCAAATTGGTTATTCCATTTCAAGATTCTCTGAAGGGGAGCAATTGGGAAATAGCCCAAGAAACCCTTTCCAGATGACTTACCGTGCAAAAACCTACGAGAATCCTTTCAGAGCGGATGGTTCTATCATTTTTGGAGCTTCTACTCCATTGGCACTTCGCCAGGTGGGTAACTTGTTAGAAGGTATCCAAAATTCTAAGAGAACTACCAATCAAATTAAAATCAACTCTGGATTAACAGTTGCGTATAAATTGTTACCTAGTTTAACCGTTCAAAATACCTTTGGTATTGACGTATCAAGTGATGAAAACTCAAGATACATTAATCCAGCATCTTATATCGGTTCTTTACAACAGTTCCAGAGCGGTTTGGCTCAGGAAGGTTACCGTATGACTTCACAAATCATTAATACCAGTAGCTTGGTATTTGCTAAGCGTATTGCGAATGTGCATGAAGTAGAAGCAGGTGCTTATTTTGAAGTGGTACGTAGCTGGACCAAAGCAATGGGTCTTACGCTATTCAACTTAGATCCTCGTTTAACTGAAACAGGTCAGGGTGCAGGTGCATTACCTACGAATGGTGCGGCTACTTATCCTCAGAACTCATCTTCGGCAAAATCAGGATTTGGTATCCGTTCTTATTTCGCAACTGCTAGATATACTTACGATGGTAAATACTCAATCAATGCGAATATCAGAAGAGATGGTACATCAAGAATTGTAAACGTTTCTAACCGTGAAATCACTACATGGTCAGCTGGTTTTACCTGGAATGCGTTAAAAGAGAAATTCTTGGCTAACCAGAGAATTTTCACAGACTTGAAAGTTCGTGCGAGCTATGGTATTATTCCAAATATTGGATCTATTACTTCTGGTTCTTATGGCGTTCCTTTGAATGGTGTGCCTAACTACCAAGGTCCTCAGGTGCCTACTTTCGGTACAGCAGCTTATGCAGGTTCTGCAGTTGTAGGTCTTGTACCTAACAATCCAGGTAACCCTGATTTGAAAATTGAAAAAATTCAAAAGACCAATATTGGTGTTGATTTTGCTGTATGGCAAAACCGTGCAAGATTCACTGTGGATGTTTACAAAAACAAAACCATTGACTTGTTCGTAAACCAACCATTGTCTGGTACAACAGGATTTGGAACTCTTGCTATCAATGCGGGTATCATGACCAATAAGGGTATTGAATTTGTTGGTAATGTAGATGTGGTGAAGAAAAGAGATTTCAACTTGACTGTTGGAGTAAACCACTCTATTCAGAAAAACAATATCGAAGATCTAGGTCTTGTAAATGAGTATGTAGTAGGTACCTTCATCATTAGAAGAGGTTTACCTTATGGATCTCATTATACTACTAATTATTTAGGAGCAGACCCTGCAACAGGACGACCTATGTATGAAGGCCCTGATGGAAATACAGTTTATTCTGAAGCACAGGCGGGTCGTTTTGCGAAATTCGGTACTTATCTTCCAAAACACCAGGGTGGATTTAACTTAGATGTTCGTTTCAAGGCGATCACAGTTTCTGCTTTATTCTCTTACCAGTTTGATGTTACTCGTTATGATAATACCGGTAACTGGATTACGAGAGGTACTTTGGGTTACCACCAAGCGGTTAGAGCTTCAAGAGAGTTAATTGACAATCAGTGGACTAAGCCAGGTGATGTTAAGTTCTATCAAAGTTCTGCATTTGATAGAGGCTTTAACTCTTCTGATGTAAAAGATGCTAAATTCTTACGTTTTAGAAATTTGATTGTTTCTTATGCAATTCCAACTATCAAAACTGCTAGCGGCACAACGCTAGTAAAGAGCGCAAGGTTCTATGTTCAAGGCCAAAACCTTGCTATCTGGAGCCCATGGAAAGGTGTTGACCCAGAAGATAATAATAATATTAGCTTAAACGAATATCCAAACCCAAGAGCTTTTGTTGTTGGTTTAGACATCAACTTCTAATAGAGACAATAGCATTTCTTGAAAGAAAAAAATGAATCAAATGAAAAAAAATAAATTAGTCATCCTTGCTTTTGTGGCTGCTTCCTTGGGAGCTTGTCAAAAAGTAATTGATGTAAAAGAAACCGACTTTATTGGGGGAGATATCGCATTAAAAACCGTAGCCAATAATGAATCTGGAATTATCGGTGCCTACTCTGCCATGAACGTTGAAATGGGCATTTTGTTGAATGCAACTTTTGCAGATGAAGTGAAGCCAGGCGAATTCTACAATGCTGGTACAACTCATGAGTGGCAATACGGATCTCAAGATGTTGGTTTACGTGATAACTTTACAGCCTTCAACTTGTATTACCGAATCATTGACCGTGTAAACCGTGTATTGGTTGCATTACCAAACGCAGTTCCTGCAAATGCAACTGAAGCAGCATTAAAGGATCGTTTGCGCGGGGAAGCTTTATTCTTGCGTGCATTCTGTCATTTTGAATTGTACAAGTATTACAGTAATTCAGCGGTAGGTACAGATTTAGCAATGGCTTATATGGAAACGCCATCGCTTGCATCTTTGCCTAGAATTCAAGTGGCACCTTATTTCGCCAAATTAAAAGCAGATATGGTAGCTGCAAAACCATTGTTGCCTACTGCATTAACTGATATCTATCGTGCTACTCGCCCTTCAGTTTCTGCTTTGCAAGCTAGAGTTGCCCTTTATTTAAAAGAGTATACTGATGCGGTAACATTCAGTACAGAATACATCAATGCGATTCCTCTGGCTTCTAGAGCGAACTTCCCAGGTATCTGGACTGATGCAAACAATAGCGAGTTGGCATTTAAATTGAGCCGTACTCCATCATTAGGTGGTAGAATCGGATCTTTATTCCAAGGAACTTCTGCGAATTCTGGTGCAATTTCACAAACTGCTTGGGTTCCTTCCAGCAAACTTTGGAATGCATATGATCAAACAAATGATATACGTTTTAGCTCCTATTTCAGAACTGAACCATTGTTAGCTGCTGCTGGTCGTCCTTCTCAATTGGTTGCTAAGTACCGTGGTACCACTTACGGTACTCCTGGTGAACACGTTGCAGATGCAAAAGTGTTCAGAACAGGTGAAATGTACTTGATTCGTGCGGAAGCTAATGCTGAGTTGAACAACTTAGTGGGTGCAACCAATGACTTAAATACATTGCGTGCTGCACGTATCAATGGTTATACCAATGTTACTCTTGCAACAAAAGATGCAGCTATTACAGAAATTATGCAAGAGCGTTTCTTGGAACTGCCATATGAAGGGCATCGTTTCTTTGATTTGAAGAGAAGAAATTTACCTGTGTCTCGTTTGTTAGCTGATGCTCCTAATGCAAATGCGCAAACTTTACCTGCTGGAAACTTCCGCTTCTTATTACCTATTCCTAATCCTGAAATCAATGCGAATCCATTGATTCAGCAGAATCCTGGATACACTAACTAATTTGATATTAGTTTATATAGTCAGCGGCCCCGAAATTTTTCGGGGCCGTTTTTTTATGACAGTCTCATCCTAGAATAGGACTAGTCATAGTCTATATAAAATTACTAACGCTAATTAGGTGAAGTGTAAAAGATAAATCGAAAAATGGTTCAGTAAAAAGCCCCGCTACTTAACAAAGCGGGGCTTTTTATAATCATTTGTTATGGGAAATTATTTTAACAACTCCTCTAAAGTCTTAAATAACTGATTGCCTCTTAAATCAGAAGCAATAATTTTTCCTTCAGGATTAATTAATACGTTAAATGGAATGGCATTAAACTGATATAAGTTAGGCATTTCACTTTCCCACTGTTTCAAGTCGCTTACATGCTTCCAGTTTAATTTATCCATTTTAATAGCATCTAACCAGGCTTGCTTATCATTGTCAAGCGAAACTCCCAGGATGGTAAAGTTTTTCTTTTTGAATTGATTGAACGCTGCTACCACATTCGGGTTCTCCTTTCTGCAAGGTCCACACCAGCTGGCCCAGAAATCTACCAATACATATTTACCTTTCAGGCTACTCAATGAAAATGGCTTGCCATCTAAATCGGGTAAGGTAATTTCAGGTGCGTCTTTGTCTAATAAAGCATACGCGGGAGGGGCAGCCGGTTGCTGTTTGGCACTAGCGTCCAATAAGGCTTTGATTTTATTTAATCCTGAGTGAGATTTGTATTTTTCTGCTGATTCGTTTACTAAAGCTTTTAATTCATCAGGTGTCATGGTTCTGGAAGCCATACCCAATGCATAGTATCTGGCAGCTGGGCTTTCGCTTTCATTGATAAACTTTCTAACCATTCCATTCATGTCCTTTACTTTACCATCTCTGTTGGCTTGTAAAACCTTTACCAAAGAATCTGAATTGGGTTGAGCCTTTAAAGAATCCAGCTCCATAAATACGGCATACAATGCTGAATCTTTCTTTCTGTAATCTTCAAAAAGGATATGCATGGCAGCAGAAGCAGGAGAGTTTTTTACCTCATACACTCTGTAGCGAGTTACATCAAGGTCTACTTCAATTTCATTGTTATCGTTTACAATTAATACATCCGGTCCGTTCTCTAGTACAAGTCTGTATAATCCTTCTTCCTTTGCTATACCCTTTAAACTGAATTTGCCATCTGCAAGCAGGCTTGCAGAGTCAAGAACAATTGGCTGGTCACCGCCGTAAGGCAATTCCTGTAAGTATACTTTCGGGGTAATCGCATTTTTGATAGTTCCCTTTACCGTAAACTCACCGTATTTTTTTTCCTGGCTACATGCACTCAGCAATAAGCCCGCCCCCAATAAGAGGTAATTGATATTTTTCATAATGGAATTTTATGCGTTTAATTTTTGTTCCAGTAATTCTGTAACGATTTTCGGGTCTGCTTTACCCTTACTCATTTTTTTAACTTCTCCTACAAATAAGCCAATCAGGCCTTTTTTCCCTTTTTGATATGCTTGTACTTTGTCTGGCATGAGCTCAATTGCTTTGTTTACCCATTCTTCTAATTCAGCGTTATCAGTCGTTTGTAGAATATTTAGTGATGTGGCCAGTTCCGTTGGGTCTTGTTCATTATTCAGTAGTGCTGGTAAGAGTTTAGTTGCGGCAGTAGAGAAATTTACTTTTCCGGCATCAATTAATTGAATGGTGCCTGCAAGGCTCTTTGCACTCAAACCCAACCCGGTAATACTTTTCTGTTGTTCGTTTACCAATTGTTTTACCGGTCCTAATATCCAATTCGCAATCATTTTGTATTGCTGACAATACGTTGCGGTTGCTTCAAAAAATTCAATCATAGATTTTTCTTCACATAATTGGGAAGCGTCGTATTCGTTCAATTGGTATTTGTCCTGTAAAATGGAAAACCACTCATTGGGCAATAATGGAAGACTATTTTTTATTGCTGCAATTTTTTCTTTCTTTAAAATGATTGGCGGTAAATCCGGATCAGGAAAGTATCGATAATCGTTAGCTTCTTCCTTATCCCGCAAACTGAAAGTTATATCTCTGTCTGCATCATAGCTTCTTGTTTCCTGTTGAATTTTATTGCCGGCTTCCAGTTCATTAATAATCCTGTTGATTTCGAACTCTATCGCTTTTTTGATATTACGTATGGAGTTGAGGTTTTTTACTTCAACTTTGGTGCCCAATTGTGTGGCATTTTTCAATTTCACCGAGACATTGGCATCACATCTTAAGCTCCCTTCTTCCATGTTCCCATCACAGACGCCAATCCATCTCACCAGTTTTCTGATTTCGGTAACATATTGCCAGGCTTCTTCTGCTGAAAATAAATCCGGCTCTGTAACAATTTCAATCAATGGAGTGCCAGCCCGGTTTAAGTCAATACAGGAATTAGCATCGAGTATATCGTGAATACTTTTTCCAGCATCTTCTTCCAGGTGTATTCGGTTCAACTGAACCATTCTTTGCCCTTCATTGGTTTTAATGCGAACCTTACCTCCAATGCAAATGGGATGTGTATGTTGTGATATCTGGTATCCTTTGGGCAGATCCGGATAAAAATAATTTTTTCTTGCAAAGAAACTTTCTTCTGCAATGGTACAATTGCATGCCAGGCCCATTTTAACAGCCATTTCAACAGCTTCCTTATTCAGTTTGGGAAGGCTGCCCGGAAATGCCAGTGATATTGGACTTACCTGTGTATTGGGTGTGTTGCCAAAGTCCGTACTATCCCCGCTGAACAATTTGCTTTTGGTAGCCAATTGTGCGTGAATTTCAAGGCCGATAACTGCCTGGTATTTTTCTTGATAACCCATTATAGCAGCGAATAAATTTGTTGTATCAGCGTTGAAAGATTCGAGGCATCCTGGCCACCGGCAGTTGCCAGGGTTTTTTGACCACCACCTCCGCCTTTAATTAAAGGGGTTGCATATTGTTTTATCAGTTGTGGTGCTTCCAGACCTTTCTGAGCAACAACCGCATCACTTAATAAAATGCAAACTGCGGCTTTGCCATTAATATTGGCGCATAATACTACCACATAGTCTTCAGCTAATGATGCTTTTAATTCGAAACAGATTTTCTTTAAATGATCTGGACTGCTCACAGGAAGTATTTCCCCAATAAACTGACCATTACCAGATGGATAAGGTTTAATTTTCTGTATTAATTCAGTCTTAATCAATTGCAACTGCTTTGCTTCTAGGCTTTCCAGTTTTTTCTCGAGTTCCTGTTTTTCTGCTATTAATTTTTCAATTGACCTCAATGCATCCTGTGATTTTAATACATTACCAATTTGCTTTAGGGTCTCGTTTTGAACAGACAAATAATCAAAAGCAGCTTTGCCGGTTAATGCTTCAATTCTTCTGACACCGGCAGCAACAGCTGATTCTGCTGTTATCTTCATCAAGCCAATCATGCCTGTTGAAGCAACATGTGTACCTCCACACAATTCTACCGAATAAGAGGGATCTGCAATCACCACTCTAACCCGATCACCATATTTTTCTCCAAACAAAGCCATTGCGCCAAGTTGCAAAGCTTCATCTTTAGACATTTCTTTTATTACTACAGGGATATTTTCTCTTATTTTTCCGTTCACTATATTTTCAACGGCAATGATTTCTTCTTCTGTTAATCGGGCAAAATGAGAGAAGTCGAATCTAAGATTCTCTTCATTTACCAATGAACCTTTCTGTGCTACATGCGTGCCCAATACCTGTCTTAAAGCAGCATGCAGTAAATGGGTGGCAGTGTGGTTATAACAAGTGAATAGTCTTTTTGCAGCATCAACTTCGGCAGTAAATTCAGCTGCTGGGTTCATTGGCAACTGGTCTACGAAGTGTACAATCAAGTCATTCTCCTTCTTTGTGTTTGTTACCGAGATGGTATCATTACTAAAAATCAGTTTACCGGTATCACCTACCTGACCACCACTTTCTGCATAGAAAGGAGTAGTGTTTAATACCAATTGAAATTGTGTTTTTCCTTTAGAACTTATTTTTCTATACCTGGTTATTTTGCTGGTGGTGCTCAATTCATTATAGCCAACAAAGCCATTTCCTTTTTCCGTAGAAATATCCACCCAGTCTTCTGTATCTAATGTAGTGGCTGCACGGCTTCTGTTTTTTTGCTCCTGCATTTCTTTTTCAAAGCCCTGCTCGTCAATCGATTTATTATGCTCAGTTGCAATGAGTCTAGTTAAATCTATGGGGAAACCGAAAGTGTCAAACAATTCAAATGCAGCTTTCCCGTCAATCACCGATCCGCTGTTTTTGATTATGTCATCCATTCTTTTCAATCCTTTGTCAAGGGTTTTTAGGAAAGCATCTTCTTCTTCTTTTACCACTTTGCAAACAAAGTCTAACTGTTGATGCAATTCGGGGAATACATTTTTGAATTGCTCTGCAATAACAGGAATCAATTGAAACAACAAAGGTTGTTTGTAATTCAAGTAAGAATAATAATATCTTACTGCTCTTCTTAAAATTCTTCTGATTACATAGCCGGCACCGGTATTGGAAGGCAATTGACCATCTGCAATGGTAAAGCCAATCGCACGGATATGATCTGCAATCACTCTGAAAGCAATGGCTTCTTTGGAGTTAGACTGATCATAGGTATTGCCTGTTATTTTTTCAATAGCTCTGAAAGTTCCGGTGAAAACATCTGTATCATAATTGCTCTGCTTGCCCTGAATAACTCTAACCAGTCTTTCAAAGCCCATACCTGTATCTACGTGTTTGGCAGGTAGCTCAACAAGCGAGCCATCTTTTAAACGGTTGTATTGAATGAATACATTGTTCCAGATTTCAATTACCTGAGGATGGTCTTTGTTTACCAGATCTCTTCCAGGAATTTTGGCAATTTCTTCTTCTGATCTGCAGTCTACATGTATTTCAGAACAAGGACCACAGGGACCTGTATCACCCATTTCCCAGAAGTTGTCTTTTTTATTTCCATAGACAATATGATCGGGGGCTACCAGTTTTTGCCACTCTGCCAATGCAATGGTGGACGCTGGAATTCCTTCTGCAGGATCTCCCTCAAAAACAGTAACATACAAACGGTCTTTAGGTAATTTATAAACTTCGGTCAACAACTCCCAGCTCCAGGCAATGGCTTCTGCTTTAAAATAATCACCGAAACTCCAGTTACCCAACATTTCGAACATGGTATGGTGATAAGTATCTACCCCCACTTCTTCCAGGTCATTGTGCTTTCCACTCACTCGCAAACATTTCTGCGTATCGGCAATTCTGGTACTACTGGGTTTGCTGTTCCCTAGAAAATAATCCTTAAACTGGTTCATACCCGCGTTGGTAAATAAGAGTGTAGGGTCGTTCTTTACTACAATAGGGGCAGAAGGCACAATCTGATGCTGTTTGGAAGCAAAAAAATCCAGGAATTGCTGGCGAATTTCGGCACTCGTCATGATGAATTACTTTTTATATGCCATTAAGGCTGTAGAAACTATCTTTGTTGTTAATTAAGAGGGCAAAGGTACGGATTTAAGGGGCTGAAAACCGATCATGAAAAAGGTAAAATACTACTATAATACGCATAATATGCGCTTTGAGAAGCTAACCACCCCACTAAGGGTTAGGTTGCTTCAGGTATTAGGTTATATAGCCGCTTCGATAGTTACAGGTATTCTCATTTTTGCTATCACTTTTAGATACATAGATTCACCCAAAGAGAAATTACTAAGACAGCAAAACGACGATTTAAGGCAGAATTATAAGGTAATGGAGGAAAGAATTAAGCAATTACAGCTTCAGATGGATGAAATTGCCAACCGGGACAATTATGTGTACCGTTCCATATTCGAATCTAATCCCATTCCCGATAGCGCAAGGGTTAAGGAAATGGAGAAAAAGAAGGAAGTTCAATTAGTGCAAAGTATGGGTGAAACAGAGTTGGTAACCAGTATGGCTGCCCAGCTGAATAATCTGAGTCTTCGTATGGCTTACCAGCTTAAATCTTTCAATGCCATAGAGAATATGGTAAAAAACAAAGAGAAGTTGATTGCGGCTATCCCCTCCATACAACCCATAAGTAACCGGCAATTAAATAGGGTTTCATCAGGCTTTGGTTATCGTATTGATCCCGTATACAAAGACCGTCGATTGCATCCTGGATTAGACTTTACAGCACCTATTGGTACCCCTATTTATGCAACAGCAGACGGGGTGATCAAAGACGCTGGTTTTAATACTGGCGGATACGGGAACAGGGTTGTCATAAACCATGGATTTGGTTACGAGACCCTATATGCCCATATGGTTCGAATTAAGGCAAGAGTAGGTGCGCGTGTAAAAAGAGGAGAAGTGATTGGATATGTGGGTTCTACCGGAAAGAGCACTGGTCCGCATTTGCATTATGAAGTACACAAAAATGGCATACAGCTAGATCCTATTTATTACTTCTATAATGATTTAACCCCTGCACAGTTTGACCGAATTCTGAAATTAGCGGCAGCCAGCAATCAAAGCTTTGACTAGCTTTCAACAAAATCCTAGTTTACTTGTAATATTACAAAACCATTACTTTGGAGCCAGGCGTACGTGAATACCTATTAAGAATCGTTAATACACTATCTGTTGGTTTATTCTGGTTGGCCATTAATTCAACCGCGGGAATCATGTATGACCATGCTTTTTTCCATGATAAAATTACCACAGGCAATATTGTTTTCTATTGCTGGTTTTTGATCAGCTTTTTCTTCCTGATGCGCTGGCTGATTAAACTTTGGAGTAAACCTATTCATTTTGAGCGGTAGCTTATCTTTCTTTACACAGCAAGTTCTTTTTATTTGTAGGCCCAATTCATGAGTACTACATAGCAATGTGAATGTTCTAACTGCTATGGTCCATAACGATGACCCATTCACCGTTTATCTTTTTAAATAGGATAGTATAGTGCCCGCTTACATTTCCTGCTTTTCTTATTAATTCCCATTTTCCTAAAACCATCCACAATTGTTTAGCCAATGGTTTTACTTCTAACAGCGTAAACTGCAGCGTTCCCATATAATCCTTATTGGGGTAGCTTTTTTTGTAATTGTTCAGTGTATTGGTAAATCCATAAGTGGGCCCGTTTTTTCCTACAAACAAAAGACTGTCACTTTTCCAGTATCCTTTCATAAATGCATCAATATCTCCGCGATTCCAAGCTTCAGTTTGTTCAGTCAGGATTTTCCTAATTTGTTTTTCAGGGCCGGTTTGTGAAAAGCAGAAAGTAGTTGCCAATAAAAGGAGCGAGGTAAACAAGAAAACTTTCTTTGTCATTTTGCAGATTTTGTAAAAAGTAAATTAACTAACTTTCTCGAATGGATTACCTGAATCACTTACAAAAAGACAAAAAACTGAAACCGCTGTTGCAGGCAGGGCCCCTGAAAATAACGAAAAGGAAGAATGTGCCTGTCCGATTAATGGCAAGTATAATGAGCCAGCAGTTAAGTACGAAAGTGGCTGCTGTTATTTATCAGCGATTTCTGGATTTGTACAATGGCAAGGATCCTGAATTGTCGCAAGTTCTCTCCACTCCGGATGAAAAATTGCGTGCTATTGGTTTGAGTAATGCAAAAGTGAATTATGTCAAAAATGTAGCATCGTTTTGTATTGAGCATTCAATCACCGATAAAACACTTGCCAAAAAAGACAATGAAGACATTATTGATTTATTGGTACAAATAAAAGGTGTGGGAAGATGGACGGTAGAAATGTTATTGATGTTTACATTAGGTAGAGAAGATGTATTTGCAGTGGATGACTTAGGTATACAACAAGCCATGTGCAATATATACAAGATAGACCCTGCCGATAAAAAGGCCATGAAAATAAAAATGAAAGCCATAGCACAAAAATGGTCGCCTTATCAAACCTATGCCTGTATGCATTTGTGGCGATGGAAAGACAGTTAATCAGGCTGAATTTCTTGCTGCATTGATAATTCCAAACATGGAGCGGGTAACTAGTTTTTCGTAGTTAGTTTTTTCTTCTTCCGAAATAGTTTCCTTTTTTAGCTGATGAAGTGCATATTGCTGAATGGTAAGCAAAGGAAGTACAATTTTGTCTCTCATTAAAATAGAAGCCCTGCCTGTTGCATCTTCCTCCATCAGTAATTGATTGCCGGATAGTTCAAGCACCAATGCCTGGGTTAAATCGTATTCTTCTTTAATCAGTTTCCAGATAGGTCCATAAGCTGCATCTTCCTGAATATAAGCAGTCAAAGGGAAAAACGATTTCAGCATACTCATCATACTATTGTCAATCAGCGTTCTGAAAAACGCTACTTCATTAAAAAGCGTTTTCACTTCTTCCCACCGTCCTGCATCTTTCATTTTTTGTAGTGCAGTCCCAACACCGAAATATCCGGGAACATTTTGTTTTAACTGACTCCAGCTGCCTACAAAGGGGATGGCCCGAAGGTCTTCAAAAACCAGTTGATTGGCATTTCCTCTTTTGCCAGGCCGGCTCGCAATATTGGATTTGCTGTAATAATTCAGCGGACTGAATTGTTGCATATAGGGAAGGAACTGAGGATGTTTTTTAAATGACTGGTAAACTTCATGACTGATTTTACCGAGTTCTTCCAATAAAACTTTGTTTTCAGCTATAATGTCTTTTCTGTTTTCAGCAAAAACCGTATTGCTGATACCTGCACTTAATAGTTGTTCCAGATTGTATTGGGCAGACTTTAATGTACCAAAATTAGATGTGATGGTCTGTCCCTGAATAGTCAGTTGTATTTCTTCGTTTTCAATGGCATTGCCCATGGATGCATAAAACTTATTGGTTTTGCCGCCTCCTCTGGAAGGGGGGCCGCCCCTGCCATCAAAGAATTTAACTTTGATACCAAATTTACGGGAGATGCCTGTAAGGATTTCCTTTGCCTGATAGATACTCCAGTTGGCTTGTAAATATCCTCCATCTTTAGTGCCATCACTGAATCCCAGCATGATGGTCTGGGCATGATTTCTAGCTTTCAAATGCTTCTTATATACCGGCAATTCATACAGCCAGGTCATGATACCCTCAGCATTTTTTAAATCTTCAATGGTCTCAAATAAAGGTACTATGTCTACAGATAGCTGTTGAATATTCCAACCACATAATTTGAAAAGGGTGTAGACCTCAATCATGTTAAGCGCCGACTGACAATTGCTGATGATATACCGATGACAGCCTTGTTCGCCATTTAATTGCTGGATGGAATGAATGGCAAAAATACTTTCAACCGTATCTTTTGCAATGGTGCTGGTTGTGTCTGTTGGTTCAATGACGCTTTCTACTGATAATAATATTTTTATTTTCTCTGTTTCACTGAGTGAAGCATAGTCATCGGGAAGTATGCCTTTTTTATCCTGCCTTTTGAGTGTTTCATCAATATCTGCTATAACAGCAGTATGAATTCTGCTATCCTGTCTTATATCGAGTGATGCAAACCAGGTGCCAAAAATGGTAACTTTATTGATTAGGCTATTAATTCTGTTCAGGTAAAGACCATGATGGTCAGCAATGACCATTGCTTTAATGGCATTCAGTTTTTCTAATAATTCTTTTTGTTGCACTCTTCTGCTATCTTCCGGGCGAAACACATTCTCATACAATTGAGCTTCCAGCTGTGTTATCAGCTGATCTACCCCGGCAAATGTTAGTCTTCGCTTGAGTAAACGAATATCTCTATAATAACATACAATGATGGCACTTCTTAATGATTCAGCCACTTTTAAAGTAGTAGCTGCATTCACAAATGGATTGCCGTCTCTGTCTCCTCCCGGCCAGAAGCCTAGTTCTATAAATGGGTTATTGTTTTCTTCATTCAAGATTTCTTCGTGAATGAAGTTGTAAATATTTCCAATAGACTTATATAGAATATTTTCCAGGTACCACATCAAATTAATGGCTTCATCAAAAGGAGTGGGCTGTTTCTTGTTAAAGAAAGGAGTGATACCCAATTGCTGTATATAAAGATTAATGGTTTCAAAATCATTCTTTGCAATGGCTTCTCCTAAATCATGAATAATACCCAAAACATTACCGGGATAAAACTGTGTGGGGTGAGCGGTTAAAACAACTCTTACTTTAAAGCTCCTTAGTTTTTCTTTTAGTAAAGGTAATTTCCCCTTAAAATAAGCTTCGTTATATAATGCCTTCAAACTTCCGGTTCCATTGAGCTGATTTACTGAATCAAATGCGGCATCTTCAATGGCATCAAATAGTACTACCTGTCTTTCTATATACTGTACGAATTTAAAAAGGCGGCTGATTTTCTCCTTCTCATTATCAGCCATCGTATGTCGCTCAAAAAACTGATCAATGATATTCATGGGGCTTTTCCCTTCTTGATAACCGTCTATACAGGCTTGTAACAAAATGGGAAGTAATGCTCCTACATTGGCTATTCCTGAAAAAGGGAGCGCTGCAAATAAGCTATTATAGATAGTGTATTTGTCTGTAACATTCTGTCTGAATGATTGAATTGCTTTTTTAGTATTCATATTGATACGTCTGAATATACAAATTATTTTTCAGGACATTAAACCTTCACAGTCATTTTTTATCTAACTTAAAATACAATTGTAACAGTTTGAATCAAGATACAGCATTGGTGAAGCGACTAAAAACCCCTTCTGAAAAAGATTCGGCATTCACAGATCTGGTAAAAAAATATCAGGAAAAATTGTATTGGCATGTCAGAAGAATGGTGGTTAATCATGATGATGTTAATGACGTGCTACAGAATAGCTTTATTAAAGTATGGAATGCCCTGGATAATTTCCGGGAAGACAGCCAGCTCTACACCTGGCTCTATAGGATTGCAACAAATGAAAGTCTTAGTTTTTTGGCACAGAAAAACAGAAAACAGGCTGATTCTTTTGATGATATTTCCGAAAGCTATGCCAATCAGGTAAAAGCGGATGCTAATTTTGATGCCAATCAGTTGGAATGGAAATTACAACTAGCCATTCAGCAACTTCCCGAAAAACAAAAACTGGTATTCGGACTTCGCTATTTTGATGAAATGAGCTACGAACAAATGAGTAAAATCCTCGATACGAGCGAAGGTGCACTGAAAGCCAGTTATCACCATGCAGCTAAAAAAATTGAAGAATTTATCAAATCCAATTAAACCCCTTGCAAGGCAATTGGTCATATATATCGAGTATGGAAAACAAACAAACCATAGAGCAAGAATTGGAGCAGATTGCTCCTTTATTGAACCGGATTAGCAAAAAGCCAGTTCAAACACTGCCAGCGGACTATTTTGAAAAGTTGACTATTCCAAAACCTATTGCTTCGGCTAGCGTAGTGAGTATGAATTCGGCAAGGAAATGGTACGGTTGGGCGGCAGCCGCCGTTGTTACAGGTATTTTGGTTTTGGGGGGATTACAGCTGATGAATTCATCTAAAAACACGCTGGAAAAGCAAGTAGGCATGGACTATGCTGAACTGACTTCTTTGAATGTAAATGAATGGGTTCAAAAAATCCCCAATGAATCAATTGACGAATATCTACAGTCTGCCAATGCATTGGCAGGATCGGACAATAGTTTACACCACTACACTGTAGATGGGGTAACCGGAACAACTGTGACTGGGATATCAGATGAAGAACTGCAGCTTTATCTGAATGATTAAGTAAAACGTAAAAAAAACAAAAATGAAAAAATTACTTTTAATGATGGCAATGAGTGTGGCTGTTGCTGCACACGCACAGGAACCACCGCCACCTGGTAAAATGGACAGAATGCCCGGAGCACCTGGAGAGCCCAGGGGGCCGAGGCCACCTAAGCCTCCGCATGTAGAAGCACTGAAAGTTGCTTTTATAACACAGCAATTGAACTTAACTGCAGAAGAAGCACAGAAATTCTGGCCCTTACACAATAGTTATATGGCCGAGTTGAAAAAAGCCCGTGAAGCCAATAAAGATGCGGAGCTGGCTTTTGAAGAGCAGGCACTTTCTATCAGAAAGAAGTATAACAATGACTTTAAAAAAGTATTGAACAATGAAGAAAGGGTAAATACTGTTTTTAAGCTAGATCGTAATTTCAATGATATGATGCGTCAGGAAATGATGCGTAGAGGTATGAAGCCGCAAGGTCCCAATCAAAAACCAAACAGGCCCGCTTTACGTAAAAGAATAATGGAGCGTAATCAAAGAGACTCCTCTTTTAGGAAAAATTAAGGAGATAGGTTTTTAAAATCAACACTTTTTGTATAATTAGGTTGAATGATTAAATACCGGGCTGGAGATATCGTGGTAAAACAGGTACTTCCAGCCTTTTTCTTTTCCCTCTTCCCACCATTGTTTGCGCAATTCCATACATTTTTTGCCATCAAAATCATACTTGGCTACAAATCTGCTTTTCATTTGTTGTAATTGAGGCGAATCGTCTCCACCAAAAAAAATGATTTCATTTCCTTCTGTAATGGTAAACACCTGATGATATTTGGAATGAGCACCCGTTAACTGATATTCAATATAGCCATCAATGAATCCCTGATCATCATTAAGCCAAACCACTTTGCTAAATTCATCCAGAATGGCAATATCTTCCTGTACATAAGAAGCAGAGCCAATTCCCATGGCAAATTCAAATTCTCTTCTCTGCACATAATAGTTGGCGTAAGGAAAAGCAATGAATTGCTCCCTTGTCAGAAAGTTTCTTGTAGTAATGCCTCCTGCATGGTCTTTGTGTAAGTGACTCATTAAAACTTTTGTAATCTGTGAAGGATTGTATCCGGCTTTTTCCAGATTGTAATAAATCTGCGGGATACCATTGGACATATTATACCCAAGGCCTGTATCTATTAATATCACGTCTTTAGAAGTGATAATTAAAAATGGCTGTATCTCAACCAGTAAACTTCCAATAGGTCTGCTGTTTAATTCTTCTTTTGTTGTGTCGAAAGGAACAAATACTTTGGTTTTATCAATGGTAAAACTTCCTTCTGATAAGGGGATTATGGTCATAATATTCAATTAACGCAAAACCATCTGGCGGTCTGCATCCAGTCTTAATAAAATAAAAATCAAAATAGTAAAAGTGAGCAAAGAAGAACCTCCATAACTAATTAGTGGTAAGGGGATACCAACAATCGGAAACAATCCAATTGTCATACTCACATTTACGGCAATATGGAAAAATAAAATACTGACAACACTATAAGCGTATACCCTGCTGAAAGTACTTCTTTGTCTTTCTGCAATTCTTACGATTCTGAATAGCAGTGTTATGTATAGAATCAGAAAGAATAAACATCCTAAAAAACCGAAAGCTTCGCCGAGAGAGGTAAAAATGAAATCCGTATGTTGTTCGGGAACATATTTGCCTCGTGTTTGTGTACCCTTCAGGAAACCTTTGCCTGTAAACCCTCCCGAACCAATAGCAATTTTACTTTGGCGTACATTGTAATCGTCAGGCTTTCTAGGTGCTTTTTCATTTCCTGTCTGCTGTTTCTTCATCGACTTTACATTGTCTGCACAATTGTAGTCTTTACCTACCATGCTATAGATACGGGTGCTCTGGTAACACTCTAATACATTATTGAAAATATAGGGAATCACAAATCTTTGTGTTCCTGCACTAATTAACCAGGCAATAAAAATGATGGTAATTACTCCTTTGTTTCGCTTAGCTTGTCTTCTGGCTATGTATATTAGAAACACAGCAATTATAGTTAAGGCTATCAACAAGGTATTGGGCTCAATAATTAATGAAGCAATTACCAATGCGCCAAATGATGAACCAATAATCAGAATTTGTGCCGGCAATCCCTCTCGATACATGGCAATCAGGAAAGATGTGTATACCAGTGCAAGACCAAGTTCGTGTTGTAAAATGGATAAAACGGCCGGGGCCATTGCGATGGCACCTCCAATTAATTGATATTTTAATTTACTGAAATCAATTTCCTGTCTAGATAAAAATTTGGCTAATGCAAGTGCAGTAAAAATTTTACAGAGTTCTGCAGGTTGCAAGTTAAAACCGCCTCCTAAAGGAATCCAGCTTTTAGATCCGTTGATATTTTTACCGATTACAAAAGTGGCCACCATAAGTAACAGGCCAAATACGTACATCAGATTAGCAAATGCAGTAAAGAGTTTGCTGTCAGTTAAAATAATGAAGGTAGCAATCAAGACACAAAATCCCGCAAAGTATAGTTGCTTGCTATAATTTGTTTTTCCACCAATAAAAGAACTGAATACATTAATACCTTCACGGTATTCTACCATGAAAATGCAAAGGATGCCAATGGCTACCAAAGTAGCATATAGCCAGATTACAGGGTAATCTACTCCCTGTGAGATACTTTTATTTTTTGTCATTGTCTGCGACCCTCCATTTTTTTCTTCTTAGATTCTGAAATCAACAGAGCGGCTTTAATTTTATATTTTTCAGTACTATCTTTTTTATTGCCTACAGGTTTGCTTCCCTGTTCTAAAATGGCTTCCGTATTGTTTTTAGGAATTTCTTTATTGGTTTCAGCCTCTTCTTTTTCAGCAGCTTCTTCCAATGCAAGTTTTGCCAGTCGTGCAGCACGTTCTGCATCTTTTCGAGTATACCAGTTTTTTATGGCTTGTGGTACCAGATCCATGTTGGTGATTCTTTCTGCAGTTGCTTTCCCTGCAGTACTTAAAGTGTCATTCAAATATTTCTCCATGATCAATCCGGCAATTGGGCCTGCTGCAACAGATCCATATCCTCCATTTTCTACAACCACAGCTACTGCTATTCTGGGATTGTCTTTAGGGGCAAATGCAACAAACAAGGAGTGGTTTTTTCCATGAGGGTTTTGTGCTGTACCTGTCTTAGCACAATATTCTACACCTGGTATTTTGATATGAGCAGCAGTACCGTAAATAGTTACATCGTGCATTCCATCGTTTACCGCCTGATAATCTCTGTCTGAAATATTGGTTACCTTATGCTTGGTCCGATATTTATTCAGTAGGGTAGTATCTTCTGTTCTTTCATTTTCGATGCTATCAACAAAATGTGGTGGGAAATAATATCCTCTGTTGGCAATGATGCACATCAGATTGGCCATTTGCAAAGGGGTGGCAGTCATTTTATCCTGTCCAATACCTAGTGTTAATACACTGCAGCTATTCCATCTTCTGGCTCCTCCAAAAAATCGATTGTACACACTGGTGTCAGGAATATTGGCTTTGTCTTCACTGGGCAAGTCTACTTCCAATCTTCTTCCGAGACCGAAGGCATTCATGTATTCTTTCCATTTTAAATAGCCCTGATTTGAATTTCCCCATTTTTTATTGTCCAGTGCTTTTCTAAATACATCCGAGAAATAAGAGTTGCACGAATTGGCCAATGCCAATCGTAAATTGGCAGCATGTCCTGCATTACTATGTTCACATCTTACGTATACACCACCACAGGCACCATAGCCTCCTGCACAACCAATGCCATAGTCAGAAGTTATTAATCCCTGATCCAACGCAACTAAAGCACCCAATGGTTTAAAAGTAGAGCCTGGAGGATACTGACCTTTGATAGCTCTGTTATACATAGGTTTGGCAGTATCCATCACCATCCTTCCCCAATTTTTTCTACGCGCATTTCCGGTAAGTACATTCGGGTTATAAGTAGGACTAGAAACCATGCTGATGATGCCACCCGTTCTTGGGTTAATGGCTACAGCACTCCCTATTTTATTCTGTAATAATTGCTCTGCCAATTGTTGTACTTCTACATCAATACTGGTATAAAGGTTTCTTCCGGCAATAGGTATGGTATCAAAAATTCCATTTTCATAAGAACCCTGAATCCGGCTTTTATTGTCTCTAATAAATCTTTTGATACCTCTTTGTCCCATCAACACAGATTCATAGGTTTTCTCCAGTCCACTCATACCTGCGTAGTCACCCATTTCGTAACCAAGGTGTTTGTTTTTTCTTAAATAAGCTGTATCCACTTCAGCAATATATCCCAGCAATTGAGCAGCAGTATTAAACGGATAGGTTCTTACTGATCGTTCACTAAGTACAAACCCCGGAAACTTATACATGTTTTCTGTAAGCTTGGCATACAAATCGGGACTTAATAATGGCTCGAAAATACTAGGACGCACTCGGGTATTTTTAAAAATAGCATCCAGCATTCTTTTTTTATACTCTGAAGTGTCAATGCCTAAAATAGCACAAAGTGTTGCCGTGTCTGTGCCTTTAGTTTCAGCAGGCGTAACTACTAAATCGAAACTGATGGTATTTTCTAGTAAGGCTCTTTTTTTACGATCGAAAATAATGCCTCTGTCAGGGTAAATAATTTTCCGATATATGGCATTGTTTTCTGCAGCCAGTTTGTATTGAGAAGAAAAAATCTGCAGGTTAATGAGTTGAGCAGTAATGACTATAAATACAGCCCCAATGATGATTTGGATAACCCTTCCACGGCTTTGATTAAATACGGACATATGCAGGAAACTGTCAATGGTTTTGACACCGTGAAATTAAGCAATCTGCAGGGTTGTTGACAGGAATAATTTTAGCTATTGGTTCTGTACTTGGCTTTTCTGTTAAATAAAAGCTCAGTCAAAAAAATCAGTAACAAACTGATACCGGTAGTGCCTGCCACTTTTCCAAGGAAATAACCAAAACTTCCGAATTGAAGCCATTCCAGCAGCACCAGGTAAAAATGGTGTACAAATGTGAGTAAGCCTACATACAGTCCAAAAGGTGCCCAGCCCATGCTCTTGATGCTTGGTTCTACATAGCTTTGCTCTGTGGTTTCTTGTGGTATCAATAAACTTAATAAAAAGGGACGTATATATCCAATTAAGGTACAGGCCGCAGCGTGTAATCCCATGGTTCCAGTAAAAAAATCCATCGTTAATCCGAATAGAAACGAAAGTGCCAAAACACCCCATCTGCCCATTTTAAATGGCAGCCAAAGAATGAATACAAAATAAAGATAAGGAACAATGAACTGATGCAATGCTGGAATCTTATTCAGTACAAATTCTTGTAACAGAATGAAAAAGGCAAACCTGAATATATTGATTAAAAGGTTACTCATTGATTCTTATTGCGATTTTCCAGTTCTATTTGTTCGTTGTATCGGGTATTGTAAATTACATCTACGTCTTGAATACTAAAGAAATTCGTAGCGGTCTTTATTTTTAAAGTATAATAATTGGTAGCAGGATCTGCAGTAATGGTAGCAACTCTTCCAATCATTAAATGTGAAGGAAAGTTAGCAGAATAAGTACTGGTTAACACGGTATCACCCTTTACTACCTTTGCACTTTTAGAAACGTTTCTTAAAATCAGTAAGGATGGATCTGCACCATCCCATTCAATGCTTCCTGTAGTATTGTCTTTCTTCAACATGGCAGAAACCTTGCTATTTCTATGAAGCAGACTCATTACTTTGCTCAGATTGGCGGAAACATCAACTACTACGCCTACAATTCCATCAGGACCAACAACAGCCATGCCTTTTTTAATTCCCTGGTTTTCTCCTCTCTCCAGCATTAGATAATTGTTCTGCAGTGTGTAAGAGTTACCAATTACTTTGGCGGGCAAATAAATGAATTTTCTGTTCCTACCCAATGTATCTCTGTAAGTGCTGTCTGTAATTTGAAGGGCAGTCGTGTCTGGCGATATAAAATTGCTAGACAGAGCATTTCTTAAGCGGGAATTTTCTACAGCCAGTCGCTGGTTGGTTTCTTTCAATTGAAAGTATTGCTGCAGCTTGGCATAGCGGCTGTTGAAATAGCCAGTCACTTCAAATGTAATGCCTGAGAAGTAAGTCTCATGTGTTTTGCTGGAATTACTCAGCATTACAATACAAAGAATTTGCAACAGCAGAAAGCTGAGGAAATTGAAGTATTGCCGTATAAACAGGAAAATATTTTTCAAAGCCTATTCGCAGTTCTATCTCATGATGAATGGGAAACGCTGATAATTTTTCAGCGCCAAGCCCGTACCTCTTACCACACTTTTCAATGGATCATCGGCAACATGTACTGGCAATTTAATTTTAGCGCTTAAACGCTTGTCCAAACCACGTAAGAGGGCTCCACCACCCGTCAGGTATAATCCCCTACGATATATATCAGCTGCTAATTCAGGAGGTGTAGTTTCCAATGCTTTTAAAATAGCTTCTTCTATTTTGAAAATGCTTTTATCCAAAGCTTCTGCAATTTCCTGATAGCTTACCATGATTTGTTTAGGAATGCCAGTAACTAAGTCTCGACCATTTACGGGCATATCATCCGGCGGATTGTCCAGATCTTTCATAGCAGCACCCACATTGATTTTGATTTGTTCTGCAGTACGCTCACCAATTAATAAACTATGGTATCTTCTTAATGCTTCCATGATGTCTGCAGTGAATTCATCCCCTGCAATACGGATACTCTGATCGCATACAATACCTGCCAAAGCAATTACGGTAATACCTGTTGTACCACCCCCAATATCAATAATCATATTACCTACCGGCTCTTCTACATCAATGCCAATACCCAATGCTGCCGCCATAGGTTCATGAATCATGTATACTTCTTTTGCACCTGCCTGTTCTGCACTATCTCTTACCGCACGCTTCTCTACTTCTGTAATAGAGGAAGGAATACAAATGACCATTCTCCAGCTTGGAGGGAACAAAGGTTTTTTGGGATAAATCATTTTCATCAACTCACGAATCATTAATTCCGCTGCGTTGAAGTCGGCAATTACACCATCTTTTAATGGACGAATGGTTCTGATGCTTTCGTGTGTTTTTTCGTGCATCATTAAAGCCTTCTTGCCCACCGCCAACACTTCTTTCATGTTGTTGCGGTTTAATGCTACAATAGATGGTTCGTTTACCACCACATCGTCGTTATGAATGATAAGGGTATTGGCAGTACCCAAATCCATGGCTATTTCCTGTGTAAAAAAATTAAATAATCCCATTGTATGGTTCGGTTCTTATGTATTTGAATGCAATGTGTACAAAGGTGCTTGAAATTAGTGGAATTAACAAGGGAATTCAAAGCCAATATCATTTCTGTAGTACATTCCCTCGAAACTGATTTTTTTAAGGGTTTGCTTTGATTTGGCAACGGCATCGCTTATGTTTTCACCATAGGCTGTAACAGCTAAAACCCTGCCACCATTTGTTAAAACCTGCTCTTCTTTGGAAATAGTTCCTGCATGAAATATCAGGGTATCCTTCGGAACCTCAGCAGCAGCGGGCAATTCAATGGTTTTCCCTTTTGCATAATCGCCCGGATATCCTCCGCTAACTGCCATAATTGTAGCGGCACTTCGTGAATCAAAACTGATATTGGCATCTTCTAGAGTTCCATTGTCCATGGCCGCAAACAAAGCCACCAGGTCGGTTTGCAGTCTGGGAAGTACCACTTCAGTTTCAGGATCCCCTAGGCGGCAATTGTACTCAATCACAAAGGGCTCCCCGCCCATATTCATTAAGCCGAAGAAGATAAATCCATGGTATTCCAGCCCTTCTTTGGCCAACCCTTCAACTGTAGGGCGTATAATGCGGTCCTCGGTTTTTTGCATGAAAGCGGCGTCCATAAATGGAACAGGGCTTACACAGCCCATTCCTCCGGTGTTCAAACCGGTATCTCCTTCTCCAATTCGCTTATAATCTTTGGCGTGCCCGATAATATGGTAGGCGGAACCATTGGTTAATACAAATACACTGACCTCAATTCCTTTTAAAAAGGATTCAATCACTACTTTTTCGCTGGCAGCTCCAAATTGTTTCTGGAGAATCATTTCACTGAAACAATCCAGTGCTTCCTCTGTAGAATTGGCAATTACTACGCCTTTTCCTGCAGCCAATCCATCTGCTTTTAAAACTACTGGCAAAGTATGCTGCTGGATATACGCTTTGCCTGCCTCAAAACTATCCGCAGTAAATTCTGCATAGCTGGCAGTTGGAATGCCATGTCTTTCCATGAATTTTTTACTAAATGCCTTGCTGCCTTCCAATTGCGCTGCGGCTTTGGAAGGTCCTACTACAATGATATGTTGCAAGGCTTCATCGTTCTTGCAGATGTCGTAGATGCCTTTCACCAGTGGTTCTTCAGGCCCAACCACCAGCATATGAATTTCTTTTTCTATACAAGTATGCTTAATGCCATCAAAATCGGTAACCGAAAGGTTGAGATTGATGCCAAAGCTTGCTGTGCCTGCGTTTCCGGGTGCTATATACAATTGATCACAGTGATGACTCTGGGCCATTTTCCAGGCCAATGCGTGTTCGCGTCCTCCGCTCCCTAATAAAAGAATATTCATGTAGACTAAATTGGTGGCGAAAATAACCCATCCCTTTCATTTTTATTACTATTTTGAGCCATTAACGAAAATGTTTGCTATGACCGAGAAGACCAAATCCGTTGGCCATCCAAAAGGACTCTATGTATTGTTCGCAACTGAAATGTGGGAACGTTTTAACTACTATGGCATGCGCGCTATCCTGGTTTTGTTCATGACCAAGGCGCTGATGTTCGATAAAGTATTTGCTTCTAATTTATATGGCAGTTATACCGGCCTGATTTACCTGACTCCATTGGTGGGGGGGTATTTTGCCGACCGTTATTGGGGCAATAAACGCTCTATTTTGTTGGGGGGTATTGTAATGGCCATAGGAGAATTCATCCTGTTTTTTTGTGGTGCATTATACAATTCCAATCCGGATGCATCGGCCTGGCTCTTCTTTTCAGGTCTAGGTTTCATGATAGCGGGAAATGGATTTTTTAAACCGAATATTTCTTCTTTGGTTGGTCAATTGTATGCCAAGGGGGATACCAGAACTGATTCTGCTTATACGGTATTTTACATGGGAATTAATGTGGGCGGTGCTTTGGGGCCTTTTATTTGCGGCCTTGTAGGCGATACAGGCAATCCTGCCGATTTTAAGTGGGCTTTTTTGGCTGGGGGGATTGGAATGCTGCTGAGTGTAGTTACCCTGCAGTTTTTGCATAACAAATATGTATTGGATCCACAGGGAAAAGTGTTGGGATTGACTCCCGAAAATGCACCCGCCAAGTTTTTGAAACCAACATTCATATTGGGAACCTTAGGGGTATTTTCGCTGATTTGTATCGGTCTAATATATGTAGATGTAAAAGTATTTAGTTACTTGTTCTATTTGTTGATTGCAAGTATTCTACTCATTGCATTTATAGTCTTTTCCGACAAAACATTATCCGCATTGGAAAAGAAAAAAGTAGCTGTGATTTTCACAGTCTCTTTCTTTGTTATCTTTTTCTGGAGCGCTTTTGAACAGGCAGGTGCTTCGCTAACTTTTTTTGCCGAAGAGCAGACCAACCGAGACCTAGGTTTTTTTGTGGTGCCCGCCAGTTTCTTTCAATCTTTGAACTCCACTTTTGTAGTGATACTTGCGCCCATCTTTGCTTTTCTATGGTTGAAAATGGGTAAGCGGGAACCCTCTTCTCCTATGAAAATGGCACTGGGCTTATTTTTGCTGGCCTTGGGGTATTTGTGGATTGCTTTTGGTGTAAAAGATGTGCAGCCAGGAATTAAAGTAAGTATGATGTGGCTGACTGGCATGTACTTTATGCATACCAGCGGAGAACTTTGTTTGTCACCCATTGGATTGTCGCTCGTGAATAAACTAGCACCCATCAAATTTGCTTCTTTATTAATGGCTGTGTGGTTCACTGCAAATGCATTTGCCAATAAACTGGCCGGTGTATTGAGTGCTTTGTATCCTGATGGAAAAACTACTTATGTGTTAGGCTTTGCTATAACCAATTTATACGACTATTTCATGATGTTTGTGGTGATGGCAGGAACCGCTTCTTTGATCTTGTTTATCATTGCAAGCAAGTTGAAAAAAATGATGGATTAATTTAAAATACTTCCAATTATGTCGCAACCAACCAAGCAATTCAAACCCTTTGTGGCGCCTGAGTCGAATATGGCGGAATTAACCGTGAAGTCCATTTTAGTGGGTAGCTTATTCGGTGTTATTTTTGGCGCAGCTACTGTGTACCTGGCATTGAAAGCGGGTTTAACCGTATCTGCTTCTATTCCTATTGCGGTGATTGCCATCACCTTGGGTAGAAAGTTTTTAAAGACGACCATACTAGAAAATAATATCATTCAAACTACAGGTTCTGCAGGTGAAAGTATTGCAGCGGGTGTGGCATTTACCTTACCGGGATTTTTATTTTTATCGGCACCGGATAGTGCTTCGTATTTTAATTATCTCACGATTCTGATTCTTTCCATTGTTGGGGGATTATTGGGTACGCTGTTAATGGTGCCTTTGCGCAAAGCCTTAATTGTAAACGAACACGATAATCTTCCTTATCCTGAAGGAACAGCTTGTGGTGATGTTTTGAAAGCAGGAGAGAAGGGTGGTGATTTTGCCAAGACCGCTTTCTGGGGATTAGGTGTTGCTTTTGTATATGCGCTCTTACAAAAAGTATTGCATGTAATTGCAGAGACCCCTTATTATGCTACACAGCAAATCAATAAATTTTTTCCTTCTGCTAAAGTTAGTGGAGAAATTACGCCAGAGTACTTGGGCGTAGGGTATATCATTGGTCCAAAGATTGGTGGTGTATTGGTAGCAGGCGGTGTGTTGAGCTGGCTAGTATTTATTCCTTTGTTTTCTACATTGGTTCCACCCGATGTAATTGCAGCGCAATTGGTGAAACTAGGCTACTTGGCGGACCTTGCAGTAGCAGGCGGTAAGGGTGGATGGGATCCGGTTACACATACGTTTGCAGATTATTCTTCTGCTATTTATTATGCCTATATCAGACAAATTGGAGCGGGTACAGTAGCAGCAGGTGGTATTATCACCTTAATTAAAACCATTCCAACGATTGTTAAATCAGTGAAGGGTTCAGTAGCTTCTTTAAAGGCAGAAAACAGTGGAACAGCTGGAACTATTCTTAGAACTGATAGAGATTTGAGTTTGAAAGTAGTAGGTTGGGGCGCTGTTGGACTAATACTTTTAATTACCATTTTGCCACAAGTACCTGGCGATAGTGTTTTGCAAAAATTATTGATTGGGGTATTGGTAATTTTATTTGGTGCACTGTTTGTAACCGTCTCTTCTAGAATCGTTGGTTTGATTGGGTCTTCGAATAATCCCATCAGTGGTATGACCATTGCCACAGTTATGGGAACCAGTTTGATCTTCTTAAGTGTGGGCTGGACAGGTCAAAGTTTTGAACCGCTGGTCTTGGTTGTAGGCGGTATGATTTGTATTGCTGCTGCCAATGCGGGTGCTACTTCACAAGATTTAAAAAGCGGATACATTGTGGGTGCCACACCACGCAACCAACAGATTGCTTTGTTTGTGGGTGCCATTGTATCATCCATTGTCATTGGTTTGACTGTGAAATTTTTAGATAAGCCAAGTTCTGAAATGTTGAACCAGGGCATTAACCATGCCATAGGAACCGAGAAATATCCTGCACCACAAGCCACTTTAATGGCCACATTGATTAAAGGTATTCTTTCCCAAAACTTAGATTGGCAATATGTTTTTGCAGGGGTATTCTTAGCGGTTACTATGGAGCTCTGTGGTATAAAGTCCTTGAGCTTTGCAGTAGGAGCTTACCTGCCGTTGGCCACCACTTTGCCTATCTTTTTGGGCGGTGCTATCAGAGGTGTTGTAGAAGCCAAGCAAAAGAAAGCCAATGTGCAATTGAGTGCGGAAGAAGAAGAATTGGGAAAGGGCAATTTGTTTGCAACAGGCTTAGTTGCAGGAGGTGCTGTAGCTGGTGTGGTCATTGCATTTATTGCTGGCTCTTCGGGAGGGGAGAAATTCCTTGCCGCAGTGAGTCAGGAACACAATCTGGTACAGTTACTCTCTGAAAACGGCTATTTTATTCTCGGTACTTTATTCTTTGCTACTATGGCAGGAATACTTTACAAAGTAGCGACTAAAAAATAACCCGACTGCTTTAAACCTTTGTTTCGTTTAGCTATCTTACTGCAAATTCAGGCTATGAAATTTGCGAAGCCGTTCTGTGTTGGGATGGGTTTATTATTCCTTTTCGTGTTCACTGTTAGTGCGGCAGATCCAATCCCCTTTAAAAAATATGGCTATACACCGGCACAAGCCGCAGCCCGTTTATTGGATCGATTTAGTTTTGGTGCCAAACCCGGCCAGGTTGATGCGGTAGTGGCGATGGGCATTGACAACTGGTTTGAGCAACAACTGGAAGCCAATGAGCTCAATGTTTCATTGGATAAGCGATTGGCGAATTTCAAATCTTTGCAGCTGAATAATGATAGTATTGTAAATCGCTATTTGAATGCAGGACAAGTAATCCGATTGGCTACTCGCAACGGATTGCTCAACAGAGATTCCATACAGGCAGATCAAGCAGCATACAGGGCACAAGTAAGGCAATTGATGCAACAGCAAGGCTATTTGCCCATACAGGAATTGCATCGGGAACTGGTGGTGCAGAAAATATTGCGCGCTGCTTATAGCAACAATCAATTACAAGAAGTATTAACGGATTTTTGGTTCAATCATTTTAATGTTTCTGCTACCAAGAATCAGTGCCAGCAATTTATATATACTTACGAGCGAGACGCCATAAGACCGAATGTGCTAGGCAATTTCAAAGACCTATTATTAGCCACTGCGATGCATCCTGCAATGTTGGAGTATTTAGACAATGCCAGTAGTGTGAGTGTGCGCAATGCGCCAAGGTTGAATGCTAATGCCCCTAGAAATGCAAGAGGCTTAAATGAAAACTATGCACGCGAAGTAATGGAATTGCACACACTGGGCGTGGACGGTGGATATACGCAAGCAGATGTTACAGCGGTTGCAAGGGCGTTGACGGGTTGGACAGTTATGCCTCTGGCAAAAGATGGACCCGGAAGAAATTTATTGGAACGGTTGAATCCAGAACAATTGTCTCGGAGAGGATTTGTTATGCAAGGAGATTTTCTATTCAGAGCAGATCAACACGATAATGAAGCCAAAACTATCTTAAATAAAAATTTTTCTGCCAATGGCGGATACCAGGAAGGGGTAGATGTATTGACTATGTTGGCAGAACATCCTTCTACCGCGCAATTTATTTGTACCAAATTGGCTACCCGATTTGTGAGCGATACGCCTTCCGCTTCTTTGATTAAAAATATGGTGAAGACATTTCAGTCTACTGGTGGAAATATAAAAGCCGTTTTGCGCACTATGGTGCATGATCCTGCATTCTGGAAAAAAACGGCACCGCACGAAAAAGTGAAATCCCCTTTTGAATTGGTGATCAGTGCCGTAAGGGCTACCAATGCACAGATAATTCAGCCTTTTCAATTGTTTAACTGGTGTACTAAAATGGGACAACGTTTCTATTATTACCAGGCACCCACTGGATTTCCTGATAGAGCATCTTATTGGATCAATACAGGGTCTTTGTTGAATCGGATGAATTTTGGTTTGGCATTTGCTTCACAGAAAATTCCAGGAGTGCGAATGGATTTGGCAGCTCTAAATAATTATCATGAACCTGAAAGTGCCATTGATGCATTAACGGTGTATAGTAATCTATTGTTGCCGCAACGTGATCATACCGCCAATATCAAACGGTTAATTCCATTGGTAAACGACGAAGCAGTGGAGGAAAAAATAAATAAGGCAGCGGGAGCAGATTTATCAGCAACCAGTACCAACAAGCAAACTGAAAGCATGATAGATGTATCCAAAAGCAATACTGCGGAAGAAAAAATGATTTTAGATAAGGGAAATAAAACATTGCTTTCTCAAGTAGTAGGTATCATTATTGGTTCACCTGAATTTCAAAGAAAATAATATGAGCAGCAGAAGAGCTTTTATGCGATCAGGGGCTATGGCCCTTTTTGCCACCGGCATTGCTGGAGGAATTCCATCCTTTATTACGCGAGCTGCTGCAGCGGCTATGCCAGCTGCACCGTACAAGAGAAACAAAGTATTGGTTTGCATTTTTCAAAGAGGAGCCATGGATGGACTTATGGCTGTAACACCGTTTACCGATATGGAATTGAAAAAAGCAAGGCCAACCTTATTCATGGATCCTACCAATGGAGCTGGTAAATTATTTGATTTAGACGGACAGTTTGGATTGCATCCGAGCTTTGCATCTCTACAACCATTTTTTGCAGATAAAAGATTGGCCATTGCACATGGGGTAGGTAGCCCTAATAATACCCGCAGTCATTTTGATGCGCAGGACTATATGGAGTCGGGAACTCCTTTTAGCAAAAGCACTTCCAGTGGCTGGCTAAACAGAGCAGTTGGATTGATGGGCCATGATGCCAGCCCTTTCAGGGCGGTAAGCATTACTGGTGCATTGCCAAGAAGCTTGTATGGAAATGAAGATGCATTGGCGATTAGCAACCTGGAAGATTTTGCCTTGCAGACGAAGGGGAATCCGATGGCTGCAAATTTGACTGCAGGGTCTTTTGAAGAATTGTATGAACAAACCAGCAATCGTTTGTTAAACAGGGCAGGCAAGGAAAGTTTTGAAGCCATGAAAATGCTAAACCCGAACGATATTAAAAATTACAAACCTGTTACGGGTGTGGTATATCCCAATAGCCCATTGGGCAATTCATTAAGACAGATTGCCATGTTGATTAAAATGAATATTGGTTTAGAAGTAGCTTTTGCTGAAAGCGGGGGATGGGATACTCACTTTAATCAGGGCACCGTCAATGGCGTGTTCGCTCGCAATGTGCGAGACTTTAGTGATAGCATTGCTGCCTTCTGGAATGATATGAGTGCTTACCAAGACGATGTAACCCTGATGACCATGACCGAGTTTGGCAGAACCGTAGCACAAAACGGAACAGGGGGCACCGATCATGGAAGGGCCAGTTGTTCTTTTATTTTAGGCAATGATGTACAAGGCGGAAAAGTGTATCAACAAATAGGTTCACTCGCCAAAGATCAATTAGAAGACCAACGCGATTTACCTGTTACCACAGATTTTAGATCGGTATTTAGCGGAGTAGCCAACAAGCATTTAGGCATCAATAATAACGGTGTATTATTTCCTAAGTGGGAGGGGAAAGCGTTGGAGATTATTCTATAGTGCTCCATACCGTGTTTTCACGGTATTTTTTGTAGTAGCAATTCTCTATTGAAATAAAGTTTAGTATTGGTGAATATTATTCAAATCACCAATTACTTATGCGTCTATTTAAATTACCCCCCCTCATTTTTTCTCACTTTAGTATTGTTTTTATTTGCTAGTCTATTTTTCTCGGGTTGCAAAAAAACAGGAGATGTAATTAATCGTGAATTACCTGAGAACATTTCAAAACAAGAGTTGCTGCTTTGGATAAACAAATATCAAAAGTTGATGCCAAATGGACCAAAGCCAATCTTAGAGCAAACTCTAAAAACATATTACAAGGGTCAAATGATTTTGAAAATGCCATTGAGTAGCGGTGGTGGGAATCTTTATTTTACTAAGACAGATAAACTCTATGTTCAATTTATTAGAGTAGTTTCAATTGATAATCAGGTTGGTACACCTTTTACAGGTTTTTATGAGTTTATTGATATGGTTACATATGTGTACAAGAAGGTTGTTTTTAAACAAGGTATAAGGCAAGCCGAAGAAAAAAAAGAGAAAGCAAATGTTGATTTAATACAAAATACTTCTACAGTAAGGTCAACTGAGACCTGGCTTGGTGCCTTCCTTCGATGTTTAGTAAGTCATATTATTGCAGTACCTCGAAGAGATATTAATGGTAATTGGGGTTGCTTCGGATTGGACGGTAGTATATTTGTATTGGATCCAGAAGCGAGCGATGGAGGCGGCGCAGTAATTAGTATTGAAGGGGGAGCTGGCCCTGGAATTGATTGGTTCAATTGGTTTAATTCAATTAATTGGCCTGGCCTTCCTCCCTCTTATCCTGATGGCGGGGTTAATACAGGCGGTGATGGTTCATGGGCACCATTTATTGGAGATGGTGTGAATACTCCTTTAAATCCTCCAAATTCTGAGTTTCCTACTACTCTTAATTTGACATTTGATGAATTAGACAATATGTTCGGCAACTCTGAAGGTCAAGATGGGGAAATAATTAATAACCCTAATTTAATAGAATATGAGGAACCTGTTATTCAGAGACCTTTGCCCAAATTGAGTGACTGGTTAATATTTTTTCCTAAAATAAGTAATACACAAAAAATGGAAGCATGGCAGGTTTATGATCTAGTTGGTGGGTCACTTAAACGAAGTTTTGAAAGTGAACCAAAAATTTATGAAAATGCTTGTGCAGTTAGAGGTTCAAGAGCATTAAATTATTCAGACCCTAGTAAGCCAATTCCTATTCTGAAATATGGTAACCCGCCAATACAAATAACTCAAAAAGGGGCTGATCAAAAAAACTATATTCTCAATGCCGTAGCTTTTGAAAAATATATGATTGATGCATATGGAGATACTCCTATTCAATTAGTTGGGAATGCTGCAAATAATTTTTCTGAAGTGTTTAAATTACTTAAGGGGAAAAGCGGTATATACGTTATTATAAATAAAGATGTTTCCGCAAGTACAGGTGCCGGTTATTCTGGTCATGTTGATGCAATTATAAATGGCAGATGTATTACAAACTCTTATATAACTCCAAGAGGGGGCGTAAAATCAATCCGAATTTGGATATTAAATGATTAAATATGAAAATAGCTATCAAATATTTTTCGTCCTTAGTATTAGCTACTTTATTTTTAAGCTTTGGTTATTCTCAAGTAAAAGTAAAAATCGGTAACCATATTTATACAAAAAGAAAAGTGACTTATACAATTAAGGATGAGTTTGGTTTATATCTATACTCCACTTGTTATCAGTATTATTTAAATGATAAAAAATATATTATTACTCTACATGATTATACCAAAAGAAATGATACAATTTTTGAAAAAGGTGATTTAAAAATTGATTATAAAAATAGAATTATAAAACAAAAAGACATCCAGTTTTTTCAAAAGGCTCAAACGATAGATTCCTCAATTAGAATTTTCAAACAGAAAACGGACGGAAGCTTAATTTTGAAACGACTTTCATTATATAAAAACGGTGTTGAAATCAAGAGAACTGATTATTAATCTTGTAGATCTTAAACTTAGCTGATAAAGAAATACAAGCCTTACTACATTTGATTATTTTATGCGACAGGTTATTTTGTTGTTTTTTCTTTTAATAGCCTCTGTGTGTTCTGCTCAAAGAGACTCTGTAGAAATGTCTAATTTCTTGAACTTCTTAGTTAAAGATTACTTGCCAACCCAAGGCATATCCAAAATAAATAATAAAGTAAAGCCGAGAACATTTAGCAAGACCAACCTTTCTTATACGAATTGGTATTCAATTGTATTAAAAAATGATACAACAGTATTCAAAGTAGAGCAGGATAAAAATAATTTTTTTGACAAACTTTATGAAAATGCAGTTGAATTGAATTTCGCAAATTATATATCTGAAAGTTTCTTAGTGGATATAAGTTGCTTTTATAATAATGATACTATTCAATCACGCAATTTGAATGCCATTAGTAAATATCCTGATTTAGCTAGAAGTATGATTGAAATAACTGCTCCATATTTTTTTGAGGGTTATAATAAATGTGTAATTGTTAGTTATATCCACAATTATAGCCGACAAAATTCTAAACTATTTTATTTTAAAAAAGAGCAGGGAAAGTGGAGTTTACAAAAGCTTTTCTTTCCTGATTTTAACATCGATTATTAATCCGCTTCTTACATAATATTGAATCAAACCTTTTTTCACTTCACCACACTCAACCGATACTCCTGAATCAATGCAGGATTTTCAGGTGTGAGCGTAAAGAAGATTTTCAGTTTTCCTTTTTCTCCATTAATGATGAAGGATCCGCGCAGTTGATTCTCTGGTATTACTTCTTCAATTTTGGTGATTTTGCCAATGGTTTGAAAAGCAGCAGTGGCTTGCTTTACCAAGGAATCGGTATAGTAATCATCAAAAAAGTTTTCAGCAAAAATACCTGACTGTTTTGCGTTGATAAAATTAGGCAGCAGTTTTACCAATTCATTTTTTCGTTGCTGTAATACAGAAGAGACAGGTATTTGTCTGGGTTGTAAACCTGCTAGTTTAATAACGCTATCTAATACTTTCAAATTAATGGAGGCGGTTGGTGCATAGGTCACATTTGCCAATAATACTACACCTATGCCGTATTCGGGCATGATGCGCCAATTACTTCCAAATCCGGGCAATCCCCCACTATGTCCAACAAATACTTTGTTGTTGCAGTCTCTAAAAATATTCAGTCCATAACCATAGGAGGACACGGCTGGGCAGGCAATGCCATTGCCATAATTGAAATAAGGGTTCAAGGAAGCATATCTCCAGGGCTGGTGCATTTCGCGGATACTGCTTCTATTGATGATAATGTTTTCTGCATCATTTCTTGCCGGCCATGCTTGTTGGTGCAATGCCATGTATTTACTGAAGGATTCAACGGAGGTGATTAATCCCCCCATGGCCCCATAAATGCCGTCATGCAACAAAGCTTCTTCTTTGAATGAATCATTTACATACCGATAGCCTTTTGCCAATTGTGCTGTAGGCACTTTGCTGTATTCCCATGCAGCCTGCATGCCCAGCCTTTTAAAAAAATGCCTGTTGATATATTCGCTGTAAGGTAAGCCCGTTACTTTTTTAATGATTAAACCCAGCGTAGCAAACCCAACATTGCTGTATTCGTATTCTGTGCCATTTACATTCGAGAAGCTCAAATGCTTTTTGAATAATGCAATTAATTCTTCCTCTGTATCCGCCAATTGTCTGTCGCCCCAGGGATTGTCTTCTGGTAACCCTGTGGAGTGTGTGAGTAATTCTCTAATAGTTATTGGGGCTGCATCTTTGGTGAGTGCCTGGTTTTTTAATTCGGGAATATAATCGGCAACAGGATCGTCTAATTTTAATTTTCCTTCGTCTCTCAATTTAATGATGGCCATGGCTGTAACACTTTTGCTCATGGAAGCAATGCGGTACATGGTTCTGCTATTGGCCTTGGTTCCGTTGGCAATATCGTTGTATCCTTCACTGCCACTGATAATCAATTCCCCGTCTACCACTACGCCATATGAAAAGCTTGGGAAGTGATTGGCTTTTGCATAGTTGCTGTACATCGATTGAATCACAGGAGCCAGTGCTTTTACTTTTGCCACTCTTTCTTTGTCTGCAAAAAAAGGAGGCTGGTAGTTTGCATTGGGATTTTCTTGCGCTAAAGCAATGATTACACTACAATAAGTGAGTAGGCATGCAACCATTTTTTTTAATATCGATGGCATAGAATGGAATTAATAATTGAGCAATTTCTGAACGCTTTCCTCTAAGCGACTCTTGGCCATATAGTTTTTCTCCAATTCCAAATTGAATGGAATTGGTGTATCCAACGAGGCGCAACGCAAGACTGGCGCATCCAATAATTCAAAACAATGTTCACTAATCCAGGCACTGATTTCTCCACCAATGCCTCCTACTAAATTGTCTTCGTGTAAAATCAATACTTTACCTGTTTGTGCAACTGCAGCTTTAATGGCACTATAGTCTAGTGGAGCTAAGGTTCTCAGGTCTACAATATGGATGGAGATTGCTGGATTCGCTTCGTGGTATTCTAAAGCCCAATGCACTCCTGCTCCATAAGTGATAATGCTGATATCGTCTCCTTCTTTAATGGTTGCTGCTTTCCCAATTTCTACTTCATAATAAGCTTGTGGTAATTTTCCACTAATGCTTCTGTAGAGTGCTTTGTGTTCAAAAAATAGAACAGGGTTGGGGTCGTTGATGGCAGCAATCATTAATCCCTTTGCATCATGTGGATTAGATGGATATACTACTTTTAGCCCGGGCACATGCGTAAACCAGGCTTCGTTGCTTTGTGAATGAAAAGGTCCTGCGCCTACACCACCGCCCGTTGGCATTCGAACCACCACATCTGCATTTTGTCCCCAGCGATAATGAATCTTAGCTAAATTATTTACGATTTGATTAAAGCCAACGGTAACGAAATCAGCAAACTGCATTTCCATCACGGTTTTAAATCCCTCCAGACTCATCCCCAAACAGGCACCCACAATAGCACTTTCACAAAGAGGTGTGTTGCGTACCCTAGCTTTGCCATATTTTTCTACAAACCCTTCTGTTATTTTAAACGCGCCTCCATATTCTGCAATGTCTTGACCCATCAATACAAGATTTGCATGTTTTTCCATGCTCATGTCTAAACCTTCGGAAATGGCATCAATCAATCGGGCTTCGCGGGTATGTTCAATGTTGGTTTCAGCAATACTATCGAGTACAACACGATCTGATGAAACGGGGACAGGGGCAAATACATCAGCAATTTCTTCTGCTGTATCTACTACCATTTCAGCAGCAGTAAATGCATCGGCTAATTCGGTCTCAATGTATTGCTTAAACTCATTTCTGATATCTGCTACATTCATTTCTGTTAGCAACTGCGATTGAATCAAAAACTGTTCGTATTTTTTTACGGGATCTTTGTGTCCCCATTCTTCAAACAATTCTTTGGGAACATATTTGGTGCCACTGGCTTCTTCGTGCCCACGCATTCTGAATGTCATGCATTCAATGAAATAGGGCTTCTTATTTTTAATACAATATTCTCTTACCCCCTTGATGGTATTGTAAACAGTTAATATATTATTGCCATCAATGCGAATACCCTCCATGCCATAGCCCTTGGCTTTGTCTACCAATTGCTCGCACTTGTATTGTTCGTTTACAGGTGTACTCAATCCATAACCATTGTTTTCAATGATGAATATTACGGGTAAATTCCAAACAGCTGCTACATTCAATGCTTCATGAAAATCTCCTTCACTAGTTCCGCCATCTCCGGAAAACGCAACAGAAGCTTTGGCTTCGTTTTTAAGTGTGTAAGCCAATGCAACGCCATCGGCAATAGCCAGCTGCGGTCCTAAGTGAGAAATCATCCCGCAAATATGATAGGGTTTGGCCCCGAAGTGAAAGCTTCGCTCCCTCCCTTTGCTATACCCATCTTTGTTGCCCTGCCATTGTCTGAATAATTTATTCAATGGCATATGCCTTGAAGTGAACACGCCCAGGTTTCTGTGCAGCGGCATAATCCATTCGTCGTTGGCCATGGCCAATGTAGTACCCACTGCAATGGCTTCCTGTCCAATCCCACTAAACCATTTACTGATTTTTCCCTGGCGCAACAACACCAACATTTTCTCTTCGATCATACGGGGCAATAACAAATTGCGGTACAGATGCACTAATTCTTCGTTGCTAAATCCTTCGCGATTAAAATCCATGGCGTATAGTCATTATTAGGCTATAAAGTTAACCCTTATTGTGGAGCTTCCCGAATGAAAAAAGCCCCGAAAATCTTCGGGGCTCAGTAATATTTTTATTAAATTTTTGAGAAGAAAAAACGTAGACGAATGATTAATCTCTACTGCTTAATTTGCTCAATAATTTCAGCATTTCAATGTACAACCAAACGATGGTGACCATTAGTCCGAAAGCACCATACCATTCCATGAATTTAGGCGCACCTCTTTCTGCTCCCTGCTCAATCATATCAAAGTCCATAATCAGGTTTAAAGCTGCAATAGCTACTACAAATAAGCTGATACCAATGCTTAATAAGCTGCTATCGTACATAAAGCTAACGTTCACCCCAAAAAGACGAAGCACCATGGTAATCAAATAAAAAATACCGATGCCCAACGTGGCCGTGAAAACGATGGATTTAAAGCGTTCAGTGGCATTGATCACCCTGAAATTATATAACAAGAACATAGCCAGGGCTACGCCAAATGTTAAACCTACTGCCTGCATAATTAAACCTGGATATGACTCGGCAAAAGCGGCGTTCATGATGGCCGAAATAGCACCAATGAACAAACCTTCTAATAATGCATATAAAGGCGCCAAAAACGGAGCCCAATTGGGTTTAAAAGTAATAGCCAATGCAGAAATCAAACCTCCAATAATACCAACCCACATTAAAGTGGTCATGGTATCTTGCTTTAGTTGTTCGTACAAATTCCAGTTATACGCTGCCCCTGCAATCAACATCAGCATCATGAATCCGAACTTATTGATAGATCCTCTTACGGTCATGGTGCCCATATTTCCGGCCGCCATCTCGTAGCTCTTATCAAACATTTTCTCTGTAAGGGTAGGGTTACCCGATTTAAAAATTGCCATAGTGAAATTTTTTCTGTTTCAAATCTACTATAAACAAATTTCATTCCAAGGGGTTGAAAGTGGGCTTTAACAAGTTATAAACCTTGTTTTGTTTACGAAAATGGCAATAATTGCACAAAAGATGCCGAAAGGACAGTTTGGATGCCCTCCAAAAATGGTAACTTTGCCACTTTAATTAGCGCAGATGAATAATCAGGAAACCGTTTTACAGAGTGTAGTCATCAAGTTTGCAGGAGACAGTGGAGATGGGATGCAATTAACGGGTCAACAGTTTACCAATAATACCGCTTTACTGGGGATAGATTTGGCAACTTTTCCAGACTTTCCGGCAGAAATCAGGGCTCCGATCGGAACCGTTCCGGGAGTGAGTGGATTCCAGTTACATTTTTCTTCGGATAAGGTTTATACTCCGGGGGATATTGCAGATGTGCTAGTTGCCATGAATGCTGCTGCATTGAAAGTGAATTTGAAAGCGATTAAGAAAGGTGGTAAAATCATCGTGAACATTGATGGTTTTGATGCTAAAAATTTGCGTTTGGCCAATTATCCCGATGGTGTGAATCCATTGGAAGATGGGAGCCTGGATGGATTTGAAGTGATAAAAATTGATGTTACCAAACTTACGCGCGAAGCATTAAAAGAATTTACCGATTTAGGTACCAAGGAAAGAGACCGCGCAAAGAATATGTTTGTGTTGGGCTATATCTATTGGATGTACAATAGAAAACTAGACAACACCATTGACTTTTTACAAGAAAAATTCGGTAAGAAAGAAAGTATTCTGCAGAGTAATATTAAAGTATTGCAGGCGGGATACAATTATGGTGACACTACAGAAACATTTACTACCCGTTATACTGTTGAAAAAGCTAAAATGCCTGCTGGTTTGTATCGCAGCATTATGGGGAATCAGGCATTGGCCATGGGGTTGATTGCAGCTGGCGAAAAAGCAGGGCTGCCTTTGTTCTTAGGAACATACCCGATTACTCCTGCTTCTGATATTTTACACGATTTAAGTAAATACAAAAGTTTTGGTGTAAGAACTTTTCAAGCCGAAGATGAGATTGCGGGGATTACCGCTGCGATAGGTGCGAGTTACGGTGGTTCCATCGGCGTAACCACTACATCAGGCCCAGGTATGGCTTTGAAAACAGAAGCCATGGGATTGGCTGTAATGCTTGAAATCCCTTTGGTGATTGTGAATATACAAAGAGGTGGTCCTTCTACCGGATTGCCTACTAAAACAGAACAGAGCGATTTATTGCAGGCCTATTACGGAAGAAACGGCGAATGTCCCATGCCTGTGATTGCTTCTGCAACGCCTTCAGATTGCTTTGATGTGGCTTTTGAAGCAGTACGAATTGCGATTCAACATATGACTCCGGTTATTTTATTAAGCGATGGTTATATTGCCAATGGTGCAGAACCCTGGAAGTTCCCGCAAAGCGCAGACTTGCCAGAAATACCAGTAAGCTTTAAGAAAGGATTGGCAGAAAGTGAAGCTAAGTTTATGCCTTATCAGCGCGATGAAAAATTAGCCAGACCCTGGGCCGTTCCAGGCACTGCAGGATTGGAGCATCGCATTGGGGGATTGGAAAAACAAGATATCACGGGTAATATCAGCTATGATCCGGACAACCACCAGCATATGGTGAAAGTTCGTCAGGCAAAAGTGGATAAGATTGCGGACTATGTTCCTTTGCAAACCATTGATAGTGGTCCTTCAAAAGGAAAAGTATTGGTATTGGGCTGGGGCTCAACCTATGGTGCCATTAAAAGTGCCGTTACTGAATTACAGGCAGCAGGTCATGCTGTTAGCCATGCACATATCCGTTACCTACGTCCTTTCCCTAAAAACTTAGGCGACATCATTGCTAGCTTTGATCATGTATTGATTCCAGAAATCAACAATGGTCAATTGATCAAGATTATTCGAGATCTGTATTTAGTGGACGCCAAGGGTTACAACAAAATCATGGGCGTTCCTATTACCAAAGGGGAATTGGTGGATGCGATTATTAAGATGTTATAAAAAAGCCTTAATTTAGTACTTAAATAAATACTCATGAAAGTGGTCAACTACACCGAGTTCAGGAATAATTTAGCCGAAAGCCTTAATTCAGTTAATGATGATGGGGATATTGTGGTGGTTGCCCGCAGTAAGGGTAAGAATGTGGTGGTAATGAGTTTAGAAGAGTACAACAGTATTCAAGAAACGATTTACTTGAATAGTACACCTGCCAATAGAGCCAGATTAGAATTGGCTTTAGCGCGCATTGAAACCACAAAGCCATTACAAAAAAAGCTCATTAACAAATGAAGCAATTGTTATGGGATCAGTCAGGGTGGGAAGATTATTTATATTGGCAGGTCAACGAAAAAAAAATATTATTCCGCATTAATGATTTAATAAAAGATGCGCAACGAAATCCATTTACTGGTCTTGGCAAACCAGAGCCTTTAAAAGGGAATCTTTCTGGTTGCTGGAGCAGAAGAATTAATGAAGAGCATCGATTGGTGTACATGGTTAAAGAAGACTGTATTTATATATTGCAGTGTAGGTTTCATTATTAATCTATTGATTATTGAGTAATCTTTTCTCCACTCCTTCAAAAGTCATTTTCACTTTTTGAATGCTTCCATCTGTATTAAAATAAAGTTTGTCTATACAGGTAACCCTGTGATCTCTGTCTTTATTAGGTATGGGTCTTCTGTGATAGATAATATACCAATCGTCTGTACCAGGGATATTCATTACTGAGTGGTGTCCTGCTCCTGTTGCTATGGTACTATCCGCTTCCAGAATAGTTGTTTCTCTCTCGAAGGGGCCATACAAATTATTGGCTCTTGCATAAGCTACCTTATAGGTGCCATTGGTCCATCCACCTTCAGACCACATAAAATAATAAGTTCCTTTTCTGATGAACATAATAGGTCCTTCTACATAACCTTTTGGCGTAATTTCTTTTACCAGTTCACCATTTGGAAAAGGAGTAAGCCCTGTAAAGTTTTTATTGAGCTGGGCAATATTGCACCTGCCCCAACCTCCGTATATCAGATAATATTTTTTGTCTTTGTCTTGAAATACAAATTGATCAATGGGTTGAGCATCATTGTAAAATTGATTGATCAATGGTTTGCCCAAGTAATCCTTATAGGGCCCCTCTGGTTGGGAAGCTACTGCAATACCAATGCCTCCGTTGTGATCGTCTTTTACTCCGTTTCGCTTTTTGCTTTGAATATCATTCGCTGAAAAGAACAAAAAATATTGCTTATCTTTTTTTACAATCGAGGGTGCCCACATGGCCATATAGGCCCATTTTATTACACTAGTATCTATAACGCGGGAATGCTTTTTCCAGTTGGTTAAATCCTTTGAAGAAAATGCGTCCAAAAAAACCTGGTCTTTGTATTTGGCTGAGTAGGTTGGGAAAATCCAGTATTGTTTGTTGAGTATGACGGCTTCCGGATCGGCATAACATCCGTTGATGATTGGGTTGCCTGATTGTTGATAATTAGAAGCTTTCATTTCCTGCGCAGCTATGGTTGTAAATGTTGAAGCGCATAGTAAAACAATGCAGATGATTTTCTTCATAACGATAGTATGTTATTTAAGCTTCTTTGCCTGTTTAGCAAAAAAAGAACAGCTGTTTTGTATGCCACATGCTTCGCATTTCGGAGTTCTTGCCAGGCAAGTATATCTTCCATGTAAGATTAACCAATGGTGCGCTCTGTGTACCAATTCTTCTGGAATATATTTGATCAATTCTTTTTCAACTGCCAGTGGGGTAGTGGCTTTTGTGCTAACCAATCCCAATCGATGACTCACCCTGAATACATGCGTGTCTACCGCCATATTCGGTTGTTCGTCTATTACACTTGTGATAACATTGGCTGTTTTTCTGCCTACTCCGGGTAGCTTCACTAGTTCTTCTACCGTCATAGGAACTTCACCACCAAATTGTTCCAGTAACATATTGGCCATGCCAATTAAATGCTTGGTTTTGTTATTGGGATAGGAGATACTTCTGATTAATGGAAACAAATCATCAAAACTGGCTTTGGCCATTTTTTGAGGAGTTGGATATACTTTAAAAATACCAGGTGTAGTCTGGTTGACCCTTTTATCAGTGCATTGGGCTGAAAGGATTACAGCCACTAATAACTGAAAGGGATTATCGTACACTAATTCCGTTTCTGCAACGGGTGTGGTTTCCTGAAAATAGTTGATGACTTCCTGATAACGTTGCTTCTTGGTCATTTTCATTTTTAGTAAATATCTCTACTAATAGCTTTTGTTAAAATTAGTGCTGAATTTACTAACGATGCAAGAATATCACTATTTTAATGTTCTTAAAAACATGAATAATGCTTAAGTTGATTGAAAATATCTTTACACTAATGAGTGTAATAGTTATTTGGGTTATTACTGCTGATTATTTATTAACTCCCAATGCAAAAATGATTAGTTTCATCTTGTGTCTTTTTTCAATCATTTTTCCTGCTCTTTGGATTTCAAATTGGGTTAAGGCGCAAAAAAAGGGTACTAATTCTCTTTCTTTCTGGCGTAATCCAAAATAGCTTTGATTGACTTTTTCGAGGGAGATTTAAGCTTCAGCTTGTCTAATTGATCCTTAGACCGTTGTAAGTTTTCAACCTGTGTTTTTAATTCCGCGTCTTCTGATATAGCTTTTTCAATGGCTTTGGTAAGCGCAGACGTGCAATCCTTGTATACGTACATAATCAATTCCTCTTCTTTAAAGTTTTTCATAAGCAGGTTGGCTGCGTGAACAAGAGGATACGGTCTTTTATAAAACGGTACCAATATTAAAATATTGTAAAGAATAATTATTTGCTTAATTTTCTATAAGGCTTGCATAGAAAATCATTCTTCTATCGGCACTTACTTCTTTGTAGCACTGGAGTCTTCAATAATAAAAATATCTTCCCCTTCCTTCTTCATCAAATACCGTTCTCTGGCATATTTCTCGATAGCGGCAGGGTTATTCTGTAAATCGTTGAGTTCTTTCTTGGTCTTTTCTATTTCCTGCTCGTAGTAAGCTTTTTTCTGCTCTAATTTTTTTAGTTCGTCTCTTCTTTCCTTTTGCTGAAAATAATCGCGCTGGTCATAAAATAACATCCATACTATAAACAGTACAGCTGCGATAAAATATTTATTGGTGATATAGGGAATCGCTTTCTTCATAAAAAATTGGCAGATAAAAGTAATAAGAAACCTTTATCTGCCAACTAAGATTTGTGCACAGTGTGCTATAAACTATTTACCGAACTTAATTTTCCCTTTTGGATAAATGCCAGTGTCTCCCAACATTTCTTCAATACGGATGAGTTGGTTGTATTTAGCCATACGGTCTGTTCTGGATGCAGAACCTGTTTTGATTTGACCACAGTTTAATGCTACTGCTAAATCAGCTATAGTTGTATCTTCTGTTTCACCACTTCTATGGCTCATGATGGTATTGTAACCATTGTGCTGTGCCAAGGTTACTGCGTTAATGGTTTCGGTGATGGTTCCAATCTGGTTTACTTTTACCAACAAGCCATTGGCAATATGTTTGTCAACTCCTTGCTGAATACGTTCTACATTGGTCACAAATAAATCGTCACCTACCAACTGGCATTTGCTGCCAACTGCTTGTGTTAATGCTTTCCAGCCGCCCCAATCGTCTTCTGCCATACCATCTTCAATGGATACGATCGGATATTGCTTCACCCATTTTTCCCAGAATTTCACTAGCTCATCGCTGCTCATCACTTTACCAGAGCTCTTATGGAAAACGTATTTCTTTTTCTTGGCATCCCATAGTTCACTATTAGCGGCATCCATGGCAATCACGATTTGTGAGCCAGTCTTATATCCAGCCGCCTGAATGGATTCCAATACGGTTTCAATGGCTTCTTCATTGCTTTGAATATTAGGAGCAAATCCGCCTTCATCCCCTACATTAGTGCTGTATCCTTTCTTCTTTAACACACCCTTTAACGTGTGGAAAATTTCTACACCCCAACGCAAACCTTCACTGAAACTAGGTGCGCCTACCGGCATAATCATGAATTCCTGAAAATCAATCTTATTGTCTGCATGTGCACCTCCATTCAGGATATTCATCATTGGGATAGGCAATGTTTTGGAATTGGTTCCGCCAATATATCTATACAAGGGCAAATCTGCTTCGTCTGCAGCTGCTTTAGCAACCGCCATACTCACTGCTAAAATAGCATTAGCGCCTAATTTGGCTTTATTTGGAGTGCCATCTAAATCAATCATTGCCTGATCAATAGCAGCCTGTTCTGAAATTTCCATGCCTACCAAAGCTTCCGCAATAGTGGTATTGACATTTTTTACGGCTTTTAAAACGCCTTTTCCTACATATTTTTTCTTGTCGTTATCACGCAATTCAACTGCTTCGTGAATTCCTGTACTCGCACCGCTTGGTACTGCTGCACGGCCTAAAGCGCCGTTGTCGGTTAATACATCCACTTCAACAGTAGGATTTCCTCTGCTGTCTAATATCTGTCTTGCGTGTACGTCAATAATGTAGCTCATGTTCTTTGTTTTAATTATGTTTTCAAATATAAGTAATATGTAGATTATACACGAATAGGAGCCGTTAGGCTTCTGAAAACCGATTCCAGGGATTCTTTTTGATTGAGTGCTGAAATGGGCTGATTGGCCATTAAATTTCCTTTATGAATAATAATTACCCTGCTACAAATGGCTTCTACTTCGGGTAAAATATGACTGGAAAACAGTACTGTTTTGTCCTGCCCCAATTCCTGGATAAGTTGTCTGATTTCAATGATCTGGTTGGGATCTAAGCCTGTGGTGGGTTCATCTAAAATCAACACTTCGGGATTGTGAATAATCGCAGCTGCCAATCCCACCCTTTGCTTGTAGCCCTTGGATAACTGGCCGATCTTTTTATGTTGTTCCGGTCCTAATCCCACCCTGTCAATAGTCTCTTTAAGTAAATGCGTGAGATTATTACACTGGTGTACAGAACCCACAAATTGCAGGTACTCTTTTACGTACAAATCGTAGTAGTGCGGATTCAATTCAGATAAGTAGCCGATTTTCTGCTTGCATGCTATTGGATTTTCTGACAATTGCATTCCTGCAACCAAAATACTCCCGCTGTCCGGTTCAATGGATCCGGTAATCATTTTCATGGTAGTACTCTTACCTGCTCCGTTAGGTCCTAAAAAGCCAACGATCTCCCCTTTTTCTAATGAAAAAGAGAGATCGTTCACTGCGGTTTGTGTACCGTATTTTTTAGTTAAATGGCTTACTTCTATTGACATGTGGCTCTTTTGCAGCCTCAAACCTACTTCATTTTCAAGGTATTTTTCCGGATGATTCGTTAATATTTGAGGGGCACTTATTTCAAACTACTGCGGATCTCATCCATTACAGCATTCAAGTACTTGTTGGCTGCAGCTGATACCCCAGCTTTGTACTTAGCGGATTCAACAGGAATGACCTGCACATTTTTCATAAAACGATCGTCTACATCAAATACCCTGAAAAAACCGGCATCCTGCCCCCACATGTCCACTTTCGCTTGCTCTTCTGCCTTGTATTTTTTCTTTTCTATTACGCCTTCTATGCTAATTGGCTTTTTAAGTAACCAGTTGCCTACGCTAATATTTGCCATGCTTTGCTTAACATTCAATCCTATAATAGAGCTGCCATTGGCATAAAATCCAGTAGTTCCGCTATAATCCAAGGCTTCACTCCCAATAGCCAGATTGGTTTCGGCTACTACTTTGGCTCCACCCCCCAGTCTACCTAACAACTTACTGCCTCCTGATTCTGCTTCATTAGCAAAGGGTACGGCAAGGTTCACGATTAAAACCATTGCGCCTCCTAACTGCTGTGAAATTTTAGGCGCCTTATTGAAAAACGAATTCTTTTCTTTTCCGTCATCATTCACCCCTTTTACTAAATAATCAAAACCAGTGGGAGATACAGATACATATCCATCATATTGTGCTTGATTGAGTGTGCCGCCTGTTCTTTTAACCCAATCTTTTAATTCGTCAGATACCAGTGCTTGCTCCGCAGTGATGATTTCAAACCCTTCCGCCTTTAGTTGATTAACCAGGTTTTTATATAGTTCATCAGTTATATCAATCAGGTCTTTTTCCTGAAGTCCTTTCAAACCTAAAGCTACACTTGCAGATACGGCGCTTTTATAACTTCTGGTATAATCACTTCCCCCTCTGAATCCGCCTGATTTTTTTTCAGTGTCCAGGTACATGGTCTGAAAATTTACTCTGAACTGACTGATAAAAACTTTCTTAGGGGCGTCTTTTAATTTTCTAAGACCATAGTTATTAATTTCTTTTAAGTCGACTTCGCCAATAGATTGCGCAAACGTAATGAGAGCGAAAAGTAGCATCATGCTTACAGAAAATAGCTTTTTCATTTTGGTAATTTTGATTGAAGCTATTATAAAGAAAAGCAGATGGCAATACAGCATATGCTGTATTTTAATTCCAATTAAACTTGTGTGCTAATTGAATGGCCTGAGCCTTTGAATTGATATGCAGCTTCTCGTAAATTCTGCTAATATGGGTGCGAACTGTCTGAGGACTGATGAACAAATTGCTTGCAATCTTTCGGTAGTCCTGACCTTCCACGAGGCACTTTAAAATTTCCTGTTCTCTTTCACTAAGTGAATTCAGCATGGTATCTGGTTGCTCTTGATTTGTACTTATTGGTTTGGGGCCTTGTTTTAACCATAGTAATGTTTTTCTGGCAATGGCCGGACTCATGGGAGCTCCGTTTAAATGAAAGGCATTTTGAATAGCATCTATGAGCATATCCGGCGCATCATCTTTTAATAAATAACCTGATGCGCCTGCTTTGATTGCTTCAAATATCTTGTCATCATCATCAAATACAGTCAATACAATGAATTTGATATTTGGAAATTTTATAGTTGCAATGGCAATTGTATCAATGCCATTCATAACAGGCATATCTAAATCCATCAATACTACCTGTGGTAAATTATTGTGGTTGAGTGTTTTTATTTTTTCAAGAAAATCAAGTCCATTTACTGCTTCGAGAACTACTTCAATTTCTTTCACGCCATACAAATTCTGCCGAATCATATTACGGTTCAGTGATTTGTCGTCTACAATACCAATTTGAATCATCGGCTTAAAATTGAAATAGTTTTTTTAAAGCATCAATACTGCATTTGCAGTATTCAGATTTATAATAAATGTATTAATTTAATGATATGCAATTACGGCTTTCCTTGCTATTAGGATTTATCTGCTTAGTACTGATGGGATCGGGACAGCCTGGCTTTTTATCATTTACCGTGAAAAACGGATTGTCTCAAAATGCTGTCACAGCTATCTTCAAAGATTCAAAGGGATATGTATGGCTGGGAACCCAGGACGGGTTAAACCGTTTTGATGGAATCGGATTTACCAGGTATAAACATGATGCAAATGATACCATGAGCATCAGCGATCAGTATATAACTGCGATTAGTGAAGATGGTGCAGGTAATATATGGGTAGGTACAAGGAATGGATTAAATAAATTTAGTTACCATAGCAATCAATTTGAAAGAATACATATTAATCCCAATCGAAAAAATGTGATTCAATATGTATTTGATCAAATATTTCAAATCGGTAATGGTAACCTCGCATTTGTTGCCGAAGATCAGCTGTATGTATGGCTAAATCAGCAGAGACTTATAAAAAAAATCGTTGGAAATTATAACGATCGATGTGCCTACACAGTTAACGATGCCGGAATTTGGCGACTTTATAAAAGCAAATTATATCAATACGATTTGCGGAGTTTTATCGTGAAGAAAATTTATCAGCTGGCGGGTCTTCCCGGAGCTTCTGCCTCAATCAGTAAGATTTTTTTTGATCGAAGAAAAAAACTCTGGACAGTTGATGAATCAATTGAACATAAACCAAAGTTTAGAATTTTCCAGGTAGGTAGTCAGATATTGGTTTCAGATAGTATTCAGCTGTCTGAAAAAATATATCATCTCAGTTTTGATTCATACAATCGGGCGTGGATATCAAGTCTCTCTGGTTTGTTGAAAGTGGACAGCAATTATATTCCCTATTATTGGAGGGGATCACAATTGCCTGCTACGCTTAATCAGGCTAATGCCGTATTATGCAGTTATCATGATACGGCTGGTATCAGCTGGGTTGGGTTTGCAAACAATGGAGTTTTATTATACAATCATACTGCCAGTGCATTTACATTAATTCAACCACTCAACAAAACTGAAACGGTTTTTTCTTACGCGGTAGATAGCAATCATAATGAATGGTTGGCTGCAGTTTCAGGTATTTACAAAAGAGCATCAGCAAAAAATAAGTGGGAATTGGTGTCGAGAAAGAAAGTCAGATCTCTGGTAGCCGGTGATAAAGGTAAGTTATGGACAGCCATCGAAAACGAGGGTCTTTTTTTAATTTACCCGGATGGCCGGTTTCAACTGATTGCCAATACAGATAATTTAAAATTACCCGATAACACTATTTTTCATTTGCACTATCATTCGGGAACAGGCCAACTATTCATTTCCACCAAATCAGGACTCGTTTTATTGGATACAAAAACAATGCTAACAAGGCGATATTGGGCTGAGTCGCTGGATAAAAGATATCAACTTTCTGGGTCTTATGTGTTACATGCATTTACCGACAGAGAGCAAAGAACCTGGGTGAGTTCTAATACCGGCATTGATGTTTTTGATAAATCACTGAATAAAATATTGCAGTATAAAACCAATGATGACAAAGCTTCTCCTGTTAAAAGAACCATTGTAACTGGTACAACACAGGATTTGAATGGGAATATTTGGATTGCTACGCTTAGCAATGGGGTATACAAATGGAAAAATGGCAGGTTTAATCAATACAATCAAGATAGTGGACTTTCCGGAAATGTAGTAGCAGGCATCATGGTTGATTCATTGAATCGGATATGGGTTGCCACTACTTCTGGCATGAACTTAATTGATCAGAATCATGATCAGATTCTTCAATTGTCAGAACAAAATGGTATGCCGGCCTCAGATTTTCTACTAGCCAGTTTTTTTGTTGATAAAAGCGGAGCCCTGTTAACAAGTAGCTCTGAAGGATTGGTGATGATTAAGCCATCGTTGTTCATACCAAAGAAATTGCAATTGAATTGCTATGTTACAGATGCTGCTATAAACTTTAATTCAGTGCCCATTGCCAATCAATACAAGTTGCAATCGGATGATAAGTCTATTTCACTTGAAATAGCCACTCCCTCATTCATAAATGCAGAAAAAGTGGTTTACCAATACAGATTTTTAGGACTGGTTGATAAATGGGTTACTCTGCAACCCAACAACCGAAGAATTAGTTTTACCAATTTGACCTATAAATCCCTTCAACTGGAAATTAGAGCGGCTGAATCAAAAGCACAATTGGAAAGAGCACCTATCAAAAAAATTTTCATTAGCCGCAAGCCTCCGTTCTGGCAAAATCCATTCATTTTGGGTCCTATGATTTTACTTCTGCTCATTGGGCTGTTGATGCTGGTTCGATTTTTTACTAAAAGGAAAATAAAACAGCGATTACAGCAATCGGCTATTGAACAACAAATTTATAAAGAACGGGAGCGGATTTCCCGTGATTTACATGACCATCTGGGGGCCTATGCTGCTGCTATAAAATCGAATATTAACCAGCTAGAGAGAAGTGATGAAAAAACAAACAGCACTTTACATAAGTTAAAGGAAAATGCTGATGATATGGTGAATGCCTTAAGGGAAACTATCTGGGTTTTGCAGTATCAGGAAATCAGTTTAACAGCATTGAGTGATCGATTCAAGAATTTAGTCAATCGCATTCGCCCGAATTACCCTTCAATTGCTATTGAGATTTATGAGAACATTGAAGCTGATAAAAGGTTAACTCCTGCAGAAAGCATACACTTGCTCCGTATGATGCAGGAGGTTTTAACCAATGCCCTGAAACATGCTGAATGTTCCAAAATAACCATTCGGATTCAGGTCAATGAAATTGCTCAAATTGAAATGGAAGACGACGGAAAAGGCTTTGAAATGGAAGAAGTTAGCAATGGATTTGGACTCGATAATTTAAATGAACGGGCTTCAGAATCAGGGGTTAGTTTGCAAATTTTCACTAAAAAAGGGGGCGGAACCCGTATTAGAATCGTTTTCTAAGTGCTAAAACCCCTTTAAAACCGTACTTTTGCACTCCCAAAATACGCAGAAATTATGCTGAATAAGCTTGAAGCCATAAAAGCCAGATTTGACCAGGTAGGGATAGCGCTTACCAATCCGGAGATTATTAATAATCAGAAGGAATTTGGCGTTTACAGCAAGGAATACCGATCATTGGAAAAAATTGTAAAGCCTTACGAGGAATATCTTAAAGTATTGGCTGACCATCAATATGCCAAAGAAGCTTTGAATAGTTCTGATGATGAAATGCGTGAACTGGCCAAAATGGAATTGCCTGAACTCGAAGAAAAGAAAGAGTCTTTGGAAAAGGAGTTGACCAAGCTTTTAATTCCTAAAGACCCTCAGGATGATAAAAATGCCATACTGGAAATAAGAGCAGGAACTGGTGGAGATGAAGCCAGTTTGTTTGCAGGTGACTTATTGGGCATGTACTTGAAATACTGCTCAAAGAAAGGTTGGAAAACTTCAGTAGTGAGTGAAAGCGAGGGAACAGTTGGTGGATACAAGGAAGTTGTAGTGGAAGTGAGTGGAGAGGACGTTTATGGCACATTAAAGTTTGAAAGTGGTGTGCACCGTGTTCAACGTGTGCCTAACACAGAAACCCAGGGGAGGGTTCATACTTCTGCGGCAACTGTTGCAGTAATGCCTGAAGCGGAAGAATTAGATTTTGAATTGAAGGAAAGTGATGTGAAAATGGAAACTGCCCGAAGTGGTGGTGCGGGTGGTCAGAACGTAAACAAAGTAGAAACCAAAGTGTTTCTTACGCATATTCCAACAGGGGTAGTGGTAGTTTGTCAAACCGAACGTTCTCAGTTAGCCAACCGTGAAAAAGCAATGGTAATGCTAAGAACCAAGTTGTATGAAGAGCAGGTTAGAAAGCAGGAAGATGAAATTGCACGTCAGCGTAAGACCTTGGTAAGTACAGGCGACCGCAGTGCCAAAATCAGAACCTATAACTGGCCACAGGGAAGAGTTACCGATCACAGAATTGGATTAACATCTTATAACCTGGATGCTGTAATTAATGGGGAAATTGATGAGTTTATTGAAGCGTTACAGATGGCAGAAAATGCCGAGAAAATGCTCAATCAGTAAAACTTTCTTATATTAACAGTATGAAAAAAATACTGTTGATATTTTGTATATCATGCTGGTTGGGCAATGTAAAAGCCCAGGAATATGGAACCCGCATTTTTTTAAAAGATGCCAATGGAATTGATATCCGAACTCAGTCTGCTACCATTGAGAATGCCAACTACTTATTTCATCCCGATTATCTGAAAGCCCATCTTTACAACAAAAATGGAAAGCTAACTGGGGAGCTTAAATACAAGCTTTTATTGCAATACAATCGTTTGTATTATCAAGATCCTACAGGTGCTGATATGGAAGTGGTAAGTCCCATTTACAAAATTGAATTTGAAATGCCGGATGGCTCTCTCTCTGTATTTGAGAAGGGGTTTGATCCAATTGATGGGTTAGATCAGAGTAATTTCTATCAGATATTATCTGATGGCAAATTACGCTTATTGATGGATACGAAATTTGCTACTGAGACTAAGCAAGTTTACGGCACTGGTGCGGTAACAACAACCGATAAGCTAATTAATTTTTATGCAGCATCTGGCTCAAAAGTTTTTAAAATTACCAAAGAAGAGCAAGTTCTTGCTTTAATGTCAGATAAGGCAACAGAGATCGCTGGATTCATCAAAAAAGAGAAAACCAAATTTCGAAAGCAATCAGACTTGGAAAAACTTTTTAATTATTATAATCAGTTGAATAAATAATATTTGAATAATCGGTGAAAGTGAATTTGAAATTTTTGTTTATCATTTGTATTGGGCTCTTGTGTTCTGCAACAGATGGGAAGGCTCAATTGTCGGGTGCCTATAATGTGTATTATTTCCGCTACAACTTTGATCCGTCCTATTATCGGGATGGTAATTATTATGGAATTCCTTTTGAAGGAAGCCCTTGGTTTAGCAAGGATTTTATTCCTGCCAGAATCCGCCTTTTTTCTGGTGAAGACATGGAGGGAGGTAACTTTAAATTGAACCTTTATAATGGTCGTGTTTTTACGGAAGATGACAGGCAAAGACTTATAGTAATTACTTCTCCAATCGAAAGAATTGAATTTTTGCAGGAGAACAAAAAAGCTGCTGTTTTTCAGGCTGGGTTCCCAAAGATTGATAAACAGAATGGCTTGAGCCTCTATCAGGTATTAGCGGAGGGAAGTGCAAAGCTGCTCAAGTATATTCGCTTTACTATGTCGGATAGAATGGAATATGGACAAGGTTTAACTTTTAAAATGGATCCCTTGTTCTACTTCTATATTTTTGCGGACGGGAAAATGCATCCTGTTTATAAAGTTGATGACTTAATGCGGCTTTTTCCGGGCTGGACAAATGAAGTAAAAGGTTTTATTGAAAGGGAAGGTCTTAAAGTAAAAAAGGAAACGGATTTGGTTAAAATCGTTTCCTTCTATAATTCTTTAGCTTCTTTAAAACCAGATGATTCTGAGGGACCTTAGTTGTTTACCGCCTGATCAGCTTCTTGCTTCATCTTCAATTCCCATTTCCAGGCAGTATCCATCATCTCTCTGATACCGAATTTTATTTTCCATCCCAGTTTAGTAACTGCAGCATCGTTATTGGCATAAATAGCAATAACATCTCCTGGTCTTCTGGGCCCTATTTCATAATTTAATTTTACACCACTTACTTCTTCAAAAGTATGTATGGCTTCCAGTACACTAACTCCATCACCAGTACCTAAGTTGAAAATATCGCAATTTGTTTCATTTTTACCTTCCAATAAATATTGGATAGCTAATGTGTGAGCGTGTGCAATATCTGAAACGTGTATATAGTCTCTTACACATGAACCGTCTTTGGTTGGATAGTCATTTCCATGAACCCACATTTTAGGAAGTTTCCCTATAGCTGTTTGTGTAATGGCAGGTACTAAGTTCTGAGGCTTTCCTACTGGCAGCTCACCAATGTTACAAGTTGGGTGTGCCCCTACTGGATTAAAATATCTCAATAAGATTGTTTTGGTAGGAACCGCTTTGGTAAAATCTTTGATTACTACTTCACCCATTTGCTTGGTGGCACCATAAGGGGATTCTGCTGGTTTTATAGGAGAGCTTTCCGTTACAGGAATGGCATCAGGATTTCCATAGACAGTGCAAGAAGAAGAAAAAACAAAGTTGGGTACAGAAAATTCCTGTACACATTTTAATAAGTTAATAAGCCCAAACATATTGTTTTCATAATAACGCAAAGGCTCTTCTACAGACTCACCTACTGCTTTATATGCCGCAAAATGAATGATCCCGTTAATATCAGGATTCTCCTGAAACACTGCCTGTGTTTCATCGAAATTTTTTAAGTCGACTGTATAATTCTTTACTTTTTTACCGGTAATTTTTTCAATGCCAGCCAATGCAATAGTGGTTGATCTTGAAAAATTATCTATAGAGATGACATCAAATCCATTCTCAATTAAATCTACGATGGTATGGGAACCTATATAACCAGTACCTCCTGTAACTAATATTTTAGGCATAAAAAAAGCGTATAATGTTTTCTGCAATATACGCTAATTGAAGGCTTTGGCTGATTATTTTACACAATCAATTTAATGATAGTATAAAAAATGCCAGCAATCATTGCTGAGATTGGAATGGTTAAAATCCATGCCCAGAGAAGATTAACCGTTACACCCCATCTCACTGCGCTCAATCTTTTGGTTGCGCCAACACCAATGATGGCACCTGTAATGGTGTGAGTAGTTGAAACAGGAATTTTAAAATGCTCGGTCATAAATAAGGTGATGGCGCCGGCTGTTTCAGCTGCTACCCCTTCTAGTGGAGTTACTTTCGTTATTTTGGTCCCCATTGTCTTAACAATTTTCCATCCACCGCTCATGGTTCCTAGACCAATGCATAAGAAACTGGTGAAAGGAACCCAAGGATATGCAATTACAAATGTGTTGAAATCCATAATAACTCCATGGGTATTCTTCTCGTAGAAAATAATAGCGGCACCAATGATACCCATTACTTTTTGTGCGTCATTCCCTCCATGTCCAATACTAAAAGCTGCAGAAGATAGCAGCTGTAATTTCTTAAACCAATTCTCTGCTTTATAAGGGTTCGATCGTTTACATAAATGCACAATAATAATAGTTATTATGAAAGCAATGAACATTCCGATTAATGGGGCAAAGAAAATAAATAGGAATGTTGGAACAACCTTAGCATAGTTGATTACATCTCCTGCTTCACCACTTAATCCTCCAGCATGAGCCAGAGCAGCTCCAATAAAGCCACCCATTAATGTATGCGAAGAGCTGGAAGGAATACCAAACCACCAGGTGATTAAATTCCAAGTAATGGCTGCCATAATACCTGCCATTAATACTTCCAGTGTGATGAATTCGGCATTAACCCACTTGGCAACAGTATTGCCAATACCGAATTCTTTGAAAATATATTTTGAGATAAAGAATGCGGCGAAGTTGAAAACAGCTGCCCACAAAACTGCCTGAAAAGGGGTAAGTACTTTTGTAGAAACAATGGTAGCTATTGAATTGGCTGCATCATGAAAACCATTGATATAGTCAAAAATGAAGGCCAAAACAATAATGATCACTAATAGTGTAAACATAACTATGTGTAATGCCTCTTAGGCGTATTTAATAATAATGGATTCAATTACATTGGCGGCGTCCTCGCACTTGTCCGTTGCAATTTCCATCACCTGATAAATTTCTCTTTTCTTGATTACTTCCTTGAAGTCATTTTCTTGTTGAAACAACATTTCAATACTCATGTCAAAAACATCATCCGCCTGATTTTCAATGCTATTTACTTTAACCATGGCTTCAGTCATTTCTCTGAGATTCTTCATGTCTCTTAATCCAAATACTGCTTTTTTGATTTCAATAGTTCCCTGAAGAATCAAATCTGCCATTTTCTGGATGCCTGTATCGTTAGGGTTAACGCTGTAGAAATTAATTTTCTTGGCTGATGCAAAAATATAGTCTGCAATATCATCCAGTGCTGTAGCAAGATAGTGGATATCTTCTCTGTCGAATGGAGTGATAAAATTGCGGCCTAATTCTGTGAAAACCTTATGGGTGTTGTCGTCATTCTTGTGTTCGAGGTCTTCAATTAGTGCCAGAATAGCTCTTCTTCTGTCTTCATCTGCCTCGCTTACCATCTCTTTTAGCTTAATCCCCATTTCGTGAACTTTTTCTGCCACGTCTTCAAATAATTCGTAGAAAAGCTGGTTTTTCGGCATGAAAAAGCGACCGATGTTATTAATACCCATAGTGTTTATTTTGAACAAAAGTACCTTAATGGGTAGGTAGGGTCAAAAGTTTACAAAAACTTAATAATTATATAATATAGTAAAAATTAATATGCGTTAATTCTTGGTAGGCAATGTGAACCCAACTGTTGTGCCGACATCTAATTTAGATCTTATATGCATAGTCTGTTTGTGTGCTTCAACAATATGTTTACAGATGGCTAACCCTAAACCAGTTCCTCCTACATCCCTGCTTCTGCCCCTATCGGTTCTGTAAAAGCGCTCAAAAACTCTGGGAAGGTGTTCTTCTGCTATACCAATTCCATCATCACTTAATTCAACCAGAACATGTTCTTCATCTGTTTTGTACACACTGGCAATAATTTGTCCGTTTTCTTTTCCGTACTTGATAGCATTTACAACCAGATTATTGATTACCTGTCTTATTTTTTCTTTGTCTGCATATACAGTTATGGGAAATTCACAACCTTTTTTGATGCTGGCGTTTATTTTCCTAGCGTCAATTTTTATGGAGAGCGTTTCAAAAATTTCCTTGATTAACTCCTGAATCACAAAATACTCCTTGTGTAATGGTTGTTCACCAGTTTCCAGTCTTGAAATGGCATCCAGGTCTTTTACTAGATTTACCATTCTGGTTACATTCTTGGCCGTATTTTCCAGAAATCGAAGACTGATTTCCCTATTCTCAATTGCACCATCCCTTAATGTGTCAATATATCCCTGAATAGCAAAAATGGGAGTCTTGAATTCATGTGCAAGGTTTTGCAGGAACTCTTTTCGAAAAATTTCATTCTGCTTCAGCAGTTCTATTTCCGCACTTCTTTGTTCTGCCCATTTTTCTACATCTTCTCTTACTTCATCAATGCCTTTTTGGGGAAGGATATATTTGTAATAGGTTTCTTCCCGTTTACTGGCTTTGGTCTGATATATGAACTTATAAATGAGTTTTATTTTTCTGTAAATGAACGACTCCAAAACAAAGCCAATAAGAAAATAACTCCCCAAAAATGTTACAATCAATGAGATGAAGGCAATTGTAATATCAGGTCTGATGATCCAGATACCCAGTGAAATGGGTATGGCAAGAATGGCAGCTGTAAAGGCAGATAACTGTTTAGGGGAAAGATTCTTGGTATTCAGCATGTAAGCAAATTACAGAATTGTAACTTAAGCTTTTGTCAAATTTCAAACTTATAACCAACTCCCTTGACTGTTGTAATGCAGTCAATGCCCAGTTTTTGTCTTACTTTTCTTACGTGTACATCAATGGTTCTGTCACCTACAATGACTTCATTTCCCCAGACCTGGGTAAGAATTTCATTTCTTAAAAAGACTCTTCCTGGTTTAGAGGCCAGCAGATAAATCAATTCAAACTCTTTTTTGGCTAAAACAACTTCGTTGCCGTCAATGGTTACTAGAAATTTAACCGGATCGATGCTGATATTGCCAATCTGTAAGGTTTTCCCCGCTTCTTTACTGGATACTCGTCTGAATAAAGCATTCACTCTGCTAACGAGTACTTTTGGACTGATTGGTTTGCTGATATAATCATCTGCACCCGTTTCTAGCCCTTTTATCTGAGAGCTTTCGTCGCTCATGGCAGTTAAAAAGATAATTAGGGTGTCTTGAAAACTGGGTTGGGACCTTAATATGGAGCAGACTTCAACGCCATTCTTTCTGGGCATCATGATGTCTAAAATGATAAGATCCGGATAAAGCTGCTTGGCTTTTTCTATGGCTTCATTGCCATCTTTAGCTGTATGCACTTCGTAGCCTTCCTTTTCCAGATTATAGCGGATTATTTCTAGGATATCTGGTTCGTCGTCCGCAATTAAAATCTGTTTCGGCTTAACTTCCATGTTAACGTTATGTTTACACAAAGTTAATTTCATTCCTCCGCATAAACAGCAATTTGTATTATTATCTAATTGTTAACTGACTGATTGACTATTTTTGTACTAGATATGCATAAATATTTCTATCTCTTTTGCTCCTTTTTGCTTTCCCTTCAGTATGGCTTCGGACAACAGTCCGACTCATTGCCTGTTATCCCGGCTATGAGACAACTGCATCATGAATATATAATCAGATCCTGGGATGCAATACGCAGTAGTACTGAAAAGCATCAGATGCTTACAGAAGCAGAACAGCAACAGGCTGAACAAATCGTATTTCAACTTAGAAATTTTATTGAGCGTTCTGAATTGATTGATAACAATGGAAAATATACCTGGCTAAGAGGGGTAAATGAAATTTTAACCGGGCTCTCTAATAATTTTGCGCTAAACAGGTCGCAGCCTACTTCGGTTTTACAGGTTTTGCAAACCTATCAGACTGCCATGCTTGCTCAGTTAAAAGGAGAATCCATTGCCCCGCTCATGAAGTTTCTTGACCTTGAATCTGCCAGTTTGTTTGCTGAAAATATTGCTCTTGCTTCCAATCCCGGACAAGTTGCCGTAAAAGATAGTATTATCGTTAAGCAATGTGTTAGGAATCCGGAAAGGATATTACCCATACTCGTGAAAAATCCAGCAACTGCTTCTGCTGATACTTTGATTATTCAGGCCGCTTACAGAAATCCGGAAGAACTATACAGTTATGCAGCTGCCCCCAATGCTTTGGGTAAAAAAATACAATCGGTAAAACATCAATTTGTAAAAATTGTTGCGCAGCTGGCATTAACTAGCACTGGTAGAATGTACTTCCCTTTTTTAGATCAATTGTATACCGGGAAATTGAAAATGGATTCTATTACCCGTTTTGTAGGTAATGATACTTCATCCGGGTATTATAGTTTGTTGGTAAGAACCCGAATAGACTATGCTAAAAGAATACAGGCGGGCGATACGCCAATGGCCTCCAAAGTTTTGATTGATAAATTAAAGTCGAAAGGGGTTGAGCTTTATATCAACGAAATAAACGCCCTGCACAATGAAAATAGCGATGCCGTCCGGTTTAAAATTATCAGTCGTTTAAGCCCACAGGAATTATATTATTTAGCTGTAACAGGGGAAGAAGATTTATATACCTCCAGTTTTGTAAATGGTGTTTATCCGCGGATATTTTCAGGAATGAAAGTTCCCAGAGCCGATTCCATTTTAAAATGGGTAAATTATGATTACTATAAAAAATTTATCAAAATAGCTGCTGCATATAATAAGCTGGATGATTTTCTTGGAAAGATGGACAAGCAGGATGCAGAAAAATTAATGAAAGGATTTGTGAATGGATTAGAAAAAACAAATTCCCTGGAAGATGCTGTTGACGTGGCTGATTCTTATGCAAGTATTTACAATCCTTCATTGAAACAGCTAATGCTTAGTCAGGTTCGCTCAGAACTAAAACGATGTATTGCAATCAATAACAAGCGAGGCAAAGTTATTTATGAATTATTGGAGACCATTTTCTCCTCTCTGGAGCCAAATAATAAAATAGATTTATCTGCAAAGCTAGGCATCATGCCTGTTTATGAATTACCCAATCAACTTTTAAGAGACGAGACAAATGGAAGGGTTGTGATGCAGCAATTTTTTTATGGGGACAAAGATGGGATGGTTATTTTCAATGCTTTCTTAAGCCGGTTTAGGAATGCTAATTGGAAAATTACTAGAAAATCACAATGGGTGGAAGTGAGTTCAAGAACTGGTGTGCCCGTTACTATTTATGCTAATCTGCCGTTGGACGAAACTGAAGATTTGGATACGCAATCTCAGGACAGTTTAATTGCTTATTTGAATGAACAGAAGCTACATCCAAGTGTAGTTATTCATCGTGGACATAGTTATTATTTAAATCAGACAGTACATAAAATGCCCTCCTCTGCAAAACTTGTATTATTGGGCAGTTGTGGGGGATACCAGCGTTTGAATGAAGTGCTGGAAATTGCTCCGGGGGCTCATATAATTTCTTCCAAACAGATTGGAACAGGGGTCATTAATCAGGGATTAATCAATGTGATCAGTGAAGATATACGCCTTGGTAAAAACTTAAAGTGGCCTAATTTATGGAACAATCTGGCTGTAAGATTTAATGGAAGTGCCAAAGAGAAATTTGATGACTATGTGCCACCTCATAAAAATCTGGGTGCCATTTTCATTACGGCATTTAATACAGCCATGCAACAAGACTTATAATGCTGTCTACCTGTTACTGTAAAAAGGGATTGTTCCTTTTTTCGTATCCAATGGTAGTAGTTAAACCATGGCCCGGATATACTTTAACTTCATCGGGAAGTGTAAACAGATTTTCTCTGATACTTTGTAGCAGGCGCTCATGATTTCCACCCGGCAAATCTGTTCTGCCAATGCTTTCCCTGAAAAGTACATCGCCCCCAATCAAAAATGCTTCTGACTCGCAGTAAAAACAAATACTTGCGGGCGAGTGTCCGGGAGCAAAAATCACTTTCAAGGCATCATTTCCCAGTAAAACAGTATCTCCTGGGTGCAGGAATTGTAAGGGTCCTTTGTAGTTTTCAAATGGAAGTCCCCATTTCTCTCCTGAAAGAGGCGCCATTTTGAGCATGGCTTCTTCTTCGGGATGTATATGAAGCGGCGTCTTGAAAGTTTCATAGACCCATTTGTTTCCAAAAACATGGTCCAAATGACAATGCGTGTTCAACAATTTAACTACTTCCAGTTTGTTTGTCTGAATAAACTGAAACAATTGTTCCTGTTCTGCAGGGAAATAGCAGCCAGGATCGATGATGATGGCTTTTTGATCCTCGTTGTAAAGAACATAGGTATTTTCCTGAATGGGACTGAATGTAAAAACCTTAACCTTTATCATACACCTATTTTACCTGCTTTTAATGGTAAATGACTAATTTTAAAGACCAAAGTTCGGATATGCAATTGAATAGAATCAGTAAACTCATTTTTTTTCTTGGAATCCTTGGTTCAACAGAGCTTAAGGCACAGGTAAACAGTGTTGAATTTGGCAAGAATAGAATCCAACACCAGAAGTTCAACTGGAAATTTTACCAGTCGCCCAATTTTAATACCTATGTTACGCAGGGAGGTGTTGAACTGGGCAAATTTGTTAGCCAGGTAGCCGAGGAAGAATTAAAGTCCATAGAAAACTTTGTGGAATATTCATTGCAGCGAAGGGCCAATATTGTGGTTTACAACAACTATAACGATTTCAAAAGCAGCAATATCGGATTGGGGTCCGATTGGCAAAATGCCGGAGGGGTAACCAAATTGGTAAATAATAAAATCATTGTTTATTATAACGGGAATCACAATAAACTAAAAACACAAATAAGAGAGGGCATTGCCAAAGTTCTTACAGACAATCTTTTATTTGGTGATGATATCGGGGAATTTGCCAGTAATCAGGCATTGCTGGATCTTCCTAAATGGATGGTTGATGGATATGTGTCTTATGCCGGCCAGTCGTGGAGTACAGAAAAAGACGATGAGCTTAAAAGTGCCATGTTAAGTGGCAGGTACAATTCCTTTTATCAGTTTGCATTTGAAAAACCAGTACTTGCAGGTCATGCTTTCTGGAATTATATAGGTGAAAAGTACCGTAAAGAAAACATTACTTATCTGCTTTACCTGGCAAGAATGTATAAGAATATTAATAATGCCTGTCTTAGAATTTGCAAGAAAAAATTCCAGGAAGTATTAAATGAGTTCATGCAATTTCAACAGGACCGTTATATCAAGGATATTCGTCAACGCAGAAACCAATTAAAGGGACAACTAACTGTTACGGAAGAAATTGGGAAAAGAGATTATTTCCGATTCCAGGCAAATCCTAATCCCAGAAGCAACACCTATTCTGTACTTGAATTTAAAAAAGGCATCTACACAGTAAAGTTGATGGAGAATTTTTATGATGCAAAAGTGTTGCTGAAAAATGGTGTTTTAACAAATGGTCAGGATGTGAATCCTAATTACCCTATTATGGCCTGGGATGGAAAAGGTACCCGTCTTTTGGTGATTTACTGGGAAAAAGGGAAGATTAATATGTTTGTTTATGACTTAATTGCTCGTTATAAAAGATTCAAGCAAACCATTGATGGATTTGATCAGATTCTGGATGCAAGTTTTATGCTGGATGCCAATACACTGGTATTAAGTGCTGTAAAAAACGGACATGCGGATATTTATACCTATAAAATAGAAGAGCAGAAAGCCACTCAAATTACCAATGATATTTATGATGATTTAGATCCTACAATTGTTTCCTTCCCTAACAGGGTAGGAATCATATTCTCCTCTAACAGACCGGGAAACAATGCTCCCAATAAAGATACCGTGCTTCCCAGCCGTTATCCTTTCAATATTTACATGGTTGATATTTTGAATACCAGCAATGAAAAGCAAATTTCTCAGTTGACTAATGTGAAACTGGGAAATGCCCGATATCCAATGCAATACAATACGAATCATTTTACATTTGTTTCAGATGAGAATGGTATTGCCAACCGATGGGCTGGTTTCTTCTCTACTCAGCGAAACGGATTAGATACCTTGTATTATATAGGCGAAGAAATTTTGCGCAATCCTGCACCAAAGGAATTTGATTCTACATTAATGGCCTGGCAAAAGCAGGAACCAGACAGTGTAAGTTATTTCCAAGTGTATAAAGATTCTACCTATACTTTCCCGATTACCAATTATCAAAGTTCTTTACTCGAAACAAGAATTGCAGGAAATAATGGACAGGTAAGTGAAGTAAGACGAGAGGGTGATTTTAAATTTGTTTACAAACTGAAAGTAGATGAACAGACCTTAGCAAGAAGAAATGTAACTGCCAGGAATACTGAATACATAAAGAAAATACTGGACGAGAAAAAACTTTCAGAAGGAAAAGCTATTCAATACAACAATAATAAACCAGCCAATGATACGACTAAAAAAGTGGTTGTGTTTCAGAATGAATTTGCCGATGAGTTGCCTGATACAACTGTGAAGATGAATGCTGTTTTAACTCCGCAGCAAAGGCAATCTAGCCTTACCAGGTCTAAATTGTTTGATTACCGGTTGAAGTTTAGTTCAGATTATTTGCTTGGCGGTTTTTCTAATAATGTTCTAATTAATCGCTATCAACCTTATGCTGGTGGTGCTGGACCTATTCGTTTAAACAACGGCAACGACTTCAATTTTACTTTCCGTGTTGGTGTAAGCGATTTGATGGAAGATGTAAAATTTGTTGCTGGTATGCGTTTTGGAACCAGCCTTGCAGATAAAGACCTTTTACTCTCTTTTCAAAACAATCGCAAAAAACTGGACTGGGGGCTTACTTATTACAGAAGTAATATTACCAACTTCTACAATACCCAGTTTAATAATATGTTGTACACCAATTTGTATCAGGGTAATATAACCTACCCGATTAATGAGGTAAAAAGCATTAGAGCAACAATAGGAGTGCGCTCAGACAGAGGTGTATTAAAGTCTTTTGATAATGTAGCAGGTCAGCCCAATCCCAATGCGCTGGCATACAGAGATACGGTTTCAAAATATGTTTTATCCAGACTTGAGTTTGTGCATGACAATACCATCAATCCAACACAAAATATTTGGAACGGACTTCGTTATAAAGTATACATGGATATAAATATGCCTACCCAGAAAACAGCTTTGAATAATGGGAAAGCAACCATGAATTTTGGTTTTGATGGAAGATACTATCATAAAATTTACCGAAATTTTATCTGGGCAGGTAGGGTAGCTGCAGACTTCTCTTGGGGCAGTCAGAAATTAATTTATTACCTGGGTGGCGTTGACGGATGGATAGGACCTAAATTTAATAACGGAAATCAACCTGCTGCTGATCAGAGCTATGCATTTCAGTCTCTCGCTGTAAACATGCGTGGATACAGTCAAAATATTGCAAATGGTAACAATGCTTTTGTTATCAACAGTGAATTCCGTCTGCCTTTGTTTTCAACGCTTTTTGACAGACCGGTTAACAATGCATTCCTGCGTAATTTCCAGTTGGTACAGTTTGTTGATCTTGGGTCTGCTTGGAATGGTAAATACAATGGCATTAAGCGTCCCGGAGAAGTTATCACCAATAACCAAACGCCGGTTGTGGTAAGAATTGATGCAGGCGGTCTTGGACCTTTTGCAGGTGGATACGGATTTGGAGTAAGAAGTACTTTGTTAGGCTACTTCATGAAGTTTGATGCTGGCTGGCCTATGAAAGGAGTATTTAAAGGAGCCCCTGTTTATTATTTTGCACTGGGTTTTGACTTCTAAGCATAAATGATTTAAAAAAGAAAAGCAGGTGATGGAAAATCACCTGCTTTTTTATTGTGTTAAGTAGTAAACCACCTGACTATTTTGCCTGATCAGCATACCCTTCCTGAGGAGCTTCAATATGATGTTCTCTTAATTTAACAGGCGCTGTTTTTCTTCTGGCTTTCATGTTTAACAATTCTACAATAAAGGAGAATGCCATTGCAAAATATACATAGTGCTTTAAATGCAATTCATGCGCCTGTTCAGCATTCCAGCCTTCTACCAATAAGACCATTCCAATCATTACCAGAAAGGATAAAGCCAGCATTTTAAGTGTTGGATGTTTGTGGATGAATGCCGAAATATTGGGACTGAATAAGAACATAATAATCATGGCTATGACTACAGCAGCAATCATAACCTCGAGGTGTTTGGCTGTACCACCAGCAGTAATAATACTATCAAAGCTGAAAACCATGTCTATCATAATGATTTGAGCAATACCACTAGCAATGCCTAGTTCTTTTGATTTTCTTCCAGCCAGTGCATCTTCTTCGCCCTCTAGTTTGTGGTGTATTTCCTTTACTGTTTTGTATATCAGGAATAGTCCTCCAAACAACATTACCAGACTAGCCAGGTCAAAATCCTTTCCCGCTGCGCTGAATACAGGCTTCCCTTTTTGTGAAAGCAACCAGCTTAATCCAAATAACAGTATGGTTCTTGAAATTATACCGGTAACCATCCAGATCAACCGGGCTTTTTTGTGAAAAGCTTTAGGCATTCTGTTCATGATGATACTCACGAAAATTACATTGTCAATGCCAAGTACAACTTCGAGAATGGTAAGAATTAAAAAACTAATTAAGCTTTCCGTAGTGAATAATTGCTCCATGTATATGGTTATTTATTTTTTGATAAGTAAGTGCAGATATTTTTTACAATGGATGGTCCTTCATAAACAAATCCGGTCCATACCTGAATCAAAGATGCACCTGCTTTTAATTTTTCCATTGCATCTTCCCCAGTAAATATTCCACCGCTGGCTATAATTGGAATGGTTCCACTGGTTTGTTCTGAAAGGTAACGGACAATTTGTGTTGATTTTTCTTTGACAGGTTTGCCACTGAGACCGCCCATGCCAATTTCATTGCTCAACGCAGCAGATATAGCACTAAGATTGGTTCTGTCCAATGTTGTATTAGTTGCAACAAGGCCACTCAGTTGCATTTCCATGGATAAGTCCACAATGTCATCCAATTGTGGCTGTGTTAAATCGGGTGCAATTTTTAATAAGATGGGCTTTGGTACTTTTTCACCCGCATTTAGGGATTGTAGCTCTCCGAATATTTTGCGAAGCGCATCTTTTTCCTGAAGTTCCCTTAACCCAGGCGTATTCGGCGAGCTTACATTCACAACAAAATAGTCTACCTCATTGTGGAGCTCTTTAAAGCAGATGGTGTAATCTTTCCAGGCTTCCTCATTTGGGGTTACTTTGTTTTTACCAATATTGCCTCCAACAATTAATTCGCTGTTCTTTCCCCTGCTATTCCAATTAACCAGTCTTTTTTTAATGGCTGCTACTCCTTCATTATTAAATCCCATCCTGTTAATTAGTGCTTGATCTGCAGGTAGTCTGAACAAGCGGGGTAGGTCGTTTCCAGCCTGTGCTTTCGGCGTCACTGTTCCAATTTCTACAAATCCAAATCCCAATGCTTCTAGTTCATGCAGATATGCTGCATTTTTATCGAATCCTGCGCCCAGCCCAACAGGGTTTTTGAATTGTATACCCATGACGGTTTTCTCTAGGTCTTTTCCTTTGTATTGAAAAGCGTTTCTGATTAAAGTATCCCCCAGGCCAAGAGAAGTGGCTATTTTAAGGCTATTCATTGAAAAATAATGGACTTTTTCAGGAGGCGCCTTGAATAACAGATTTCTGATTAATGTATACAATCTTTAAGTTTTTGCGAAAATACCCCCAAAGGGTCATTTAAAATTTAGTTGCATAAACAACTTTTAAACCTTTTTCTTACATTTGATACTAATAAATTCAGTTTATGCAAGAAGCTTACATTGTAGCAGGTTACCGAACCGCAGTAACGAAAAGTAAGAAAGGTGGATTCAGATTTTTCAGACCTGATGATTTGGCTGTAGAAGTAATCAAGGGATTGGTTGCTTCCATTCCTCAGTTAGATACCAAACTGGTGGACGATGTGATTGTGGGAAACGCAGTGCCTGAAGCAGAACAGGGTTTACAGTTTGGAAGAATTATTGCAGCAAAAGCACTGGGTATTGATGCTGCTGGCATTACCATCAACCGCTATTGTGCAAGTGGCTTGGAAAGTATTGCAACTGCTACCGCCAAAATTAGATCGGGCATGGCTGAATGTATAATTGCTGGTGGAACAGAAAGCATGAGTATGGTACCTACTGCCGGATGGAAAACCGTTCCTTCTTATGCTATTGCGAAAGATGAACCCGATTATTATCTAAGTATGGGTTTAACAGCTGAAGCAGTTGCCAAAGAGTTTAATGTATCGAGAGAAGACCAGGATGAGTTTGCTTATCAGTCTCATATGAAGGCAAAACAGGCAATTGAGAATGGTTATTTTAAATCTGGTATTTTACCTATAACGGTTGAGGAAACTTATTTAAATGAAAAAGGTAAAAAAGCCATTCGTTCTTATGTGGTTGATACAGATGAGGGATTAAGAGCTGAAACTACTGTAGAAGGGCTTTCAAAATTGAAGCCGGCTTTTGCGGTTAACGGTTCAGTTACTGCGGGTAACTCTTCCCAAACCAGCGATGGTGCTGCATTTGCCATTGTAATGAGTGAAAGAATGATGAATTCTTTGGGGCTGCAACCCATTGGACGATTAGTGAATTGTGCTTCTGCTGGGGTACATCCCAGAATTATGGGTATCGGACCTGTTGCAGCTATTCCTAAAGTATTGAAGCAAGCTGGAATGAGCCTTGCTGATATTGATTTAATTGAATTGAATGAAGCATTTGCTTCTCAGTCATTGGCTGTTATTAGAGAATTAGGCCTGGATCCTTCCAGCGTTAATATAAACGGGGGTGCTATTGCTTTAGGCCATCCATTGGGCTGTACAGGTTGCAAATTAACCGTACAACTTTTGAATGACATGAAGCGATTGAATAAAAAATACGGGATGGTGACTGCTTGCGTAGGTGGTGGACAAGGGATTGCGGGAATCATAGAAAATTTATAATTCATGATTTTTTTCATTTTTTGTCTTGAAATTTAGTAGGAACTTCATGCTAAATCAGCAAATCATGAAAACCATTGTTTTACCTACCGATTTTTCAGCAACTGCAAGCAATGCAGCGGACTATGCAGTACATTTTGCCAAGCAAGTACATGCAGAACGAATCATTCTGTTGCATGCTTATGAAATACCTGTTGCTATTGATCCCATGATGCCTGGCATTCAAATTCCGGAAGTAGATGGGTTCAGGGAAACGGCAGAAAACAGGCTGATGCAGTTCAGGTCTGATTTATTGGTAAAATATGCAGACAGCCATTTAATTTTTGACACATTGGCTGTTTATGGTTCTATTCTTTCCGCTTTGGAAGACCTTCAGGAAAATAATCCAATTGAATTAGTAGTGATGGGTGTTACCGGTGGCGGTGCATTGGAAGAAACCTTGATAGGCAGCAATACTGTTCATGTAGCAGAAAACACCAATGTTCCATTGATTATTGTTCCTGCCAATACCGTTTTCAAGCCGGTTAAAAAACTCATGTTTGCTTGTGATTTTAATGATGCAGAAAAATACATTCCTGTTAATCAGATAGCAGCATTTCAGCAATTAACTGGTGCGGGCTTGGCAGTTTTCAATATTGAGGGTGAACCTACTGAATTCGAGGAAACATTCCCGGGGACAGTAATGGGTGAAAGTTTTGCCGTTCACACAGTAATGGATAAACTGAATCCTACCTACTATTATTCCCATGCAAAAAATTTTCTGGATGGCGTGAATCAGTTCGTTGATGAACAGGGGGTTGACCTGGTGATTACCGTACCTAAGGAACACAACTTTTTCGCGAGAATATTTTCTTCGAGTCATACCAAAAAACTAGCTTTTCACAGCCATGTGCCAGTATTGGTTTTAAGTAAACAGGACTAAAGCCAGAAAATTTTAACTCAGATATTTACCTACGATTGGCATTCTTCGTCCTACACCAAATGCTTTGGGTGAAATACGAATAATGGGGCAAAACTGGTTGCGTTTATATTCATTGTTGTTAACCATTTTAATAGTTCGGTCAACCAAAGCAGTATCAAATCCTTGTGCTTTAATATTTGCGGGGCTCTGACGTTTTTCAATGTACTGGTATAATAATTTATCCAGGACTTCATAGTCTGGTAAGCTGTCGCTGTCTTTTTGGTTGGGTCTCAGTTCTGCACTTGGGGCTTTATCAATAATGTTAACCGGTATGATTTCCTTATTACGATTGATGTATTTAGCCAGTGCATACACTTGCAGTTTGTAGCAATCACCCAATACGCCAAGACCTCCTGCCATGTCTCCATAAAGTGTACCATAGCCTGTAGCCAATTCACTTTTATTGGATGTATTCAACAATACATAGCCGAATTTATTGGCAATTGCCATTAATAAATTACCCCTGCTTCTGCTTTGAATGTTTTCTTCGGCCAATGAAAAAGGCAGGCCATTAAAAAGTGGATCCAGTGTTTGCAAAAAGGATTGGTAAACAGTATCAATCTTTATAATATCGTACGGGTTATTCAGATTTTTGCTGAGCATTACTGCATCGTTTACAGAATGTTCCGTAGAGTAGGGCGAGGGCATTAAAATGGCTCTTACATTTTCAGCACCCAGTGCATCGCAGGCAATGGCTAGTGTTACCGCTGAATCAATCCCTCCGGAAGAGCCTAGTATGGCTTTGGTAAATCCCATCTTATTGAAATAATCCCTGATGCCGGAAACCAGTGCACTGTATACTTGCTCTATATTTAATTCAGCTTCCAGTTTGGTAGGATTTAATTCTTTTTCAGGTATGCGGCTGGCAGGTTCCAGGATAGGACCGGTGATGCTTCCGTTGTCGTTTAACTCAACAAAATCCAATGCTTCCTCAAACATCGGAAACGCTTTCATTAAATTGGCTTCTTTATCAAATACTAATGAAGCACCGTCAAATACAATTTCCGTTTGACTGCCAACTGCGTTACAGTAAAAAAGTGGAATCTTGTATTTCTGCACATTGGCTTTAATAACCGCCTTCCTATCTTCATCGTGGGTGTAGTCAAAAGGAGAGGCGCTTAAATTCAACATGATATCCGGATTGAATTTCATTAATTCGTCCATTGGACAAACTCTGTATAAAGGATTATCTCCCAAATTCCAGATGTCTTCGCAAATGGTTACTGCGAGTTTTTTGCCTTTAAAAGGAATGATATTCCATTCGTAGGCAGGCTCAAAGTAACGATACTCATCAAAAACATCGTAAGTAGGTAGTAGCGTTTTGTGTACAATTGCTTTTACTTCTTTTTCGTATAAAAAGTAAGCAGCATTAAATAGGTCTTTGCCTCGCTGATGATTGTTTTTAACCGGACTTCCAATCAGAACGCCTATTGTGTCTGCGTGTTCCTTGATGATATTTACCGCTTCCGTGCATTTTTCAATGAAATCTTCAAACTCAACAAAATCTCTTGCAGGGTATCCGCAAACGGTCATCTCACTGAATAGAATCAAATCGCCGCCTGCAGCTTTGGCTACTTTAATTGCTTCGATTATTTTTTCTGTGTTGTGTGCAAAATTGCCAATATGATAATTTTGTTGGGCTATGAATATTTTCATGCTGCAAATTTCATCAATTTAACAATAGGATGGCAATCCTTTCCGTTAATTCGCATATGAAAAGATTTTTCCTGTTATCTGGACTAGCCCTAGGTTTGCTCTCCTGTAACAACCAGGAAGCCACTCCGGATGTATCTCATATTAAATTAGCTGTTGAAGTTCAACATTTCGAAGATGATTTTTTTGCCATGGATACCACACAGCTGGAAGTTTCTATTCAGGCTCTGAATCAAAAATATCCAGGATTTACAACTGATTTTCTTTCCAATATCCTCGAACTGATGCCACAAAGAGAAGCAGCAGATCTCAAGGGTTTTTATAAGGCGTATCAACCGTTGTACAAATCCAGTGCTGCTATCTTTAAAAAACAAAATGAAGAAGTCAGCAATATTAAAAATGGATTACAGCTGGTGAAATATTATTTTCCACAGTATGTTCTGCCCAAAAAACTCATCACATTTGTGGGGCCTGTTAACAGTTTTGCTTCTATTATAACGGAAGATGCCATTGCCATAGGATTACAATTGTTCATGGGCAAAGACCATCCGCTTTATACCAGCGAACAGGGACAAATATTATACCCGGCTTATATTACAAGAAGATTTGAGCCGGAGTATATTCCGGTAAGTGCTATGAATGCGATTGTGATGGATTTGTACCCTGGTCAGTATTTTGGAAAACCATTGATTGTTCAAATGGTGGAATCAGGAAAACGAATCTATTTGGCTGATCATTTACTTCCATCAACAGCAGACTCTTTAATTATAGGGTATCAGCAAAAACAGCTGGACGCCTGCTATTCCAATGAGAAAAATATTTGGGCTTTTTTTGTTCAAAATGACATGTTGTATAAAACCGATCCGCAACTGATTCGGGAATACGTGACAGATGGACCCTTTACCAATGCGCTTGGAAAAGATTCTCCCGGAAATATTGGTCAGTTTGTGGGTTGGCAGATTGTAAAAAAGTGGGCTGCAAAGAATAAAGGGATTAGCATGGATTCGCTCATGAAAAAAGACCCTATTAAACTATTTGAAGAATCCAGATACAAGCCAGGTTAGCCTGCTATTGCTGAGGGTTAATTCATTTTAGATGGTGCTACTAAATCAAAAGCTGGAATAGGCACTTTAAATGTTTCCTGCGAATATTGATTAATAAGGGTATATGTTCCCTGCATTTTCCCCATTTCAGTTTTTAAATTACAGCCGCTTACGTAGGTATATTGCTCCCCGGGAGCTAGTATCGGTTGTACTCCCACAACCCCTTCTCCTTCTACTTCCCTGTGTTCTGCGTTGCTGTCGAAAATAAACCAATGTCTTCTGAGTAATTGTACCGAAAATTTATTGTGATTCTCTATGGTAATTCGGTAGGCAAACATGAATTCCCCTTTCAGTGGATTACTGTAATCGGACTGATAGAAAACTTCTACTGTGATTTCAATTCCCGCTGAAATTTTAGAAACCATAGATATTGTTATTGATCATTGTAAATGTAGGTAAATTAACATTCTATATGGTCTATTTTAAGAAATTAACCTGTGAATAATTGCTTAAAATCATTGATTCGGCTGTACTTTTGCACCACAAAAATTAACGATTATGACAAAAATTGCTGTAGCTAAAGGAGATGGAATTGGTCCAGAAATTATGGACGCTGTTTTGTCCATTTTTAATGCCGCCAATGTACCCCTTGAATATCAGGTAGTTGAAATGGGAAAATGGGTGTTCGACAAAGGCTACAGCAACGGGATGACTCCGGAAGCGCAGCAAACCATTGAGTCATTGGGTATATTATTTAAAGGGCCTATGGAAACACCAAAAGGCAAGGGAGTGAAAAGTGTGAATGTAACTGCCCGCAAAACATGGAATACTTACGCAAACAAAAGAACATTCCAGACACTACATGGCGTAGATACTGTTTTTAGTAAAGCCGGAGTGCCTATTGATATAACGATTGTAAGGGAAAATATTGAAGATACTTATGGTGGTATTGAGCATATGCTTACGAACGACGTTGCATTGAGCAGACGATTCATTACACGTCCAGGTAGTGCTCAGGTAATCCGTTATGCATTTGAAATGGCTAAGAAGAAAGGGTGCAGAAGAATTACCTGCGGACATAAAGCCAATATCATGAAACTTACTGACGGTTTATTCCTTGAAGTGTTTTATGAAATTGCCAAGGAATATCCGGAACTAAAAGCGGATGATGTAATTGTTGATGATTTATGTATGAAGCTAGTTAGCCGCCCTGATTTATTTGATGTGGTGGTACTAACTAACTTACAGGGTGATATTGTAAGCGATCTTTGCGCTGGTTTGGTAGGCGGGCTAGGATTTGCTCCTTCTGCTAATATTGGGGATCATATTTCCATATTTGAAGCAGTGCATGGTACTGCACCAGATATAGCTGGTAAGAATATTGCGAATCCAACAGCTTTATTGTTAAGTGGGTTTGGCATGCTTCGTCACCTCGGATTGATGCAGTCCGCAGCAATGATTGAGAATGCTCTCTTGTACACCCTAGAATCTGGTCAGCATACAGGTGACTTTGGTGATAAGAACACAACTGCATTAAATACCACTGAATTTGCAAATGCCATTATTGCCAACTTTGGTAAGCAACCTGCTCACAATCCAAAACCGCTATTGAATGATGCGGCCATCACCCCAACTGTATTCAAACTAGAGCACAACCCAATGTTGGAATCCAAGGAGGAAATGAATGAATTTATTGTTGGAGTAGATATGTTCATAGAAAGCAATGAACAGCCTACTATAGTAGCAGATAAATGTTTACAGCATACCTTTGATTTATTTAAACTGGTAACTATCAGTAACCGTGGTACCCAGGTATGGCCTAAAGGTTCGGTGTTCACCAATTTGGTAAACCAGTACCGTTGTCGTTTTGAGAGTGTGGGTGACCAACCACTGACCCAGACCGATATCGTTGAACTATACAAGCGCCTTACGGCTGATTTTAAAGTATGTTCAACAGAAATTTTGAATATGTGGGGCGATAAAAAAGCCTACAGTCTGGCACAGGGGCAGTAATTGAGTTGATTTTTAACGTAATTTCACGGCTCATTTAAAGCAGATACGAACAATGGCTGAAGTGATATTAATGCCCCGATTGAGTGATACCATGACTGAAGGGGTAATTGCCGCATGGCATAAAAACGTGGGAGACACAGTTAAAAAAGGTGATCTTCTGGCAGAAATTGAGACAGATAAGGCTACAATGGAGCTGGAAAGCTACCAGGACGGTGTCTTATTGCATATAGGTACTCCCAATAGCGGAAAGCTACAAGTAAACGATTTACTTGCCATTTTTGGTAAGCAAGGAGAAGATATTAGTGAATTGATTAAAATTCACGGGAGCAACGGAGCTGCTTCAGCGGCAACTGCAACTCCTGTAGCAACTGAGGCACCTGCTTCAGCAGCTGCACCAGCGCCAACAGCAAGTAGTGCTCCAACAGTGGATATTGCTGCAATGGAAGAAGTAGTATTAATGCCTCGTTTGAGCGATACCATGACGGAAGGCGTTATTGCTTCCTGGCAAAAAAATGTGGGTGATGTAGTAAAAAAAGGAGACGTACTTGCAGACATTGAGACTGATAAAGCCACAATGGAACTGGAAAGCTATAAAGATGGTATTTTGTTGTACCAGGGAGCTCAACCAGGAGAGAAAATTTTAGTAAACGAATTACTTTGTATTATAGGTAAGGATGGATTGGATGTGGCGGGAATTGTAGCAGCTGTTAAAGCAGGATCTGGTTCTACCGCTTCTGTGGCAGCACCGGCTACAGCAGCTCCTACACCAGCACAGGCAACACCAGCCTCTGTGGCAGCACCAGTGTCTGAACCAGCTGTAGTGAATACAGGTAGAATTTTTGCTTCTCCTTTGGCCAAAAGAATTGCAGCGGAAAAAGGAATTGATCTTAAATATGTGAAAGGGTCAGGTGACAATGGAAGAATTACTAAAATAGATATTGATCAGTATACGCCTGCTACGGCTGTTGCTGCATCTGCACCTGCTGCAAAATCTGCAGCGCCTGCAATCAGCAATGCAGTTGTTGGACAAGTAAGCTTTACCGATGTTCCTGTTTCACAAATGCGTAAAGTAATTGCCAAGCGTTTGAGTGAAAGCTTGTTTACTGCACCGCATTTTTACTTAACCATGCAAATTGACATGGATGCAGCCATTGCAGCAAGAACTAAAATCAATGAAGTAGCAACAGTAAAAGTCAGCTTTAACGATTTAGTGGTGAAGGCAACAGCTATGGCTTTGAAAAAGCATCCAAAAATCAATAGTAGCTGGATGGGCGACTTTATCCGTTACAATGATCATATTAATATTGGCGTAGCAGTAGCAGTAGATGAAGGCTTATTGGTTCCGGTTGTAAGATTTGCAGACAGTAAATCTTTATCACAGATTGGTGCCGAAGTAAAAGATTTTGCTCAAAGAGCAAAAGACAAAAAATTACAACCATCAGACTGGGAGGGAAGTACTTTCACTATTTCTAATTTGGGCATGTTCGGAATTGATCAGTTTACTGCAATCATTAATCCTCCGGATGCATGTATATTAGCAGTGGGTGGTATCTCTCAGGAACCTGTAGTAAAGAACGGTCAGGTTGTTCCGGGAAATATCATGAAGCTCACATTAAGTTGTGACCACAGAGTTGTAGATGGAGCAACAGGCGCTGCTTTCTTGCAAACTTTGAAGCAATTGTTGGAAGAGCCGGTAAGAATGTTGGTATAAATTAATTCCATTACATTGGGCGTGTTGATATACAAAAACAAGACATTAGTAATAAATAAAAAACCTCACGTTAAGTGAGGTTTTTTATTTGCAAAAGAAACGTATTGTTTAGTGATCCCAATCACATCCAATAGGTGCACCTGGAGGTATCTCTTTATGTTGTGGTAATGCAATATCATTGGGATTGTTTATCCTTTCAATTGCATAGCTGAAATGAGCTTTATCGTTGTTGTTATTGAGTTGAGTAGCTGCATATTTTTTCAATGCATCTAATCTGTTGTAACAAATTGACTGTACAGTATAGTTGGCTTGTTCGTTTTTGCTAAGAGCAAGCAACCAGGTTAGTACCATTTGCTGGGTTTGTTTTTGAACTTCTCTTGCTAAACCCTTTGCCGGCTTGGCTTTCCAGGTTCCATTAATAACCGCATCCAAAACATCATCCCATCCTGGTGTACCCGACATTGCCTTTAATTGCACCAGTCTATTGGCGCGTTCCGCGTTAAAAAGGAAAGATAATTGAAAATGGGTCAATGCCTCAGCTGCAGCCAATGGGTCAAAGCTCATACCTGTTCTTTTCGGAAAAGTTTCTCCTACTCCATAATACATAGGAGGTCGGGGTGGTATCATTTGTACAATTCTATCAGGAATTGTTAATACTTCTGGAGATAAGCTTTTGAGAATAGCCTGTAATGCCTTTAACTGAGTAGCAGCAGGAACTACTGTTGGTTGTATCTGTTTGTCACCTCTTACATTATAGCTGTAGTTAATACCGCCAATTAATTTACTTACGGCTTCGGCCTGATAACGGTGGTAATTGTATACTGGCACCAATACATCTTCCAGTAAGCTCATTGGTTCGTTAGGACGAATGGCATTCTCGCTGAATTTTTCCAGCGCCTTCTTTCGAACTGCCAGCACGTTGTCCATTTCAGTTACAGCATCAGCACTATTATCCCATAAATGGGCATCGGGATGAAATCCTCCTGCAGCTCTTGCATCAGCATCGGCAATGAATAATAATCCTCTACGTTGATTTTCTTCCAATAGGCTATTAAGTGCATTCTTTTCATCAACGCCATCTGCAAAATGCGTATAACCATACCGAATAGCTCTTTTATCCCACTCACCAATTTCATTGGTATATACTTGACTAAAATCGACTTCCCCTTTATTGTTTAAAGTAACGGCAGGGTGGGGATAATCCATTACAGAAGCTCTGTTGTTAACGCTAGATGCATAATTGTGTTGCAGGCCCAATGTGTGACCAATTTCATGTGCCGATAACTGCCTTAGTCTTTGTAATGCAGCCTGACGCATTGTTTCTGGAACTTTTTTGCCCGTTTCGTACGGAGATAGTAATCCAGTAAAAATTAAATAATCCTGCCTTACTCTTAAGGACCCGAGTGTTACCTGCCCTTTGATAATTTCTCCAGTGCGCGGATCTGAAACGGAGGCACCATAACTCCATCCTCTGGTTGAACGATGTACCCAGTTGATCATATTGTATCTGATATCCATAGGGTCTGCAGAATCCGGCAGTATTTTAACGATAAATGCATTCTTGTAGCCTGCTGCTTCAAATGCCTGATTCCACCATTTTGCTCCATCCAGCAAGGCGGAACGAATTGGCTCAGGTGTTCCATTATCCAAATAATAGATGATTGGTTTTACCGGTTCACTCACGGGGGCGGTTGGATCTTTTTTAAATAAACGGTGTCTGGATATCACCATTTGTTGTATTGGCTCTGCAAAATCGCTGCTATAGTCATAGAAAGACTTTCCAAAGTATCCGCTTCGTATATCGTATTTTCTGGGCTTATATTGATTGTCGGGTAGCTGAACAAAGGAATGATGCATTCTAACGGTGATTGCTTCTGTAGATGGTGTTACTGCTCTTATGAACCTTCCGGCATCGCCCCCCCCAACAAAACTGATCATAGCTTCAAATTCTGAATTCAGCGGGAAATTTTTTGTGTTGGTCATGTAAATAGCAGAACGGGCTTCGTTAAAAGTATAGCTGCCTTGACGCATGCTTCTGATTTTATCTGCAACGCCATGTGCATCTCTTAAAAGGAATGCAGTCATGTCAATTAAATAGTTGCCATTTTCTTCTGCTTCTATGGTAAAAGATGCCAGTGTTGAAGAAGCGAAAGATTCAGCCACTGCTTTTTGTTCCTGAATATCTGCAGAACTGGCTCTGTAATTATAGTTGGGTTGAATAAGTAATAATTTTTTTCCGACTTTATAAAAATAAACAATTCGGGTATCGCCCAGTTGCCCTCTGTCTAGTCCAATGTCATTGGACCCCAGACCTGCAGGTAAACTATTTATATATAAAAACTCGGTATTAATTTTATTCACCAATAACCAGATTTTTCCGTTTGCTGCATCGTGCCAAAAGGGAAAAAATCCTTCCATTTTTTTCATGGACTTTGTTTTTTCAGTTATTGGAGAGATTACTTGTGCCTGAAGTGTAATAGCAAACAAACAAGCGAGCATGATAAGCCATCTTTTCATGTGTTTCATTTTAATATTTGAGCAGAGAAAAAGAAAAGACCCTGCTTTTACTCAATAAAAACAGGGTCAGGTATATATTGTTAGCTACAAATTAACCGTTGTTTTCTGTACCTGGTGTTTCAGGAGTAAACAGCGTTGGCGCTTCAACAGTTACAGGTGCCGGAGTTGGTGCAACCGGTGTTGCTGCTGCAACAGGTGCTGGAGCACTTACTTTTTTAGCAGGCTTCTTGGCGGCTGGTTTTTTAGCAGGAGCAGCTTTTTTGGGAGCTACTTTTTTTACTGCTTTTTTAGGAGCAGCTTTCTTGGCGGCTGGTTTTTTAGCAGGAGCAGCTTTTTTAGGAGCTACTTTTTTTGCTGCTTTTTTTGGGGCAGCTTTCTTAGCTACTTTCTTTACGGTTTTTTTAGGAGCAACTTTCTTAGCAGCCTTTTTAGGTGCTGCTTTTTTTGCTGCTTTTTTTGGGGCAGCTTTCTTAGCTACTTTCTTTACAGTTTTTTTGGGAGCAACTTTCTTAGCGGCCTTTTTAGGAGCGGCTTTCTTAGCTGCTTTTTTGGGGGCTACTTTTTTGGCTGCTTTTTTAGGAGCTGCTTTTTTAGCAGCTTTCTTTTTACTTGCTTTTGCCATGATGGTATTAGTTTGAATGAAAAGTTTTAGAATGACAGTAAGTTAGAATTTTTTCCTAACAAAAAATAATTCAGCAGGGTTCTATTTTTTTTTGGTTTTGGCATAGCCGTTCTTTAGTAACCAGGCAAGTACCTTATCCCGCTGATCTCCCTGAATGATGGCTTCTCCGTCTTTTGCACTTCCGCCGGTACCGCAAAAGTTTTTCAATTGCTTGGAAAGCTTTTCCAGGTCTTCTCCTAAGCCAATGAAACCAGTCACCAGTGTAACTGTTTTGCCGCCTCTTTGTTTTTTATCGAGTTGTATCCATAGACGCTGTTCGGCGGGAGCAAGCGTTTCTACCTGGTTTTCCTCTTCCCTGCTAAATTGAAAATCTGGGTTGGTGCTGTATACAAAACCGGATTTATCTGCTGTATTTTTCTTACTCATCATGTATTTTTTGGTAAAATAAGCGAAAATTGACTTCCCTTGCCTGGTTCGCTTTTCACCTCGATATTCCAGTTATTGGCTGCGGCATATTCAGCACAAATTAATAGCCCAAGACCGGTACCTTTTTCCTTATGTGTTCCCGGTGTGGTAAAATGGGTTTTTAATTGAAAAAGACGATTTATCTGATCCTGGGTCATTCCAACCCCGTTGTCTGTAACCGCAATACGGATATGGTTGTTCTGGTCTTCACTAATTAGCCGTATAACACCCTTTTCCGGGGTGAATTTGATCGCATTTAAAATCAGATTTCTAATAATGATATCATAGTGCTGAGAGTCTGACATATAATACAGTTCATCGTCAATCTGATTATCAATAGTGATTCCTTTTTGTTGTGCCAATGCCTTCAGCAGGTTAACAGAATATTCAGTCTGTTTTTTTAATTGAAACAGGATACTTTCATTTCCTGCTATACCCTTCATCCTCGATCTCGACCATACCAGAAGGTTGTCCAGAACATAATGAAGGTTCTGTACCTGCAACGTTAGTTTATCTTTTAATTCTTTATAAGTGTCTTTATCCAATGTGTCAGGATCTAACATAGGTAAAACAGCATTTAAGGATGCAATAGGAGACCTTAAATCATGGGAAACGATAGAGAAAACTTTATCTTTTAGTAAAAGGGTTTCTTCCAGTACTTCTTTCTGTTGATTTAGTAATAAGTTCGTTGCTGTTTTAAATTTATTTTTTCTCCAGATTACCAGCAACATGATGACAAAAATAAGCGAAGTGATGAGCAATGAAATGTTTAGAAAAGTTTTTTGTTGACTCTCTTTATCTTGTTGTTGTTTATCTCTTTTTAATTGATTGATTTCAGTTTGTTTTCTTTCTGCTTCAAATTTTGCCTGCATCTCAGCTAGTTTAGACCTGCTTCGTTCCTGATACAAGGAATCATTTAGTGAGCTGAATTTCTTTTGGGCCTGATAAGCTTCTTTGAAATTGCCATTCCCTTCATGAGCGCTAGCCAATAAATTATATATTAACGCAGTTTCTGATTTTGCGCCCATTTGAATACCGAGTGCCAATGCTTTTTCCAGATAAGCGATGGCGGCTGTGTATTTTTTTTCATTGTTGAAGTTTCGACCAATCCGGTATAATCCGGTTACTTGAAGTTGTATACTTTTTGCTTTTTCTGCCAATTGAATTGCTTTTGAAAAATACATTCTTGCACTATCAAGTTTACCTTCAAATTCAGCCAGGTCTCCTTTATTTCTATAAGAAAAAGCCAATAAATAATTATCGTTTAATTGTAGATTTTGCTCCAGTGCTCTTTGATTGAAAATACGAGCACTATCCATTGCTTTCTGTTTAAAAAAACAAAAAGCGATATTATTAAGCGCTCTTCCAATACTTCTGTTGTCGGCTAGACGGCTATGCAATTCCAGGTCCTTTTCAAAAAAGTCAATGGCTCTTTTATAGTTCCCCTGTGAATTATAAACAGAAGCCATGCAGCGATAAGAGGCTGCCAATTCTGGCAAATTCTTCATCTGTTCATTCCATCTGAGTGCCTGGGTGCTATATTCAAAAGCCGAAGTAAAATCTCCTTTTCGATATTTAATCCAGGCAAGATTATTTAAGGCTTTCCCTTTTTCTTTGTGAATTTTATGCTGGGTAGATAATACCAATGCCTGGTTTGCGTAGCTGGTTGCCAGTACAGTATTTTTGTCGGCCAGCAGTTCTGCGAAAAAATTCAATTGTGCTGCACGTTCATTTACCCCTGTCTCTTTGTTGATTAACACATCAATGCTGTCCTTTGAAAAGGGTTGAGCATGACTTGCGTTAATCAGTATAGAAGAAAGGGTAAAACTAAAAAGATAAATTATCTTTTTGATACCTGGCTTCATGCTGGATTTTCTACCGGAAATTTACAACAAATAAGCAGCTATCTCCGGAATTTATAATGAATCTTGAAAATTACTTTGTAAAACTGGCCTTTAAACTTAGATCCAGGCTTTTTGCCTGGTGAATGATGCCGCCGACACTTACAAAGTCTACTCCTGTTTTTGCATAGTCAACAATATTATGAAGACCAATTCCGCCGCTAGCTTCTGTTTCAATCCTTCCCTGAATAAGAGCAAGCGCTGCCTGTATTTGATTGGGTTGAAAATTATCCAGCATAATCCGGTCTATTTTGTTTAACGCCTTGTTGCATACAAGGGTAACATCATCCAGCGTACGGGTTTCCACTTCAATTTTAAGTGGACTGCTCAAAGATTGTGAATATGAATAGGCTTTCTCAATAGCATTGATAATTCCTCCGCAATAGTCAATATGATTGTCTTTTAGCATAATCATATCGTATAAACCAAAACGATGATTGATACCTCCTCCAATTTTAACAGCTTCCTTTTCCAGTAAACGAAAATTTGGAGTTGTTTTTCTGGTATCCAATAACCTGGTGTGAAAGCCATTCAGCAAACTGGTATATTGTCTGGTGAGCGTGGCAATGCCACTCATTCTCTGCATACAGTTTAATACCAGTCTTTCTCCCTTCAAAATTGTATGAACAGTTGCCTCAATTTCAAAAGCAATGTCACCAACCAGCATCCTTTCTCCGTCTTTCTTAAAAACGGTAATGGTGGCATTGGGCTCCAGTTGTTTGAAAATTTTTTCCGCCACAGAAACACCCGCCAGAATACCTGCTTCTTTAATTTTTAAAACGGCCCTGCCTGTTAAGTCTCTTGGAATACAACTAAGCGTAGAATGATCTCCGTTGCCTACGTCTTCTTTGATTGCGTTGTCTACTAAAGCGGATAGGGCAATATCAAATGCACTCATGTAATTAAATTAACTGATACGCATGGTAATAATATAGAAATTGCCTGCTTTTTGTTTTAACTGAACGGTGATGTTAAAACTTTTACCCGATGTGGTCAGCTTTCCCAGTATGTAAATAAGATTTCCTTTTCCTCCTTCGGATACTTTTTCGAATCCTTTAATATTCTGTTCGCTAAAGAATGATTTCAATGCCATGGCAGCCTGATTCTTGCTCATGTTTTTTACCTCATCTTTGTCTAATAATTTAAGATCTACAAAATCGTCCAGGTAAGTGGTTATCATTTCCGGATTGCCAGTCTTTAACGCTCTTACTACCAAATCAGTGTCTGATTGTGCCTGAGCAGAGATGAATCCCCCCAATACCAAACAAATCGTCATTATCCAGTGCTTCATAAAAACCATTTAACCTTAAAATCTGCTATAATCATGCCAAAATCGGCTTTTTTTTCTGTCAGATAAATGTACAGCCAAAAGCTGAATGATAAAAAAGTTAACTTTAACGCATGAGTAAGAAAGTTATATTAATTATTATGGATGGATGGGGACTTGGTCAGGTAAAATCGGCTGATGCTATCCAGAACGCCCATGTGCCATTTGTTAGTTCATTATATCAACAATATCCCAATACTACTTTAACTACATGTGGAGAAGATGTTGGGTTGCCGGATGGCCAGATGGGAAACAGTGAAGTAGGCCACCTGAATCTAGGAGCAGGTAGAGTTGTATATCAGGAACTACAGCGGATTAATGTGGCTGTTAGAGATGGCTCTCTTGCGAAAAACCCTGCTTTACAAGCTGCCATTACTGAAGCTAAGAAGCCAGGAAAAAAATTGCATCTGTTGGGCTTGGTAAGCGACGGCGGCGTTCACTCGCATACCAGTCATTTAAAGGCACTTTGCAGTATTTTTCATGAACAAGGCCTAAGCAATGTTTTTATTCATGCTTTTACGGATGGCCGGGATACAGATCCAAAAAGTGGAATGGGGTATATAGCTTCGTTGGAAAATCACCTGAAAAATTCAACAGGAACCATTGCCACTGTATCTGGCCGCTATTATGCTATGGACAGAGACAAGCGATGGGAACGTGTAGCGTTGGCCTATCATTGTCTGGTTCATGCAAAAGGGGATAAGGCTGTTTCTGCAACAGAAGCTATTGCGAATAGTTATGCAGCGGGTGTTACAGATGAGTTTATTTTGCCAACTGTTATAACCGACGCGAAGGGGCAACCCACTGCCACAATAGCGGAAGGAGACGTGGTAATTGCATTTAATTTCAGAACAGACAGATGCAGAGAAATTACAGAAGTTCTAACGCAGCAGGCTTTTCCGGAAAATGATATGAAACCCCTGCAATTGCATTATACAACCATGACACAATACGACCAGACATTTAAAAATGTTCAGGTCATATTTGAAAACGATAATCTGACCAATACCCTTGGGGAAGTGCTTGCAGCCCATGGAAAGAAGCAAATCCGAATTGCAGAAACAGAAAAATATCCACATGTTACTTTCTTCTTTAGTGGGGGAAGGGAACTGCCTTTTGAAGGGGAGTCTCGCATTATGGCGCCATCTCCCAAAGTGGCCACTTACGATTTGCAGCCTGAAATGAGTGCAGCAGAATTGACCGAGAAGTTGCTGCCGGAAATCGCTGCAGAATCTGCAGATTTTATTTGTCTGAATTTTGCCAATGCGGATATGGTAGGTCATACAGGTGTATTTGAAGCAGTAGTAAAAGCAGTTGAAACTGTTGATAGTTGTGTAGCTAAAATTGTTACACTCGCAATTGAGCATGGCTATACCATCTTTTTAACAGCCGACCATGGTAATGCAGATTATCTAATTAATGAAGACGGGTCTCCCAACACGGCCCATACGCTGAATCCGGTTCCTTTGTTTGTAATTGATAAGACCTGGAGAGGAGAAGTGAAACCTGGAAAATTAGGCGATATTGCTCCAACTATTCTATCGTTCATGAATATCCCTGTTCCGGCAGATATGACAGGAAACATTTTAACCCACTAAAAAATTAACCATGTTTAAAAAAGTATTGCTTGCCTTGTTGGTAGTTTTTCTGATTCTACAGGCTTTCAGACCTGAAAAAAATCTATCAGGTAATAAAGAGAATGATATCAGCACCCTATATGCTGTTCCTGCAGAAGTTGATCAGATTTTGGTGAAAGCATGTAATGACTGTCACAGTAACCAAACCGTGTATCCCTGGTATGCAGAGGTTCAACCTATTGCCTGGTGGTTGGATGATCATGTAAAAGATGGCAAAAAGCATTTGAACTTTAATGAATTTGCAAGTTACAGACTTGCTAAGCAATACCATAAATTAGAAGAAGTAATTGACGAAGTTAAAGAGGGTGAAATGCCATTGGAGTCGTATACCCTTGTTCATCGCAATGCCAATTTAACCATGGAAGAAAAAAATATTCTTGTGAATTGGTCAACGGCGGTGAGAGACACAATGAAAGCAAGATATCCTGCCGACAGCCTCATTATGAAAAAGAAGAAATAACTACAATTGACTTTCCGCAAATTTGTTGTTGCTATACTGCTTACTATTCAGGTTTTGCCTTTATTGGTATTTGCATTTTTACAGGTACAGAAGCAAATGGTCAAGCTTGAAATGGAAAAGGCACTTGCATCTAACAAATTGGAAAGGTTTGTTTTAGAAAGTCATGAGTTTGCTTGGGTAGAGGAAGGAAGGGAAATGAAGATCCGGGGAGTGATGTTTGACGTAGTAGCTTTTACTCAATTAGCCGACGGCCGATTTCAGGTTGATGGATTAACGGATCATAGAGAGCAGGCAATTCATGATAAGACCAATCAGATAGTCCATCATAAGGGAAAGTTTAAGGATTTTCTGGTCAAGTTAATAGTAATTCAATCGATGGGTTTAGTTCAACAGGCTTTGCATTTGCCTGTTCAATGGATTGCGTATAGCCGCACTTTTTTTAGTCTTCAACAGGGGATAAAGCATATTTATCTGGATATAATTGTACCTCCGCCAAGACATTGATTTTTTGTATCCTTCATTTACAGTAACGTAGCATTTGCTACATTTTATCATTAAACATTGAATCAATGATCAATAAATTATTGACCATTATTCCTATGTTGTTTGGTGTGTTTATATCAAATGCACAAACAGCAAAGGATAGTGTTCAGAATAAAGCAATATTGTTAGATGATGTAATGGTGTATTCCAGCCGATTTGCTGAAAAGTTTAAACGGGTGGCACAAACCATTGATGTCATAAATAATAAACAACAATTGAATCTTCAGAATAATACAGCAGATGCTATTATTCAGTCTGGTAAACTATTTGTTCAAAAAAGTCAGCAGGGTGGTGGAAGCCCTGTTATAAGAGGTTTTGAAGCAAGCAGGATTTTAACGGTAGTAGACGGAGTTAGAATGAATAACGCCATTTATCGTGCGGGTCATTTGCAAAATATCATCACCGTGGACAATATGGTGCTTGACCGCATAGAAATTTTATATGGGCCTTCCTCCACTTTATTTGGTAGTGATGCTTTAGGGGGAGTAATTAGTTTAACTACGAAGAATCCCGTTTTAGCAGCAAGTAATAAAACGGAGGTGAGCGGTTCGGCAACTTTGCGTTATGCAACTGCAGTTCAGGAAAACAGAGGCAATGTTCAATTCAATATTGGCGGAAAAAAGTGGGCTTCCTTTACATCTGTAACTTATGGTAGTTTCGGTGACCTGATTCAAGGTGGGCGGCGTTCAGCAGCATATCCCAATTTCGGTAGAAAGGATTTTTATGTTATCAGAAATGGCAATACGGATGTATCTGTACCCAATCCTAATCCGAATAAGCAAATAGCATCAGGATACAAACAAATAGATGTTACGCAGAAATTTTTGTATCAGGCAAGCGATAAAATACAGCATGTATTGAATTTGCAGTTCTCTAACAGCAATGACATACCAAGGTATGATCGGCTATCTGAAAAATCGGGAAATACACCTGTGTTCGCTGAATGGTACTATGGGCCACAAATCAGAAATATGGCAGCGTATCATTTTACTGCTAAGGAACAAAATGGTTTTTTCCGGGACATTAAATTTACTGCTAGTTATCAAGATATTGAAGAGAGCAGAATCACCCGAAGATTTCAAAACAATAACAAAGATTTTCGTTGGGAAAGAATTAATGTTTTTGGGCTGAATTTTGATGCGAAACACTATGCTGGCAATCATGAACTACATGTTGGTGCGGAAACCTATTCCAATTTTCTGCGTTCTACTGCTGAAAGAGTTAATATTGTTACCGGAAATAAATCCAGGATTACTACGCGTTACTCGGATGGTCCAACCAGTATGAGTACCCATGCTGTTTTTGCTCAGCATACCTATAAGATTAATCAGCATTTTACCCTGAATGAAGGACTTAGATTTAATTTGGTTCAATTAAATGCACAATTTGTTGATACTGGATTAACCCGTTTCCCTTTCACGAAAGTCAGACAGGTAAATAAAGCAATCACTGGGAATATTGGTATTGTTTATGCCAGCCCCAATAATTTACGAGCTGCATTGGTGTTCAGTACAGGCTTCCGTTCACCCAATATTGACGACCTCGCTAAAGTTTTTGATTCCAGAACAGGCCTTGTGGTTGTTCCAAATTTGCAGATTAAACCGGAATACACATACAATGTAGAGGCAAATATTCAGCAATACGGAGAACGCTTCAGTTTTGGTGCCGCAGTATTTTATACTTCCTTCACTAATGCATTGGTTTTAGACAAGTTTTTATTTAATAACCAAGATAGTATTTTCTATAGTGGGGTTAAAAGTGCTGTATATGCATTGCAGAATAAAGCCAAAGCCCATTTATACGGATTTAGTGTAAATGCTTCTTTACAAATTATGCCCAAGCTAAATGTAGAAGGGGTAGTCAATATTACAAGGGGACAATTTACAGATGCAGTAAATGGTAGCATTCCACTGGATCATGTTCCGCCAACACATGGAAGAATCGCAATGAAAAAATCAGGTGATAAGTGGAATGCAGAGTTATTTGTTTTATTTAACGGCTGGAAAAAACTAACCGATTATAATCCCAACGGAGAAGATAACCTGCAATATGCCACACCAGATGGGATGCCTTCCTGGCATACCATTAACCTCAGAACAGCTTTGCAGATAAAATCTGCTTTGCAACTTCAGGTTGCGCTTGAAAATATCTTCGATAAGAATTATCGCTATTTTGCCAGTGGCATTTCTGCACCGGGCAGAAACCTTTCCCTTAGCCTGAAAGCCAGTTTTTAATTGCTTGAATAATGGGAAATTTTCATCATAAGTAAGTTTTACATCAGCTTACTAAAGAATAGCCCCTACCAATCGTTAGTTGGTGGGGGCTTTTGTTTAATTTGCAGTATGGAAATTAAAAAAGCAACTTACCTGATTTCAAATGCAGATTATAAAGCATGTCCCAAACCAGACAGACCTGAATATGCATTCATTGGGCGAAGCAATGTAGGTAAGTCTTCTTTAATTAATATGCTTTGTAAAAATAACAAGCTGGCAAAAACTTCCTCTGCTCCTGGTAAAACCCAATTGATTAATCACTTTGAGATTGAAAGTTCGCAGAAACATTCCAAGGGTTTTAACAGATGGTATCTGGTTGATTTACCGGGCTATGGTTTTGCCAAAATTGCACAAAGTACCCGCAGACGCTGGGAACAGATGATTGAAAATTACCTGCGCAAACGAGAAAACCTGATTAATGTATTTGTATTAATTGATAGCCGACACGAACCGCAGAAAATTGATTTGGAGTTCATTAGTCAATTAGATAAGTGGCAGATTCCTTTTAGCCTGGTATTCACCAAAACGGATAAAGAAAAACCGGCTGTAGTTGCCAGAAATATTGACGCTTTTTTCGCCATATTAAGAAGCAGCTGGCAGTTTCTGCCCCAGCATTTTGTAACCAGTGCGGAGAAAAATTTGGGAAGAGAAGAGATACTTTCTTTTATTGAACAGAAGAACGAATCAATTGCCTAGAACCCCTTCAATGGCTTTTGCTTTTAATAAACATTCCTGGTATTCCTGTTCCGGATCACTGTATATTGTAATGCCGCTTCCAACTAAATAGCTTAGATATTTAGTTGAATCGTTGTATAAGATGCTTCTGATAACTACATTGAAGTCAAAATCCTGGTTGGGTTTTATATAACCTACGGCACCAGAGAAAACGCCTCTTTCAATTGGTTCATATTGCCTAATCAGTTCCATTACTCTTTTCTTTGGTGCTCCGGTCATACTTCCCATTGGGAAGCTGGCACTAATAATTTCAGTCATGCCGTTTTCTGGTAACAATTCACCTTTAATGGTCGAAATCATCTGATGCACCTGAGGAAAACTGTAGATTCCAAATAATTCAGAAACGATTACTGAACCGGCTCTACAAACATGACTCAGATCATTTCTAACCAGGTCTACTACCATTACATTCTCACTTTTGTCTTTTAAGCTATTGGTAAGCTGATCCCTTAACCTGTTATCCTGATCAACATTGTTCAGGTCTCTTTTGAGAGTTCCCTTAATGGGTTGCGATAATAATTCCTTACCCTCTTTTTTGAGCCATCTTTCCGGACTGGCACATAGTAAATGAGCATTGTTTTCTTTATAGTAACAAGCAAAGGGATTTGGAGATAGCTGGGTTAGCTGACGATAGGTAGTGATGGGGTCTAGCTCAATATTTTCGGCGAAAAACTCCTGACAAAAATTGATTTCGTAACAGTCACCTTGCTGAATATGATTCAAGAGATGTTGGATTGTTTGAAGATAGCTTTCTTTGTTTGTTCTTGGGGAACATTGAATTGACTGTAACCGGCCTTCTTTAATTCTTATAGCACTTATTTCATTAAAAATTGCATCAGGGTCTCTGGAATAAGATTCAATTAATAGTTCTTTTCCACTGATTAGCAGAATATGATCTGGTCTAAAAAAAAATGCATCGCTGAATCCTGCCGGATGTTTTTGCTGGGTCCTACAGTTTTGCGGTGTATTGTATTCGTAAGAAAAATGCCCGAAAAGCCAATCTTTTTCTGTCTGGTAAAATGCATCAATAGCAGCAGCAGTATCAGCTCCATTAATCACCTGCAATGCACCTGCTGCAACCAGACAATCCACTGAGTGGTGTGGTAAATTGTATAGATGATTATCTAAAAAAGAGCAAACACCAAATGGTTGAATCCATTGTAGTATTTGCTCTTTGAAGTCAGGCATTTCAGAAACGGAGAATGCCTTTTTATTTCTTTTCAAGAATGATATATTATTTAGAAATCATCGTCTTCGTCATCATCAAATCCGCCACTTTTATCATTAAAGAGGTCAAATTCCTTGAAGTCTTCATCTACTTTAAAATCATCTTCTTCTTCGTCTTTCTTTTTGCCGCCTGTAGCTTTTTTGCCCTTGCTTTTTGGAAGGTCAAATTCATCAAAGTCAGGATCCCAACTGTCGTCTTCTTCAGAAGCTTCCCAGTCATCTTCCATGTCTTCGTCTTCTTCATCGATATCGTCATCGTCGTCAGACTTTTTCTTTGCAGATGATTTGCTGCCTGCTTTCTTGGCGGTAGATTTTACCTCCAGTTCTTCATCTTCAAAATCATCATCATCGTCATCATCTTCCTTCTTTTTTGCTTTAGGAGATGGTTTACTCGCCGCTGCTTTAGCGGGCACTTTTGGGGTAGAGGATTTCTTATCCTTATCAGACTTCGCTGCCATATTTCTAATAAGATTTAGAGCGTAAAATTTGTACGCAAAATTATATTAACCAAATAAATTTTTCATTATCAAATCAAATGCCAAAACTAAAGGGGCACAATCTGGTCTCTTCCTGGCCCGTTTGAAACATACTTAACAGGCGCACCTACATAATTGTTGATGAAATCTATGTAAGTATTCATTTCCGCAGGTAATGCATCTTGTGTTTTAATCTTAGAAGTATCGGTATTCCATCCTTTGAATGATTTCAGTACAGGACTGATTTTTGCTCTTGAAATCTGGTAAGGAACTTCTTCGGTTACGGTACCGTTCACATTATAAGCGGTACAAACTTCTAAGTTTTCAAAACTATCCAATACGTCTGCCTTAGTCATGATGATTTTGTTTACACCATTGATCATGCAGGTATATTTCAAAGCAACCAGGTCGATCCATCCACAACGTCTTGGTCTGCCAGTAGTTGCGCCGAATTCGCTGCCTATTTTTCTTAATTCTTCTCCTGTTGCGTCTTCCAATTCTGTAGGGAAAGGACCACTGCCCACACGGGTACAATAGGCTTTAGAAACACCCATTACGTCATTGATTTTCTTTGGAGAAACGCCAAGACCAGTACAAACTCCCGCTGATATGGTATTAGAAGAAGTAACAAACGGGAAGGTTCCGAAATCTATATCCAACATACTTCCCTGAGCACCTTCGGCCAACACTTTTTTGCCTTTGGTAATCTCGTTATTGATGAAGTATTCGCAGTTGATTACATTTAATGTTTTCAAAAACTCCAATGCTTCAAAGAATTCATCTTCCCAGCTGGAAATGTCTTCAATGAAATGGAAATTGTCCAGTAATTTCTGGTGCTTCAAGCGAAGTTTAATGTACTGGCTTGTAAAATTTTTATCCAGTAAATCACCTACGCGCAATGCATTTCTGCCAGTTTTATCCATGTAAGCAGGTCCAATGCCTTTAAGCGTTGATCCAATTTTGCTTTCTCCTTTGGATAATTCAGAAGCTTTATCTAATGCTCTGTGCGTGGGAACGATAATATTGGTGCGTTCAGAAATAAATAAGTTTTTACGAACATCAATTCCATGGGCTGCAACCGCATCGCACTCCCTTTTCAGAGTTACCGGATCCAATACAACGCCCCCGCCAATGATATTGATTTTATTTTGATGAAAAATACCGGAAGGAATTTGGTGCAAAACCATTTTCTTACCTTCTACATACAGTGTATGTCCGGCATTCGGACCACCCTGAAAACGGGCTACGATATCATAATTGGGTGCAAAATAGTCTACTATTTTACCCTTTCCTTCATCACCCCATTGTAAACCTAATATTACGTCAACCATAGTTTATTTTCTAAGGGGCAAAAATAAGGGATAAGAAGAAGAGTAAAGAGTAAAACTTTAGGCTTCTTTATCCGTATCAAATCTGTCAACGGTTTGAATGCCGTTTAAAGATTTCAGTCGGTTCACCAATTCCTCTAGTTCTTCTTTGTCATGAACAAAAACCTTGATTATTCCTTCAAATAAACCTTCCTTGGAATCAATGCTTAGTCCGGAGATATTAATACGAAGATCACCACTGATTACATTGGTTATTTTGTTAATAACACCCACATCGTCTAGTCCTACAATTTTTAATCCGGTAAGGAATGAAATTTCTTTGTTTTTTGCCCACTTGGTTTTTACCACTCTGTGCCCGTAATTGGCCAGTAACTGTGTGGCATTGGGGCAATTGGTTCTGTGGATGATTAAGCCTTTACCCGTACTGACAAAGCCAAATACGTCGTCGCCAGGAATTGGGCTGCAACATTTGGCAAGCGTATACATGATTTTGTCGCTGCTCTCGCCAAAAATGATTAGTTCAGAATCTTTTTTAGAAACGGATTTAGTAGGATCCACCAACGTTTCTGGTATTACTATTTTGGGTTTGGGAATTTCAATTTTGTCTCCCAAGATTTGAAAATCTTTCAGTTCCTTGAGGTCGATGGCTTTAGTGGCAATTTTATAGTGAAGGTCCAGTGCAGAATTTACCTTGTAAAACTGAGTTAGTTCCTCAATATTATACTGACTGTAAGCGGCTCCGAGCGATTCCAGCCTTCTCTGTAAAACGTATTTTCCGTCTTCGGCAATTTTTCTTTTTTCTTCTCTTAAACTGTCTTTGATTTTGTTCTTGGCTTTGGCGGTAACCACCATATTGAGCCAGTCTTCAGAAGGTTTTTGTTTATTGCTGGTTATAATTTCAATCTGATCACCACTTCTTAATTTGTGACCAATCGGAACCAGCTTATGGTGCACTTTTGCACCAATACACTTGGTGCCAATAGCAGAGTGGATGGCAAAAGCAAAGTCAAGAGCCGTACTGCCGGTGGGCAACATTTTCACTTCCCCTTTTGGTGTATACACATATATTTCTTCTGCTAAAAATGAGGTTTTGAAATCTTGTAGAAAGTCTACCCCATCTGTATCCGGGGCACTCAATACTTCTCGTATTTGTCCAAACCATTTATCAAAACGGTCTTCATCGTTTCCTTCTTTTCCCTCCTTGTATTTAAAGTGTGCGGCAAGCCCTTTTTCTGCAATTTCATTCATTCTTTTGGTCCTGATCTGTACTTCCACCCATTTACCTTGAGGGCCCATTACAGTTGTGTGTAGCGCTTCGTATCCATTGCTCTTTGGGTTACTTAACCAGTCTCTTAGTCTTTCAGGGGAAGGATTGTACTCGTCGGTAATCATAGAATATACTTTCCAGCACTGTTCCTTCTCTTTTTCGGGAGGGGAATTTAATATGACACGGATAGCAAACAAATCATAAACCTCTTCAAAAGCAACAGCTTTTTTCTTGATTTTATTCCAGATGGAGTGAATGCTTTTGGGCCTTCCGTAAATTTCAAAATCAAAATCGGCCGCAATCAGTTTTTCCCGGATTGGACGAATGAATTCATTGATATAGCGGGTTCTTTCTCTTTTGGTTTCTGCCAATTTCTTCGCAATATCCCGGTAGGCTTCCGGCTCCATGTATTTCATGGAAAGGTCTTCCAGCTCTGTCTTGATATTGTATAATCCCATGCGGTGTGCAAGGGGAGCATAAACCCAAACGGTTTCCGAAGCAATCTTTAGTTGCTTCTCCCGTTTCATATGATCAAGGGTGCGCATATTGTGTAGTCGATCCGACAGCTTAATCAATATTACCCTTGGGTCATCTGTTAGTGTCAGCAATATTTTTTTAAAGTTCTCTGCTTGCTGACTGGTATTGGTGTCCATAACACCGGAAATCTTGGTGAGTCCGTCTACAATTTTGGCAATCTCGGTACCAAATTCCATTTCAATATCTTCTAATGAGATATCTGTGTCTTCTACCGTGTCATGTAAAAGTGCGCAGATGCTACTTCTGACACCCAGTCCAATTTCTTCTACACAAATCATGGCAACGGCAATCGGATGCAGTATATACGGCTCCCCACTTTTTCTGCGCATGGTCTTGTGGGCATTGGCTGCCATTTCAAAAGCCGTGCGTAATAATTCCTTGTCCCCCTTTTTTAATTTGGGTCTTAGCGCTTTCAATAAAGCGCGGTAATGTCGAATGATTTCTTTTTTTTCCTGCTCTTCGTTCAGGGTATACTTGGCTAAAGCGGGCTCAAAAGGCTGAATTGGGGCTGCATCCATACCTTACAAAGATACAAAATGCCTGATTTTATTTTCTGTTTACCTTTGCGCTCCATGAGTGCAGCCGAAAAAAAGAAAATATTTGACTTTAGTGTTTTACAGCGCATCTTTTTTTTCGTTAAACCCTATAAAAAATATTTCTATCTCAGTCTCTTACTGGCCATTTTCATGGCCGTTGCAGCCCCCATCAGACCGTATCTGATACAGCTAACGGTAAACGGGTCAACCGGAAAAGTGAATCAGGTTCCGGATTGGGTTCGCTTTGTTTTATTCGGGCAGGATCTAAGCGATGTTAGTCGCTTTATTATATCGGTTACTATTTTTCAGATCGGGTTTATACTACTGGAAACCAGCATTCGTTTTCTGTTTTCTTATATCACAGCCTGGATGGGGCAGCATGTGGTAAAGGATTTAAGGGTTGCGGTATACAAAAAGGTTTTGGGCTTAAACCTCAGACAGTTTGATCAAACCCCAATTGGAACCTTAACCACCCGGACCATTAATGATATTGAAAGCATCAATGAAATTTTTTCGGATGGCTTAATTCCAATTGTAGCGGATTTGCTTACTATCATCATCACCCTGGGTACCATGTTCTACATGGACTGGAAGCTAACCCTGGTTTGCCTTACCCCTTTTCCCATCATGATTATTGCTACTTATTATTTTAAGGAGAGTGTCAATAAAAGTTTTATTCAGGTGCGCAATGCAGTTGCAGCATTAAACGCCTTTGTGCAGGAACATATTACCGGAATGCAGGTGGTGCAAGCTTTTGCGGCTGAAGAAAAGGAGGCTAATGCATTTCAGGAAATCAACAAAAAACACCGGGATGCCAATATCCACGCCATATTTGCCTACAGTGTATTTTTCCCTGTGGTAGAAGTGGTGCTTGCCCTGAGCATGGGTATTTTAGTATGGTGGATTGCAGATAAATCCCTGGATGCGGGTATGTTGGTGGCATTTATCTTATACCTGAATCAGATTTTCCGCCCATTGCGGGTAATTGCCGACAAGTTCAATGTATTGCAAATGGGGATGATTGCAGCGGAAAGGGTATTGAAGGTTTTGGATAATACGGATGAGTTGCCGCCGAGTCCTGCTGATGCATACAAACCTTCAAAGATTCGCGGTGATATACATTTTAAGCAGGTTAGTTTTTCCTACACAGGCAACCAGAATGTATTGCATGGTATCAATTTTGAAGTAAAAGCAGGGGAAACAGTAGCATTGGTGGGGCATACCGGTAGCGGAAAAACATCTATTATTAGCTTGCTCAATCGTTTGTATCAGATTCAGGAGGGTGAAATTGCTATTGATGGGGTGGATATCAGCCGTTGGGATACGGACTGTCTCCGCAGCGGCATAGGCGTTGTACTTCAGGACGTTTTCCTGTTTTCGGGTACTATTTTGGAAAATATTACCCTCAGAAACCCGGCGATTTCAATCCAACAGGTAGAAGAAGCCGCTAAAATGATTGGCGTTCATGACTTCATCATGCAATTGCCCGGAGGATATCAGTACAATGTAATGGAGAGAGGCAGTACGCTTAGCCTTGGACAAAGACAGCTGATTTCTTTTATCAGGGCACTTTTATATGACCCAGCCATCCTTATTTTGGATGAAGCCACTTCTTCTATTGATACAGAAAGCGAATTGTTGATTGAAAAAGCCATCGAAACCCTGATTGCGGGCAGAACTTCTATTGTGATTGCCCATAGGCTAAGCACCATACGTAAAGCCAACCAAATCATTGTGTTAGACAAGGGGGAATTGAAGGAAAAAGGAAACCATGCCGAGCTGCTAAGGGCGGGCGGATTCTATGCCCGTTTACATGAAATGCAGTTTGGGAAAAAGAAAGCCGTTTTGCAATAAATATACACCATCTACCCTTATCTTTGCCGCAAATTTAGAGATGGGTATGGCCTCAAAAAGCTTAAAATCTTTACTAGTAGCCGCTTTCAGCGTGTTCAGCTTGTTATTTTCTGTGAACACTTTCGCCAGCGAAACACCTGCGGACGGTGCGAAACACGAAGAAACTGCTTTTGATCCTTCGAAGCTGATTATGGAGCATATCATGGATGCCCATGAATACCATTTTGCTACCATTGGCGAAAAGCATGTAAGCATTCCATTGCCTGTTATTTTATATTCTCCTCAGCGTGGATGGACTATGTTTAATTACGCTAAATTCAACCATGGTCATGATGCATACCAAGGGTATAAATCAGAAGAAGGACATATTGTTGCTGTGAATGAAGCCGGTGAGCACGATGCAACTGTTATAGTTTATGATTTAAGTTTAACCCGCAATGTGGTGCAGATGTTTATTGGTGTATTCTTACTTTGTTTCCTAATGATTAAAGTGGCCAATAAGTACAAGCGTAATGGTTCAAAAGTAGCTCCTTCTGGTTTCCAGAATGCGGTTGAGCCAGTAATTACTTTTGTTAGAGACGAAGTAGGTAAACCTAATTTAGGACATGCGTATGAAAAATACATGCCTTATTTATTGACTGTATTTTTCTTTATTCTAATCAACAACTTATTGGGACTAATCCCAGGATCTGCCAATGTTACAGGTAATATTGCTTTCACTATCGTATTAGGATTCATTAGTTTCCTAGTTATCGTGTTTAGTACCAACAAGCATTTCTGGGGACATATTTTTAACCCTCCGGTACCTGGATTTGTTAAACCCATTTTGGTTCCTGTAGAATTCTTCGGAATATTCACCAAGCCTTTTGCATTGATTGTCCGTTTGTTTGCCAATATGGTGGCCGGGCACATTGTAATCACTTGTTTTGTGATGTTGATTTTCATTTTCGGTGCTATGAGCAAAGTTGCCGGTTGGGGATTTGCTCCGGTATCACTTGCTTTTACCATTTTCATTTATTTCATAGAGATATTGGTTGCCTTTATTCAAGCGTTCATCTTCACAAACTTGACGGCTGTTTTCATTGGACAGTCTATGGAAGGTGCACACCACGATGAAGCGCATCATTAATTTTTTTCATCATTAAAACAAACAATATGTCAGTTCTAAACACTTTGTTGGATGTAAGCATGAGCCACTTTGGTGGTGCTATTGGCGCAGGATTAGCTGCCATCGGTGCTGGTATCGGTATCGGTCAAATTGGTAAGAGTGCTGTTGAAAGCATCGCTCGTCAGCCAGAAGCTTCTAACGACATCCGTGCAAACATGATCTTGACTGCCGCTTTCGTAGAGGGTGTTGCCCTTTTCGCGGTAATCGCAGGTATCTTGGCTGTATTGAAAGCCTAGTTGCACAAACTCATTACTGCATCGTACGCAAAGGGCAAGCGATGCAGTAATCTTTATCTTAACTATTAGTATTAAAACGATAATATGGAATTGTTAAACCCCGGATTAGGATTGTTGGTATGGACTTTATTTGCATTCCTAGTTGTATTCTTCCTTTTGAAAGGCTTAGCCTGGAAACCCATCCTTTCTTCTTTGAAGGAAAGAGAGACAGGCATCGCAGACGCAATTGCATCTGCTGACAAAGTAAAGGCTGAAATGGCTGCTTTGAAAAATGAGAATGAAGTAATGATGGCGAAAGCTCGTGAGGAAAGAGCGGTGATGATTAAAGAAGCAAAAGAAACTGCTGATAAAATGGTAGCCGATGCGAAAGAAAAAGCAAAAGCTGAATTTGATCGTATTGTAGCAGACGCACAAAACGCCATTACACAACAAAAAAATGCAGCTTTAACCGATGTAAAAAATCAGGTTGGCGCGTTGGTAATTGAAGTGGCTGAAAAAGTGTTGAGCAGAGAGTTGAGCAATAAAGCAGATCAGGAAAATTATATTAAACAATTAGCTGAAGGCGTTAAATTGAACTAAGCATGTCAAACCCAAGATTAGCAGACCGTTATGCAAAAAGCCTAGTTGATCTCTCTATTGAGAAAAATCAATTAGATGCTGTGCGTGCTGATATGCTATACATACAGGCTGTATGTAAAATTAGCCGGGATTTTCTGAACATGTTGAGAAGCCCCATTATTAAAGCTGATCAGAAAGAGAAAATTATTTCTGCGGTTATTAATGGTAAAGTTTCTGAATTAACTTCTTTGTTCAGCAATCTTTTGGTAAAGAAAGGACGCGAAAGCGACCTTCCTGAAATTGCCAATGCATTTATTCAGCAGTATAATAAGTTAAAAGGAATTCATCAGGTGAAGTTAATAACTGCTGCACCTGTTTCAGAGGAGTTGAAAAAATCCATTGAAGCCAACGTTCAAAAAGCAAATAATTTTGCAACCGTTGAACTAGAGGCTCTCGTGGATGAGAAATTGATTGGCGGTTTTGTACTAGAGTTTGATAACAAGCAGGTAGATGCAAGCATTGCAAGCGACTTACGAGCTATCAGAAAGCAGTTCACAGACAATCACTACGTTCCCAATATTAGATAACCTTATACATTAAGATCAACTTTTAAATCATACAAAATGGTAGATATTAAACCAGATGAAATATCAGCGATACTGAGACAGCAACTCAGCAATTTCAATGCTTCTGCCGAACTGGAAGAAGTAGGAGCCGTATTGCAGGTGGGTGATGGTATTGCCCGCGTGTACGGCCTTAACGGTGTACGAAGCGGTGAGCTGGTAGTATTTGAGAATGGTGTTAAAGCAATTGCACTTAACCTAGAAGAAGATAATGTTGGTGTGGTATTGATGGGTGAAAGTGGAAGCATTAAAGAAGGTGCCAAAGTAAAAAGAACCGGTCAGATTGCTTCTATCAAAGTAGGAGAAGGAGTAGTTGGTCGTGTAATTAATACTTTAGGTGAACCTATTGACGGTAAAGGTCCAATCAGCGGAGATTTATATGAAATGCCATTGGAGCGTAAAGCGCCAGGTGTTATTTATCGTGAGCCAGTTAAAGAACCATTACAAACCGGTATCAAAGCAATTGATGCAATGATTCCTGTAGGTCGTGGTCAGCGTGAATTGGTAATTGGTGACCGTCAGACTGGTAAAACTGCCATTTGTATTGACACCATCATTAACCAAAAAGAATTCTACGATGCAGGTAAGCCTGTATATTGTATATATGTTGCCATTGGTCAGAAAGCATCTACTGTTGCTGGGGTTATGAAAACTTTAGAAGACAATGGTGCAATGGCATATACTACTATCGTATCTGCTTCTGCTTCTGATCCTGCTCCTTTGCAGTTCTACGCTCCTTTTGCTGGTGCAGCTATTGGTGAGTTTTTCAGAGATACCGGTAGACCTGCATTGATTGTATTTGATGACTTATCTAAACAGGCGGTTGCTTACCGTGAAGTTTCATTGTTATTGAGAAGACCTCCGGGACGCGAAGCTTATCCTGGTGACGTATTCTATTTGCATAGCCGTTTATTGGAAAGAGCTGCAAAAGTAATTGCCAACGATGATGTTGCTAAGAACATGAATGATTTACCAGAATCTATAAAGCATTTGGTAAAAGGTGGTGGCTCTTTAACTGCATTGCCAATTATTGAAACACAAGCGGGTGACGTATCTGCTTATATTCCTACCAACGTAATTTCTATCACCGACGGTCAGATCTTCTTAGAAGGTAACTTGTTCAACGCAGGTATCCGTCCGGCGATCAACGTAGGTATTTCTGTAAGTCGTGTGGGTGGTAACGCGCAGATCAAATCCATGAAAAAAGTAGCAGGTACCCTAAAACTAGATCAGGCATTATATCGTGAGTTAGAAGCCTTCTCTAAGTTTGGTGGAGACCTGGATGCTGCTACCAAGTCTGTAATTGACAAGGGTGCAAGGAACGTGGAAGTATTGAAGCAAGCTCAGTACACTCCTTTCACTGTAGAAAAGCAGGTAGCTATTATTTACTTAGGTACACAGGGCTTATTACGTGAAGTAGCCGTTAAGAAAGTGAAGGAATTTGAAGCTCATTTCTTAATGGAAATGGAGAACAAATTACCAGATGTGCTGGCAGAGTTCAAGAAAGGTAATTTACCTGAAGACGGATTGAAGAAAATGACTGATTTGGCTAAAGGAATTGCTGAACAGTACAAATAATAAAGTTGATTGAGTTGAAAAGGTCGCCCCTCGGGCGGCCTTTTTTTTTGCGTACTACGACCTTTTGTATTAAAAATGCCTAAAAATTGATAAAATCTATAAAATAATTTGGTTTATAAAATAAACCAGTTTATGTTTGTTTTGCAAATCAATACAATGAAAGCAATTCTTTTATTTATAGCCGGGATGATTTTGGCCAGCTTGTTAAAGGGGCAGGTTTTGGTAAGAGGGAGCGTGAAAGATCTGAAAGGTCGCATTTTGGCGGGCGCAAATATTGTCATTAAGGATAGTTATGATGGAACAGTTTCTGATTCTACAGGCGCTTTTTCTTTTAAAACCACTGAGAAAGGAAAGGTTATCATGGTCGTGAGCAATATTGGCTATAAAACCCTGGAACAGGGACTAGACTTGGGAATGGACACAATGGTCATAGCTTTTATTTTAAAAGAAGAAATCAACGAACTGAAAGCAGTAATTATAACAGCTGGATCATACGAAGCAAGTGACAAGAAAAAAGGTACAGTATTAAAAGCACTGGATATTGCAACCACTGCCGGCGCCAACGCGGATATTTCTGCTACCATACAAACATTACCAGGGGCACAAAAAGTAGGAGAACAAGAAGGGTTATTTATTAGAGGTGGTTCTTCAGAAGAAGCTAAAATCATCATTGATGGAACTGTAGTTAATAATTTCTTTTATAGCAGCGTGCCGGGAATAGCACAAAGAGGAAGATTTTCTCCATTTTTATTTAGTGGTACCGTGTTCAGCAGCGGGGGATACTCTGCCTTGTATGGTCAGGCGTTAAGTAGTGTGTTGAATCTGGAAAGCCTGGATATACCAGAAAAATCCGAATTGCAATTGGGGCTTTCTCCATTGTTTGCATCCCTGGGTTTACAGCAAGTGGCGGCAAATAAAAAGTCCAGTTATGGGTTCAGCTACAACTGGACTAATTTAGCTGTATACCAGAAATTGGTACCGCAGGCTCCTGACTTTTTTAAAGTTCCCGATTTTCATACCGCGGATGCCAACTATCGATTTAAGACCAAAAAGAATGGTGTATTTAAAATATACGCTTATTACAATGCAGGTTCATTGGGAGTAAGAAATCCATCGTTGGATAGTCTTGGATTGTGGAATGCGTTTAAACTGAATAATCAGAATCTTTTCACTAATATCAGTTTCAGACAGTTTTTAGGAAATGGCTGGAAGCTCAATTTGGCGGGCAGTGTCAGTTACAACAAAGATCAGATAGCAAGCCAGGTTCAGAATCAACAATATAAGCCTGTGTTGCCAACACAAATTGCGGTGATTGATCAGGCATCATTTACCAATAATGCTAGTCAATGGATGTTTCAGTTGAGGGCTGTGGCTGAAAAAAGATTTGGCGCCATCAACACACTGCGATTTGGAGCGGAAGTCTGGAATAACCGCGACAGCGCCCGTTTTCAGAATATATTGGGTTTGTTTCCTTCACTAGTAAAAGATAGATATACCGCTGCTTTTGGAGAATCAGATTTATATATTACAAATGAACTGGCATTTCGTCCTGGTGTTCGCATTGAATATAGCAGTTTGCTCAATAAAATGAATATAGCTCCCCGGGCTGCGTTGTCTTACAAACTTTCAAAGAACAGTCAATTGTCTGCCGATTATGGAATTTTCTATCAATCACCTGAAAGAAGATATTTAATTAATCAACCCTCTGTAGCTTTCTTAAGGGCAGACCATTACATTTTAACTTACCAGCACATATCGTCCAGTTACACATTCAGGGCACAGGCTTTTTATAAGGACTATGTTAGTTTATTGAAAACATCGAGCGGATACCCGGTTTCTGTAAATAACAATGGATATGGATACGCAAAAGGAATTGAATTATTCTGGAGAGACCGCAAAACTTTTAAAAATTTGGACTACTGGATCAGCTATTCTTATCTGGATACCAAAAGAGATTTTAATAATTATCCTGCATTTGTACAACCAGGTTTTGCAGCAACACATAGTGGCAGTGTAGTATTGAAGAAATTCTGGGTCAAAAAGATGTTTGGTGTAAACTGGAGTTATAACTGGAGTACAGGCAGACCTTATTTTAATCCCAACAAATCGCCAAAAGAATTTTTATCGGATAAAACCATTGCCTACAGTACCAATAATTTCAGTTTGAATTGGTTACCTAAAATCGGGAAAGCCAATGCAGTTGTTGTAATGGGTATTAATAATGTTTTTAATGAGCGACAGATTTTTGGATACAATTACAGCAATAGATTAAGGGACGCGGATGGAATGTTGATTCGGACGGAAATTAATCCCCCTGCATCTCGTAGTTTTTTCCTAGGCATTTTTCTGAGCTGGGGTGTAGACAGAACCCAACAAAATATCAATAGTAATTTATAAAATTCTTAAACCAAACAAAATGAACCAACTTACTGAAAACAAGGACGAAATACTATGGCAGATTGCCAAGGAAAGGGTAGGCTTTAGATGGAGCTTATTCAGTTATTGTATTGTCAATCTTTTTCTTATTGGAATTTGGTATTATTCCTCAGGGAACCTTAATCATTTCTGGCCTATCTGGCCCATTTTAGGCTGGGGCATTGGTCTTGCATTTCAATATGCAAAAGCCTATCATGGCAATAGAATCAATAGTGTAGAAAAAGAATATCAGAAACTAAAAAATCAACAGTAATCATTTAAAAAAATACATCATGAAAAAAATATTTTCAATTATTGCCATTTTTTCTGTTTTAGTATTAAATGCACAAACTAAGTATGAATCTGCCATGCAAAATGGTTTTGCTAAATTGAAAGAAACCAAAGGGGCTGATGATCTGCAGGCCTTAGGCGCTTATTATGAGCGTATTGCAGAGGCAGAAAAAAATCAGTGGTTACCCTATTATTATGCGGCCAGACATTATACTATTGCAGCCTTTATGAATACGGCCGCTGATAAAGACAAAGCAGCTACCAAGGTTGTTGAATTAATAGCAAAAGCCGAAGCCATTGAGCCTGCCAATGCAGAAATCTATTGTTTGAAACAACAGGTGGCAGTTATGCAATTATTGGTAGATCCCATGTCGCGCTGGCAAACTTATGGTGCACTGGCGTCAGAAGCCATTGCCAAAGCAAAGCAGCTAGATCCAAGTAATCCTAGACCGTATTTACTAGAAGGACAATATCTAATGAATGTGCCAGAAGCTTTTGGTGGCGGCAAATCAGTAGCGAAAAAACTTTTTGAAAAATCCTTGGAATTATTTGCCGGTTTTAAACCATTAAGCGCTTTTCATCCAAACTGGGGAAAAGAACAGGCAGAACAATTGTTAGCCGCATGTCAGTAATTTGTGTGCCTATTCTACAGCATCATCCATACAGTTGGGTATCTTTAACTTAATTTAGTAATACCAATGAATCAGACAGAAAAATTTTCTGCTGTTGAAAGTCTGGCTCTCATTGAGAGTATGATTAACAAGGCGCAAAACAAATATTCCGAAAACGGAACATTGTATTTGCTCTGGGGATGGATTGTTTTCATTTGTTCCCTTCTGCATTACGGACTCTTAACATTTACCCAGATGGGTAAATCAGCAAGTTCGGTTTGGATATTAACTGTTTTTGCGATGATTTACCAAATTTATTATATCGCAAAGAAGCAGCGTACCGCTCAAGTGAAGAATTATACAGATGAAATAATTGGATATGTATGGATGGTCTTTGGAATCTGCATGGGATTGGTAACTTTTATCCTTTCACAATTAGGCACTTGGCAGTTATTGTACGCTTTTATTTTGTTGTTCTATGGAATGCCTACTTTTTTAACGGGAGCCATAATGCGTTTCAATCCATTGAAAATTGGAGGCGTAATTTGTTGGGTATTGGCCGCTTGCTCCGTCTTTGTTCAGAGTCGTGAAATCATTTTATTATTAATACCAGCGGTACTTAGCGCCTGGATAATACCAGGGTATCTTTTAAGAGCAAAATTTAAAAATTCAATCCATGTCTAAGGAGTCTACTTTCTCGGAACAAGAGAGTTTACAGTTGATTGCTGAAATGATTAAAAAAGCAAAAGGAAGTTACCATGATACAGGTATTGGATCCTTGTTGTGGGGAGCTGTAGTTGCTATTGCTTCCGGTGTGAATTTTTTACAAAGAGAATATGATTTTAAACTGGGTTTCGATATTTGGTGGCTGGTACTAGCTGCCATTATTCCTCAGATTTATATTTCTATCCGAGAAAAAAAAATACAGAAGGCCAAGCAATACGATGATGATCTGATCAACGCTGTCTGGTTGGTTTTCGGCATTAGTATTTTTGCTATGGGTTTTTATCAGAATATAGTGCCGGGGCAAACTGAGAAGTTTATAGCAGAAGAAGGCTGGACTTTAATGAAACACTACGCGGATGGAAGACCTGATGAAGTTATGAAACCCTTTACGCCTTCTTTATATTCAGTTTATATTTTATTATATGCTTTTCCAACCATGGTAACCGGAATGGTAAAGAAATTTGCCCCTATGAAAATAGGTGCAATTGTTACATATGGGTTGTTCATACTGAGTTTGTTTACTGAAAGCCGATATGATATGTTGCTTGGCTCCATTGCAGCCTTGGTCTGCTGGTTTATTCCAGGCATTATTTTACGAAAAAAATACCTTCGTCAGGCGTCAGTGGATGTTTAAAGAACTAGATCCCATATTACATTCGCAGCTTAGATTGGCTATCATGAGTTTGCTCATTAGCGTAAAAGAGGCTGAATTCACTTTTATAAAGGAGAAAACCAATGCGACTGCCGGTAACCTGAGTGTTCAGGTACAGAAGCTGAAAGATGTTGGTTATATAGAAGTTATCAAGCAGTTTAAAGACAATTATCCTCAAACTACCTGTAAAGTAACTCCAGACGGAGTAAAAGCCTTTGAAGACTATGTGCAGGCACTGCAACAATACCTGAAAGTTTAAACATCTTGGGTATTTTTGCTGTTATATTAATCAATGCAACAGATAGTAAAAGTCTCTCATCTTACGAAACAGTTTGGTTCCTTTACAGCCGTTAATCAACTCTCATTTTCTGTAGAACAAGGAGATGTCTATGGATTTTTAGGTCAGAATGGTGCTGGCAAAAGTACCACCATACGGATGCTACTGTCACTAATTACTCCAACAGAAGGGGATATTGAGCTTTTTGGTCTACCACTGCAATCACACCGAAAAGATATTCTTCAGCAAATTGGTGCAGTAATTGAGAAGCCAGATGTATATAAATATTTAAGTGCATATGAAAATCTGAAACTATTTGCCAGTTTAAGTGGCATCAAACCCTCTCATCAGGTTTTGATGAAACAGCTGGAAGTGGTAGGACTGGCAGACAGAGCCCATGATATTGTTAAAACATTTTCTCAGGGAATGAAACAAAGACTGGGAATTGGCATTGCATTGGTACATAATCCGCAATTGATTATTCTGGATGAGCCTACTAACGGATTAGATCCTCAAGGAATAGCTGATATCAGGAATTTGATACTTTTTCTTTCCAGAGAGCAAAATAAAACGGTGATTGTGTCATCTCATCTGTTAAATGAAATTGAGCAGATTGCTACTCGGATTTTAATTATTGACAAAGGTAAAAAGCTGGTTGAAGGTGCAGCTTCAAACTTAATTAATGACGAGCTAGCCATTCTGGAAATGGAAGTTGCCAGTAAGGATTTGGCAAATCAAATTATCTTATCCTCAGAATGGGGTGACTCATTACTCCCGGAAAGAGACGGGAAAGTTCTGCTTAAATTAAGTAGAAAAGATATTCCTTCTTTTAACCGACTGCTTGCTTCTAATGGAGTCGATATTTATTCTTTGTCCTCTAGAAACAATCTGGAAGATTATTTTTTACAAGTAACAGCTGGAAAACAATATGTGGGAACATTTACAAATTGAATTGTATAAAGTCTTTAAAAGACCTAGAACCTATTTGTCTTTTGCAGCAATTACTGCATTGATTGGTGTAATTCAACTCGGTTTATGGGTGGATGGAAAAGAATATGCTGAGTTTGTGATGGCTGATTTTGCCAGCTCCTTTAGTGTAGACGGCAAAATTCTGAACGGCTATTTTATCTGCCATGTAATACTGCAACTTTTGCTGGTTCATGTTCCCCTTTTAATTGCCCTTATAGCAGCAGACATGATTTCAGGGGAGGCAAATATGGGTACGCTTCGCTTGTTGTTAACCAAACCACAATCCAGAACCTCCATAGTATTGGCAAAATTTTTAGCCTCTTCTATATATACAATTCTCTTATTGATCTGGATCGCTATTATGGGATTGTTTTTAAGTATGCTGGTATTTGGAACTGATGATTTGTTTTTAATGAAGAGCAGTTATGTAGTCATTGTTAAAGAGTCAGATGTTTTCTGGAGATATTCAGGTGCTTTTTGTTTTGCAGCATTGGCTATGGTTACAGTGGCTGCATTGGGTTTTCTTTTATCATTTTTTGCAGAGAATTCAATTGGTCCAATTGTAGCTACAATGAGCGTGATTATTGTAAGTACCATTCTGAGTACAATGAATATCCCGCTTTTTAATTTGATTAAACCTTATTTGTTCACCACGCATATGATTACCTGGAAAGAGTTTTTTGATTTTAAGGTAAATGATGCAAATGAAGCCATTATCGGGAGTATTCAAAACCCGCAAAAAATTGTTCAATCTGCCAGTATTCTCTTTATTCATATTATTTTATTTGTAGGTGCAGCCATTGCCTTATTTAGAAAAAAAGATATTCTTAGTTAGTTTATGAAAAACACAAGTGTGAAATTTTTTTTGAATTTTCTGTTTATATTTTCCGGATGGATACCTGTTCAGGCGCAGGATATGAATGCGTTGGTAATGAAGGTAAAAGCCAAATTGGACAAGGTAAAAGATTATACAGCTGATGGTAAAATGAAGACAGATGTGGCTTTTATTAAAGCACCCATTGGTAAAGTAAAAGTGTTCTTCAAAAGCCCCGATAAATTTAAGTTACAGAGGGATGGAGGCATTTCAGTTTTACCTAAAGGTGGCGTTAGCATTAATATTGGCAGCATGGTAATGCAGACCGGATTTGTTGCTATTGATGCAGGTGTAAGTACTGTTCAAAATCTCCCTGTTAGGGTTGTGAAACTGCTGCCGAATGCAGATGCGGGAGATATTATTTTATCTACATTGTATATAGACGAACAAAATTTACTAATCCGGAAATCTGTTACAACTACCCGGGAAAACGGAACATATGAGATGGAATTGATGTATGGTAAGTATGGCGAATATGGCTTGCCGGACAAAGTTATTTTCAGTTTTAATGCAAAGGATTATAAACTTCCTAAAGGAATTACCCTTGAATTTGACGACACTGATAAAGCAATTAAAGATAAGATGAAAGGCAGGAAGGGCAGAGTTGAAATCAACTACAGCGCATATGCCATTAATACTGGGTTAAGTAATAGTATTTTCAACAATCAGTAAATAGCTGCATTTAGTAAACTGTAACGCTCCAGGTTCTGTTGAAAGTTTCTCCGGGTACAAGTAGATTCATTCCTTCCTTCTGTCTTAATTCTCCTGTAGTATTTACTGAATCAGCAATGCCACACCAAGGTTCTATGCATACAAATGGTGCATTTTTAGCACTCCAGATGCCCATAAAAGGAAAGTCTTTCCAGGAAAAAACAAATCCATGTTTGGAATGATTGTTTTTTAATTCAATTGAATTTGATTTCAAATGTTTAAATACTAACGCATCACCGTAGAATAGTTCTTTGGTTAATGTAATCTCATTGTTATTATTAAAAAATGGGAGCGGTTTTTCTTCTATCAATCCATCTTCAGAAATTGGCCATTTACCTTCTGTTTCCTTTTCGTTAAAAACCAATTGGTAATTGCTGAATTCAAAAGCTGCTTCCAGGGGCACTTTAAATGCAGGATGAGCGCCTATAGAAAAGTACATAGGCTTAATATCAATATTGATGACTTCGTAAGTACAGCTAAGCTGGTTTTTATTTAGTTCATAAATGATGTTGAGTCTGAAGATGAATGGATAATGTGCAAGCGTTTCCTGATTTGCATCCAGGCTTAAACAGACTCTTGCATCTTTAGATTCAGTTAGTTTAAAGTCCATATCTCTGGCGAATCCATGTCTGTTTAATGAATAATTATTGCCATTGTGATGAAAACTGTTATTCTTCAGTGTGCCAACAATTGGAAACAATACAGGGCTTTTTTTGCCCCAGTAAGTAGCGTCACCACTCCACAAATAATCAAGCTGTGTTTCTTTATTGAATATTTCCTGTAATTCTGCCCCTTTTTCTGAGATGGAAACGCGCAGGCTGTTATTTTCTAAAACTATCATAGTAATTATCCTTCGTTTTCTTCTATTCTTTCATCCACTGCATTGGCCAGCATACGGGCGCTGATTTTTCTAAGTGGATTTCTGTTTCTGTCTGCATGCCCCATCCGGTTATGAATGATATTGATGCATTCAAATGTTGCCGCCAGAAAAGAAGTATGGTCTGCTTTTCCTTTTCCAGCAATGTCAAAAGCAGTTCCATGGTCAGGACTTGTTCTTACAGCAGGAAGGCCCGCTGTATAATTTACCCCCTCACCAATGGCCAATGATTTAAACGGTATCAAGCCTTGGTCGTGGTACATGGCAAGAACGGCATCAAATTTTTCATGCATACCTCTGGCAAAGAAAGCATCAGCTGAATAGGGACCAAATACCAATGCTTTATTTTTTGCCTCTTTTATTGCAGGCTTAATGATTTCAATTTCTTCTTTGCCAATGAGTCCTTCGTCTCCGGCATGTGGATTCAATCCAAGAACAGCAATCTTAGGTTTGTCTATACCAAAATCCTTTTGCAATGACTGTTGCATAATTTGTAGTTTACTAAGGATAGACTCTTTGGTAATATGTTTTGATACTTCTTCAACTGTTACATGTTCAGTAACCAGACCTACTCTCATGTTTTCAGCAACCATAAACATGACAACATCCTTTACATTGAAAAAAGTCTTGAAATAGGGTGTGTGGCCGCTGTATTTAAAGTCCTCAGATTGGATATTTTTTTTATGAATAGGGGCCGTTACCAAACCATGGATATGCCCTTCTTGTAGCGCTTTAGTGGCTTCTTCCAAAGACTTTAGTGCATATTTTCCTCCGGTTTCATTCAATTCTCCGGGAGTAATGGTTACTTCTTCTTCCCAAACGGAATAAATATTCACCTGTTTGGGATTCAGGCGGGAAAATTGATTGATATTGGTACAGTTGAAGTTGGAATCGGGTATGCTCTTCCTATAAAAATTCAGGCATTTATTGTTGGCAAAAACAACGGGAACACAAAAGTCTAGGATTCGCTGATCCATTAATGTTTTGATGATTAGTTCCAATCCAATCCCGTTTATATCTCCACAAGTGAAGCCAATAACAGGTTTTTGTGTTTCGTTACTCATTTACCACGATTTAGGTTGCTAAAATACTACTTTTGCAGTCATGCAATATACGCTCAAAAAGTCGCTGGGACAGCATTTCCTTACCAATGAAAATATCTGTAAGCAGATTGTAGCTGTTCTGAAAGAAGGACCGGAAAACCTGCAGCAAGTATTGGAAGTGGGGCCTGGTGCAGGTGCCCTGACCAAGTATCTGCTGGAACTGCCCATTCAGCAATTTAAAGCAGTAGAGCTGGATAACGAGAAAGTACAATATTTACAGCATCAGTATCCTGCGCTTTCCACAGCCATTATAGAGGGGAGTATCTTGGATATCCCTGTGCCATTTGCAGGCTCATTTACGCTGGTGGGTAATTTCCCGTATAATATTTCAACTCAGATTGTCTTCCGGGTATTAGAATGGAAATCCCAGATTCCCGTAATGATTGGCATGTTTCAAAAAGAAGTGGCTGAAAGAATTGTTTCTAAGCCGAATACAAAAGTGTATGGTATACTGAGTGTTCTGGTTCAGGCATTTTATGAAGTGGAATATTTATTTGATGTGCCTCCTGAATCCTTCAATCCCCCGCCCAAAGTAATGAGCGGGGTAATACAACTTAAACGAAAAAACAATCCAGTAGCTGTAAGAAGTGAAAAAGCGTTATTCACACTGGTAAAAGCTGCATTTGGTCAAAGGAGAAAAATGTTACGCAATCCAATGAAACCATTTTTTGATGCAGCTGTTTTACAGGAAGAAATATTCACAAAAAGAGCAGAGCAGTTAACTGTAGAAGACTTTGCTGCACTGACTTACAGAATGGCTTAAATAGAAGCGAATGAAAGTAATTGTTACCGCTAAGGTGCATCCCTATTTAGTAGAAACGCTTAATGCGAAAGGATACGAAGTATTCTATGAGCCAGCTATTACTTATGAACAACTATTATTACAAATAAAAGAAGCTGTTGGATTAATTGTGACCACAAGGTTACACATTGACCAACAAATTATTGATGCAGCCCCAAAGTTGAAATGGATTGGAAGACTTGGAAGCGGTATGGAGTTGATTGATGTAGCATATGCTCAAAGTAAGGGCATCCAATGTGAAAGTAGTCCGGAGGGAAACCGCAATGCAGTAGCAGAACATGCACTGGGGTTGTTGCTCAACCTGATGAATAGAATCAATCGTTCTCATAGTGAAGTTAAGAAAGGGCTTTGGTTAAGAGATGAAAACCGAGCCGACGAATTGTCTGGTAAAACAGTCGGCATAATAGGGTATGGAAATACGGGGTCTGCTTTTGCCCGCCTGCTTGAGCCCTTTCAGGTGAAAGTACTTGCTCATGATAAGTATAAGATCGGATTTGGAAATGCCTATATAGCGGAATCTAGTCTAGAGCAAATTTTACACGAGGCAGAAGTAATTAGTCTGCACCTGCCGCTGACAGCTGAAACCCATCATTTTGCGAACAATGCATTTTTTGATCAACTAAAAAAACAACCTTACTTTTTAAATACTTGCAGGGGAAAAGTAATGGATACAAGGGCTTTATTTTCTGCATTGGAAAATAAAAGCATTCGGGCGGCTGGATTAGATGTGCTCGAGAACGAAAAGTTGTCTACTTATAACGATTTTGAAAAAGACCTTTTGAACCAGTTGCTAAGCAATCCAAATGTGATTATTACACCGCATATTGCAGGCTATAGTCATCAAGCATTTTATAAAATGGCAGCTATTGTTTTGCAAAAGCTGAATATTATTTCTTAGAATTATAGGCATTTATACCTTTAAATGAATTCCCTGTTGTACTGAGAATGGCTGTTGAATCCAATGTTAGTGTATAAGTCCTAAAGTAGGCATCAGCAAGTGTTAGCTTGGCTTTATTCTTTAAGTTCATTGCTACTTTCTGTATAGTGTCTTTTGCTGATATGGTGATAGCAGATTTATTTTTGGCTGAGATATTCAAAAAATTACAAGTTAGTGCCAGGCATGTAATGGAAGAATTTTGACTGGAATTCAGTTCTAAGCTATCAGAAATAAAGTGGTGAAGCGAAATTTCCGATTCATTACTAGAAATTGAGACAAGGTTTTTGCAATAAATATTAATCATTGGAAAACTATTTTCTATGCTATCATCAGCCCTAATAAATAGCGTATCGTTTTTTACAAAATATTCATAACCAACTGGGTTATAATAATAGTAGGTAAGTTGGTTGGTATCACCCCCCTGATATATATGAATGATGGGATGAAAAGCAGTCTCTCCTTTTTTCGCGTTTTTTAATTCTTGTATATGTTGGAATGGTGGCAGGATTATTTTTTTTTGAACAGATTTTATGTTCCCTTTTTTGTATTCTGCACGCAATGTAAAATTGATGATAGATAAGCAGGAAAATACCGATGCTATGGTAATGAGCAAGATTATATTACTTTTTTTCATACGTTTAGTTATTGCTATTCTTTAAGTATTGTAAATAGAGTTCTTCTATTTCACGAAAAGTGATCTTTAATAGGTTTATTTTTTTGAAAAGAGAAGGCATATCTTTTTCCATACATTCTTTTTTCAAGTATTCAGAGGCTTTATTCATTCCATTCAAGCTTACAAAAAAACCAACCCCTCTTTTATTGTAAATAATGGCTAACTCCTGCAAATATTCATACGTGCGCATAACTGTATTGGGATTGACCTCTAAATCAATCGCCAATTCTCTTACAGAGGGAATCCTGTCCTCCTCTTTAAAGATTTGAACCAGAATCTTTTCACATATAAGATCTGCAATCTGAATGTAAATAGGTTTATTCGAGGTAAAATTCATGGATTGCGTTATTTAAATCTGCTTTTCTTTCAATTTATAATAGCTCATAACCCAACAACTTGCGTAAATAAAAAGGGGTAAGAACCAGGAAATATTTTTTTTCCAATTTTCGGGTAACGTTACAATTCCTGTTGGCTGTTGCTGTGGTCCGAGTCTAAATGAATCGGTAAAATATTTGCCATGAGGCATAATTTCTTCTGAAATCAGCAGTACTAACATTTTGTTATTTAGGAATATTAAGCCCATGAACGATATCACAAATATGATGGCTGTTTTTACATAGGCATTCCGTATAAAACTAAGTGATCCTAAATGAGCAATGGAAGTGATTATAAAGAAAAAAATCACCATTTCTTTAAATAAAAGAGTATTTGATTGAACAAGTGGTTGGGCATGGTAATACTGTTTTTCTTGCTCAATCACCCAATTTGGTATGGCTACAAATTCATTATACGTTGCGCACATGAGCCAATCAATTCCCGTGAAAATGCCTAAGTATATAATTAAATAGAAGACTTGGGTTAACAAGAATCCTACTAATAATTTTTCGCCTGTTGTGGCTGGTAGAAGTAAAAATTGAATGGTTTTCACTTCCGATTTAAAAAATCCGTAGAAACTAGAAGAAAATAAAGATCCCCCCATGAAAAGCCCGATTGCGAAAATCATTTTTCTATCACCCGAAGGAAACATAGTGTGGAAACTTGCAACTATTAGAATACCGTATGATAGAAATAAAATCCCTAATCCTGCAAGAAACATCAGTATATAACTACTCCCGTTCTCTTTACAATTTTTTCTAAGTAAGAGGAAAGCTCTCAATAAACTAAACTGGTTATTCATAATTTCTGATTAAATAGTTCCTGAATTGCCATCTTATTTGAAATGCCGGCATTAAAGAAAAGTTCAAGGTCTAGTTTGGAAATTTCATCTGCTGGTTCTCTCTTTTTAACAATGAGATTACCTGCTAAACTTGATTCATAATAAATCCAGTTTTCATTGATTGAGTGATGGCTACTATGTTGAAATGCTATCGTTTCTAGAATAGATTCAGTGTCTGCATGTACAATAATTTCTCCCTGATCTACTAGAATAATCCGGTCAATCAAACTATCTAAATCTTTTACCTGGTGTGTACTGATAATGATACATTTTTCTTCATTCAAAACAGAGGCAATTAATTTTCTGAATTTTCTTTTGGAAGGAATGTCCAAACCATTTGTAGGTTCATCCAAAATCAATAACGATACATTAGATGCCAGCCCCAAGGCAATCCACACTTTTTTCTTCTGGCCGAAGCTCATTTTATTGAGGTGGGTAATTGGAATATCAAATTCCTCCAAATAACTTACAAATTGATCGCGATCAAAAAGTGGATAAAAGGGTTGGTATTCTGCTGCAAATTCAAGTACATGTATATTGGGAGTGTCAATTTCTTCAGGAATAAAGAATACTTGATTCAAGAAACTGGGTTCTCTTTTTGCCGGATTCGCAGCTAAAACGGATAAAAGCCCTTTTTGCGGATATACCAATCCCGCCATCAGTTTTAATAGGGTAGACTTGCCAGCGCCATTCTTTCCTAATAGGCCATAAACACTGCCTGCTTCCAGGGTTAAATCAATATTCGTGTAGATGGGTTTCTTTTTGGAATAGCCAAAGCTAATCTTGTCAAAATGAATCATAAATAGTGTATTAGTGTAGTAGTACACAATAAAAGTAGAAGTTTTTTCTGAATACCACCAAATATTTTTTGAAAAAAGCTTATTCTGCTAGGTTAATTAAATTTCCTATCTTTGTATTTATGCAACGTCGCAGTCAAATGTGGCGTTGTATTTTTTTTTACCAATCCTAAAGCCGGAACTATGAGTGAAACCAACATGTATGTTACGAAAGAGACTTTCGATAAGATGCGCGAGGAATTGCAGAAAATGAAATCTGTAGACCGTCCTGCGGCTTCTAAAGCAATTGCTGAAGCCAGAGAGAAAGGTGATTTAAAAGAAAATGCGGAGTATGATGCGGCTAAAGAGGCCCAGGGAATGCTAGAGGCCAAAATCAAACAGTTGGAAGGCGCTATTGCCAATGCTAAAATTGTAGATACCAGTACAATTGATACCAGTAAAGTAACCATTCTAACCAAAGTAACCATAACCAATGTGGCTACCAAGAAAACGGTAACTTATCAGATTGTAGGTGAAAAGGAAGCCGATTTGAAGCAAGGAAAAATTTCAGCTTCTTCCCCCATTGGTAAAGGATTACTCGGGAAAGTAAAGGGCGAAGTAGCAGAAGTGCAGGCTCCAAATGGTATCATCAAGTTTAAGGTGGAAGACATTACTGTATAAAACGGCTACATGACTATTTTTTCTAAAATCATCTCGGGAGAAATTCCTTCTTACAAAATAGCGGAGAACGACCGGTTTTTTGCCTTTCTGGATATTTTTCCATTAGTAGAAGGCCATGTGTTGGTGATTCCCAAAACAGAAACCGATCGTTTCTTTGATTTGTCGGATGATTATCTGTCTGAAATGTTGCTATTTGCAAAACCTATTGCCAAGGCAATTGAAAAAGTATTCCCCTGCAATCGTTGTGGAATCAGTGTGGTAGGATTAGAAGTGCCGCATGCACATATGCACCTGGTTCCCATTAACAGTGCCGATGATTTGAATTTCACCAGAGGGAAATTGAAAATGACACCAGAGGTGCTGAGCCAGACTCAGCAAAAAATTTTGGCAGCCTTGCAGTAATCTAAACCAGAAATACATTTTGTGTTGCAGTTTTTTTGCTTTGTTGCAGCCATGTTTTCCCGAAATCATTTTCTTACTCTATCAGGATTTTTATTGAGAAAATCATCCCAGCCTTTTAAAGCTTTGCCTTTAACAGCCAGGAGGCTATTGCTTTGATAAAAATGACAAAGTGCAACTGCTAATGCATCCGTTGCATCAAATGAAGCGGGTTTCTTTTCAATGCTTAAAGTGAGCTGTAACATTTTCCAGACCTGGTCTTTGTCTGCATTTCCATTTCCTGTAATAGATTGCTTCACTTTTTTAGGCGCGTATTCTGTAACCGGAATTTGTGATTGCATAGAAGCCGCAATAGCAACTCCCTGAGCTCTACCCAATTTGAGCATACTTTGTACGTTCTTTCCAAAAAAAGGGGCTTCAATGGCAAAACTATCGGGCTTGTATTGTTTAATTAAATCGTTGATGGTTCTATAAATAATTTCCAGACGTGCATAAATGTCTTTTTCCTTAGTTAGTTTCAATGTATCCATACGAATCAGAAAAGGTTTGCCTTTTTGTATACCTAATAATGCATAACCTAAAATTTGTGTGCCCGGATCAATTCCTAAAATGACTGAATCGTATTTCATTGCTTTGTGAAAATAGGGATAATTAATAAACGACTTACATCCTTAACTTTACAAAAACGAAGGATTGACGAAACGAACGAAAAATTTGCTGAATTATCTTGTCGGGCCCATTTTATTTATATGGCTTAGCTGGGCAATTTATAAACAGCTAAAAACACAAACAGATTTGCAGCAATCCTGGCAAACCATTCTAGATGCATTGAATGGTCCGCAAAACTGGAAAATTGTTCTTGTATTTTTTCTTATGCTAATGAATTGGGGGATTGAAGCCCGCAAGTGGCAACTCCAGGTTGCTAGCATTGAGACCATTTCATTTTTACAGTCTTTTAAAGCTATACTTGCCGGACAGGCAATGGGTTTAAATACCATCAACAGGATTGGTGAACCAGCTGCCAGATCTGCTTATTTAAAAGAGGGAAATAAAATCAGAGGGGTTGTACTTTCAATAACAGGTAGTATGGCCCAAATTATCGTTACTTTTTTAATGGGTACTTTATCTATGCTGTATATGCGTTGGTGTATACTCAATGAAGAACGTCAGCTGGAAGGACTATCTGTTTTTTGGCTTGATGGTTTTATATATATCATTGCTGCCGGCATTTTACTATTCACTTTGGTTTATTTTAAATTGTCAGGAATTATTCAACTACTCGAAAGAATTTCCTGGGTTGCCAGGTATCGTTTTTTTATAGAAAAGCTAGAGTCAGTTCAAATGAATGAATTGGTAAGATTGCTTTCGCTTTCATTAGGCAGATATTTTGTAATCCTGTTTCAGTATTTATTGATCTTTCAGGTATTTGGTATACAACTATACTGGCTGGATGCATTTGCAATGGTAGGTGTTATGTTAACTGTATTAGCTGTAATTCCTTCAATGGCACTGGCAGAATTGGGGTTTCGCGGGAAAGTAAGTTTGTTATTGTTTGGTTTACTAAGTAATAATGCCGTTGGAATTATTGCAACTGCTGCCGGTATCTGGTTAATTAACTTAATCTTGCCTGCAATTCTCGGGACTTTGTTTATATTAGGTTTAAGAATATTTAGAAACAAATAAGCGTGCTGAAAAAATCACTAATCGTTTTCATTTCATTATTGCTTACCCGGCCCTTAACAGCAGGGGATGAATTCTGCGGTATACGTAACTATGCCTTTCAGTCGGGGGAACAAATTTCATTTACGGTTTTTTACAATGTAATTGGTTTGTATGTAAATGCAGGTGCGGCCACTTTTTCTGTTAATTCGGAAAAATTGAATAATGAATCTGTATATCATTTAGTAGGTGAAGGATCATCCAATTCCAGATACGACTGGATTTTTAAAGTAAGAGATAAATATGAAAGCTATATTGATACGAGTAATCTGCAGCCTATCCGATTCATTCGCAATGTAAATGAGGGTGGATATAAAATAAACGAAAATGTAAGTTTTAATCGGCAGAACAACACGGCAACCAGTGAAAAGGGAACGGTGAAAGTGCCCAATTGTATTCAGGATGTTTTGAGTGCCATTTATTATGCCAGAAATATCAATTTCGAAAAATACAAGCCAGAAGATAAAATTCCTTTCACCATGTTTCTGGACAATGAAATTTTCAATCTGTATATCAAGTATTTAGGTAAAGAAACCATCAAGACCAGGTTTGGAAAATTCAGAGCCATCAAATTCAAACCCCTTTTAGTAAAAGGAACCTTATTTGAAGGTGGAGAGAAAATGACGGTTTGGGTAAGTGACGATGCCAATCATATACCTCTACGCATAGAAAGCCCCATTGTGGTAGGCAGTGTAAAAGTAGACATGATGGGATACAAGAATCTCCGTTACCCGTTTAGTTCAATGATTTCTGAAAGATAATACCAGCTTCTTAAAGGTCTGCCAATTGAATAGCTTCTTTCATTCTGACCCCTTTTTCTGTTTGCTGCAGGGTGCAGCATTCAATACTTGGATCATGTTCAAAGAATAAAATGTAATCCTTGTTTACGGCTTCTGTCAAGAAGGTTTTTTTCTCCTTCAGGGTAGTGAGAGGAAACATATCATAGCCCATTACATAAGGCAAGGGTATATGCGAAGCAGAAGGTAATAAATCTGCCATGTAAACTATGGTTTTTCCCCTATACTGAATCTGAGGTAACATCATGCTCCTGGTATGACCATTAACAAAACGGATACAAATGTTATTGGTAAAGGGAACTGATTCCAATAAACCATCGCTGGTAAATTCATTGGCAGGTGCGTCTATCATTTTTAATTGCCCGCTATTCTGAATGGGTAAAATATTTTCTTTTAAAAATGATGCTTTTTCTCTGTCATTGGGATTCACCGCCCAATCCCAATGTATCGGGTTGCTCCAGTATATTGCATTGGGAAATGCCGTAACCAGTTTGTCTCCTATTTTTTCTATGCTACCCCCGCAATGGTCAAAATGCAGGTGGGTATGAAATACATCTGTAATATCATTTCTGGTAAATCCAATTTGTCCCAAAGCTTCATCTATCTGCTTTGTATCAGACATACCGTAGTGTCCAAAGAATTTCGCATCTTGTTTAAAGCCCATGCCTGTATCAATCAAAATCAATCGTCCCTCGTCTTCAATTACCAAACTTCTTAATGCCCAGTTGCAAAGATTGTTTTCGTCGGCAGGATTCAATTTGTTCCAGAGTGATTTGGGAACAACTCCATACATGGCTCCGCCATCTAACTTAAAATAACTATGATTGATGCTATGCAGTTTCATGTGCCTTCTGTTTAGACTGCAATTTAGCCCCTGAAAACAGAATCAACAATCCAATCACAAAAAATATAACTAGTACTAAAACAGAATTTCTCTGTGAGCCTGATAGTTCGTTGATATAACCAAAACTAAACATGCCCACCACAATCGACACTTTTTCCGTTACATCATAGAAGCTGAAATAGGATGTAGTGTCTTTGGTCTCTGGCATAAGCTTGGCATAGGTACTTCTACTGAGAGCTTGAATACCTCCCATTACAAATCCTACCAATACCGCTAATCCATAAAATTCATAAATCCCGTTTCTGGGTAGTGTATACCCAATTACACAAAGCACAATCCAGAAAGCAATCGTAATCATCAATGCCTTAAAATTGCTGGTTATTTTAGATACCCATGCAATAGTATAAGCACCAGGTATGGCTATAAACTGAATTATCAATATGGCAATGATTAAATTCATGGTAGGAATATTCAGTTCGCTCTTGCCATATAAAGTAGCTACCAGCATAACTGTCTGAACTCCCATGTTGTAAAAGAAGAAAGAAAATAAAAATCTTTTCAGTACGGGCATAGATTGGATTTGAGTCCATACTTTGCTTAGCTCTTTATAGCCGCCAGCAAAAACTTCTTTATTGGATTTTGTTCCGCCAGCAGGTACAGATTTAGGTAGCCTTTTCAAAGCAAGCTGCCCGAATCCCCACCACCAAATACCCACCAATAAGAAAGAAAGCTGAGAAGCTTTGCCAACTGTAATACCAAAACTGTCTGGAGATAGAACAAATACAAAGCAGATCACTTGCAAAATCATACTCCCAATATAGCCCATGGCAAATCCTTTAGCACTTACTTTGTCTCTGTCTTCTGGAGCAGCAATCTCCGGAAGAAAGGAATTATAAAAAACAAGACTGCTCCAGAAACCTATGCAGGCAATGATTAAACAGGCCAGGCCAAATGCCAGATTGGTCTTGTCATAAAAATAAAGTGCTGAACAAGCTGCACTGCCGAGTGTACAAAAGAAAAACAGAAACTGTTTTTTATTGCCTTTGTAATCTGCAATGGACGATAGTATGGGAGATAGTAGGGCCACTACAATAAATGCAATTGCCAATGCATAATTGTACAGGGCGGTATTTACATATTCTCTCCCAAAAAGCGTAACGGTGTCATTCAGGGTTTGATCGTTGCCGTCTCCGGTAACGGCTTCGTAATAAGCGGGAAAAATAGTGGAAGTGATAACCAGATTGTAAGCGCTGTTGCCCCAATCGTACATTGCCCAACCATTGATGACTTTTTTACTGGCTGTAGTAACAGACATGGTGTTTATTTCAGGTGTCCTGTTAAGATAAGGATAATTAGAATTAAACCAACAATAACCCTGTACCAGCCAAATAATTTAAAGCCGTATTTCTGTAAATAAGTGATGAAAAATTTAATAGCCAATAGTGCAACAAGGAAAGCAACTACATTTCCGAGACCTAATAATATTATATTGTTTCTGGTAAATATTAAATCAGGCGTTTCTGTGTATGCTTTCAATAATTTGTAACCAGTTGCAGCTGCCATCGTAGGAACTGCCAGAAAAAAAGAAAATTCAGCAGATAGTTTTCTGGTTAATCCCTGTTGCATACCTCCGATAATACTGGCTGCGCTTCTGCTAACTCCTGGTATCATGGCTACACATTGCCAAAAGCCAATTACAAAAGATTTTTTATTGGAGATTTCTTCGTCAACAGAAATGGTTGGGTTCTTGAAAAAAGAATCAATAAAAATTAGAGCTACTCCGCCCAATACCATGGTAATTGATACCACCATGGGGCTTTCCAATAAAGCATCAATGGTGTCGGAGAACAAAGCCCCTAAAATTAATGCAGGTAAAACAGCAATGATCAGTTTTAAATAAAATTTCCAGCGATTTAGCGGGAAGAATTTTCCTCTGAATAAAATTACGACTGAGCAAATAGCACCCAACTGAATGGCTACTTCAAATAATTTGGTAAAATCATCCTTGGCAATTCCCATAAAGGAACTGGCAATAATCATATGACCAGTTGAAGAAATAGGGAGGAACTCTGTGATGCCTTCGATGATGGCGATGATGACAGCTTCTAGATGAGTCATTATGCAGTCTTTGGTTTCTTAAAGATAGCGTACACTTCAATCAGTAATCCAACTACAATTAAAATAGGTGCAATGGTAATTCGTGTTTTGCTATACACTTCGGTATTCGAAAACACACTTGGGTCATCACTCTTGCCACCACTCATTAAATACATACCCAAGGCAATCACAAGACCGCCAATCAGCATGAATAAAAAGTTGTCTTTTGAAAAGAGTGGAGTGGTTTTATTATTTGCGCTCATATGAATTTTTTAAAGTTTTTTGTAGTAGTTCTAATTTGAATTGAGTTAAACAATGTTGTTTAATACAAATCATCCAGTTTCATCTTCAGGTATTTCAACACGCTTCTGTGGGTGCTCAGTACAGAAATACCTACGCCCAGCAAAATCAAACCGCCAAACAATAATAGGGTATGATTGGTATTGCGGATGGCTTTCAACTGAGGGAACTGTGCTTCTGCCCAGCCAATTAAGGAGAACATTAATACAATAGCAATTCCCGAACTGATGAGCCCATTGATAATGGCGCGGACATTAAGTGGTCGTGCAATAAAAGACTGTGTGGCTCCCACCATCTGCATCGTCTTAATCAAAAAACGATTGCTAAACATGGCCAGACGAATGGTGTTGTCGATGCTTATGATAACAATTACACAAAGGGTGATGGCTACTACCAGGAAGATCAACCCAATTTTGGAAGCTCTTTCATTTAAATTGGTTACCAAACTTTTCGGGTATTGTAAATCAGTAATCTGATTGCCATACGCTGCCATTAAATCAGCGCTGATGACGGCTAGACTGTCTTTGTTTACATATTCAGCTTTTGCATAAAAGTCAATGCTCTCCGGCAAAGGATTAACATCCAGAATTTTGGCCCAGTCCTCATTGTTTTCCTTGTTCCAGATTTCCTTGGCTGTGTTCTTATCTACATACAAAACGTTTTTGGCGTAAGGTTTAGCCGCAATATATTGTTGAATTTGTGCAATGGTATCCTTGTTCAGTGTACGCATATAAGCACTTAAGCGAATATCTTCCTTGAAGGTATTGCCAACTGCGTTCAGATTCAGAAAGAACCAGCCCATGATTCCCATGATTAACAATACCAGGGCCACGCCAATAATGGTATAGATATAATTGGGTTTTCCCCGCTTGAGTGATGCTTTTCCTGCCTGCGCCATATTGTATTCCTTTTTTAACCGCTGCTGGTCAGCGGTGGTCTGCTTTCAAACGTTACAAATGTAGGGTTTTGACGGCTAATGACTTACATTTGCACCCTTAAACCTGCCCTGAAAATAAGCGAATATTTCTCGGCAGGCGTTAAAGAAACGCAAATAAATAAAAAGGGCAGGCAAGATGGACTATCAATTCAGAGCGATTGAACAAAAATGGCAGGAATCCTGGAAACAATCCGGGGCATACAAGGTTCCCAATAACAGCAATAAACCCAAGTATTATGTACTAGACATGTTCCCTTATCCAAGTGGAGCAGGATTGCATGTGGGGCATCCTTTAGGATATATTGCCTCTGATATTTTCAGTCGCTATAAAAGACTAAAGGGGTTCAATGTGTTGCATCCTATGGGATATGATGCATTTGGATTACCTGCTGAACAGTATGCCATTGAGCACGGCGTACATCCGGCCGTGAGTACCGTGCAGAACATTAATAATTTCAGAAAGCAATTAGACAATATTGGATTTTCCTATGACTGGAGCAGGGAAGTAAGAACCTGTGAACCAGATTACCATAAATGGACACAGTGGATTTTTCTGCAGTTGTTCAATTCCTTTTTCAACCGCCAACTTCAAAAAGCTGCACCCATCGCAGCACTTATTGCTTCTTTTGAAAAAGAAGGAAACAACGTGCATCCATGTCCTGCCAATGATCAATTGTCTTTTACCGCTGCAGAGTGGAAATCATTTTCAGAAAAGGAGCAGCAGGATATTTTAATGCAGTATCGTTTGGCTTTCTGCGGTTACGGAGAGGTAAACTGGTGTGAGGCCCTGGGTACTGTATTGGCCAACGATGAAGTGGTGAATGGTTTAAGTGAGCGGGGTGGTCATCCGGTGGTTAAGAAAAAACTGCGTCAGTGGTACCTGCGCATTACCGAATACGCGGATCGATTAATCGACGGCTTAGATCAAATTGAATTCAGTGAAGCAATGCGCGAAATGCAGACCAACTGGATTGGAAAATCTTATGGGGCGGAAATTGATTTTACCATTGCCAATCAGGAAGCAGGGAGCAAGCTTCGCGTATACACAACAAGACCCGACACCATTTTTGGGGTAGACTTTATGGTGGTGGCACCAGAACACGAATTAATTAATCAGATAACTACACCTGAACAAAAAGAGGCAGTTGAAGCCTATATTGCTTACGTGAAAAGCCGCAGTGACAGAGAGCGTCAGGCAGAAAAGAAAATTACTGGTTGCTTCACCGGCGCTTATGCATTGAATCCTTTTAACCAAAGAAGAATACCCATCTGGATTTCTGAATATGTATTGGCTGGTTATGGAACAGGCGCCATCATGGCGGTACCTTGTGGTGACGAAAGAGATTTCAAGTTTGCCAAACATTTCAATATTCCTATCACTAATATTATTGGAGAACATTTCAACGGCGAAGAGGCTAATTCAACCAAAGAAGTGGCACTGAGCAATTCAGAATTTTTGAATGGGATTTTGTTAAAAGATGCCATTGCTATTGTGATTGACAAGTTGGTGGAAATGGGTATTGGCAAACGCAAAGTGAATTATAAAATGCGCGATGCGGCGTTTAGTAGACAACGCTATTGGGGAGAACCATTCCCAATCATCTGGAAAGATGGGATTGCTTATCCTTTGGATGAATCTAAACTGCCATTGACTTTGCCACAAGTGGATAGTTATGCGCCTGGTCCGGAAGGAGAAGGACCGCTGGCCAATATTCCGGAATGGATTCATCAGTATGATGCGGTTGTTCCGGGTGGTGCACTAGAAACCAATACCATGCCTGGCTATGCGGGCAGTAGCTGGTATTTCCTGCGTTATATGGATCCACACAACAAAGAAAATTTCTGCGATAGAAATGTAAGTGATTACTGGAATCAGGTAGATCTGTATATCGGAGGAACAGAACATGCAGTGGGACATTTGTTGTACAGCAGAATGTGGACCAAAGTATTGTTCGATTTAGGGCATATTGGTTTTGATGAGCCCTTTAGAAAATTGTTGAATCAGGGAATGATTCAGGGTAGTTCCAGATTTGTATATCGAAATAAACAGAATCCTAATGAATTTATTTCTGCGGGACTACTTAATCAATACGAAACTATACCATTGCACGTGGATGTAAATTTTGTTGATGGATTTGAATTGGATTTGGATGCTTTCAAAGCATGGAGAAATGGGGAGTATGCCAACGCCAGTTTTGTGTTGGAAAACGGCAAATACCTCTGCGGGGCTGAAGTAGAAAAAATGTCGAAGAGCAAATTCAATACCGTTAACCCGGATGTATTGGTAGAGAAATATGGCGCAGATACTTTCCGTATGTATGAAATGTTCTTAGGTCCTGTTGACCAGAGCAAACCCTGGGATACCAAAGGGATTGAAGGGGTTCACCGTTTTCTGAAGAAGCTCTGGCGTTTGTTTTATGATGAGTTAAAGGGAAAAGTCTGGAACGAAGACAGTCCCAATCCCGCTGAATTGAAAGTATTGCATAAAACCATTTTAAAAATTCAGGAAGATACAGAACGATTTAGTTTCAATACTGCTGTAAGTACATTCATGATTTGCGTGAACGAACTGGCAGAACTGAAATGCAATAAGAAAGCTATATTAGAACAGGTATTGATTCTGTTAACACCTTATGCGCCTCATATCAGTGAGGAACTCTGGCACCTGATTGGCAACGAAGGTTCTGTGTTGGATGCAACATTCCCTGTGTTTAATGCATCTTATGTTCAGGAGTCTTCTAAGGATTATCCGGTAAGTATTAATGGAAGGGTAAGAACCAATATAAACTTGCCTGTAGACATGGAGTCGGATGAAGCAGAAAAAGAAGTACTGGCGAATGAGTTGGTACAAAAATGGCTGGAAGGTAAACCTGTAAAAAAATTCATTTTCGTAAAAGGTAGAATGATCAATGTCGTTATCTAAAATTTTTCTGGGCTTTGCCCTTGCTGTAAGTGTTAGCGTGAATGCCCAGGAAGCACAAGTGCCAAGCCCTAAAAAAACGTTCAGGAACTTCATCAATCCGGATTCTCTGCCTTTGATGAATTTAAGAGTAGTTCCTATTCCCATTTTTACTTCTACTCCTGAAACGGGGATACGTATTGGAGGTGCATTGGAATATTTTTTCAATGCTAAAGAAAAAGACAGTGAGGCAAGGGGGTCTTATTTGCATGGTCAGTTTACTTATAGTACTAAGGGACAAATTGAAATAAAAGGAACATGGCAGGTTTTTACCAGAGGGGAAAGATTCGTGTACCGGGGTTCTGCAGGGTACAGTACCTATAACGATCGTTTTTGGGGCATAGGTAACCATACGGTTGCAGAAGCTAATTTTTTGCCACAAGACTATAGCCGTATTTTCCTGGAATCCAGAACCTATAGGCTATTAAGAAATAAATGGTACGCAGGATTGAAGCTGGATTATAATGATGTGTACCAGGTGGTAAATAAAAGACCATTGACCCCATCAGAACAAAACGTTGCCGGTATCAATGGCAGTAAAACCCTTGGGATTGGACCCGCTATCTTGTATGAAGGCCGTGATTTTCCGTTCAGTGCACACAGCGGAAGCTTTGCGGAATTCTATTACGCAAGAAATATTTCTCTTAAAAACAATCCTTTTGATTACAATACCTGGTTCTTAGACCTTCGCAAATATTTTCCACTAAGCCCAAATAGCACGTTGGCTTTTCAGTTGAGTAGTATTCATACCACAGGCAATGTGCCTGTTCGCGAATTGCCTCGTGTAGGCGGTTCCTTGTTAATGCGCGGTTATTTTACCGGACGTTTCAGAGACAAATCCTACACAGCTTTGCAGGCTGAATATCGTTTTCCTATCTGGAAATGGATATCTGCAGCAGCTTTTGGTTCCGCAGGCTTTATTGACCAGTCTATCGGGAATTATTCAACATCCAATTTACTGAAAGCGGGAGGCATGGGCTTGCGCTTTGTAGTCAATAAGAAAAACAGAATGATACTCCGCCTCGACTATGCCAGAAACGGCACAGAGGGTGGAGCCTATTACATCAGACTCAACGAAGCATTTTAATTCAATCCACACCCGCTTACAGCAGATTCATTATATTCACGGTTCAAAAATTGTTCCATGAATAAATTGATATTTTCCATGGGGATGACGCTCTTGGCAGCTCCTTCCATGGCGCAGAACAAAATGATCAGTAAAGCTGATCTAATGGCCAATAAATTGCCGGAAAACTTTCAGAATCCACTTCCTCGCTTTATGAAATGGCTGGATGATGATCGGGTTATTTTGAATCAGAAAATCCATCCGGATTCTGCCAGCAAGAATTATGTGATGGAAGTAAAAACAGGAAAGCTGAGTATGGCAACACCTGATCAGATGAAAGGGGCAGCTCCTCCGGCTAAATCTGTTTCTGTTAAAAAAGGAGATTTGTTTTACAAAGACGGAGAGGTTGAAAAGCAAATTACTTTTGATGCTGCTGAAGAAAAAAATCCAACTTTTTCTCCTGATAGTGCTTACATAGCTTATACTAAGTCGAACGATTTGTATACGTATCATATTCCTACTTCAAAAGAGACCCGCTTAACCAATACAGGGTCAAGCACTTCCCTGAATGGGTATGCCAGCTGGGTGTATTGGGAAGAAATATTTGGAAGAGGGACCCGCTATCGTGCTTTCTGGTGGAATCCCAACAGCAAGCAATTAGCTTACATGCATTTTGATGAAAGCATGGTTCCGATGTTCCCTATCTATAGCAGTGAAGGACAGCATGGCTTTATTGAAGAAACCCGTTATCCAAAACCGGGAGATAAGAATCCGGAAGTAAAACTGGGTTTTGTTCCTGCCGACGGAGGCAATACAACCTGGGCCGATTTTAATCCCAAAGAAGACCAGTACTTTGGCTGGCCTGTTTGGAGAATTGATGGAAGCAGTTTATTGGTACAATGGATCAACAGGGGGCAGGATCATCTGAAAATATTTGATGTGAATCCTGGTTCTGGCGCAAAAAAAATCATGTACGAAGAGCAACAAAAAACCTGGGTTGATTTAGAGGACAGAGCAGGGCAACGATTTACTTTCCTAAAATCAAAGCCTGCCTTTATTTTGGAAAGTGATAAAACAGGCTGGAACCATTTATACCTGCACAACAATGATGGTAGCTTAATCAACCCGATTACTTCTGGCGAGTTTACCGTCTTAAGTACTGAATTGATAGATGAGAAAAATGGCCTTGTATATTTTACTGCCAGAGGAAAGGAAAATACTGCTCGTGTAGATTTATACAGTGTTAAATTAAATGGTGCTGAATTAAAGCGCCTCACATTCGGAGATTATGATCATTCTCAAGCAAAACTGTCTCCCAACGGTAAATATTTTGTAACTACCTATAGCAATACCACCACTCCATTCAAAATGAGTTTGGTAGATAATAAAGGTAAAATTGTTCGTGAGTTGGGCGATGCAAAGGGTTCAGCCATGGGTGAATACCAGATTGCCAAAACTGAATTCATTCGAATTAAAAGTGCGGATGGCTTATTTGAGTTACCTGCTCAGGTAACCTGGCCTGCCAATATGGACCCTAACAAGAAGTATCCTATGCTGGTAGACATTTATGGAGGTCCTAATGCAGGTAATACCTGGGACAGATGGTCCTGGAATGCAACCCGTGAAATGTATGCGCAGGAAGGATTGATTCATGTGAAATTTGACCACCGTGCCAGTGGGCATTTTGGAAAAGCAGGGGTAAATTATATGCACCGCAATTTAGGTTTCTGGGAAATGCAGGACTATATGCAAATGGCGAAATGGTTTATCCAGAAAGGCTATGCAGATCCTGCAAAAATTGCCATTACCGGATTCAGCTACGGAGGTTATATGAGTACTTATGCGTTAACCTATGGTTCTTCTGTATTCACCCATGCAATGGCAGGTGGATCAGTAGTTGACTGGAGTTTATATGATAGTCACTACACAGAAAAGTTCATGGATACTCCTGGAGAAAATCCGGATGGATACAAGAGCAGCAGTGTTTTAACTCATGTTGACAAATTCAAAGGAACTTTACAATTGGTTCATGGAACAATGGACGATAATGTTCATATGCAGAATAGCATTCAACTGGTAAGTGCCTTACAAGACAAGGGAAAAGATTTTGAATTCATGTTGTATCCTGGTGGAAGACATGGATGGGGTGGTCTTAAAGGAAACCATTTCAATAATTTGAAGACCAAGTTTATCTATAAACATTTATTGGAAAAAGAAGTACCCAAAGGAATGTTGCGATAAGCTTTAATCTGAACATATAGAAAGCCATCCATTTTTATGGGTGGCTTTTTTGTAATTTAAATAAGGTATATTGGGTATATGTATTTTGATTTTAACTGGCGGAGTGGTTTATTGTTGATTTTTTTCTTTCATGGGCTGGTTTATGCTTTCTTGTTATTCCGGAAAGCATATCAGCATGAAAGAGCATCAGACAATTGGCTGGGATTCATCCTATTAATGAGTGTGCTGTACATCTGCCCCTGGATGCTGGGATTTGCTGGCTGGTATTGGGGCTGGGAATGTATGGAGTGTAGAAATTTTATGTTCTACTTTCCTATGAATCATACGCTTTTGATGGGACCTGCTATTTTTTTCTATATCAAATCTTTGTTAAACCCTTCTTTTGTTTTTTCTAAAAAAGACAGCTATCATTTTATACCCGGAACGCTGTATATTATATGGACGATAGTAGTTGCGGTAACAGACCGACTTATTTTGAAGCGTTATTATTTAATGGATGGGCAAACTGATCCTGACTTTGACACCTGGTACCAGGTAATTGGTTTTTTTAGTTTGATGGTTTATTTGTTGCTGAGTCTTCGATATTATTTAAACTATCGTGCTTTTATTGTTCAGGAGCTTTCTTATGCAGATAATTTGCATTTTACCTGGGTTAGAAATTTTTTGATTGCCTGCTTCCTCTACTTTTTTGCTACCATTACTTTGGATGGATTACGACTGCTGGGTTTCGATATAGGGTACCAGGATACCTGGTGGTATTATTTGTTGTTTGCTTTTATTTTCTATTATATTGGAATAACCGGATATGCAAATTCCATTGAGCAAAGGAAAAAATTTGATGTTGACTTTTACCGATACCAAACAATGGATACTGAACCCGCTGACAGACCAGAATTCAATACAATTTCAGACGGTAATATACATGAAACCACGATAAGTACCCAACTAGATGGCGGTATTCAAACTCCCGACAGTTTAGTCCCGCCCGAATGGAAAGAAAAGCTGGAAAAGGCAATGGTGACGGAAAAACTATACCGGAATCCAGAACTTACTTTGAGCGATCTTGCCAGTCATATGGGGACCAATCCCTCTTTTTTATCAAAAATAATCAACCGGAGTTTTGAGAAGAACTTCAATGATTTCGTTAATCAATATCGGGTGTTGGAGGTAAAAGAACAACTATCAAATCCTGAATTGGCTCACTTAACCATAATGAGCCTTGCTTATGATGCAGGCTTTAACAGTAAAGCTACTTTTAATAGAGCCTTTAAAAAATTCACAGGTGACAATCCCAAAACGTATCAAATTAAATAATTTAACATCCTAAGTGGTTGATTTACAGTGCTTCATTTTTTGATACCTTATCAAATGGTCTCAAATAATGATATGAGGCGGGTATGGATATGTTCTGAGGCATCTTGCAGCCATAAAACAACTCCATGCGAAAAACAATTCTTTTTTGGGGACTATGGATTATCACAACGCATTTGAATGCACAAGTGCCAGTAGTGTCAGATACGCTAAAAGCAAAAACCATTAGCGCTGTTACGGTCGTATCAACCGTACCCTTTATTAAAAATCTAGTAGATAAAACTGTGATGAATGTGGCAGCAAGGCCTTCTTCTGCGGGTCAAAATGCATTGGACATTTTAAAAACAGCACCAGGTGTGGTAGTTGACCCGAATGAACAAATTCAAATGGGAGGCAAAAACGGGGTTACGGTTTTGATTGACAACCAGAATACACAACTATCATCCCAGGATCTGGCGCAATTGTTAAAAAGTATTGAATCGGACAATATTAAAGAAATCGAAATCATTGCCAATCCGTCTTCCAAATATGATGCATCAGGCAATGCTGGTATCATCAATATTATTTTGAAGAAAAGTTTAACCAATGGATTTAATGGGTCTATAAACGGGAATTTCATACAGAGTACCCATAGCCGTAAAACAATTTCAACGAATCTGAACTTTCGAAAAAACAAGTGGAATTGGTTTGGGAATGTGGGATTCAATAAAGGATATCAAGAAACCATAGCAAATAATGACCGCATGTATCCTGGTCATCAAATGGTTCAGCGTGGAATAGAGAAAGATGATTTTGGGGGCAACAATAGTAGGCTTGGCTTGGACTATGCTTTGAATAAAAAAACCACGATTGGTTTACTCTGGGTTCAAAACGCGCGGTTTACCAATATGATGAACAGCAATCTCACAACTATCCAAACCTCGGGTGCTATCGATAGCAATGTATTTACATTAAGCGATGCCCCAAGCAATATTAAGCGGAACAATTTTAATGCGAATTACAGATGGGTGAATGGACAAAAGCAAAGTTTAAATATTGATGCGGATTATACCCAGTTTTATTCTGCTTTGAACAATCTAGTCAATATTAATGCAGGTTCAGTAACTGGTTTAAACAGATTAAATAATGCGATACATAATGACGCTTCTGTGCAAATTCAAATCCGGAGTATTCGTGCAGATTATACACAACAATTAACGAACCAAATTAAGTTGGAAACTGGTTTGAAATCAGTTTATTCTCTTTCTAATAACGAATTGTTGGTTCGTCAAATATCCAATGCTCAGTGGATAGCTGATTCTGGTAAATCCAATCAGTTTGAGTTTAAAGAATTTATTCATGCTGCTTATTTCAGTGTCCAGGCAAAACTGAATAATTGGTCTTTACAGGCAGGCTTGCGTGCTGAGCAAACCCGGGTGAATGGGCTGTCTACAGCATTAAATAAAATACAATCGCAAAAGCCCGATACGAGTTATCTAAATGTATTTCCAACGGTATTTGTCCAATACCAAATTAGTCCAAACCATCAATTGGGATTTGCGTTAACCAAGCGAATTGACCGACCCAATTATCAAGACCAAAATCCATTTATCTATCAGTTAGATGCTTTTAATAGTGAACAAGGAAACCCCTATTTGATTCCGCAAATCACGTATGGTGCTGAAATCAGTTACACCTATAAATATGCAACAAATATTAAAGTACAATACGGTGTAACCAGTAATTATATGGAACAATTGACTTATCAAATAGGAAAAAAGACCGTTTTAATACCACAAAATGCAGGAACCAGAAAAATGTTAAACATCAGTATTAGCAGTCCAATTGCTGTCAATAATTGGTGGAATATGTACTTGAGTCTATCCCCCTTTTATCAATCCTATGCAGTTTTATTAAATGGTTTTGGTACGATTGAAAATCGTTCGCAAAGCAGTTGGGGTATCAATGGGTACATGAGCCAAAATTTTTCTTTAGGAAAGAATTGGAATGCGGATATCAGTGGCTGGTATAATTTTCAAAATGCCACTACTATTTATCAATCGAAGGCTTTGGGTAGCATAAATCTGGGATTTAGCAAAAAGCTATTCAACGATAGGGCCACATTGAAAATTGCCATTACAGATTTGTTGAATACACAACGCTGGGAACAGAGGGCCCTAACCAATACCTTGGATCTTACAACCTACCGTAAATGGGAGAGCAGAAATATTACCCTAGGAATTAGTATCAAATTAGGCAATAGTAAAATCAAAAGTGCTAGAGATCGAGAATCGGGTTCTAGTGCAGAATTAGATCGTATAAAACAATAAACACCCAATGAATCAACTAAAAAAAATACTATGAAAAAGTTCATCTTACTATCAGCCTGCATGCTCTCAATCCTCTTGACTGCTCAAACAACTGAACCACCCACTGTTCGTTTTTTTATTAAGAATATTAGTTTGTTACCTAAAAAAGTGACCCTGATTGCATATAGTCCCGGAATAACTGGAAATAGTACCTATGGGTATATTTTATTGCCAGGCCTTAAAAAGGCAATTACATACAGGGTGGGCACCAAATTGTATATAGCAAATGAAAAACAAGTGGGTGTTGTAATGAGCGGCAATCGAATAGATGGGGACAAACCCTTTTTAGTGGTGGGAGCCAACGATGAGAACAAAGTTTTTAAAGTGAATAATTAAATTGATTCCCCTCATTTTTATATTTGTAAACTTCATGACTTCTAAATCTAATAGATGGACTCCCATAGTTTTTATTTCTGGTTAAGTCAACAATCCCAATTAGCCATTCAGCCTGTTGTTCCGTTTGATTCCTCAAAGGAAAAACTATTGTCTTTGGATTTTACAGAGCAGAATAGTGACCTTAATTCTACTATCATTGAAAATACAGTCCTATTTTCAACTTATATAGAAAAGCTGTTACAAAAACATGCTGCCAGCTATGGCATTGGTGGATATAACGAACACAGAACAGTGTATGCAAGAAGTCGTGTCTTTGATGGGCTAAATGAAAGCGAAGCACGTTGTATTCATTTAGGTATAGATATCTGGGGTAAAGCAGGAACCCCCATAGCCGCGCCTTTGGATGCTTCTGTTCATAGCTTTGCTTTTAATGAGGCTTATGGAGATTATGGAGCAACTATTATTTTGGAGCACGCTATCAGTGGAGCGCATTTCTATACTTTGTATGGCCATCTTTCTTTACGTGATATTTCAAATTTGAAGGGAGGTGATTTTATTTCTGCTGGTAAAGAATTTGCGCATTTTGGGGAACCTGCTGAAAATGGTCAATGGCCTCCGCATTTGCATTTTCAAATTATACTTGATATGCAGGGCAAGCAGGGAGATTATCCTGGTGTATGCAGTTTAGCTGAAAGGGAAAAGTATTTGGACAACTGTCCGGATCCTGACGCTCTTTTACAAATGATGCAATGGGCGAAATTTATAGATCAGGTATAAAATCGGGTTTTTCCCACTGCTTAATGATATGCGATTGTATAATGTGAACGCCTGTTTTAGAATGACTTGCAAAATAATGCATGCTTCTAGCAATTGCTTTTGCGTGAACAGGAATATATTTTTTAAACCTTCCCTTCATGATAGGAATTGCTTTTAATGCAATGAAAATTCCTAATTCTTCTAGCCACCTAGATTCTTTCCTTGGTCCTAAAATGAAAGAAGGTTGGAAGATATAAATTGAACTATAATTGAGTTGCTTCAACGCTTCTTCTAATTTTCCTTTGGTCCGGTTATAAAATACACTTGATTTTGGATTAGCTCCTGCAGCGGTAATAACCAGAAAACGTTTGCTGCCACCAGATAACTGAAGTTTGGCAATATGAAGTGGGGCATACAAATCGATTAAGGTAAATGCTTCCCTGGTTTTTACTGTCTTGATGGTGGCGCCTAAACAGCAATACACATCGTCTGCTTCTGTCCAGGATTGAATGGTGGCAAAGTTTACCAATTGTTCCACTAGTTTGGGATGGACTCTTCCCAATGGTTTGCGCACATAAATGGTAACCTGACTGTATAACTCAGACTCTAACAGCATTTCAAGCAAATAAGACCCGGTTAATCCGCTTGCTCCTAATACCAAAGCTTTTCTTTGCACTATCCTTTAATTTTCTCAAAGATAAGGACTGCTTTATTTGTACTTTTGAAGAGTTATGTCAAATAATAACCTGAATAGCGATTTGAATGGATTAAATGCCTCTGAAAGGGAGTTTGAGAATACCATACGCCCCAGGGAGATTGATGATTTTTCCGGACAACCTCAGCTGATTGAGAATCTTGTGATTTTTATTAAAGCTGCCAAAATTCGTGGAGAAGCATTGGATCATATCTTATTTCACGGCCCCCCTGGATTGGGTAAGACCACTTTAAGCCGGATTGTGGCGAATGAATTAGGCGTAAGCATAAAAGAAACTTCTGGACCGGTTATTGAAAAGCCAGGTGATCTTGCAGGGTTATTGACCAACTTACAACCCAATGATGTTCTTTTTATTGATGAAATACATAGGTTAAGTACTGTTGTTGAAGAATATCTGTATTCGGCAATGGAAGATTTCAAGATTGATATCATGATTGATTCCGGACCAAATGCCAGAAGCATACAGATTAATCTGAATCCTTTTACACTGGTAGGGGCAACCACCCGAAGTGGTTTATTAACCGCACCGCTTCTTTCAAGATTTGGGATAAAATCTCGTCTGGAATATTATGGGGCACCTGTTCTGCAAAAAATTATAGAACGAAGTGCTGCCATTCTGGGTACTAAAATTACCCTTGATGCTGCGGCTGAAATTGCTGGTAGGAGCAGGGGGACACCCAGGATTGCCAATGGATTATTAAGGAGAGTAAGGGATTTCGCTCAGGTATTGAACGATGGGAAAATTGATTTGGGTATTACACAGCATGCCCTGAAAGCCCTGAATGTAGACGCGCATGGATTAGACGAAATGGATAACCGCATTTTATCGGCTATTATTAATAAATTCAAAGGAGGTCCTGTAGGCATTACAACAATTGCAACTGCGGTAGGTGAAGAGCCGGGCACCATTGAAGAAGTATACGAACCCTTTTTAATTCAGGAAGGCTTTTTACAAAGAACCCCCAGGGGAAGAGAAGCTACTTTGAAAGCCTATAATCACCTGGGGGTAGTTATGAAAAGAGGAGATGCAGGAGAACTGTTTAGTTAACTGCATCACAGTAGGGTAACGCTGTTATGGAGCAACCAGTCTGAAGCCATTTCCATGAATATTGACAATTTCGATATTGCTGTCTTCTTTTAAATACTTGCGAAGCTTGGCAATATAAACATCCATACTTCTTCCATTGAAATAGGTATCGCTACCCCAGATTTTTTTCAATGCTCTTTCGCGAGGCAATAAATCGTTTTTATGTTCAGCCAGCATCTTTAACAGCTCATTTTCTTTGGGAGACAGGGTCTGCATAGTTGAACCATGTTTTAGTTCTCTTAGCTTTGGATTAAAATGATAAGCGCCTAAATCAAATTCAATATTGTCATTGATTTTATTTTCTTCCTCATTTCTTTTCAGAATCGCTTTTATTTTTAATAACAATACCTCACTGTCAAATGGTTTAGTAATATAATCGTCGGCGCCCAATTTGTATCCCTGTATAATGTCGTCTTTCATGGTTTTGGCACTCAGGAAAAACAAGGGTACATCAGGATCAATATCTCTGATTTCTTCTGCCAAAGTAAAGCCATCCATATTGGGCATCATTACATCTAATAAGCAGATGTCAAATTTTTCGCGCTGAAATGCGGCTAAGCCCAATCTGCCATCACGCTCCAGGGTAACTTCGTATTCGTTTAGTTCCAGGTAGTTTTTTAATACCATACCCAGGTTTGTATCGTCTTCGCAGAGTAGAATTTTGTACTGTCTTTTGTCTTCCATCGGAATTATTTTGAGTGAAATAACAATAATTTACGAAAATTGTCCCTTAACCGGGCTGCAATCTTTTGTTAAATATAATAAGCTATTTTTTTAAAAACTGTTTATCAGTAAGCGCTTTTAGAAAATTTACCAGGTCCTTCTTGTCTTGTTGGCTTAGTTTCAGTGGTTCTTTTAAAGTGCTGTCAATATTAATCGGCTTTGGTACGAATTTGTAAGGATTGTCATAATATTCAATTACTTCTTCCAGCGTTTTAAACATCCCATTATGCATATAGGGTGCAGTAACTGCTACATTTCGGAGTCCTGGTGTTTTAAATTTGCCAAGGTCCTCTTTGTTTTTGGTGATGGCATACCGTCCCATATCTGAGAGTGATACCCCATCGTAAAGTCCAATATTTTTAAAGTCGTCATTGGTGAAGTCAGTGCCGTTATGACAATCAAAACATTTGGTTTTTTCGCTAACAAATAATTGTCTGCCTCTTTCTGCGGATTCACTCATTTGGTCGAGATCAAAATCAGACTCGTCGGTTTCTAATGTTTTCTGAAATGCAGCAAGTGCATGTCCGAGGTTTTTAGCATTGGGCTTTTGTTTATAAATCGATAGGAAAAGGTTACGATAGATTTGGTTTTGATTTAGGCGTTTAACCGCTTCCTGGATGGGTAAATTCATTTCAACCGGATTCTCAATTGGCATAATAGCCTGCGCTTCCAGTGTTGATGCCCTGCCATCCCAGAAAAAGGGTTCATGGCCACTCAGATTCATTACGCTGGGAGCGTTTCTGCTACCTGGTGTGCCTTCAACACCTAAACTAATGGCAAATGTATCTGCAAATCCATGTGCGGGAATATGACAACTGGCACAGCTGATACTATTGTCCTTGGAGAGAATGGGATCAGAAAAAAGTTTTTTGCCCAATTGGGCTTTGGTTTTTATTGGGCTGGGTTTATTAAAGCCGATGCTAAAAACAATTGCCATTCCCAATCCCCCTATGACCCACCATTTTTTCATAGTACAAAGGTACAGAATATCGATGCTATTGGTTATTTTACAATAAATCAATGGTATGAGTAATGCACAATTGTTTACTGAAGTCATGCAGAAAGGCTATCAGTTTAAAGGAGAATTTGTAAAAATTGGTTGCGGTATATGGAATGGCGAAACGGTGCCTGATGCAAGTGTGTATTTACCCTTGAAAACATTGAACCGTCATGGATTGATTGCTGGTGCAACTGGAACAGGTAAAACCAAAACGCTTCAGATGATCAGTGAATCCTTAAGCGACAATAGTGTACCAGTGATGCTAATGGATATTAAAGGTGACCTAAGTGGTATTGCTGCAGAAGGAGTAATGAACGATAAAATTCAGGAGCGAATTACAAAAATGAATCTGTCCTGGAAACCTTCGGCTTATCCTGTTGAATTGCTTACATTGACAGGAAACCATGGGGTAAGACTAAGAGCAACGGTTTCTGAATTTGGACCTGTCTTGCTTAGTAAAATTCTGGGATTGAATGATACGCAGGGTGGACTGGTATCTATGATTTTTAAGTACTGCGATGATCAGGCAATGCCATTGCTCGATTTGAAAGATTTTATTAAAGTACTTCAGTTTATTGGGAATGAAGGAAAGGCGGAAATGGAAAAAGACTATGGGAAAATTTCCACTACTTCTACAGGAACGATTCTCAGAAAAGTAATTGAATTGCAACAGCAGGGTGCTGATATATTTTTTGGAGAGAAAAGTTTTGAAGTAGATGATTTAATGCGAATTAATGATGAGGGTCGGGGGATGATTAATATTCTTAGGGTTACTGATATGCAGGATAAGCCTAAATTATTTTCTACTTTTATGTTACAGTTGCTGGCAGAACTCTATGCCAGTTGTCCTGAAGAAGGTGATTTGGATAAACCCAAGCTGGTATTGTTTATTGACGAAGCACATCTTATTTTTCAGGAAGCTTCAGATGCGTTGTTGCAACAGCTGGAGACAGTTATTAAATTAATACGTTCTAAGGGTATTGGTATTTTCTTTTGTACGCAGAATCCGCAGGATATCCCTCCTTCTATTTTAAGTCAGTTAGGTTTAAAAGTGCAACACGCCTTGCGCGCATTTACTGCAGCGGACAGAAAAACCATTAAACAGGCTGCAGAAAATTTTCCGGAATCTGAATTTTATGATATTGACGAGCTGTTAACTCAATTGGGTATAGGAGAGGCATTGGTTACCTTATTAAATGAAAAGGGCATACCCACGCCACTGGTACATACCTTGCTAAATCCGCCGCAGAGCAGGATGGATATTCTCTCAGAATCAGAAATCAATGCTATCAATTCAAAAAGTAAGTTGGTGGCTAAATACAATCAGGAGATAGATAGTTTAAGCGCTTATGAAATTTTGAATCAGAAATTAGCGGAAGCGCAGGCAATAACGGCTGAACGAGCTGCAGAAAAAGTACAGGAAAAACAATCGCAGGAAAGTGCTTCAGCTGCTGAAAACTTTTTTGATAATCCCATTGTAAAGCAGGTAGGCAGAACAGCTGCTAGTATCATCACACGCAGTTTGTTGGGGGCATTGGGGCTTGGAGGAAGATCTGGTTCTGGAAGAACAACAAGACGAAGGTAAATTAGTAAACTGTGATGAAGAAAGTGTACTGTTTTACTTCAGCCAGCGAATGATTTTCTCTTCTGAAATTTCTATTTTGGATTCGCTCTGCAGAAAGTTCAATATCTCCCAGATGCGGGTGGGATTCATGTTTCTGCATACTTTCAACAAATCCGCTATTGCAATAATCTGGTCTTTATTTTTTTGAATAGCTAAGGCTATTGTATTAAATTCTTTTTCAGATATATTTTTATTTTTTTGCCTGAGACAGATATCGCAAACGCCACAGGCTTTTGCCGTTGCATCTCCAAAATAATGACCAATAAATTGACTTCTGCATTTTTGGTTTTCTTTAGAATAAGCAATCATCTGGTTTACTCTGCTTGCGTGTAACTTTTTTCTTTCTAGATATTGTTCTTGTTGTATGTGTAAGTATTTTGCCGGAGCTCTGTTCAGTAAAAAATGAATTTGCGGCGTTTCCTTTTTGGGTAAATATTCAATAATACCCAATGCCTGTAACTGTTTAAGTGCTGCTTGTATCTGATCGAGGTTCATCCTGCAAATTCTGGCCAGTTGCTGATCGTAAACAGATACACGATTATTGAATATTCCAGGATAGGTTCTCAATAATGCTTTGATCACGGGTTCCATTGCAGGATACATTTCTTCAAATTGTGCCAGGTATTGTGTGTCTGTTGTAAAACTTACCTGAGTAGGTAAAAAGATCTGTTCATTAAATTGAATATGCCCTTCCTGTTCCAGTATTCTCAATACATTCACTACCAGCAATGGCTCCAGTGAAAATCGTTTAGTAAATGTTTCAAAATCAAAATTGTAATAAATACCCTCACCACTACCAACGGGGATTTGCAAAAAGTCGGCTATGGCCTGATATACTTGCTGGATTACAGGTATAGGTGGAAATTTTATTTCGACCTGTTCCATCAATGCAGTCAAGTCTTTTTCCTGCCATAATAATACTGCATAAGCTCTTTGCTCGTCTCTGCCTGCCCTTCCGGCTTCCTGATAATAATTTTCCAGGCATTCAGGAATATCATGATGAATAACGGTCCTGACATCTGGCTTGTCAATGCCCATACCGAAAGCATTGGTACAAACCATAATACGAATTTTGTTGTTGATCCAGTTTTGTTGTTTTTGTTCTCTTACCAATTGCTCAAGTCCGGCATGATAGAAATCGGCAGCAATACCCTGCAATACAATTGCTTCTGCTATTTTTTTACATTGCCTTCGGTTGTTGCAATAGACAATGCCCGATCCGGGTATTTTATCAATAATTTCTAGAATTTTGTTGATTTTACTTTCCGAATTAAATGCACTGTAAGAAATATTGGGCCTTAAAAAACTTTGTTTAAAAACAGCAGCTTCTTTTAGCTTTAATTGATGTTGTATATCCTCTAGTACCAGTGGAGTTGCCGATGCGGTTACTGCTATTACTGGAACCCCAGGCAACTTTTCTTTGGTGGCTGCAATTCGGCAATAAGCAGGTCTGAAATCGTATCCCCATTGTGAAATACAATGGGCTTCGTCAACTACCAGCAATTGAATGGGTATAAGAGAAAGGAATTCATTGAATAAATGACTTTCCAGCCGCTCAGGGGAACAATATAAAAATTGATAGCTTCCTTCTACAGCATCCTGTAAAATGTTTTTTACTTCATCTTTTTGCAATCCACTGTGTATGGCTGCAGCTTTGATTCCTTTTTTATTTAAGGCATCTACCTGATCCTTCATTAATGCAATCAGCGGACTGATGACAAGACTGGTTCCGCCTCTGAGTAAGCCAGGTATCTGATAGCAAACAGATTTACCTCCCCCTGTTGGCAACAGGGCAAGCGTATCCTTCCCACTTACAACAGAATGAATAATTTCTTCCTGTAAAGGCCTGAAAGCGGTATGCTTCCAATATTGATGCAATATGGAAATGGCATTTGACAATAGATTAATCCACTTTTTTAAAGTTCAGCCTTACAGAATTGATTGCCAGTACAACGTCGCTTAATCCCATTATCAATGCACCAATTGTTGGACTCAGAAATCCCATTGCGGCAACAGGAATAGCAACAATATTGTAAATGAATGCCCAGAAAAGATTTTGCTGAATGGTTTTGTAAGTATGTTTTCCCAAGCCTAGTGCCAGTGAAAGATTTTTGATTCCATGATTCATTAATACCACTTCAGCACTTTGCATGGCAATATGCGTTGCGTCACTTAATGAAACTCCAACGGTAGCTTTGGCAAGGGCCGGAGCATCATTGATGCCATCACCCACCATGGCTGTAGGAGCTATTGCAGTTAAAGCCTCAATTCTTTCGAGTTTTTGTGCCGGACTCTGGGCTGCATACACTTCACCGATGCCTAGTTTGTTCGCAACGGTTTTGCATTTTTCCTCTATATCGCCGCTAAGCAAAATGGGTTTGATGCCTTTTTGCTGAAGGGATTTGATGATCATCTCTGCTTCGGGTCTTATTTCATCCTGCAAAAGAATGGAAGCAAGTAGCTGATTGTTCTTTACCAGATAAATATTAAAACTGTCATTCTCTGTTAAATGTGAAACAGCTTTAAATGAAGCTGCCATATAAATATTCCCTTCCTTGTCTGTTGCTGTAACGCCCAATCCCTTTTCCTCACTTACATTACTAAATCTAATTTCTTCTTTTGTTTTCCAGTGCAGGGCAATGGCTTTTGCCAATGGATGTGTGGAATACTTCTCGAGTGAATAAGTAATATTTTTGCAGGTATCTTCTCCCAATAAGCTTCCAGCTTCGGTTAATTCCATTTTTTCAATACTGAATTTCCCTGTAGTTAATGTTCCTGTTTTATCAAACACTACCTGCTGAATGTCTTTAAATAATTCAAGTGTTTTAGTGTTTTTAAATAAGACGCCGTTTTTGGCTGCTCTACCCAACCCAACTGCTATGGCTGCCGGCGTAGCCAAACCCATGGCACAGGGGCAGGAAATGACCAATACAGCAATACTTCTCATTAAACTGCTGGTGAAGTCTTGAGATCCAACTGTATAATTCAAAATAAAAGTAAGCACAGCAATACTGATGACCGCAGGAACAAATATGGCGCTGATTTTATCTGCTAGTAATTGAACGGGTGGTTTTTCTGTTTGTGCATTTTTTACCATGGATAAAATATTCCCTAACACAGAGTCTTCACCTACCGCTGTAACATAGGCTTTCACGGAACCATTAACAACGGTTGAACCACCAATCAAAATGTCTTTTTGTTTTTTCTCAACAGGAATCGATTCCCCTGTAATTATGGACTCGTCTACAGAAACCTCTCCAGATAAGATTTTACAATCCATGGGAACAGCTTCCCCGTTTCTGATTAATAAAAGATCTCCTGTTTTTAAAGACGTACTTTCTACTGGAAAAATATGTTCATTCTGCTCATTGTCGTAAGCAATCATATTGGCCATGGTCTTTTGTGACTGGGCCAGTTTGCGCAATGCATTTTGTGTTTGCTCTACCGATTTGTCCTCCATCCAATAGCCTAAGAAAACCAAAGTGATGATGGTAGCAGCAGTTTCATAAAATAGATAATCGGTTGCCTGATTGGTTAGGGTGCCATATAAACTGTACACGAAAGCAGAGAGTGCACCCATGGCAATCAAAACATTCATATTGGGTACGCCTTTGAGAAGACTTTTCAATCCGCTTCTACCAAAAAAATCCATGCCTAAAATAAAAACCGGTAAGGTTAATCCCAATTGAACATAAGGATTCATTAACCAGTGAATATGAATTCCTGGTATCATATGCACCATTAACGGCAGGGTAAAAATGGCACAGAAGGCAAATCTTTGCAGGTGCGAACGGAATAGCGGCTTTCTTGTGCTGGACTCCAGTTCTGATCCCTTTACCTGATACCCCATTTCCTGTATTCCTTTTTGTAAACTTAGTTGGTCTGTATTCCCGGGCATAGTAAAACTCACATCTCCACCAATGAAATTTACTTTTACTTCTTCCATTCCCTTTTCTTTCAGGAATTTATCTATACTGAGGGCACAATTGGTGCAACTCATGCCCGTTACTTTCCAATTTACTTTTTCCATACTCAAATTTACAAAAGCCCTGCCTCCTTCATTTGCGAGATTGGAATAATATTCGCAGAAGGCTGATTATCTTTGTATCATGGATGCAATTTTCAGCCTGGATCAGATTGATACCGTTGCTACGGTTTTTCTTAAAAAATTTACTGCTTGTAAAATCTGGGCTTTCCATGCGCCGATGGGAGCGGGAAAAACCACTTTTATCAATGCGCTTTGCAAACAGCTTGGCGTGAAAGATGGATTGAGCAGTCCCACTTTTGCGATTGTGAATGAATATGCTTCCGAAAAAGGCCCTGTTTACCATATGGATTGGTATCGCCTGAAGTCCGAATCAGAAGCATTAGATGCTGGCATTGAAGATATTCTGCACAGTGGTGGATATTGTTTTGTGGAATGGCCTGAAAATGCGCCCGGATTGCTTGGGCCTGAAGTATTGCATTTATATCTTGAAGTACTGGATCCATCTACGAGACGCTTATTTAAAGAAGATACATCGGCATAATTAGTTAACTTCAACGTTCAACACAAACAATGGCAACCAGCAGACCCAGCATTAGTCCTTCACTTTTGTACGAAGCAATGGAAGAAACCCTGGATATCAAAACTCCGGGTGCAAAATTGCATATTGGTATTCCCAGAGAAATAGCTTTTCAAGAAAACAGAATTGCATTAACGCCTGACGCAGTGGGCGTTTTGGTAGCCAATGGTAACCAGGTTACCATTGAACACAAAGCAGGAGAGAGAAGCCATTATTCAGATAAAGATTATTCGGAAGCCGGTGCACAAATTGTTTACGACAGAACTGCAGTATACCAATGTCCTATTCTGGTAAAGAGCGCTCCTCCGGTAGAAGAAGATGTTCCTCTTTTACAGATGAATCAGATAATTATATCTCCCATTCATCATTCGGCTTTAAAAAAGGAAATCATTGAAACCATGATGGCCAAGAGAATTACGGCCCTTAGTTTTGAAAATTTCAAAGATGACAGTGGAACTTATCCCATAGTTAGGAGCATGAGTGAAATTGCTGGTAGTGCAGTCATGTTGATTGCCGGCCAATACCTGAGCAGCTTTAATGAGGGCAAAGGTGTTTTATTGGGTGGAATCAGTGGTATCCCCCCAACCAAAGTGGTGATTATCGGAGCAGGTATTGTTGGAGAATGTGCTACCCGAAATGCGTTGGCCATGGGAGCATCTGTAAAAGTTTTTGATAACAATATCTACCGCTTAAAGCAAATGCAGAATAATCTGGGACAACGTGTCTGGACCAGTGTGTTAGAACCTCGCATTCTTGCAAAACAATTAAAAACCTGTGAAGTAGCGGTAGGTGCACTAAGCAATGAATATGGACGTGCCCCTGTGGTAGTAACCGAAGAAATGGTGGCTGCCATGCGTCCCAATAGTATTATTATTGATGTGGCTATTGACCGTGGTGGATGTTTTGAAACAAGTGAACTTACCTCTTATGAAGAACCTACATTTGTAAAACACGGAGTAATACATTACTGTGTACCCAATATTCCCAGCGGCTTTGCCCGTACAGCTTCGCAGGCCATTAGCAATGTGCTGATGCCATTGCTTTTAGAAGTAAGTGACGAAGGTGGCCTGGAAGAAATGATCTGGCACAAATTCAATTTAAGAGAAGGCGTATACCTTTTTAAAGGAGCATTAACTGATATTTATATCAGTCAGAAATTTGATTTGAAATACACAGATCTCAATTTATTAATTGCCAGCCGACGCTAAGGGCTTGTAGTCGTTGATATGAATCCGGTCATGGCAAAAATGAATTTCTGCTTCTTCGTTGCTGCAAATAATTACCAATTTCTCTTTGCAATAATCAGTTATCAGTGCTTGGTACAATTGATAACCTTGCTTGTCTAAATTGGTGCAAGGCTCATCCAGTAAGAGTACGGGACAATCAGAAAAAACAGCCTGTGCCAGTTTCAATCGCTGTTTCATGCCACTGCTAAAACGATTGATTTGTTTATTGCCGGCTTTCTCCAGTCCTATCAGAGATAAAATTTCACTAATCTTAAGCGAAGGATTAATTAATTTGAATTGTTGATGAAAAGTCAGCAGTTCTGTGGCACTCATCTCTTCAATTAATTCCAGATAGGGAGTGCAAATGGCCAGTTGCTGAAAATGTTCCTCTTGTTTTACAGGCAGATTGATTTTGCCTTCGTTCAGTTCCATGCTACCTGCTATACATTGCAGCAACGTACTTTTTCCGGATCCATTGAAACCGGTAATGGCATATGACTTTCCTGATTCAAATGAATAGCTCAGTTTTCTGAAAATCCATTCGCGGTTGAATTTTTTACCGCAATTGTCCAAATGAATGAAATAGTTATTCTTCGTCATTGGCTCCCTTGGTAAAACGCTTGATGATACCTCTTCCACTCTCTCTGATGAAAGTAACAATTTCATCTCTCTCATCTGTGGCCGGGAGTTCTTCTTCTATGTATTCCAATGCCTGTGTTGTATTTAATCCCTTATTGTAAATGGTGCGGTATACATCTAGGATATGGTTGATTTGCTCTAATGGGAATCCTCTTCTTTTGAGTCCAATGCTGTTTACCCCACCATAACTCAACGGATTTCTAACGGCTTTAATATAGGGGGGCACGTCTTTACTTACCAAACTTCCTCCGGCAATAAATGTGTGCTGTCCAATATTCACAAATTGGTGAACGGCACTTACACCTCCAACTACTGCCCAGTCACCAATGGTAACGTGTCCAGCTACCTGAACACTGTTGCTCATGATAACATGACTGCCTATAATACAGTCATGAGCAATATGACTGTAAGCCATTATTAAGCAATGATTCCCAAGAACGGTTTTCCCCCGGTCTTCTGTTCCTCTGTTAATGGTTACAAACTCACGTATGGTGGTATGATCACCTATTTCAACTGTTGTTTTTTCTCCGACAAATTTCAAATCCTGTGGTATGGCACCCAATACAGCACCCGGAAATACCCTGCAATTTTTTCCGATGCGGGTTCCATCCATGATAGTAACATTGCTCCCAATCCAGGTGCCTTCTCCAATTTGAACGTCCCCGTGAATCACCGTGAATGGATCAATTTTCACATTCGGTGCAATTCTGGCATTGGGATCAATATAGGTATATGGATGCGTCATATTTTTCTTTTCGTATGTAAGATACTAATTTGGTTGCTTTAGTTGTCTGCTCTTCTGACTACTTGTGCAACCAGATCTGCTTCTGTGGCTACTTTTCCGCCAACATATACGGTACCTCTCATTTCACATATTCCCCTGCGGATTGGGCCTGTGAATTCCAGTTTCAATACCATGGTATCGCCCGGACGAACCATTTGTTTGAATTTGCAATTGTCAATTTTCAGGAAGTAGGTATCGTATTTTCCTTCAGGCATAGAATTGATACAAAGAATACCGCCGGTTTGTGCTAGTGCTTCTATTTGCAATACGCCCGGCATTACCGGATTTCCGGGGAAATGGCCCGGAAAGAACCATTCGTTAAACGTAACGTTTTTAATCCCTACGATATAGGTATCTGTTAATTCTATGATCTTGTCTACAAATAAGAACGGATGACGATGTGGAAGGGTCTTTTCAATCTGCTCTAAAGTATAAACTGGAGGAATGGTTGGATCATACGTAGGCACCCCTTTTACGTGCTTATTCTTCTTAATATACTGTTTGATTTTTTTAGCAAATTCCACATTAGAACTATGACCAGGTCTGTTGGCGATGATTCTTGCTTTAATAGGGTAACCTATCAAGGCAAGATCACCAACAACATCCAGCAATTTATGTCTGGCAGGTTCATTGGGAAAGCGCAGTTCAAGGTTGTTCAGATAGCCTTCACTTTTAACAGCAATCTCATCTTTTTTGAAAATCTTGGCAAGTCTGCTCATTTCTGCATCTGAGATGGGTTTATCTACCACCACGATGGCGTTATTGATATCGCCTCCTTTAATAAGATCATTATCCAGTAACATTTCCAGCTCGTGTAGAAAACAGAATGTTCTGCAAGGGGCTATTTCCGATTTAAAATCCCTGATAGATTTAAGGCCAGCATGCTGAGTCCCTAAAACAGGACTATTGAAATCTATCAGTGTTGTTATTTGATAATCCATGGCTGGCAATGCCACCATTTCCACTCGTTTACTATCGTCGTAATGATAAATATTTTCATCCAGGCTGTACCAGATTTTGGCAGCATCCTGCTCCAGCACTCCTGTTTTTTCAATCAGGTCTATAAAAGGGGCAGAAGAACCATCCATAATGGGAATCTCTGGACCGTTTACTTCTATCAATACATTGTCTACACCCATTCCAACCAAAGCAGCTAGAATATGTTCAACAGTGCTGACTTTGGCATCACCAATTTGCAGCGTGGTTCCCCTGCTCGTATCGGTTACCAGGTCACAGTCGGCTTTAATAACAGGTTTATTGGGAAGATCAGTACGCTGAAACTGAATGCCAAATCCGGGGTTTGCAGGTTTTAAAATCATGTCTACTAGCACACCTGTATGCAAGCCAGTTCCACTGATTTGTATAGACTGTGTAAGCGTATGCTGTTTCTCGGGATTAAAATTGATATCCATATTTCCGCACTTTAAGTATGCGAAATTAAGTTATCCCGACCGTTTATGCTTCAATTAGGACTTTAGCTTCTCAGAAACCAATTCTGCTACCATTTTTTCAAGGGCTTTTATCCGTTTTTCCATTTCAGGCAAATTTCTGGTTGCAGCCTGAATCCTGAGGGAGCTGGTATAATCAAATGCAGGGTTGCCATTAACTGATTTATTCGGTTCCTTGATGGTTTTGGTAACGCCGCTTTTGCCTCCAATTTTGGTTCCGTCAGCAATGCTTAAATGCCCTGCTACTCCTGTTTGCCCTCCCATCATTACATATTTCCCTACTTTGCTGCTGCCGCTAATACCGGTTTGAGCGGCAATTACGGTGTTGTTTCCAACTTCCACATTGTGGGCAATCTGCACCAGGTTGTCAATTTTTACTCCTTTGCGGATTAGGGTTGAACCCATAGTAGCTCTATCGATGGTGCTATTGGCTCCAATTTCCACATAATCTTCAATGACTACATTACCTAACTGGGGTACTTTCTGAAATGTTCCATCAGACTGGGGGGCAAAACCAAATCCATCACTTCCAATAACAGAGCCAGCATGTATAACGACCTGGTTGCCTACCAAACAACCTTCATATATTTTGACGCCGGGATATAGGGTTACATTGTCTCCAATTATCACCTGGTTTCCCAGATAAACACCGGGATGAATTTTGGTATTGTTCCCAATTTTCACATTTTCGCCCACATAGGCAAAAGCACCGATAAAGACATTGCTGCCCAATTGAGCAGATTTGGCAATATGACTCGGTTCCTGAATACCGCTAAGCTGACTGGCTGCCATTTCCTGATATTTGGTCATCAAAACCGCAAAGGCGGAGTAAGCATCGGAAACTCTTATCAGGGTGGCTTCAACTGGTTTTTTCAATTGTAATGAATCGTTCACAATCACAATGGATGCTGCTGTTGAATACAAGAAATCTTCGTATTTGGGGTTGGCCAAAAAAGATATCTGAGAAGCTTTTGCTTCTTCAATTTTTCCAAAAGACTGAACGGTTACACTGGCATCTCCTTCCACTTTTCCATTAATCAGCATGCCAACTTGTGCTGCGGTGAACTGCATAATTTTGTATTAGTTTAACAGACAAATGTAAAATTTTTTTACAGGGGAAGACAAATTCTGCTGTATCATGGAATTATCCACCTCTGTAATGTCTTTTACATTGCCGTCTTTATAAAGAATATTAATTTTTTCTTCCTTGCTTTGATAAGTTGTATTGGAGGCAATTCCAGTAAAGCAGAGATAGGCCGCCTCCTCTTTATTTACTCCAAATTTTTTCATGGTTTGGGTTAGCTTATCCGTGATAAACGTTTCTTCAAATGGAGTTGATTGAATACTGGTTTTATAAATTTCACGATTGAGCATTCGTGAGCAAAGCAAGGATAGTACTTTGTCTGAATGTCTGCTCCATTTTTTGATTGCACTAATCACATCAAAGTCATCCATCAGGCAAAAACGCTCGATAGAGGCTTTGGTCATTGGCAAGGAAAATTCTCCTAAGAAATAATCAATCTCAGAACCGGTTGCTAGACTTTCCCTATGATTAGGATATATGTCCCTTACTCTTTGAATAATTTTCACCAGCATTTTTTCAGCAGATAAAACGGTTTTATGCAGATACACCTGCCAATACATTTGCCGCCTGGCTACCAGAAATTTTTCCACGCTGTAAATGCCTTTCTCTTCAATCATTAGCTGGCCATGGTGCACGGTCAGCATTTTCAAAATCCGGTCATATCCAATAACGCCCTCACTCACACCAGAGAAAAAACTGTCACGACTTAAATAATCCATTCTGTCTACATCCAGTTGACCACTGATTAGCTGATGCAGAAAGGGTTTATGGTATTGGTTGGTAAATATATCAATGGCCAAAGAAAGTTGCCCGTTAAACTCATTGTTCATCAACTGCATAATCTGAAGCGAAAGATCTTCGTGATGAACGCCCTTCACCAATTCGTGCTCTAGTGCATGAGAAAAAGGTCCATGTCCTATATCGTGCAGTAAAATAGCAGCTTTCGCAGCAATTTCCTCCTCTCTTGTAATTTCAATATCCTTATTTCTCAGTTCATTAATCACATTACACATAAGGTGATAAGCACCTAGGGAGTGATGCAGTCTTGTGTGTACGGCACCCGGATATACCAGTTGTGCCATAGCCATTTGCTGAATTCTTCTTAGACGCTGATAAAAAGGATGCCCGATGATAGAAAATATTAAAGGATGATTGATGGTGATAAAACCATAAACCGGATCGTTGATAATCTTACGCTTCGCTTTGTCCATGCTGTTGTTGAATTGTTAATAAAGGTACTATTTAGTAGCGCAAACAAAATTATAAATAGCTTAGCATTATGGCTATTGCACAGATTTTATGGGTAGACGACGAAATTGAAAGTCTTCAGTCTCAGAAAATATTTCTAGAGGCAAAGGGGTATGCAGTTCATACCTTAACAAATGGGTACGACGCAATTGAGTACATTCAGCACAATGTAGTTGATGTGGTGCTAATGGATGAATCGATGCCGGGATTAACCGGTTTGGAAACCTTGACTCGAATGAAGCAGATTCAGCAACGCCTGCCCATTGTACTGATTACCAAAAATGAAACAGAAAACCTGATGGATGAAGCCATCGGAAGTCAGATTGCAGATTATTTAATTAAGCCTGTAAATCCGAATCAGGTATTATTGAGTTTAAAAAAAATCATTGATAATAAGCGACTGGTTGCAGAAAAAACAACAGTTTCCTACCAGCAGCAGTTTACAGAATTGTTTATGGCTTTGTCTGGAAATCCTGATTATACTGAATGGATGGATTTATATAAAAAGCTGGTATTCTGGGAACTGGAAATGGAGAAAAGCGATAGTCCGGAAATGAGGGAAGTTCTGCTAAATCAAAAAAAGGAAGCCAACGCCGCTTTTGGTAAATACATAACCAGGCATTACGAAGAATGGGTTAGCCATATCGCTGCAGATTCACCTGTAATGAGCCATCAGCTTTTTCAATTTAAAGTGCTGCCTCATATTGAAGAGCAGGTTCCCTTGTTCTTTATTTTAATTGATAATCTTCGTTATGATCAGTGGAAAGCAATAGAACCCGTATTTGCTGAGAGTTTCCGGATTCTAGAAGAAGATAGTTTTTACTCCATTCTTCCCACTGCTACCCAGTATTGTCGCAACGCCATTTTTGCCGGTTTATTACCTGTTGAAATAGAGAAAAAATTCCCTGATTTGTGGAAGAATGACGAAGAGGAAGGAGGTAAAAATCTTCATGAAAAAGAGTTTCTGGAAGCACAGTTAAAACGATTGAAGAAAGATCAGCTTAAAATCAGTTATCATAAAATACTGAACCATCAGGATGGACAACAACTCGTAAACAATATGCACAATCTGATGGGGAATCAGCTAAATGTTATTGTTTACAATTTCGTTGATATGCTGAGTCATGCCAGAACAGAAATGGAAGTGCTGAAAGAGTTGGCCAGTGATGAAGCAAGTTACCGGAGTTTAACCAAAAGCTGGTTTGAACATAGTCCGCTTCTTCAGGCATTAAAGAAAGTAGCGGATAAAAAAATTAAAATAATTCTCGCAACCGATCATGGAAGTGTAAGGGTGAAGTCGCCTATAAAAGTTATAGGGGATAAAATGACAACGACCAATCTAAGGTATAAGCATGGAAGGAATCTAAATTACGACGATAAAGAAGTACTGGCTTTCAGAGATCCTGCTAAAATTGGTCTGCCTGTTCCAACCCTCAATTCCTCCTTCATTTTTGCGAGGGAAGACAGTTATTTATGCTACCCCAACAATTATAACCATTATGTAAATTATTTTAAGAATAGTTTTCAGCATGGAGGAATCAGTTTAGAAGAAATGATCGTTCCGCTGATTAAAATGGAGTCTAAAGGCTAATTATCCCTATTTCTACCCAGTTTGTGGATAAAACCCTATGCAATGGCAGGGTTCTAAGGTTAAATTTGTGTCTATGAAATACACCCAATCTACACTCAATAAATTAGAAGATATATTAGGTGAATCTGCATATGTGGTTCGATATGAAAGAGGTACTTTTCAGAGCGGATGGTGTTTGCTAGAGTCCAGGAGAGTTGTAGTCCTTAATAAATTTTTAAATATTGAAGGTCGTATCAATACTTTAATGGAATTAATTCCTCAGCTGGATATTCATTTTGATAAATTGACACTTGAGTCTCAGAAGCTGTATGAGGAAGTTGTAAAAAAATCGGTGATTACCACTGAGTAATCCGGAAAAATACCTCTTGCCCAGCTTAAATTTAGCGTAGTTTTATTCAGTGAAATCGAGTGCATTAAAGGTTCAGTTTTTAGGTACAGGTACCAGCACAGGTATTCCAATGATTGGATGCACTTGCCCCGTATGCAGCTCTGATAATCCAAAAGACAATAGATTGCGAACCAGTATTATGGTTCAATCTGAGCACACGAATCTGGTTATAGATACCACCCCCGACTTTCGTTATCAGATGCTGAGAACTCATACAAAGCAGCTGAATGCCGTGCTTTTCACCCATCCGCATAAAGACCATATTGCCGGTCTTGACGATATCAGGGCCTTCAATTTTTTTTCAGGAACTGCCATGAATGTGTATGCGAATGCATTAACGGAAGAAGCCATCCGAAGGGATTTTTATTATGCATTTTCTGACAAAAAATATCCAGGTACTCCTGAAATACAGTTGCATACGATTGGAGAAGATTCTTTTTTTATCAATGACATAAAAATAGAGCCCATACAGGTAATGCATCATCGGATGCCTGTGCTGGGTTTCCGAATAGGAGATTTTACCTATATCACAGACGCCAATTATATTGAGCAGTCTGAATTGGAAAAAATTAAGGGATCAAAAGTATTGGTATTGAACGCACTGAGAAAGGAAAAACATTTGTCTCATTTCACTTTGCAGGAAGCACTTGATATTGCCAATATGCTGAAAATACCAGAAGTGTATTTTACCCATATTAGTCACCAGTTGGGTTTACATGACGAAATCAGTCAGGAACTTCCTTCGCATGTACAGCTTGCTTTTGATGGATTAATAATCAGTTTGTAATCCCGCAAATTTTGCGGAGATGAAAAAATGGATAAAAGAGTATGTAAGCTTTTCACAAAAAGAGCGGATTGGCTTATTGGGACTGCTCATCCTTTTAGGCTGCTTTGTTGCAGCTCCGTATTTCTTATCAGAACCACCAAGGCCTTTAACTTCAGAAGAATTGGAGTGGACGAATCATGTAAACTATCAGCAATCATTAAATGAGCCAGATGCTCCAACAATTGCTGAACCTCCGAATGAGGTGGGCAACAATCGGCGATTCGCTTTTGATCCCAATACAGCTAGTCCAGAAACGCTTCGTCAATTAGGGTTCACCGAAAAAAATATCAGGACACTCACCAATTATCTGCAGAAGGGGGCAAGAATAAAAACGCCTGCAGACTTGCATAAAATATGGGGAATGCGGAAAGAACTGGTTGAAGCATTGTTGCCCTATATACGCATTGTAAATGATGTTAACCATGACGGGTTTCAAAAAGGGAAATCAGCCAGGTCTAACTTTCAATTCTACTCCAAAAGGATTCCGCATACAATTGATATTAATACCGCTGACCAGGAAGCTTGGGAACAATTACCTGGGATTGGTCCTGTTCTGGCTGTAAGAATCCTTAAATACCGCAATCACTTGGGCAGATTTGGTTCGGTTGATGATATCAAAAAAACCTATGGGCTTCCTGATTCTGTATTTGCAATCATAGAGCCCTTTCTTCAGTTAGATCCAGATTCTTCTGCTTCAGAGAATCAGGTTGCATTAATAAATCAACTCCCTTCTATCAATACAGCCAGCGAAGCTTTGCTGATGAAAGCCGGCGTGAGTAAGACCATTGCTGCTGCTATTGTACTCTACCGAAAGCAATATGGTTTATATAGTCAACTGGAAGATTTACGTAAGATTGTTTTTATTCAAACCGCTCAATATGAGCAATTGATTAAACAAGTACGGTTGTGAATATATTATCCTTTTTTTTAACCATTTATTTTACTCAAAATCCCATAGATTTGCCCACAAACTAACTAACGATTGTTTGTTTTAGGGGGTCTGAATAGTCCGCTTGCATTATTCAGCCCCCGTCTATTGTAAAGTAATAATTATGAATTTTCAGGAAACAGAATTAACCAAACAGGTAGCTGCCACAGCCAGGGATTTTGCGTTACAATCTATTAAACCCTATGTAATGGAATGGGACGAAGCTCAGGTATTTCCTGAAGCATTATTTAGAGAAATGGGCAAATTAGGGTTGATGGGCGTATTGGTGCCTGAAGCTTATGGCGGGGCAGGTTTGGGATATTTCGAATACAATGCCATTATACAGGAAATAGCCAAAGTATGCGGTAGTATTGGATTGAGTGTGGCTGCTCATAATTCACTTTGCACCAACCATATTTTGAGCTTTGGTAACGAGGAACAGAAAAAGCGCTGGTTACCCAAACTGGCAACTGCCGAGTGGATTGGTGCATGGGGTTTAACAGAGCCGAATACCGGAAGCGATGCAGGGAATATGAAAACTACTGCAGTTAAACAAGGAGATAATTGGGTATTGAATGGAACAAAGAGTTGGATTACACACGGCAAATCCGGAGAAATTGCTGTAGTAATCTGCAGAACGGGTGAGCCCAGAACCAGTGGCAATTCTACTGCTTTTGTAGTTGAAAGAGGAACACCTGGTTTTGCTGCCGGCAAAAAAGAAAATAAACTGGGAATGCGCGCCAGCGAAACGGCTGAAATGATATTTGATAATTGTGTTATTCCCGATAGTAACCGTTTAGGAGAAGTAGGGGACGGTTTCAGACAAGCAATGAAAATTCTGGATGGTGGTAGAATTTCAATTGCGGCACTTTCAGCTGGTATTGCAAAAGGTGCATATGGAGCTGCACTTCAATATTCCCAGGAACGTTATCAGTTTGACAAACCGATTTCTTCTTTTCAGGGAATAAGTTTTAAACTGGCGGATATGGCTACTGAAATAATTGCTGCCGATTTATTGATACATCAGGCCTGTGATCTAAAAAATAAGGGCCAAAAGGTAACTAAGGAAGGGGCTATGGCTAAATATTATGCCAGTGAAGTAGCAGTTAAATCGGCTACGGAAGCCATCCAGATTTTTGGCGGTTATGGGTACACAAAAGATTTTCCTGTAGAAAAGTACTATCGTGACGCAAAATTATGTACTATTGGGGAAGGAACTTCTGAGATACAGAAAATGGTGATAGCAAGAGAAGTACTACAGTAACTTGTTTTTCGATTGCTTGCTCATATTAAGAGACCCACGTGGGTCTCTTTTTTATTAGTACTGTTCACATAAAACTTTGTATATTGAAACGTATAAAATCCATTATATCCTTATCTACATTCAGCATATGCGGATACTAATCATTTTTATTCTAACTGTTTTTTTGAATCAACTGAATGCTCAAAAAACGACAGGAACTGCTGCTGTTGTAGATTCATTGAATAAGGAAGCTTTTGCTAGTAAGCGTTCAGATATTTCGAAAGCCTTGAACCTGCTCATTATTGCGCAGAATACAGCTCAGCAAATTGATTATAAGAAAGGATTAGCGCTGGCCTATTTGTATGAAGGTGGCATTTATCAGCAACAGGGATTTAATAAGCGAGCCTTAACAGATTATTATCTTTCACTCGATATATTCAAAAGGACCAAAGACACTTTAAATCTGACTAAAGTAACACAGCAAATCGGGAATGCTTTATTGTTGGAAGGGCGTTATGATACTGCAGCTACCGTTTTTAAAGAGTGTCTTGGAATTTTTAAACAATACAATAAAGAAGATGAGATTGTAAACGTAAAAAACAGTCTGGGTTTAATACAGTTATATAGAAAAAAAACAGATTCAGCAGTCATATTATTCAATCAGGCTTTAATTACTAGTAAGAAAATCAACTACAATTACGGGGAGAAAAAAGCATTGTATCATCTGGGTAAATTGGCGCTAGATGGAAAAAACTTAGAACTTGCAGTAGGTTTTTTTAATTCCTCAATGGCCATTGATCAAAAAATAAATGATCGCTACGGAATGGCATTGAATAATCTTGCACTGGCTGAAGTTGCATTGAAAAGAGGTCAGATGAATGATGTGTTTTCTTTGTCTAAAACATCATATGACTATGCTACATCTATCAACGCTTACGATTTAACTTACCAGAGTGTAACGCAAATTATACATTACTACAGGCAAATCAATAACCTGGATAAAGCTATTTCCTGGCAGGACACTTTAATATCAGTAACCAATCAGCATCGTATTAAAGAGAATGAATACGCTTCTAATTTTATAGATATTATTAAGAATCAGCAGAACCTGAGATTGGATAAAGAGAATGCTTTTATAAGGGCGCAAAGAGCTTCTGATGAACAACTTTTTATTTTAACAGTAGGTACTTTCATCTTAATTATACTAGCTGTTTTGGTGGTAATGGTTTTCATTAACTATCAAAAGCAAAAACATTTCAGCAGAGAGCTTCGCGCCAAGAATATTCTGATAGAAGCCCAGATTGAAGAGATGGGAACACTGAATAAGGAAATATCTTATCAGAACAGAATGCTGGAAGCAGATAACAAAACCAAGGATAAATTATTATCCATTATTTCTCATGACTTGAGAAATCCGCTGGTTAATACCAAGGGTATTCTGAATTTGGTGAATCAGGGAATTGTACCTGAAGATCAGGCAAAGCAGCTATTGCTTCAGCTAGAAACCCAGTATATGGGTACTACTTCTTTATTGGACAATTTGCTTTTCTGGCTTAAAGGGCAAATGGCTGGTAAAAATCTGGATCGTTCTAAAGTAGTGATATTCCAGTTGGTGAAAGGTTTGGAAGACGAGCACCGAATGCTACTGGATCGAAAAAATATTCTCTTTCATAATCTGGTAAATCCGCAAATGCAAATTTATGCAGACAAGGAAATGATCCGGATTGTCTTAAGAAACTTAATCAGTAATGCCATTAAGTTTACTCCGGAAAATGGTATGATTGAAATAAAAACAGAACAGACAGAAGTAGAAACAACCATTATGGTAGAAGATACTGGTATTGGAATGTCTGATGAAACAATTCAGAAAGTGAATGCCAAGCAGTATTACACAACTGCAGGAACTTCAATGGAGAAGGGAAGTGGATTCGGCTTAATGCTCTGTAGTGATTTAATCAACAGACATGACGGTAGTTTAACCATTGAGAGTTTGCCAGGCAAGGGGAGCAGATTTGTGATCAAACTCCCCCATAATCAGGCTTAAATTAATCTTCACTTTTAGAGCCGGCAGCAAAAATCTGATCAACAGCACCACCCAGCATCGGAAATTTTTCCTTTACAAATCCTGCAATGGTTGCAATTGCTTGCTGAGCCTGTTGTTCTGATAAGCCGGCTTCTTTTACTAGTTTTTCTATTAACTCGTTCATATGTATGGCTTATTAAGGGTTAGGCTACTTTTAAAGCACTTAGTTTACTCTTGCTAAACATTTTTTCTGCATAGTCAAGTGTTACATTCAGGGTAGTTACTTCTGTTCCGGGTAACTCAAACATGGCTTCTGTTAAAATACTTTCGCAAATACTTCTCAAGCCTCTTGCACCTAATTTATATTCCATGGCTTTGGCAACCATGAAATCAAGTACACCTGGTTCAATAGTCAGTTGTATTCCTTCCATCTCAAACAATCGGGTAAATTGTTTGATCAGTGAATTTTTAGGTTCCGTTAAAATACTTCTTAAGGTAGCAGCATCTAACGGATTCAGATGGGTTACTACAGGAAGTCTTCCCAGTAATTCAGGAATCAGTCCGAAACTTTTCAGGTCTTGAGCGTTGATGAATTCCAGCAGATTGCTTCTCTGCATTTCCTGTTCATCTTTATTTACACTAAAGCCAATGGCATTGGTATTGATTCTTCTGGCAATAACTTTGTCAATACCATCGAAAGCCCCACCGCAGATGAATAATATGTTCTTGGTATCAACTTTGATCATTTTTTGTTCAGGATGCTTTCTTCCTCCTTGTGGTGGAACCAATACTTCAGTTCCTTCCAGCATCTTCAGAAGACCTTGCTGAACACCTTCACCGCTTACATCTCTGGTAATGGATGGATTGTCTCCTTTACGGGCAATTTTATCAATCTCATCAACATATACAATTCCCCTTTCAGCAGCATCCACATCATAATTGCAATTCTGCAATAAACGGGTTAGCATACTTTCTACATCTTCGCCTACATAGCCAGCTTCTGTAAATACAGTAGCATCTACAATGGCAAAAGGAACATTCAATAAACGGGCAATTGATTTGGCCAGCAAAGTTTTACCAGTGCCGGTTTCTCCTACCATGATGATATTGCTTTTTTCTATTTCAACATCATCCACTTTCTGCTTGTTGTTTACTCGCTTGTAGTGATTGTAAACTGCTACACAGAGAATTTTTTTGGCTTCATCCTGACCAATTACATATTCATCCAGGAATTGCTTGATTTCCTTGGGCTTTCTAATTTGAACAGCACCACCAGTAGAAGAAGGATTGTTTTTTGCTGTTAGTTCCTGCGCTATGATTTCTTCGGCATGTTCAACGCAATTTTCACAAATATGCCCTTCCTGTCCGGCTATTAAAATTTTAACCTCATCTCTACTTCTTCCACAAAAAGAGCAGTGTAAATTATTTTGCTTTGCCATAGAATTATAACTTGTTTAATATGCCGTCAGCAATGCCATATGCAACTGCTTCTTCGGCATCCATCCAGTAGTCTCTATCAAAATCAGCCAGAATCTGTTCTACTGACTTTCCACAATTCTCTGCTAATATCTTAGCACCCAGTTGTTTGGTTTTTAAAATTTGATTAGCCTGAATTTCAATATCTGCACTAGTTGCTTGATAATAACCGCCTAAACTTGGTTGGTGAATCATTACTTCTCCATGCGGAAAAATATATCTGTGACCTTTTGCTCCTGCGCTTAACAGGATAGACCCCATACTGGCTGCCAATCCCATGCAAATCGTACTTACGGGGCTCTGGATCATTTTAATGGTATCGTACATCACCATACCGCTGGTTACAACCCCACCTGGGCTATTGATATATAGTTTAATTTCTGCTCCGGGTTTGTCAGCATCCAATAATAACAGTTTGGATACAACATCTTTCGCTGATTTGTCATCTACTACACCCCACAAATACACCGCTCTTTTTTCAAAAAAGAGATGTTCCATTTTCTTCCCCAGGAAACTTGTCATTGCTTCTGGCTTATCATCCTTGTTTTCTTCAGGCTCTTCAGCGTCGTTTGATAAATAAGGGTTCATTATATATTTAGCACTCATAGATTAATTGTTTTGAATGTTTTATCCTTTCTTTTCTTTGCGGGGATTGGTTAACAAAACTTCATCCACCAGACCATATTCCTTAGCCTCTGTGGCGGTCATCCAGAAATCACGATCGCTGTCTTTTGCAATGGTTTCAACAGATTTGCCAGTGTGGCTTGCAGTAATGGTATATAACTCTTGTTTTAATTTCTTGATTTCTCTGGCAGTGATTTCAATATCGGTTGCCTGACCACCTATTCCACCACTTGGCTGGTGCATCATAATTCTGCTATGCTTTAAAGCAGTTCTTTTTCCCTGTACGCCGGCACACAATAAGATCTGTCCCATACTAGCTGCAATACCTGTACAAATGGTAGCTACATCGGGTCCAATAAACTGCATAGTATCATAGATGCCCAAACCAGCGTAAACGCTGCCACCCGGGCTGTTGATATACATTTGAATGTCACGGGTTCTATCGGTACTTTCCAAAAACAGCAATTGAGCAGTTACAATATTGGCAACATAATCGTTGATGCCTTCTCCTAGAAAAATAATGCGATCCATCATTAAACGGCTGAATACATCCATGCTCGCTACATTCAGGGGACGCTCTTCAATGATATATGGGGTAAGGTTGGTTACCTGACCGTATTGTCTGTAATTGTGTAAAACACCGCTGCTGATTCCATGGTGCTTTACCGCGTATTTTTCGAATTCTTTTTCAATATTCATATAACTATATTTCGCGTTGAAGTTAGGTGTTTTGTTAAATCGGTATCAACCCTGTTCAAATACTGTGCAAAGCTTTATTTATGGCATTTTGACATACCCTGATATTTACCGTTAAAACACGGTTGCAAAGGTCGTTCATTTTAGATAAGTTCAATAACGTTATTTGTTAAGATATGCAAAACGAACCATTTCAATTAGGAATCTGCATGGCAGGTGCTGTTTCTGCAGGTGCGTATACAGCAGGTGTACTGGACTGTTTGCTGGAAGCTTTGGAAGGGTGGGAGCAAAAACGAGGGCAGGACGGAGTGCCAACACATCGGGTAACCCTCTCCGTAATTGGCGGAGCTTCTGCAGGTGGAATGACGGGATTATTAACTGCAGCTGCAGTTCAACAGCCGGGTGCAAAAATTTTCTATAAAAGCTGGGTAGAAATGGAGGCCGATTCCATGGCCAATGCCATGTTGGATCCAACTGATATTTCTGAATCCGGGTTACTCAGTTCTCTTCTGAATGGAAGTTTTGTGGAACGGTTAAGTCAGCAGGCTATTGCTGCAGCAAAGTATCCAACCCGAACCTTACCTGCGTATATACATTCTTCGTTGAAATTATTTACAACCCTCACCAACCTTAAAGGATATCCATATAATATTTCCTTTACCTCAGAACGCCAAAAGACAGTTCACAGCATGTCGGTGCATAGCGATTTTGCCTGTTTTCAATTGGCAGATTCACCATTGACAGATGCGGAACAGCTGACTGAATACCGGGGGCATGCAGAGCCGGGATGGATCCCTTTGAATGTAGCCAAAGGAGTCAATACAAAGTTGCTACAAAAAGCAATCATGGCAACAGCTGCGTTCCCCTTGGTGCTAAAACCCGTGCGGTTGAAAAGGGCTAAAAAGATGATTCAGCACAATCCATGGTTAAACCAACAGGGGTTGTTGCTAGATATGCTCTCAGAAGAACATATTTCCTTGCAGGTGGATGGGGGACTAATGAACAATGAACCTTTTGAGAAAGTGCGTGAATTATTGCAGGGAGCAATGGCTGATAAGCGTAATCCGGAATCAGAGAGGGATTCCTTTTCTTCATTCACCAATACGATACTCATGATTGATCCCTTTCCTAATACCCCCGATTTTCAGGAGAACGATTCATTGCAATTAACAAATATAGCCAGGCAAATCCTTAATGCTATGTTGCATCAGATGAAAGCAAAACCTTTACCCATTGCGGATATGATGAATAAGGAAAAAGCCGGGCAGTTTTTAATTGCTCCTGTTCGGTACAAGGGAAATCCCGAAGAAAAAATAGAAGGAGCAAAAGCAATTGCGAGTGGAGTGGTTGGGGGCTTTGGTGGCTTTTTAAGTAAGCGTTTCAGATTGCACGATTATGCCTTAGGGCAATACAATTGTGCCCGATTTCTACAAAATCATTTTACCATTCCACTTAAGCAATTTCACTTGCATCCCTTATTCTCCAAAGGTTATGAAGACATTGATCTGCGGCCTTTTCTTTCAGATAATAAAGATAGTGTTCAGATTATACCCGTTTTTAATTTACAGAAACAGGCGCCCGACTGGCCGGTTTCCGATATTGATTTTATCAAAGAGTTGAAACCTGCTATACAAAAACGTTCAGCGGCAATTTTGTCAAATATTTCCAGACATTGGTTCAAGAAGCGGGTACTTCAATTAGGTGGATTCCTATTTATAAACAGATATGTAGCCAATGCTGTCGTTCGCCATATTCAATCAGCCTTACAATTGCATCAGTTGGTGCAATAAAAAAACCAGCCATTGGCTGGTTTTTCAATAATACGTATCAACTCAATTAATGATGATGGTGTTCTAATTTCTTCGCAAAATCATCTGCACTAATGCTTTCATCTTTTGCTTTTACCTGTGATTCCAATGCATCAAATAATTTTTCTGCATTTATTCTATGGTAGCTGTCTTCTACAAACTTTTTATCCTGCATCATTCTGTTGGCGTAATCGTCAATCCACTGCTGGTTATCTCCCAACGCACCTAATTGATTACCCATATAGCTGAATAACTGCATCTTGGCAAAATTGCGAATGTCTTCAGGTAACACTTCAATCTTATTATCCTGTGACAATTTGCTGCTAATTAAGGTCCACTTCAGTTGTTTAGAGAAACTTGGATATTCCGCTTCAGCTTCTTCTGCAGTCTTGGGTTTTTCGCCGCCGTTTTGTAACCAGCGCTTTAGGAAATTCTCAGGCAATTCCATGCTAACATGGTCTACCAGGTAGTGATAAATCTGATCCTGAACCTGGTTGCGGGCAGACTGTGCGTAATATTTTTCAATTTCTGCCTTGATTTCATTTCTAAGGTCAGCTTCAGATTTGATATTGTCGTTACCAGGATATACTTGTTTAAAAAGTTCTTCGTCTAGTGCTGCTTTTTCTACAAGACCTACTTTGGTAATTAATAAATTAAAGTATTTGTCGGCATCATCCTTGGTTAAACCCAGGTCTGCTAAAATGGTTTCTGCTTCCTTGTCTTCAAAAGCTTTTTTAATCTGCAATAAAACCACATCATCTTTTTTCTTGTCCATCAAGTTCTTGCGGAACTTCTCAGCAAAATATTTAACCAGTACGCTGTTGTCTTTGCTTACACCATTTTCAACAGGATTGCCTTTTGAATCGGTTTCTGTAAAAGTTACATTCAATACATTGTCTTCAGAAGTTACGGTTTCTGGCTCAGTCATTTTACCAAAACGAGTCTGCAATCTTGCGATTTCCTCGTCAATCATAGCGTCTGTAACAGTAACTACGTAGCGGGTTGCTTCAAATTTGGAAAGGTTTACCTCAAAATCAGGCTTCAATCCAATTTCAAATGAAAAAACGTAATCAGACAAATTATTCATGTCTAGTTTGTCTGCATCGTTTTCAAGTGGAAGTGGTTGAGCAAAAATATCAATCTGCTCTTTTGCCATGTAAGCATTCATCTCCTGTTCAACTTTGCGCAATACTTCCTCAGAAAATACACCCTGACCATACATTTTCTTTACCAGACCAGTAGGTACCATGCCCTTTCTAAAGCCAGGTATATTTGCGGTCTTAGCATATTTCTTCAGGCTGCTTTCAAAGCCACTTAAATAGTCTTCCTTGGTAAGGGTAACGGTAAGCTTATCATTTAATAAGCCAATGTTTTCTCTGGTAATTGTAGCCATATAGGTGTTTTAAATACTTAAAATCGGGCTGCAAAGGTAGGGGTTTCGCATAAAAAAACCACCTATAAAGGTGGTTCAGTGCGGATGATAGGGGTCGAACCTACATGCCTCGCGGCGCTAGATCCTAAGTCTAGTGCGTCTGCCAATTTCGCCACATCCGCATTTTGGACGGCAAAAATAAGGGGAAATTTTTAAAAACGAACAGTAAATTTTGTTCCTTTTTGTGATTCACTTTCACAAAAAATATTTCCACCCTGTTCTTCTATCTGGTTTTTTATCAGGTAAAGACCAATTCCTTTGCTGTCAAACCCGCTGTGAAAGCTCTTCTGGAATTTAAATAACAAATGCCCGAATTTAGCCATATCAATACCTAACCCGTTATCGGTTACCGCTAAATGAACAGCTCCGTCTTTTTCAAAAGTTTCTATTAGTATTTCCGGAGCAATACCTGGTTTTGAGTATTTTAAACTATTACTGAGTAAATTATATACAATGCTTTGTAGATAAACCCTTGGATAATAAATCTCTGTTATTTCCAGTTGCTGTTTTATTACCGCATTTTTTTGCAGAATTATATCCTGAAGCTGAAGAACTGCGCTGTTGATAACATCCTCAAAAGAACAATCTGAAGCCGGTATATCCTTTTCTAGATGGATTTGCAAAATTTGAATCAGCTCGTTCAGGTTGTTAGTCAGATCCTTACTTATTTTTTTCAAATAATCCATGGATGCTTTTTTCAACTCGGGATCATTTGTGCTTTCATACATTTCCAGCATCTTGGAAATATTATGTGCAGGTCCTCTTACATCATGGGTAATAATTCCAGCAAAATCCTTAAGCTGACTCACTTTTTTTTCCAGTGCGTACTGCGTTTTCAGCAATTTTCGGTTTTGCTCTTCTAAGCTTTCCGTTGCTATTGGAGTAGGGTTGATCATGGCGTATCTTCGGCTAGGGGGAACGCCGGTACCTAAAATTAGGTATTTATCATTGAGTTTTAAGCAATTATTAAATAATCGTCTCGTGACGAAAAAATGTTATTTTCTGAGTCCTTCCAGTAAAATGGAAATGGTGTCAATCATCCCTTTTTGGGTAATCCACCTTAATACCACAACCAGATCGTTTATCGGGTCTACGTAAACCACATTATTTCCATTGCCTAAATGCACAAATGCTTCAGCAGGGGCACCCGGAATTAATTTCTGGTCTGTATTTAAATAAAAATTCATGTAACCATATTCCTTGTTCGCAGGACCTGGAGTAGTAGATTGACGAATCCAGGATTCAGAAAGCAACTGCTGGTCTTTCCATCGGCCTTTTCGCAAAGTAAGTAACCCAAAACGAGCCATGTCTTCCGCATGAATAAACAAGCCTCCGCCCCAGTGACCACCGCCACTAACCGATTGAACTGGGTTTCCGTCTAGGACTATCCAAGCATTCCTGTAGCCTGTCCAGCGCCATGTGTTCGACGCGCCAATGGGGTCCATAATTTGTTTTTTCAATACCTGTGGAAGGGGTTGTCTGAATACGCTGGTAGCTGCAAGCGCCAATGCGTTTACTCTTACATCATTGTATTCAAATACCGTACCCTGTGTAGTTCGTATTCTGTTCAACCATTTCTTTGGATCAGTATCTGGTCGGTCGGCCCAATCTGGTTTGCCCCATAAAGTTCCTTCCCAGTCACTGGTTTGTCTGAGCATCGATTCCCAGGTTATGGTTTTATTGTGTACAGATTCAAAAGGGTGCAGTAATTCAGGTTGATTAAACAGCGATGCCGGCTTCGTAACAGGCGCTGGTTGAAATAACTCAATGGGCGGAACATATGTATGCACCGGATCCTGAACCGATCGAATCAATTGGGCATCTACCGCCAACCCTATTACAGCCGATAAAAAACTTTTTGCCACACTGTGGGTCATGTCGCATTTGAGAGGAGTGCCCCATTCTGCTATTTTATAACCTTTGTAAATAACAATACCTGTTTGATCACCTCTGTCCTCAAAGGGTCCGATGCCATCTCCAAAGGGTTCCTTTCCAAAAGTTTTGTAATGGTTTTCTTCCATACTTCTGGGGTTGGGTGACTCTGCAGCTTTGGCGGTAGCAATTGTTTTTTCAATAGTTGATGCAGCTATTCCCAACGCTTCCGGTTTTTTTTGTTCCCAGTTGGCAGGTTCGGGATAATACAAGGTATTCAATCCTTTTTTTGCATTTTGGGCTGTTCCGGTATAGGCAAAAAAAATTGTAGCAATGAGTAAATGAATAGGTTTAATCATGCTACAATCTAAAAAAACTATTGCGAATTTGTACAGTCGATTCTTAAATCAGCAAAATTAATTGCTGCCTCTTCCCGACTTATAATAACTCTGTTTCACCATTCTGTTTCTTGGTACAGGTTTCTTTATTTTGTCGGGTTGATTGGAACTGACTTTTAGTGGGGTCGCAGAATGATATTCATGATTGCTTACAACTGGCAATTCAATTTTTATCAGCTTCTGTATGTCTTTCAGGTAAGCTCTTTCTTCTGTATCGCAAAATGAAATAGCCATACCACTTTCGCCGGCTCTGCCAGTTCTACCTATTCTGTGTACATAGGTTTCCGGTACATTGGGTAATTCGTAATTGAATACATGCGATAAACCATCTACATCAATACCTCTTGCTGCGATATCTGTAGCTACCAGAATGCGCGTACTGCCATTTTTAAAATTGGTTAATGCTCTCTGTCTGGCGTTCTGTGATTTATTACCATGGATAGCTTCTGAAGTAATGCCATGTTTAACCAGGTTTTTAACCACTTTATCTGCACCATGTTTGGTTCTGGTAAAAACCAGCGCAGACTTGATGGCACTATCTTCTAACAAATCCTGTAGCAAATTTTTCTTATTTTCCTTTTCAACAAAATAAATGGCTTGCTCAATTTTTTCTACAGTAGAAGAAACAGGTGTAACGGCAATGGTTACCGGATTCTTTAAAAGCGTATTGGCTAATTTTTCAATTTCATCGGGCATGGTGGCAGAGAAAAACAAGGTTTGTTTTTTCTCGGGCAGTTTGGCCACAACTTTTTTTACATCGTTTATAAAGCCCATATCTAACATACGATCGGCTTCGTCCAATACAAAAAAGCGAATATCTTTTAAATGAATAAATCCCTGTTGCATCAGGTCGAGTAATCTACCTGGTGTAGCAGTTAAAATATCTACACCTTTCTTTAAGTTGATAACCTGATGATGTTGAGACACCCCTCCAAAAATTACTTCATGAGAGATGCGCAGATTTTTTCCATAAGCCGCAATACTTTCATCAATCTGAATGGCCAATTCTCTTGTTGGGGTAAGAATTAATGCTTTGATGCCTCTGGTAAAATTTCCGTTTAACTGAGACTGACAAACCAATTGCAGAATAGGGATAGAGAAAGCTGCAGTTTTTCCTGTTCCTGTTTGGGCACAGCCCAAAATATCTTTACCTGCAAGGGCAGATGGAATTGCTTGTTCCTGAATGGGGGTAGGGTTGGTGTACCCTTCTGTTTCGAGCGCTTTTAAAATAGGCTCAATGAGTTCTAATTCTTTGAATAACACAAAATGTGATTTAAATGAACACTTGAAATTTCAAGTGGTATATAACCTGATATTGATGGGATTACCTTGTCACTGAAGTAGATTCCAGTATAACTGAGACATATACGAATAATGTAAAGGTACATTATTTGGGTAAGAAGCCCAAATATGCTCCATTTCGCAATTGGAAAATGGGTTTAGCTATGTTATAGTTTCAATTGTACAATTATGCCAGCAGCGCAATGATTTGTTCTAAATAATGCTGGTCGGTTTCGTCAAACTGGTTGTATTCGCTGCTGTCTACATCTAATACGCCCCAGATATTTCCGTCTTTGAAAAGCGGAACAACTATTTCTGATTTGGATAAACTACTGCAGGCAATATGACCAGGAAATTTTTCTACATCTGGCACAATCAATGTTTTAGCTTGTTCCCAGCTGCTTCCGCAAACTCCTCTTCCTTTTTTAATTCTGGTGCAGGCAACGGGTCCCTGGAATGGTCCTAAAACCAGTTCGTCCTTTTCTACCAGATAAAACCCTACCCAGAACCAACCGAATTGTTCTTTCAGTGCAGCTGCTGTATTGGCAAGGTTGGCAATCAAGTTGCTTTCGCCTGTAAGTAATCCTTTGATCTGAGGAATTAATGCCTCGTATTGTTCAGTCTTGGATCCTTTAATAATCTGTAAATCTTCTGCCATATTGCAAAGATAAGTTCAGGGAATGATTTCAATAAATCCGTTATAACAATTCCATTAACCCTTAGTATTTATTAAAACAATGTATTGTGTTAGCTTGATTTTTTAACCAGTTTTCTGAGCTCTTTTTCTTCTGCCCAGTAAACGAGCCAGCCAAAAAGACCAATTAAAATAATGCCGGTGATAATGCCCAGCCAGAGTTCTGGAATAAAATAGAGGATTGCTTTTTGTATGATGTACATAAGCAACACGATCACCAAGTAGGCGATTAGTTTTTTCGTGGCATAAGGAACAGGATAGAATTTTTGTCCCAAATGATAGCTAACCAACATCATAAATAAGTAGCAAAGGAAAGTAGCAATGGCTGCTCCTAAATAATGCAAACTGGGGATTAATATGATGTTTAAGATAATCGTAATAATAGCACCTCCAACAGTGATGAGCGCCCCATAATTATTTCTATCAGTGAGTTTGTACCAGATGCTCAGGTTATAATAGATACCCAGGAAAATATTCCCCAATGCCAATAGCGGAACTATCTGTAATCCCTGTGTCCAGAGGGGTTTATTAATCGCAACAAAAAACCATTCAAATACTTCAATAAAGAGACTGATGAACAATAGCATGAAGCTGCAAGCAATAACAAAAAACTTCATTACACGCGCGTAAATTTTTTGTGCATTTTCTTCTCCTTTCTGTTTAAAGAAAAAAGGTTCAGCTGCCATTCTGAAAGCCTGAATCATGATGGTTATTAAAACAGCCAGACGATAAATATTTCCGAATATAGCTAGTTCGTGTTTGGCAGCTTCAACAGGAAGGTCAACAACGTGCTGATAAATCAATCTGCTGAGCATATCATTCACCATGCCCCCCATACCCACAATAATTAACGGATAGGTATAGTTCAATACTTTTTTGAGTAGCGCAATATGAAAGTCCCATTTAATTTTTCTGAACTCGGAAAAGAGTAATAAAAAGGTGAGAATACTTCCGGCCAAATTGCCAATCAGATAATAGCCAATACCAATATTTTGCTCAGTACAAAAACGGAGTGGAGAGCTCGGATTGGATTGCACATATTGCGGTATCCAACCTATAAAAACGAGTACGGTTACAAAATTGACGAGCACACTAGACAACCTGACTGCTGCGTATTTGCGAGGTCTGTTCTCCTGTCTTAGTCTGGCAAATGCTAATGTACTGATGGTGTCAAAAAATAAAATGCCAATCATCCAATTCATGAAAGCAGGTTGTGCTTCCAGATTAGCCCAATAAAGAATAGGTTCTTTACATAACCAAAGAATGGTACTAAAAAGCAGGGTGCTTCCCAATAAGGAAATAGAAAGTGTACTATAGAGTTGATTGGGATCTTCTTCTTTGATGAATCGGAAATAGGCAGTTTCTAACCCGTATGTAAAAAGCACATTCAAGAAAGGAATCATTGCATAGATCTGTGTTAAATCGGCTGTTGTTGCAGGTTGTGCAAAAAACAACGGAAGCGAAAGGTTCATCAAATACCCTAAAAAACGACTGGCTATAGTGGGTACACCATACCAGATTGTTTGATTTGCCAGTTTTTTTATCTCGCTCAATGGAATTAACTATTGTTCAAAAATAGGGTATTGTAATCAGTTGTGCAGGTCTAATGGTTGCGTTGCAGACGCTCGGGTTCCCGGAGCTGCAAATTGGGGATTCTGCAGAAATACAGAATCGGTAAGCGTTTGTAAAAATGCTTTCAGCTGCCCGATTTCATAGTTGCTAAGTGGAAGTTTGTTTTTTAGCAAAGGATCTGTATTGACTGTCACCTGCATATTATTGCGATAATGTTCAAATACATTGCTTAGTGAAAAAAATCTTCCGTCATGTCCATATGGGAATGTAACCATGATGTTGCGCAGACTTGGTACTTTGAATTTCAGTGAATCGGTAGGATCCTGTGTGATGCTCATTCTGCCTATGTCTTGTAGAAATGGTTCCAGTGGCATTCCGGTATTCCTGTAACTAAAATCTGTAAACAACGGTTCGGTATGACAACTACTGCATTTGTTCTTAAAAATAGTGTATCCCAGTTTTTCAGGTAAACTGAAACTGTCCAGGCCCTCCATAACTTTGTCGTATTTACTATTGCTGCTAACGAGGGTTAACAGAAACTGGCTCAGTGCTTTTCCAAGTCGTTGGGTATTGATGGTTGGGTCTCCAAAAGCAGCTTTGAATAATCGGGTATAATTATTACTTTTCCGAAGTTTGCTGATTGTATTTTCTATGGTTTCTCCCATTTCATTATGTGCCGTGATTGGTGCCAATGGCTGAAGATCGAGGTGGTTGATGCCCCCATCCCACATAAATGCTTTTTGCCAGGCCAGATTAAAGAGTCCGGGGGCGTTACGGGAAGTTAAACTATTGTCGAGTCCATGACTTAAGGGGTGATCATAGTTGTTGAATGCACCAAATTGCTGATGACAGGTTCCGCAAGATATATTCCCGTCTTTGCTGAGCTGTCCATCATAAAACAATTGTCTTCCCAGCGCTATTCCTTCTTCGGTTAATGGGTTTTTAGAAAAATCATATGAAGGTTGTGGCCATCCTTTTGGAACAATAAAAGTTTTTTTCCTAGGCAATGCGTGCATCATGGGTTGTTGCATAAAACCCAATGCAGACAGTACCAGAATGGCTATCAATAGTATCGTTCCTGTTTTTTTCATAGCGGGGTAACGATTGTAAACATTTGCTGATAATTGTCTGCTAACTGCATAGCTAGTTTTCCGGAATTGTGGCAGTTGGGGTTCTGTGCAATACTGATTTTATTTTTACCATTAAACCAGAAAGACAAGTCTGTTTGAATGTAGAGAATCGTTTTTAATTTTTTTACAGTGCCAGCATTTTCGGCCAGTTCAAGTGTGATTTGTCTAACTGTGTTATACGGCGATTCAAATCCCCCTACATCATAACTGAAACGTTTACCAGCTGTGTTGGCAGCGGGTGATGTTCCCTGCAATCTGGCCATAATATATCCTGTTCTCCAGGTCCAAAACATGCCTCTCGCAGGATCCAACGCGCCTGTTTGAATGCCTGTTGTGTTTTTAATGCTGTCTACTCCCAGTGTAAAAATGACTTGAGCACAATTGGCTGGTATAGTAAAAGGAAGCTTTAGGCTATTGGGTTCGTTCAGGTCTATTAAATAATGGGCTTCACTTAAGGCAACCGTATCGGGCCGTCCTTTTTTATTTTGATTGAATACAATCGCTTTCCATCCTGTTGTATAAAAAAGACACTTGTTAATTTGCAATCGTTCTCCTGCCTGATTGGTATAACTGCTGTCTGTATGCCATTTTGCCGAACCGAACATGGGCATGAATTCAATGCTATGTTGCGCTTTTGCCTTACTCAGGGCAAACGATATTGCCAATAGTAGCATTGCTTTGTATGCAGGCACTCTGTTCAATGATTTCTGTTTTGAATGTTTATCTTAGTCTTTTCAAATTTCGGTTAAATTTCAATCTATGCGGTTAGTAATTCAAAGAGTTTCCTCTGCTTCTGTAACTATTGATGGAAAAGTGAATGGCGCTATTGGGAAAGGATTGATGGTTTTGGTAGGGATTGAAGATGCGGATAATCCGGAAGATATTGTATGGCTGGCAGGAAAACTGGTCAATCTTCGAATTTTTGATGATGAATCCGGTGTAATGAATTGCTCCGTTAAAGAAGTGAATGGAGATGTTTTACTGGTCAGTCAGTTTACCTTACATGCCAGTACCAAAAAAGGAAACCGGCCTTCTTATATTAAAGCTTCCAAACCTCCTGTTGCTGTACCATTATATGAAGCAATGATTACCGAAATTGAAAAACAGCTCGGCAAAAAAATTCAGACAGGTATTTTTGGCGCTGATATGAAAGTGTCATTGATAAATGATGGGCCTGTAACTATTTTAATTGATTCTAAAAACAAGGAATAATGACAATTGAATCTGCACAGCAACAAGTAGACCAATGGATCAAAACCATTGGGGTGCGTTATTTTAACGAGTTAACCAATTTGGGCATTCTGATGGAAGAAGTAGGGGAGCTTAGCAGAATTATGGTAAGAAAGTACGGCGAACAGTCTTTTAAATCTTCCGATACCTCACATGAGCTGGCAGATGAAATGGCGGATGTTTTGTGGGTATTGATTTGCCTTGCTAACCAAACAGGGGTTAATCTTACAGAAGCCCTTGAAAAAAACTTAGAGAAGAAAACCCTAAGAGACAAGGACCGCCATAAGAATAACCCCAAGTTGTAGTTGTTGAAATGATTTAGTTGAAAATAGATTTGGCTTTTGCCAGCTTCTCAATTTCTGCTACTGTTCTGGGTGCTCCTGCAGAAAGGTTGCGGTTGCCATCCTTGGTAATTAAAATATCATCTTCAATTCTTACTCCGATATTCCACCATTTCGCATCGCATTTACTGCCCGGTGGAATATAGATGCCAGGCTCAACCGTTAGGTACATCCCTGGCTCAAAAGGCTGATTGCCTCTGATACCTAAATCATGCACGTCTAAACCTAGATGATGCGAAGTCCCGTGTGGGAAATAGCGTCTGGCTTCTGCTTCATTGGCGGCAATACCCAATTGAATCAGCCCCCTGTTGATGACTCTTCTGGCTGTTGCATCAGAACCACTGTAAGGCATACCGGGTTTGCAGACCGCAATGGCAGAATCTTGTGCAGCCAGTACTAGTTCGTAAATGATTTTTTGTTCCGGTGAGAATTTGCCATTAACGGGCACAGTGCGAGTAACATCAGCGGTGTATCCATGGTACTCAGCTGCACAATCACTTAACAACAGGTCTCCGTCTTTCATCAATCTTAAATTGGTTACATAATGCAACACACAGGCATTTTCCGAAGAGCCATTGATACTTGGGTATCCTGGATATTCAGATCCGTTTTTCTTGAAAGCATATTCCATGATGGCCTGTGCCTGATATTCGGTCATATTTGGTTTTACAGCTTTAATTACTTCATTATGTCCTTCTGCACTAATTGCTGCTGCTTTTTCCAAAATGGCAATTTCTTCCGGTTGTTTGATGCCTCTTAGTGCAGTTAAAATTTGCAAATGTGTTCTACTGGCAATTGGTTTATTGTGCGCTTTAATAAGACTATCAACTATACCTGCCATACGGCTTAATTCATCTCTTGTTCTGGGATATGTCTGAAAAATATCTTCGGACCGGAAGGAAGTTAAAACAGAGTCGTAATCATGTAAAGCGAGGGTATTGTTTTTAAAATCCCGGTTTAAAAAGACGTTGTCAAACTTATAGCGTTTGGTAACTCCTTCAACGCCCAGAATCTTCCCGTTCCACATTTCTCTCTGTGGATCTCTATTCTGAACAAAAATGAATTCTGTGCCAGTTTTACCTAAAATGGTGGTTGGTTCCTTAAATAACAACAGTAGTGCATTGGGTTCTTCCAATCCTGTAAAATAATAGAAGTTTTTATTCTGTGCATATTGATAATCTACATCGTCGTTTCTCAGTCTTACCTGACTGGCAAAGAAAATTCCCACCGATTTAGCTGGCATTTTCTCTTTAAATGCAGCTCTTCTGCCCGCATGAAATGCAGGACTCAGATAGTCATTGGGATATTCTGTCGTTTGTACATTGGTTTGCTGGGCAGAAGCCATTGCCGGCAAAAGCAGCAGCCAGAACAGGATTTTTTTCATAACGGTCTGTTGAGTTTTGAATCCCTAAACTAATTTTTTTAATCAACATTGCCCATTTTACTGGATAAACGGGTAATCACCTATTTTTGCCGCTGTATGAGCACAGCAACCGAAAACAGTTTTCAGGCAATTATTTCACATGCCAAAGAGTATGGTTTTGTATACCAGAGTAGCGAAATTTATGATGGCCTTAGTGCCGTTTATGATTACGGTCCATATGGCAGTGAATTAAAAAAGAATATAAAAGACTACTGGTGGAAAAGCATGACGCAGCTTCACCAGAATATAGTAGGTATTGATGCGGCCATTTTTATGCACCCCACTACCTGGAAAGCTAGCGGTCACGTTGATAATTTCAGTGATCCGATGATTGACAATAAAGACAGTCAGAAAAGATACCGTGTAGATCATATTATTGAGGCTAAGGCAGACCAGCTAAAAGAAGCTGGTAAATCGGCAGAGGCAGATGCGTTACTGGCAAAGATGGATCAGTTGCTGGCTGCAGAAGATTTTGCTGGGTTAAAACAGTTACTGGCCGATTATCAGATTGTATGTTCCGTTAGTGGAACGGGTAACTGGACCGACATCCGTCAGTTTAATCTGATGTTTTCTACTCAACTGGGTTCGGTAGCAGAGGAATCTGATACTATTTATTTAAGACCAGAAACGGCACAGGGCATTTTTGTCAATTTCCTGAATGTGCAAAAAACAGCCAGAATGAAAGTGCCATTTGGCATTGCTCAGATTGGTAAAGCATTCCGCAATGAAATTGTTGCTCGTCAGTTCATTTTCCGTATGCGTGAATTTGAACAAATGGAAATGCAGTTTTTTGTAAGACCTGGCACTCAAATGGAATGGTACAACTACTGGAAACAGGAAAGACTGAACTGGCATTTAAGTCTGGGTCTTCCTGCTGAAAAATACCGTTACCATAATCACGTAAAACTGGCGCATTATGCAGATGCAGCTTTGGATATTGAATTTGAATTTCCATTCGGCTTTAAAGAAGTGGAAGGCATCCATAGCAGAACAGATTTCGATTTAAAGAGTCACCAGGAGTATAGCAAGAAAAAGCAGCAATATTTTGATAATGATATTGATGAAGCCACTGGTAAGCCTTATGGAAATTATATTCCTTATGTAATTGAAACTTCTATTGGTTTGGATCGTATGTTCTTACTGATCTTGAGTAATGCCTATGCAGAAGAAACCATTACCAAAGAAGATGGTTCTACAGATAGTAGAGTAGTATTAAGAATCCCGGCTAAAATTGCTCCGAATAAATTAGCTATTCTGCCATTGGTGAAAAAAGATGGACTACCTGAAATTGCGCGTGAACTCATGGACGATTGTAAGGGAGCATTTAAATGTTTCTACGAAGAAAAAGATGCCATTGGTAAACGTTATCGTCGTCAGGATGCCATTGGTACGCCATTCTGTGTTACCATTGATCATCAGACAAAGGAAGACAATATGGTAACCATACGTCACAGAGACAGCATGGTGCAGGAGCGTATTCCTATCAGTAAGGTAAAAGAATTGGTACTATCGCATATCAGCTGAACTAAGTAAAACCAGGATGGACAAAATAAATGTAAAATGGAAGCTTGCACAAAAACTAGAATTTTTATGGTGGAAGCGTTACCTCAAGAAAAAGAATCCATCAGAATACCTGGTTAAAAAAAAGCAGTACTGGGATAGATTACTCAATGAAATTGATTCTTCTGTAAAGTTGAACAAGGATACTGTCGTTTTAGATGCAGGTTGCGGCCCCTCCGGAATTTACATGAGTTTGTCTGATTGTAAAGTAGATGCTATTGACCCTTTGCTGGATAAGTATCAGCATTTGTCTGTATTTCAACCAGAACAATATTCCTGGACACAATTTAAAACAATGTCTATTGAAGCATTGGATGTACAGGCAAAATATGATGTAGTGTTCTGCATGAATGCCATCAATCATGTAAATGACTTAGAACGTTGTTATCAAAATCTATTAAAAGCATTGAAACCAGGGGGTATACTTGTATTAAGTACAGATGCACACAGAAGCAAATGGCTAAAAAAAATATTTCAACTTTTACCTGGCGACATGTTGCATCCTATTCAACTGGATATTGATGAGTATAGTGCTTATCTTGAAAAGTATCAATCAAGACTGATACAAAAAAAGCTTTTTAAAAGAGAGTTGATATTTGATTATTTTGTTCTGATTGCGCAAAAGCATTCCTAACCGTATAATTCCAGATGAATAGCCGATTTGTCGTAACCCAAAGAAAGGATTTTTGCTTTGGCATCGTCTACCATATTTTTCCATCCGCATAAAAAAAAGTTAGCTTCTGGTATGACTCCGGTCATACCCTTGTACTTTTCTACCAGTTCCATATAGCAGGCATGCACATAACCCGAATATTGACCAGGCCCAACCACTAACTCTCTGGAGAAACATGGATGATGATAAAATCCGGGAAGGGTATTTTCCAGTTGCTTTAATTCAGCTTCATACAAGCTGTCTTTAAATTCCCGGCAACCAAATACTAAGTGAATATTTTTATGAGGAATTTGTTGCTGATGAATATGATGAACCATTGAACGGAATGGAGCAATGCCTGTTCCTGTGCAAATCAGGAATAAATCTTTGTTTAGTTGCTGAGGCATAGTGAATTTTCCTTGCGGTCCTCTTACCATTAGCTCGCTGCCAACTGTAACATCATTGAATAAATGAGGTGTGCCCAATCCGTCTTCCATTAAAACAATTACTAGCTCAAAAATATTAGTGCCATCTGGTGCAGATGCAATAGAGTATGATCTCCATCTTTTGTTTCGCTGCTCATGAATGGGTAAGTCAAATGTTACAAACTGTCCTGGTTCAAATTCAAATGTATCCAGTTCAGGAATCTGAATCCAGAATCTGCGTGTGCTATGGGTAATATCTTCGGTTTTAATTACCACACATTTTAACCAGGGTTGGAGCATTGCAATGTTTTACACAAAGTACGAAATACCCATAAATAACAATGCCTCTGTTTTACAGAGGCATTGTTGTGACGTTTTCCTTATTTTATTTCTGCACTATAACTTTCTGCAGATAGGTTTTTTTATCGTGTTGTATTTTTAATAAATACACATCACTGCTGAATTGTTTTAAACTAAGCTGTTTATTGTATTTGCCAAGGAATCCTGATTGTGTATTCAGGAATACTCTTTGTCCTGCAGCATTCAGTATTTCTATAGATAAGTCACTGCGTTTGGTTACTTCAAAACTCAATTGGAAAATGCCATTGTTCGGATTAGGGGAAACCGTTAATTTGATTTCTCTTGGATCCACCGTGGTAATGGCTGTAGCAGTATAACTTACATTGGCGGAGGTTTTTGAACATCCGAAAGCATCTAATAGTTGAACCTTGTAGTTTCCTGTACGGGTAGGTTTAATAGAAGAGCCGTTTCCACCGGCAACAAATGCGGTATCATTATAAATCCACTGGAAGGTTCCTGTTTTTAAATTGGCTACCAGAGAGTCACCAACCTGAGAAACCGTTAACGGAATATTTGCCGCTGCTACTACCGGTACGCGATTACTTGGACATCCTGTTGATACTTTGGTATCGTAGAAAAAATACCAGAACTGATTTTCATCCTGACCAGCAGCAGGAGCCAGTGAAACACTATTGCCTGTAAAACTCATTAGTCCATTTATCCCAAAAGGATAGATGGTTCCCGTAATGCCGTTGTTTCTGTAAACATTGGCGTCTTCAGTACATTCCACGATGATGATTTTATCACCGTTTCCAGGAATGTCCAGATCTACATTGTATACAAAACCCGAATCATTGGGATTGTTTTCTGTTAATGCTCCAATAGCTGCAGTTGGTCTGGAGTTGAAAACAGTAAAAGTTTTACTAAGTAATGGTCTGTAGGAATAGCTTCCTGCAGTTGAACCAGCCGTTAGATTATCACCTACCGTGATTTTTATTTTACCAGGATTGGCAGTATACATTCTAACTGTTTCAATTTTTACAGGAACATCATGCTTGAATTTCATGTAGTTGCCGGCAAAAGCATTGTAACCTCCGTTAGAGAAAGTTAATTTAGAAGTAGCTCCAACAGTTCCTCTCGCTTCTTTGGTTACGTAGTATGTTCTGTTCGCAGGCACTGTGGTTGCTGTTACATTGCTGCCTACAGCAAAAGGAGTAGTTGTGGTTGCATCTGCATACCAGAAATAGTTGCTGTTGCCAGGATTCAATACACGTAGTATAGCGGTATTATTACAAACCACTCCCTCCGCTGTCGGAATATCTGCATTGGCTGAAATAGGAACCGCTACTTCAATTAAATTGTTCGTGCTGTTTTGATCAGAACTTAATTTAGTTTCAGCGGAAATAGTATAGTTAGTTCCAGCCAATGCTTGGAATGGAGTTTGTAAAGTATACTCTACAGTGGAAAGTGCCGCGATGGTTCCTGGGTAAGTAGCATTTAAAGTGGTTACTGTAGTTGTACCAGTTTTTACTATTACAGTGATCGGAACATTGGTTTGTGGATTGGCTCCGTTATTCGCAATGGCAACTGTAATGTATTGTTTGTCATTTCCACAATTACCTGCTGCTGGTGAAACAATATTACTCATGGAAACATCATTGGAAGGCGTTTCCACTTTTAATAAATAATCTTGTGTCTCTCCTCTTGCGTAATCCCCGGTAGGCGTAATATCCGCTGCATTGGTAGTTTCTCTTGTAATAATTCTCATTCTATGAATGGTTCCAATAGTTACGTTATCAGGAATGGTGATATTTCCTGTAAATACGCTACTGTTTCCACTTTGTACAGTACTTGTAAGTACACCTTCGTTTGCATCCAGAAAATCACCATCGTTGTTGTAGTCTACGTATACTTTGATGATTCTTGAATTAATGGTTGCATCACATGAGCTGGTTCTTATATAGATGGGCAGTATTTGTCTTGCCTGAATATTGGCTGTAAGGTTGGTATTATCTGTAAAAGTTTTACAACCTGTAGGACTGCTGTATCGAATATTGCTGAAAGACAAACTATCTACTTTAGCGCCACTGGTCAATGATGCAGAACTGCCGTATGATATACCCCCTGTTCCACTCACAATTAGTGTGTATGCCTGGGAACCTCTTGCCAAAGTTCCTTTGTGAGAAACAGTGATGGTATAAGTTGCGCCAGGTACAGTACTGTCTACATCTATTCTTTCCACATTGTCCACATTGTTGATTCTTCTGCTTGCAGCTGCAGAGGGGCTGGTAACATCCAGTGCCCATGGCAGAAATGTTTGTGTATTTCTGGTAATTCTGATGTCCAGATCATGAACAAGTTTGGAAGTTCTGTCATTTAAATTGGTGGAAGCATCGTTGTTAATGGTTCCGGGTGGATCCGTCCAGGCAATGGTTGCAGACAAAGGAACTTTTCCGGTTGCCACAACCGTCTTGGTAAAAGTTTCTCCGGTGTTTAATACATTTTCGTACAGCAAATGATCACTGTTGTTAGCGTTATTGTTGGCTACTGCACTGCTGATTACAGCTGCAGCTCTTTGTACATTCATTAAACCCCATCCAAATGTATAATCAGGACCGAGGGTGCCACCTGCTTCGTCTGCAGCGTGAATAGCCAATCCTTTTAAAGTAGCCGAACGCATAAAAGTTCCTGGCTTCAATTTGGTATAATGTTCCTGCAATAATATTAATGAACCTGCTGCATTGGGTCCTGCCATGGAAGTTCCGCTCTTGGTACTGTAAGCTGTATTTCCATTGGTACTGGCAGAAGTTACATTTACCCCATTGGCTACAAGATCAGGTTTAATTCTTCCATCATCGGTGGGTCCCCAACCACTGAAGGAACTCATAACTACATCAGCAGGTTTGTTGTAACCGCCAGGAATTCCATTTACGGCACCAATGGTCAAACTGTTTTTGGCAATACCGTATCCAAGAATAATGTCAAATCCGTCGTTACTGCTAATTCCAGCTGGTCTTATACCTGCATCTACCATCACGCCTTGTGCGTTTCTTCTGAAAAAGGGCTGACCAACAGCAGGACCATTGTTATTCCGGTCATTTCCTGCAACAGATACTTTTAAATAAAAAGGAGCATTAAAAGCGATGGAATCCACTCTTTGTGCATCAGTACCGTAATATCCATAGCGGTAATCTTCGTTTTCACCTGGTCTGCCGTAAAACTCCCAGCGACTTTGCGCAGAGTTATAATTCCAGCCGGCAATGAAACCGTATGAGTGGTTAGATACCAACAATCCAGCTGCAGCTTCGGTAGTCATTTCAGAAATATCATTCAGGTGATCGTAGGAAATCATATTGGGGATGGCAAAAGCCATTCCCTTTGCAATTGGATTTACGCCCGAAGCTATCATGGTACCGGCAACGTGTGTAGCATGATCGTTACCGCTACTGCCGGTGGGTACATCTTTTTGTGTAAGTCTGCCTCCAAATTCAACGTGACTTGCCAATGGAGCACCATCAAATTCCCAAATACCCAGTTTGTTTCTCATGGCAGCTGTGCTACCCGATAAGTTTAAACCGGAAGCGCCTCCCGGCCAAAGTTGACTAGCTCTGGTGGTTGCTGCTGCAATGGTATTGTTGTACGATTTGGTATAAATAGGGAACCCAAAATCATCAACCCCTGTTAATTTGGCAACATTCCCATTGCTGTTGATGCTTAGATCCCAATTCTTCTGTTTAGCAATAGATAAGGCTTTTGCATAGTTGAGTTCTTGCTCCAGCTTTATCTTTTGTGATGAAATTTTGAGCAGTTTTTCGTTGGTATACGTTTGGGCAAATGAACCAACAAAAGAAGTGGCCATCAAAAAGGAGACTATCCCCAGGCGTTTAATCATATAAATGTTTTTTAGCTTTTATACAGCTTTTCTTAATTTATTCTGCTCTAAATTAGATACTTTCAAGGTTCAAAATGTAGTATGCGATTTTTTCTTTTTTCAGCCGTTTTATCTTTTTTTCTTTTCTTGGCTTGTAAACCTCCACAAAAAAAGAAAACTGAGCCCGTGTTACAAGGAGTTAAGGGCTCTGTTATGACAGTTGAAGGCAACCAAATGCCCAGAATCGGTGCCCCTGCTGCTGAACCCAAACCTTACCCTACAACGGTATTTTTTTATGAGCCAACAGATCTGACCAAAGTACAGCAATGGAATAAAGGCCCCTTATTTACCAATATTTATACCAAGCTGGTTATGGCGGTAGACACAGATAGCACGGGTACTTATATTGCTAAATTGCCAGAAGGGACTTATTCGGTTTTTGTTCAGGCGGGTCAGCAGTTTTTTGCCAACCAATTTGATATCAGAAATAATATCAATCTGGTGACGGTTGAAAAAGGCAAGTTGACTGAGTTGAATATACTTGTGAATTTTGCAGCCAGCTATTAGGCATCCCCTATCTTTGCACTCCTTTTGTAAGGATCGTGATCATGAATTTGCCGCATCTAATGGATCAATACCTGCAATCACCCCTGGTAGAACAGTTGGTGAAACGGGTAAACTATGCCGATCCTCAGCAGTTGTATCTAAAAAATTTACAGGGAAGTAGTGCAGAGTTCATTGTGAGTGCCGTATTTCAGCATGAAGATGGGAGAAACCTGAATCATCTGATTGTGTTGAATGATGCTGAAGAAGCCGCTTATTTTCACAATACCCTTGAAAATCTTACCAGCGCATTAGATTTATTTTATTTCCCTTCTAGTTTTAAAAACAGGAAAAACTTTCGTTTGCTCAACAGTTCTCATGTGATGCTTCGGACAGAGGCATTAACCAAATTGTCTGGCGGGGGAAATAAAAAAATAGTAGTCACTTATCCGGAAGCTGTTTTTGAAAAAGTTATTCTTCCGGGAACCATTAGTAGCAATATTATCAGTATCAAAACCAATGATACCATTCAGCCGGAAAGCCTGATGGATTTGTTTGTGATGTATGGTTTTGAACGCACAGATTTTGTTTATGAGCCCGGTCAGTTTGCTTTGAGAGGGGGAATTCTGGATATCTACTCTTTTGGAAATGAGAAGCCTTATCGGGTTGAATTATTTGGTAATGAAGTTGACAGTATTCGAATTTTTGATCCGGAGACGCAGTTGAGTGAGCGAAAATTATTGCAGGTAAATATCATTCCGAACGTTGATATTTTACCAGATACGGCGGGTGCCGATGCGGGCGAAAAAATTTCTTTGTTTGAGTTTATGCCCGAGAATACTGTTATCTGGATGAAAGACTGGGATGTAATTGAAGAGAAAATAAGAACACAAGCGTCCGACCTAGAAGGATTTCTCCAATTGCAGGCGGAAGGATATTTTAGCAAACAGCAGGATGAGGAAGAGCAACATATATTAAAGTCAGTATCCCCGGCAGATTTTATTGCCGCAAGCAATCTGTTGCCCATTCTGCTACAGAAGAAACTGGTTGAATTTGGATTTAAACCACAACTGACTAAAGAGGAACTGGTATTTGAAACAAGACCACAACCAGCTTTCAACAGACAGTTTGAATTGTTAATTAAAGACCTGAAGTCCTTGGAGGGAGCGGGTTATAGCATTTACATCTTTGCCGATCAGATAAAGCAGTTGGAAAGATTGCATACTATTTTTACAGATTTACAAACCGAAATTCAATTTACTCCTGTTGGTACGAGTATTCATGAAGGATTTATTGACCATGCATTAAAACTGGTTTGTTATACAGATCACCAGATTTTTCAGCGATACCATAAGTACCGTGTTAAGCAGGCATACAACAAAAACAAAGCGCTTACTTTAAAAACACTTCGTGATTTACAGCCTGGCGATTATGTAACCCATATTGATCATGGTGTGGGTACCTATAGTGGCTTACAGAAACTGGAAGTGAATGGAAAAATTCAGGAAGCGGTAAGAATCATTTATAAAGACAGCGATATCCTGTATGTAAATATTAATTCTTTACATAAAATTTCAAAGTATACAGGTAAGGAGGGAACCGTCCCCAAAATCAACAAACTGGGTAGTGATGTCTGGAACAGGTTAAAAGAGAAGACAAAGGCAAAAGTGAAGGAAATTGCTTTTGACCTTATTAAATTATATGCACAGCGAAAGGCGCAGAAGGGATTTGCACATGCACCAGACAATTATATGCAAACCGAATTGGAAGCTTCTTTTATTTACGAGGATACACCCGACCAGAGTAAAGCTACTGCAGACGTAAAAAAAGACATGGAGCAAGAAGCACCAATGGATCGTCTGGTCTGTGGTGATGTGGGTTTTGGTAAAACAGAAATTGCCATCAGGGCGGCATTTAAAACGGTGGTAGACGGCAAACAGGCTGCTATTTTAGTGCCTACAACCATTCTTGCTTTTCAGCACTATAAAACTTTTAAGGATAGACTTAAGGATTTTCCGGTAACAGTAGATTATATCAATCGTTTTAAATCGGCCAAAGAAAAGAAGGAAACCCTTCAACGGCTTAAGGAAGGCAAGGTTGATATTATTGTGGGAACACATGGTTTATTGGGCAAAGAAGTAGCTTTCAAAGACCTGGGCATCATGATTATTGATGAGGAACAGAAATTTGGAGTGGCACACAAAGAAAAATTGAAAACACTTAAAACAAACGTAGACTGCTTAACCTTAACGGCAACCCCAATCCCCCGAACCCTGCAATTTAGTTTGATGGGCGCCAGAGATTTAAGCATTATTAATACACCTCCACCAAATCGTCAGCCCATACAGACTGAAGTGCATGTGTTTAATGATGATTTTATTCGGGATGCCATTTATTTTGAAACAGAAAGAGGAGGACAGGTTTTCTTTATTCATAACCGGATTCAGGGTCTGGCAGAAATGAGTGCCTTAATTCAGGGACTTTGTCCGGATCTGAGTATAGGCTATGCACATGGCCAATTGGAAGGTCATGAACTGGAAGAAAAAATTCTCGATTTTATTGAACGCAAATACGATGTATTGGTTTGTACCAATATTGTAGAGAGTGGGGTAGATATACCAAATGTTAATACTATTATTGTTAACAATGCACACCAATTTGGTTTGAGTGATTTACATCAGTTAAGAGGAAGGGTAGGCAGAAGCAATAAAAAAGCATTCTGTTATTTATTGGCTCCGCCAATCAGCACATTACCGGTTGATTCCAGAAAAAGATTACAGACACTGGAGCAATTCAGTGATTTAGGAAGTGGCTTTCAAATTGCCATGCGTGATCTGGATATCAGAGGTGCTGGTAATATGCTGGGAGGGGAGCAGAGCGGATTCATGGCCGAGATTGGTTTTGAAATGTATCAGAAGATTCTGGAAGAAGCCATCAAAGAACTGAAGCGATCTTCTTTCAAGGATTTGTTCAAGGAAGAAATTAGTAAGCAGGACGATTTTGTTAGCGATTGTACCATTGATACAGATCTGGAAATATTGATACCGGATAGTTATGTAGAAAGCATCACAGAAAGATTGTCTTTGTATACCCGCCTAGACAATTGTGAAAATGAGGAAGAATTGGATACTTTCCATCACGAACTGCAGGATCGGTTTGGTCCGGTCCCCGCTGCTGTTGAGGACTTGTTTACAACCGTTAAATGCAGGAAGCTAGCAGTAGACATGGGCTTCGAAAAAATGACTTTGAAAGACGAAGTGCTGCGTTGTTATTTCATCAATAAGCCAGACTCTCCTTATTTTGAATCCAACTTATTTAAGAATGTACTGGCATTCCTTCAAACCGGAACCAATAAAGGAAAATTGAAGCAAACCGGTAAAGTGTTCTTGTTGGTTGTTGAGCCCATAAAAGGGATGGAAGAAATGCATCGTTTTTTAACTCAGATGCATACAACTGTTTTAGCTAAACCAGTACAAGAAGCCGCACCCTAACCTTTATCAATCAGCTGATAGGGGTAAATAAAAAACCCCGGACAAGCCGGGGTTCAGTTTCTTTTTAAAGCGGGAATTAGAATCCTTTTTTTGCAACGCCATCTGCAATTGCCTGTAAAGCTTTCGCTTCACTTAGGATGGCTGCCATTTTATTGCCTTTGCCATCATGTCCGCCAGCCATATAACCGCCTTTGGCAGTTTTGGTGACAACAGCGTCGTGCATGGGTACATTTTTTTCCTTTGTTTTAAGGCAATATGCTTTAATCATTTTTGAAGTGTCCATTGTCTGTTGAATTTAATTTTAATGAATAGGGTTTGGGTTAGATAAACAAGATACTGCTTTTTTGCCTAAACGTCAATTCTGGCGTATTTGGCATGACTTTCAATGAATTCCCTTCTGGGAGCCACATCGTCACCCATCAGCATGCTGAAAATCCGGTCTGCTTCAGCGGCGCTTTCAATGGTTACTCTTTTCAAGGTTCTTCTGGACGGGTCCATAGTGGTTTCCCAAAGTTGCTCAGCATTCATTTCACCCAATCCTTTGTATCGCTGAATGGTAACGCTGTCTTCCTTTCCTCCACCCAGTTTTTCAATAAGGCCCTTTCTTTGTTCTTCGCTATAGGCGTATTCCTGCTCTTTTCCTTTTTTAACCATGTACAAGGGAGGCTGAGCAATGTAGACACAACCCTGTTCAACCAATTCCTTCATATAACGGAAGATAAAGGTCAGAATAAGGGTGGCAATATGCGATCCATCCACATCGGCATCGGTCATGATAATCAGCTTATGATACCTAAGCTTAGAAGTGTTCAGAGCTTTAGGATCTTCCGGGGTTCCAACGGTAACACCCAATGCAGTATACATGTTACGAATTTCCTCGTTTTCATAGATCTTATGCTCCATGGCTTTTTCCACATTCAGAATTTTACCTCTCAAGGGTAAAATTGCCTGATAGCTTCTGTCCCTGCCTTGTTTGGCAGTACCACCCGCTGAATCTCCTTCCACCAGGTACAGTTCGCATTTAACCGGATCTTTTTCGCTGCAGTCTGCCAGTTTTCCCGGAAGTCCCCCCCCGGATAATACCGTTTTTCTCTGCACCATGTCTCTGGCTTTCTTTGCCGCAACCCTTGCCTGCGCAGCCAGAATTATTTTGGAAATTACCTGCTTGCTTTCTTTGGGATTTTCTTCCAGATAAGCTTCCAGAGCGCGGGCCACTGTTGTTTGAACAACCCCGCTTACTTCACTATTTCCTAATTTAGTTTTGGTTTGTCCTTCAAATTGAGGTTCGGGTACTTTAACTGATATAATAGCACTTAATCCCTCTCTGAAATCATCTCCTTCTACTGTAACTTTTGCTCTTTCAAATAAGCCCTCCTTATCGCCATAGCTTTTGAATACACGGGTTAAAGCCTGACGGAAACCAGTGACGTGTGTACCGCCTTCAATGGTATTGATATTGTTTACATAAGAGAAGATATTCTCTTTAAAATCGTCGTTATACGTTAAGGCAACTTCAACCGCAACATTCGTTGCCTCATCATGGCCTTCTACAAATAACGGGGCATTTAAAATCGGATTTCTGTTGGCATTTCTGTCCAGCATTTCTACAAACTCTATAATACCACCTTCGCTATAGAAGTGATTGGTGTAGGCATTTCCAGCATCATCCAGCTCCCTTAAATCGGTAAGCGTAATGTTTATTTTACGATTCAGATAAGCCAGTTCTCTCAAGCGACCCTCAAGTATTTCTTTGCGGTAAACTGTTTCCTGGAAAATGCTGGCATCTGGCCAGAAATGAACTCTTGTTCCAGTGATTTCGCTAGTGCCTATTTCACGGACTGCATATTTAGGAACACCAATGGAATACTCCTGTTCAAATATTTTTCCTTCTCGCTGAACAGTCACCAGCAATTTGGTACTTAACGCATTCACGCAGCTCACCCCTACACCGTGCAAACCACCGGAAACCTTGTATGTGTTTTTATCAAACTTACCACCTGCGTGCAGTACGGTCATAACTACTTCCAATGCGCTCTTTTTTTCTTTGGAGTGCATGGCAGTTGGAATACCTCGTCCATCATCCTGAACACTAATGGAATTGTCTTCGTGGATGGTAACAAAAATGTTTTTACAATAACCCGCAAGGGCTTCGTCAATAGAGTTGTCTACTACTTCGTACACCAGATGATGCAAGCCCTTAACGCCCACATCGCCAATGTACATGGCTGGTCTTTTACGAACCGCTTCTAATCCCTCTAAAACCTGTATGCTATCTGCCCCGTAATTTTTGTTTTCTGCTGCGTGTTGTTGTTCTAATTCGTCGCTCATAAAGTCTTGTCTCACTTGCATTTTGGTTATTTTTTGCAAGCTTACAAATGTAGGCGATTTCGGGGGGATTTTAACTGCTTTACAGACTGAGTTTTCCCCATTTTATATGGGGCTGCTAATCCTCTTTTTTGCAGAATTATTTGTATCAACTGTTTCATTAGCAAGCACTTAGTAGCTTAAAAAAATATTAAATGTAGATGTGTAATTTGAACACATCTGGATTAATGTTATATTGTATATGACTGTCATATGACTTTATCGAAAAATTGAGTTTCATGAGTACTTCTAAAGCCAGCGATTTCTACATAGTTGGAATTGGGGCATCAGCTGGGGGGTTAGACGCCATACAAAAATTATTCAATCAAATTCCTCCGGATATAGGAATGGCATTTGTAATTATCCAACACCTGTCTCCTGATTTCAAGAGTTTAATGCCGGAATTACTGGCCAAGCATACCGAAATGCCGATTTACACAGCAGAAGATCAGCAGGAAGTACATCCCAATTGCATTTATCTGACCCATCGGAATAAAAATCTGGTTATAAAGGACAATAAGCTTTTATTACTAGAAAAAGCACCCAAACACAATTTGAACTTGCCTATCGATATATTCTTTCATTCATTAGGAGAAGAATGGAAAGAAAAATCCATTGGAATTATATTATCTGGAACCGGTTCCGATGGTTCCAGAGGTATCAAAACCATTAAAGAATCGGGTGGGATTATTCTGGTGCAGGATCCTCTTTCCGCGCAGTTCAATGGGATGCCCAATGCAGCCATCAGCTCAGGGTTGGCTGAGTTTATTTCCGAGCCGGAAGCTATGGCTAAAATACTGGAAAAGATTCCGAATATTAGTTTAGCAAAGGATCTGGTAAATGACAAAGAAAACGACAATTTATTCCTAAGTATTCTCGAAGAAATCAATCGCAGCACAGGCATTGATTTTAAGCAATACAAGCGCAACACATTGGTCAGAAGGATTGAGAAAAGAATGAGCTTAAAAAATAAGGAGCAGTTGATTGATTATCTCGATTTAATGAAAAGCTCACCAGAAGAAGTGGTTTTACTGAAACAAGATTTTCTGATTGGGGTAACTAGTTTTTTCAGGGATAGGGAAGCGTTTGAAAAATTAAAGTTGGAAGTGATACCTGCCTTGTTTCATAATAAAAAACCCAATGATATCATTCGAGTTTGGGTGGTAGCTTGTTCAACAGGAGAGGAAGCTTACTCTATTGCTATCTTATTGGATGAATACATACAGGCTAATCAGATTAGAAACGACTTCAAAGTATTCGCAACTGATGTTGATAATAATGCCGTACAAATTGCTGGATCTGGAAAGTTTCATATAGGAAACATTTCTGAACTAGATAGAAAATACCTGGATACTTATTTCATCAAAAATGTAGACAGTATCCAGATTATCAAACGCATCCGGGATAAAATGGTATTCTCGAGTCACAATGCCATTAAGGACACCCCTTTTATCAGAATGGATTTGGTTTCATGCAGAAATATGTTGATTTACCTGAATGTAATTTCTCAACAAAAAGTGCTGACCAATTTATTATTTGCATTGAATCCCGGGGGGTACCTGTTTTTAGGATTAAGTGAATCCATCAGTGATATTGGTGGCTATTTTAGTGTGGTAGATCAGAAAGCAAAAATCTTTAAAAATACTGCTACAGAAAAGCCTACTCCTTATTTTGAACATCCGGAAATGAGTCCAAGAATGTTGATTGGAAGAGGCAACAAAGAAAGAGAAACCAAATCGGAACAAACCATCAAAGAACAGACAGAGCTAGTTTTTTATCGCTTTTTAAGTAATACCTATAGTCCTTCCTGTATCTTTTTTGATGCGCAGTTTAACATTCTTTATATCAAGGGGGATGCAGGCAAATACCTTCAATTTAAAGAGGGGGTATTTCAACGCAATTTGTTGAAATTGATTGATGAAGTAACTGCTACAGTTTTGCAGGAGAAAGTAAAGTCATTACAGGAAGAGAATAAAATCCTGGTAATAAAAAAAATACAGATTGAAACCTCTGATCAGCAAAAGTCATTTGATATTCAACTTCAGCGATTGAGTGAGGCAGATGGATTGAAAGATTGTTTCCTGATTCAGTTTAGCGATAGATCAATACCGGTAACAGAAGAAATTGAGTTTTCGAAAATTCCTTTTGAAAAAGTACAGGATGTGAAAATGAAGGAACTGGAATTAGAACTTTCTCAAACCAAAGTTCAGTTGCAAAATGTGGTAGAGGAATTGGAAACCAGCAATGAGGAATTGCAGGCTTCTAATGAAGAGTTAATGGCTTCTAATGAAGAGTTGCAAAGTACCAATGAGGAATTACAATCTGTTAATGAGGAATTGTACACTGTCAATTATGAGTTACAAGAAAAAAATAAGGAACTCAATATTTTGAATAATGATACCAATAATTTATTCAATAGCACCGATGTAGGTACCTTGTTTCTGGATGCAGACCTGCGAATTAGAAAATTTACTCCCTCTCTTCAGAAGCATTTTAAATTAAATGATAAAGATATAGGCAGGTCTATTTCCAATTTTGCGGCCACATTTAAAGAAGATATTAGACTAAAAATGATTGAAGATTCAGTGAAGTCTTTGAATGAAGTTGTGGCACTGGAAGATGAAATAAAAGATGACGAAGGCAAATATTATATCCGAAGAATCAGTCCATTCATAACACTAGATAGAAAAGTGGACGGGGTGGTGATTACTTTTGTGGATGTAACTCATTTGCGCAATCTGTACAACACCCTTGAAGACAAGGAGCGTATTATTGAGAAGGAAAGTTTGTATAATAAGTCCATTATCGAAAACAATTCTTTCTATGTAGTAAAAACCGATTTGCAGGGGAATTACACTTATTTCAATAAGTATTTCTCTGAAATGTTCGGTGTGAAATTGGAAGACTGGTTAGGTAAGAATTCGTTGGAATCTATTTTAGGCGATGACCATGAAGCTTGCATGAAAGCGGTGGAAAAATGTTTTGCTGAACCTGAAAAATCCGTTTGGGTAAATCTGCGAAAACCCAGCCCCAATGGCATTATCAATAGCCAGTGGGAGTTTAAATTATTGCGTAATGAAAGTGGTGAACTTTTCGAGATTTTATGTCTTGGTCATGAAATTACTTCTTTGATTAAAAAACAGGAAGAGCTACAGGCGCAATTGAATATTAACATGGAACAAAAAAACAGGTTAATTCAATTTGCCCATATTCTTTCCCATAATTTCCGATCCCATGTAGCCAATTTGAAAGGTCTGGTCTCTTTAGCAGAAGCGCTTCCCCTGGAAGAGAGAGAAGATTTTTTTGGAATGATCAAAACGGTAGCTAATTCTTTGGATGAAACTCTGATTAATCTGAATGAAACCATCAGCATTCAAACCAATGATCATATTCTCATCAAGAATATCTCTATACTGCAGGCAATGAAGCTGGTTGAGAATAGTTTAAGTTTAACTATAGCAGATGCTAATGCCAGAATCATGTATGATTTTTCCGAATCTGATATTATTCAGGCCAATCCTGCTTATCTGGACAGTATTTTACTGAACCTGATTACCAATGCCATCAAATACCGTAAACCCAATCAGGTACCTTATATTAATGTGAGGCTGGTTCAACTGGAAAATGCCACTCAGCTCATTATTCAGGATAATGGAATGGGGATTGACCTCGTGAAAAATGGCAATAAAGTCTTCGGGATGTATAAGACCTTCCACGGAAATAAAGATGCTAAGGGGCTGGGATTATTCATTACACGAACACAGGTGGAAGCCATGCAGGGTAGTATTAAGATGGAGAGTGAGCCAGGTCAGGGAACTACCTTGATTATTGAACTGCCATTTTCCAGGCAATTGAACATGAGTTAACCCAGGTTTTGCGAAGCCTTAACAGTCTCGTAGCATTGTTATTTGCCCAATAGATGTTTATACATTAATTTTGCCGTTGGATGAATACAGTCATGGACATATTAAAGCAGGCCCAAAAGGGTGGATTGGATGCCGGAATGGAATTGCTCTATAAAAAAGAGCAAAACATCCCAGGGTCTATTCAGTATACGATTCGGCGCTACTATGCCCAGCCTGCCTGGATCACGGATGATAGCGGCATGCTGGTTTATCATTACAATGAGCAAAAGCCCAAGGATAATTATCTAGAGCTACGTTTTTGTATTTCCGGGAACAAATATTGTGCAGAAAGAAGTTGTAGTGCTTGTAGCGAGCTGCCCACCATGAATTGCAGTGGTAAAATGCATACCATGGACGTGTTTACTTTCCATTTTACTGCCAGTTTCCTGAAACAATTCGTTCACAATGTAAAGTTGGCCAACCGCAAAGACGAAGTTTTGGCCTTTAAGCATCCGAACGCGTTTACCAAAATATTCCCACTTTGTATTCGAAACAGAAATGTACTGGATGCACTGTTGAACCATAGCTATTCTGGTTCAATGGAAAATATTTACGTGAATGCTAAAGTGCACGAGTTATTGCTGTACAGTATGGACTGTTTGGTGCACGAAAAAGAAGAAGGGTTTGCTTGTAAGTTTCTGGCTGATGACAGCGGTAAAGAGCGTATATATCAGGCAAGAGATATTCTATTACAACATATTGGTGATCCAATTACCATCAAGGAACTTAGCCGCAAGGTTGCCATGAACGAATGCTATCTGAAAAAAGGATTCAAAGAAGTATTTGGCACTACCATATTCGATTTTTATCAACAGCAAAGAATGGAACACGCCAAGTATTTGTTATATGAAAAAAGCTTAAGCGTTACGGACGTTTCTGCACTGCTGGGATATTCATCTATTTCTCATTTCTCCGCTGCTTTTAAAAAACATACAGGTCTAAAGCCTTGTGAACTTTTGAAATAGGATTAGTTGGCATTTTTAACCTAGACTATAAAAGTTCGCCACCGCAGTTCAATATTGTAGCATATTGAAGTTCTATAACCCATTCCAGCCTTTGATAGTAATGGATTGCACCGTTGTGCCAGATGCAGTAGCTTCAAATACTCGCTGGTCTACTAGGCCAATTCCTTTGGCATAGGAAAGTTCGGCCACTAAATTCAAAGGGGTAAAACTACTGGACATATCAGACTTGAAATATAGTTCTCTTTTAACTGTAATGATATCGGTGTACAATGTGCCCAACAAAGACATTTGTCTCCCTTTATACAAAGTAGTAATCCTGATCTTAGCCCATCCGTAAACCATTGCGTTGGTATTGTTGTCAAAGAAACCAACTCGTAAACTATCTGTGTCGAAAAACTGTCCGGGATTTCTGGATTCATCCAGGTAAACAAAGTCCATCCGTTCATTATTAACGATGGTATCGTAAATGTATAAGTAATCAAATTCAGGGGTTCCGAATTGGTAGTATTTACCGGAACCATCTTTTCTGGCAAACAACTGATCCCCAATACTGGTGCTATAGCGCGTATAGTTTCTGGCTACATTTTTATAAGTTCCCTGAGATAAAGAACTGGCAATAGTTGACCTGAATGTAGGAATGGGAGTTGAACCGCTGGAAACAAATGCTGGGGTTAATTCATAATCAATATATCCATTTGCACGTGTGGGCAGATAATCGGTAGTAGAAGAACCATTGTTCACGCTGCCAATGGTGGTAATATCAACCAGACAGGCGCTGTTGCCAAAATTAATCTGAAAGGTAAAAGTGCCCGGCAAAATAGGCTGTCCCTTTCCTTTTAGCTTAATGGTATTGGCGCCCTGCACAAAAGCAAATCCGGAATCCCTGAACCACATGCCATTGGTAGTATCAGAGAAAATAATGTACTTGCCTTGAGTTGTAAAATTCACCTTAATCAGGATATAATTGCTGTCGGAAAGGGTTTCCAATTCTTTATACTGTCCTTTTACAACAGCTGCTTGGCAATTACCCAAACTGTCGAGTAATGTGCCGGAAGCACTCCCCCCAAATCCAGGTCCTTCTGAGCTGAGTTCCTTGGAACAGGAAGTAAATCCAAGGGCAAAAATACCCACCCAAGCAATCAATGTATACAATCCTTTCATTCTGGTAAAGATAAAATTTAGGTCAATAATGCTGCCTGAGGTATTAAGTTACTGTTTTCGCTCAATTGCTGGATATTATTTAACGTTGTTGTAGCAATTTGTTCTAAAGCTTCTTGTGTAAAAAATGCCTGATGTGCCGTAATTAAAACATTAGGGAAACTCATTAACCTTTGAATTTCATCGTCTTGAATAATGTCTTCTGACAGGTTTTTAAAAAATATTTTTTCTTCCTGTTCATATACATCAATACCTAAAGCACTGATTTGTCCCGACTTTAGCGCATCAATAGCATCCTTTGTTTTTACCAATCCGCCTCTGCTGGTATTGATAATAACCACTCCATGTTTCATCAGGGCAATGGTGTCTTTCTGAATGATATGTTTGGTTTGTTCATTTAAAGGACAGTGCAGAGAAATGATATCTGCCTTTAATACTTCAACCAGGGGCTGATAGTCTACCCCAGCTGCCATTAATTCCTGGTTGGCAATTAAATCGAATGCCATCACTTTACAGCCAAATCCCAACATGATTTTACAGAAAGCTTTGCCAATATTGCCAGTCCCAATTACCCCGATGGTTTTGCCATGCAAATTGAATCCCAGCAGACCCTGCAGGGCAAAGTTCTGCTCACGTACCCTGTTATAGGCTTTATGGGTTTTTCTGTTAAGGGTTAGCAGCATAGCTACAGCATGCTCTGCTACAGCTTCAGGAGAATAGGCGGGAACCCGGCATACCTTAATACCGGCAGCTTTAGCGGCTTCCAAATCCACATTGTTGAATCCGGCACAACGCAAGGCTATTATCCCCACTTTCATACTGGCTAATTGCTCAATAATACCGGCATTCACCTTATCATTCACAAAAACGCAGACAGCTTTTGCGCCGGCAGCCAGCTTTACAGATTGTTCATTGAGGCTGGTTTCCTGAAAAATTAATTCATACCCCTGTTGATTCAATTGGTTAAAAAACTGCTTGTCGTATGGTTGAGAACTAAAAAAAACAATTTTCATACCCAAATATAGCCCAGAAAGCCGATGCATAGCCCCGGTAACTGTTATTATTCGTGTCAGTATTCGTACCTTCGCACGAATTTTTTAAACCCTTATTTGCAGAATACTATGAGTGCGAAGTATGCAGAATTTTCAGGATTAAATTTACCCTTGATTGAAAAAGAAGTCTTGGCAGGCTGGAAAGCCAATGCTGCTTTTGAGAAAAGTATTGCTTTGAGGGAAGGGAAAAAACCCTTTGTTTTTTTTGAAGGGCCGCCTAGTGCAAATGGTATGCCGGGTATACACCATGTTATTTCCAGAACATTGAAAGACATGGTATGCCGCTACAAAACCATGCAGGGATTTCAGGTAAAGAGAAAAGGTGGATGGGATACGCATGGTTTGCCCATTGAACTGGGAGTTGAAAAAGAATTGGGAATTACCAAAGAAGATATCGGAAAGAAAATCAGCATTGAAGACTATAACAAAAAATGCAGAGAAGCGGTACTTCGTTATAAGAAAGAATGGGATGATATCACTACCAAAATGGGCTATTGGGTAGACCTAGAAAAACCCTATGTAACATTTGAGAACGACTATATTGAAACCCTTTGGTGGATTTTAAGTACGTTGTATAAAAAAGGATATTTGTATGAAAGTGTAAGTATCCAGCCTTATTCTCCTGCTGCTGGTACAGGTCTTAGCTCACACGAATTAAATCAGCCAGGTACTTACAAAGAAGTAAAAGATACTTCTGCAGTAGCTATGTTTAAAGCAACACAGGCTTCTCTGGAGCAGGCTGCCTGGTATCAACAATTGAAAAGTTCCAATCCTGCCATTGCTGCAGAAGAAGTTTTCTTTATGGCATGGACTACTACTCCCTGGACTTTGCCTTCTAATCTTGGCCTTACTGTAGGACCCAATATTGAGTATATGTTGGTTAAAACAGTAAACCCTTATACCCTTTTACCGGTAAATGTGATTCTTGCCAAAGCCTTGATGGGTAAGTATTTTAAAGCAGAGGGGGAGAATGCTTCTTTTGATGGTGTCAATGAAAAAACCAAAATTTTGCCATGGGTGGTATTGTCCGGGTTTAAAGGGACTGATATCGCAGGCATGGAATACGATCAGTTATTGCCTTACGAGGCCAATTCTATTAAAGAAATTCTGGCCATCACTCCGGATGCAAAACCATTCAGGGTAATCACCGGTGATTTTGTTACTACAGAAGATGGTACTGGTATTGTACATACAGCACCAGCTTTTGGTGCAGATGACTTTAAAGTAGGCAAAAAGTTTAACATCGGCATTTTAACAATGGTTGATAAGGAAGGAAAATTCGTAGACGGTTTGGGGCCTTTCAGCAATCGTTATGTAAAAAATTATAAGGACGATGCAAACTATGTGGATGTAAACGTAGACATCTGTGTGCATCTAAAAAAAGAGAATAGGGCTTTCAAAGTAGAGAAATACGAACACAGTTATCCGCATTGCTGGAGAACAGATAAACCCATATTGTATTATCCGCTGGATGCCTGGTTTATAAAAACCACTGCTGTAAAAGATAGAATGGTTGAACTGAATAAAACCATTAACTGGAAGCCCAAATCTACTGGAGAAGGGAGGTTTGGTAATTGGTTGGAGAACATGGTAGATTGGAACCTTAGCAGAAGCCGTTACTGGGGAACCCCTTTACCTGTATGGCGCACAGAAGACGGATCTGAAGAAGTTTGTATTGGCTCTATTGCAGAATTGAATGAGGGCATTCGTAAAGCCAATGAAGTATTGGGTGGAGATATCAACAAGAATTATTTACATCAGGGCATTCTGGATTTACATAAACCTTATGTAGATGAAATTATTCTGGTGAGTCCTTCTGGAAAACCCATGCAACGTGTGCCTGATTTGATTGATGTATGGTTTGATAGTGGTGCCATGCCTTATGCACAGTGGCATTATCCTTTTGAGAATAAAGATTTAATAGATAATGGAGAAGCATTCCCCGCAGACTTTATTGCAGAAGGGGTAGATCAGACACGCGGCTGGTTCTATACCTTACACGCTTTGGGTGTAATGTTATTTGACAAAGTAGCTTATAAGGCAGTTGTAAGTAATGGTCTGGTGTTGGACAAGAATGGCAATAAAATGAGTAAGCGTCTGGGTAATGTGGTAAATCCATTTGAAACCATTGAAAAATATGGAGCAGACGCTACCCGCTGGTATTTAATTACCAATGCCTCTCCTTGGGATAATTTAAAATTTGATTTAGCAGGTATTCAGGAAGTGCAGCGAAAGTTCTTTGGCACCCTGTACAATACCTATCAGTTTTTCTGTCTGTATGCCAATGTAGATGGATTCTCTTATAAGGAAGCTCCAATTCCGCTTGCGGAAAGACCTGAGATAGATCGCTGGATTTTATCTTCTTTAAATAGTCTGGTGAAAGAAGTAACCGAATACATGAACGACTTTGAACCCACATTAGCAGGAAGAGCCGTTGAGCATTTCGTAGATGCGCAATTGAGTAACTGGTATGTAAGATTATGCAGAAGACGTTTCTGGAAAGGTGAATATGAAACAGACAAAATCAGTGCCTATCAAACTTTGTACGAATGTTTAGAAACCATCGTTCGTTTAATTGCCCCTATTTCACCATTCTTTAGTGATGCAGTGTTCAATCAACTGAATGCAGTTACCAATAGATTTGATGTGGGTTCTGTACACCACGCAGACTTTCCAGTTTACAACACTGATATGGTGGATGCTTCGTTGGAAGAAAGAATGGAACTGGCGCAAGAAACCTGCTCGCTGGTTTTATCACTTAGAAAGAAAGTAAATATCAAAGTACGTCAGCCATTGCAGAAAGTAATGATTCCTGTATTGGACGTACAGATGAAAGCGCAGTTGGAAAAAATGGAAGAACTGATTAAGGCAGAAGTAAACGTAAAAGAGATAGAATACATTACGGCAACACAGGGCGTTATCAGCAAGAAAATAAAAGCCAACTTCAAAACCTTAGGTGCCAAACTGGGAGCATCCATGAAAGAAGCTGCTGGGCTGATTGCCGGATTTTCTCAGGAACAGATTGCCGGCCTTGAACAAAATGGAAATTGTCAGCTGTCTTTATCCAACGGGAATTTTACTATTGAACTGGCAGATGTAGAAATTACTGCAGAAGATATTCCTGGCTGGAGTGTGGCTTCCAGAGGGAAATTGACAGTTGCCCTAGATATTACCCTAACAGAAGACCTTAAACTGGAGGGTGAAGCACGGGAATTCGTCAATCGAATACAAAATATTAGAAAAGAAACCGGATTTGAATTAACAGACCGTATATTCGTAGAGTTACCTGAAGGTACCCCCCTTAAGCCTTCTATTATTAAATTTAACGACTATATTTGCCGCGAAATTCTGGCAGATGGCATTGAATGGAAGACCAATATTGAGAATGGTACACCAATTGAAGTAAATGACATTACCCTGAACGTGGTTGTAAACAAAAAAGGATAAGACCTATGGCTACAAAGAAACCAGCCCCCAAAGCAACTCCCAAAAAAGCTGTAAAGGCGGCTCCAGCCAAAGCTGCAGCAAAACCTGCTGCAAAGGCGCCAGCTAAAGCTGTTGCAAAACCAGCTGCAAAAGCCCCTGCAAAAAAAGCACCGGCCAAACCCGCAGCAAAGCCTGCTGTGAAAGCACCTGCTAAAACAGCAAAACCAGCTGCTAAGCCTGTTGCGAAAGCACCAGCAAAAAAGGTAGCTGTAAAAGCACCGGCAAAGCCTGCTGCCAAAGCGCCGGTTAAAGGGGGAACTAAACCAGCAGCCAAACCTGTGGCAAAACCAACAGCAAAGCCTGCTGCGAAAGCACCAGCCAAACCTGTGGCAAAGCCAGCTGCAAAAGCGCCGGCAAAGCCCGTAGCAAAACCTGCGGCTGTAAAGGCACCTGCTAAACCAGTTGCTAAACCAGCACCTGCAGCAGTTAAGCCTGCTCCAGCTCCTGCAAAACCAGTGGTAGTAGAGAAGCCAGCTCCTAAAGCGCCTCCAGCTCCCCCGGTAAAGCCAGTAAAAAAAGTGCCTGGTCCAATTAAAGAAGTAAAAGTTCCTAAGATCAACACTAAATCAAGTGTAACTTATAACCCCGGATATACTCCGTTGGAAAAAAGAGTAGAAGCTCCCAAACCTCAGGGGCCGTTGGTAAAGTACAATGATGCTGATTTGGCTGAATTCAGAGAGATTATCAATAAAAAACTGGATGCTGCTAAAAAAGAGTTGGCTTACCTACAGGGATTAATTACCCGTAAAGATGAAATGGGCGGAGACAATGATGATGCCCGTTACATGACAATGGAAGACGGAACCATGAGTATGGAAAAAGAACAGTTGAGTCAAATGGCTAGTCGTCAGATTACCTATATTGATCATCTGGAAAAAGCCATCATGCGTATTGAAAATAAAACCTACGGAATCTGCAGAGTTACCGGACGTTTAATTGACAAAGCAAGATTACGTGCTGTTCCTCATGCTACTTTAAGTCTGGAAGCAAAGTTGGGATTGGTCAAGCCCAATCAGGACTAATTCCAGTAATACAAAACAAACAAATGATAATGGTCCCGGTTACTTAGTAGCCGGGATTTTTATTTTACTTCTTGCATGTCCACCAGTTTTTTATAAATTCCTCCTTTAGACAGTAGTTCATCGTGGTTACCTCTTTCTGCAATTTCTCCTTTTTGTAAAACAATGATTTCGTTGGCATGGCGGATGGTGCTTAAGCGGTGTGCAATTACAATGGAAGTTCTGTTCTGCATCATATTATTGATAGCATCCTGCACCAGTCTTTCACTTTCGGTATCTAGAGAGGAAGTAGCTTCATCTAAAATTAAGATCGGAGGATTTTTTAAAACTGCTCTTGCAATGGTTACCCTTTGTCTTTCTCCGCCACTCAACTTGCTGCCCCTGTCACCAATATTGGTTTCAAATCCATCTTCTTTTTTCCTGATAAAATCCAGTGCATTGGCCACTTTAGCAGCTTGTTCAATATCATTTTGTTGGGCATTGTCTACTCCCAATGAAATATTTCCCGCAATGGTGTCATTAAATAAAATAGGCTCCTGTGTTACAATGCCCATTAATGCGCGAATGCTATGCAATGAATATTCTTTAATATTAATGCCATCAATTAAAATTTCTCCGCCACTAACATCGTGAAAGCGTGGAATCAAATCGGCCAGACTACTTTTTCCTGCGCCGGAAGATCCAACCAGGGCAATGGTTTTACCCTTCTCAATTGTCAGGTTGATATTTTTGAGAATAGGGGTTTCATTGTAAGAGAAGTTTACATTCCTAAATTCAATAGAATGATTGAAGCTGGTGAGTTCCCTGGCATTGGGCTCGTCGGTAACCAAGATGGGTGCCTGTAAGATTTCTTCAATTCTTTGAATAGCTGCACTACCTCTTTGTGCATTGTAAAATGCGGTAGACAAAGACTTGGCCGGATTAATGATCTGCGTAAAAATGACGATATAATTGATAAAGCCTGTTGCTTCTAGTCCTGCCTCATTATTCAGTACCAGTCTTCCGCCAAACCATAAAATACAACTAAGTACCATCACTCCCATGAATTCAGACATAGGCGATGCCAGGTCTTTTCGGAAATTCATTTTATTACGGATATGGTTCAAATTATTATTCGTTGTAAAGAAGCGATTGCGTAGAATTTTCTCTGCATTGAAAGCCTTTATTACACGTAAACCACCCAGGGTTTCATCCAGAATACTCATTAAGCTACCCAATTCTTCTGCTGAAGCGGTGGATTGTTTTTTTAAGGAACGGCTTACTCTGCCAATGATAAATCCCGTTAAAGGAAGCAGTACCAACAAGAAAACAGACAATACAGGACTAATGTATACCAGCACACTTAGAATAATCAGAATATTCAGCGGGTCCCTGATTAAACCCTCTAGGGTACTCATTACGCTCCATTCAATTTCATTGGCATCATTGCTCATTCTGCTGATGATATCTCCTTTTTTCTGCTCCGTAAAAAAACCAATCGGTAATTGTAAAATCTTGGCATATAAATCGGAACGGAGTTTAGTCATCACATAATTGCGCATGGGAGCCAGTACGCGGAAAGACAAATAGGTAAATGCATTTTTAAAAAAGATTGCAATGATAATCACAATACAAATGGCGCCTAAAGCATATACTTCCCCTTTTTCCTGTATTAATACACTGAGGTAATATTTCAAATGTGCCAAAAGCGCATCCGCACCGTCTTGCGGAAAACGCAAATTAGGTTTTGTAGTTATTAATTTTTCTTTGGCAAATAATAGACCCAAAAAAGGAGCCAACATCACCAGTGAAATCAATGAAAATGCAATAGACAACAGGTTAAACAGCACGTATAATACAATGTTTTTTCGTTGACTACGCAGGTAAAACAGGATCCGCTCAAATCGCTTCATACAGGAATAAATGGTGAAACAAGGCAAAGTAACTAATTTTACACCCATAAACCTTATAATATGGAGGAAGGAAAAAGACAAAGACAGGTAGCAGGAGCATTGCAGGAGCAATTCAATGATATATTCAGAAGATTAAACCTAGCGATGATAGATGGCGGAATGGTGTCCATATCCAATGTAAAAGTAACACCCGATTTGCTGGAAGCCAGGGTGTATATTAGCTTATTTCAAGTAAAGGATCAGGCGGCAGTCATGAAGAAAATAGAATCTAAAGCCTGGGAAATCAAAAAGGAATTGGCCGACAAAATGAAACACCAGTTAAGACGAATTCCGGTTATACATTTTTATAACGATGATACGCTGGACTATGTATTTAAAATGGAAGAGATCTTCAAGAAAATAAATGAAAAAGAGAAATGAATCTTCTCTTTGCCTGGCGATATTTCCGATCTAAAAAATCTACCAATGCCATCAATATTATTGCGGGTATTTCGGTGGCGGCCATCGCTGTAGGCACAGCCTCTTTAATCATTATACTCAGTGTGTTTAACGGATTTGAATCCCTGGTGAAGGGATTGTACGGCGATTTTTATCCAGCCTATAAAGTGGTACCTGCCAGCGGTAAAACATTGGCTGTAACAGCCAGGCAGCAAGCTGCACTGGGTCAGGTAAAAGGGCTGCAGGCCTATAGTTATGTTGTAGAGGAAAAGGCCCTATTGACCGGTGCGTATCAAACCATCGTTACTTTAAAAGGAGTACAGGAGAGTTATACAAAAGTAAATCCCATTCAGCAATACATTCGCAGAGGTAGTTTTAATTTAGGCAACGATACCATACCTGGCATTGTAATGGGCGGGGGGATTGAAAACGCTGCGGGTATTAATACCGAAAAAGTTTTTGAAGCGGCTACCCTTTATTTCCCCAATACGAATTCCAATTTGTTGCAGTCTGATGGGCTCAATGCTTTTTCCGTAATTCCAACGGGTGCTTTTATTGTGCAGCAGGACTTTGACAATACATATGCATTTACGCATCTCCGATTTATGCAGTATATGCTAGGATTGCCTGCTAATACCTACAGCGCCATCGAAATCAATGCCCAAGGGAAAGAGTCGGACATCATACAACAATTGCAATCCATTTTTGGTAGTCAGGTGCGTATTCAGAATCGGTACCAACAGAATGCCTCTTTGTATTCGGTGATGCAATTGGAGAAATGGGTCATTTATGGCATACTCTCTCTGATCCTGGTAGTGGCTGCTTTCAATATGATAGGGGCATTGAGTATGTTGATTCTAGAAAAACAAAAAGACATAGCTGTTTTGCGGGCACTGGGTGCAACGCCAGGCAGAATCAAACGGATTTTTTTATTGGAGGGATTGTTGCTGTCTGCCATTGGCGCAGGCTTAGGAATTGTGCTGGGCGGAATTATTTGCTGGTTGCAGGAAAGCTTTCATCTAATTAAGCTGGGGGGTACAACTTTCATTATTGATTACTATCCAGTTCAGGTGCAATGGACAGATTTTATACTGGTAACAGCAACCGTTGCATCCATTGCTTTTACTGCAGCATGGGTTACTGCACAAAAAATTAGTGCGCAGACTTTTCAGTTGCGCACTACTTGATTCTTTTTCAGAATATTTTTTAGAAATCCTAAACTATTTAAATTTTGATTGCTTTAGCAGTAAAATCTTGCTTAGTAATCACCTAAAGTCTCTTCCAACTGCCCCAGCGCTTTTGCTAATTGCTCATCTGAAGGTGCAATGCCATGCCATTCGTGGCTGCCTTCCATAAAGTCGACACCCTTGCCCATTTCTGTTTTCATTAAAATGCAAATAGGCTTTCCTTGACTCGTCATTGATTTTGCTTTATCCAATGTTGCTACCACGTCTTCCATTTGGTTGCCGTCCATTTCCAGCACTGTCCAGTCGAAGGATTCAAATTTGTTGCGCAAATTTCCTAAGGACATTACTTTACTTGTAGGACCGTCAATCTGCTGACCATTTACATCGATAATGCTGATGAGGTTGTCAACCTTATGATGCGCTGCAAACATAACCGCTTCCCAAATTTGACCTTCCTGCAATTCGCCGTCTCCATGTAAAGAGAAAACCAGGTGAGGATCGTTGTTCAGTTTTTTGGTAAGGGCAGCACCAGCGGCTACACTCAATCCCTGACCCAATGAACCACTGGCAATTCTAACGCCGGGCAAATGTTCGTGGGTAGTAGGGTGACCTTGTAAACGCGTATTGATTTTTCTGAAGCTTGCCAGTTCTTTTATTTCAAAATATCCGGCTCTGGCCAGAACGGAATAGTATAGCGGGGAAATATGCCCGTTAGACAAAAAGAAAAGATCTTCACCCTTTCCATCCATGGTAAATGCTACATTGTGTTTCATGGTGTGGAAATACAGCGCGGTAACCACGTCTGCACAACCCAAAGAACCACCTGGATGTCCACTTTGAACACCATGTACCATGCGGACAATATCCCTTCTAACCTGGGTTGCCGTCTTTTGTAAATCAGCTATACTTGCCATATAGAACCGTTAATTTTACGGCGAAGATAAAAGCATTTGGTTAGGATTCATTCATTAAATTTGCCGCACTTAATAAAATTGTATGTCAGAAGAATTAGGGTTAATCATTGACGATGCCACCGATACCATGAAGAAAGCGATTCTGCATTTGGAATCAGAATTGGTAAAAATCAGAGCGGGGAAAGCCAATCCCAATATGCTAGATGGCATTACGGTGGATTACTACGGTGCTCCAACACCCATTGCACAGGTAGCCAATGTTACCGTTTTAGATGCAAGAACCATTAGTATTCAGCCATGGGAAAAGAATATGCTGGCACAGATTGAACGTTCCATCATGGCGGCCAATATTGGTATAACACCACAGAATGACGGGGTACAGATTCGTCTGTTCATGCCACCACTAACCGAAGAAAGAAGAAGGGAATTGGTGAAAAAAGCAGGGGGCGAAGGAGAGCATGCTAAAATTGCGATTCGTAATATTAGAAGAGATGCAATTGAAAGCGTGAAGAAACTTCAAAAAGATGGCTTAAGTGAAGACGCTGCAAAAGATGCAGAAAAGGATATTCAAGAGTTAACCGACAAGCATATCGCTTTGGTAGAGAAGCATTTGGATGCCAAAGAAAAAGAAATGATGACAGTGTAATTATTTCTTATTGGCCAGATAAACGCCAATCAATATTATTCCACAGCAGGTGATCTGTAAAAAGTTCACCTGCTCTCCATAAATAAGCCCCCAACCTATTGCTACAAAAGGGATTCCATAAGTAACCATGGAGGCAAACAAGGCACCTGCCCTTTTCACCAACATATAAAATAGCACCGATGCTACTGCAGTGCCAAAAATGCCCAATACGGCAGATGCCAGGGTAGATTGCAGATATATCGTTTCAGTTAGCGGGTTCGAGAAATAGCCTGTATACCCCAGAATGATACTGCATGGAATCATCAAAAATACAAAAGCCAGTGCGGCAATTTCAATCGACCCAATGCCCTGCATATATCGGCCTACCAAATTCACATTGATGCCATAAAATAGTGTGGCCAATAAAACCAATAAAGCGTAAGAAAAGTATTCCAGGCTAATTTTTGATCCGGCAGCTACTAAAAGCGATAATCCAATAAAACCAATGATAATGCCCAATGCCTGAATGGGCTTTACTTTTAATTGAAAAAAAGAAACACCTGTAATAATGACAAATAAAGGGGTAAGGGCATTCATAATTCCTGCCAGCGCACTGTCAATTTTGGTTTCAGCTATGCAAAAAAGATAAGCTGGGAAAAAACTGCCGAGTAAGCCAGATAAAACAACTACACTTCTTTTATTGGCTGGGATTACTTTGATTGCTTTTACGGCAAAGGGTAAAAGCACCAGGCCCGCGCTGATTAAACGGATTGAAGCAACCTGATAAGGACTCAGCACATTCATACCCTCTTTCATCAGTACAAAGGAACTACCCCATATCAAACACAGTAAACTAAAAATCCCCCAATTAATCAGTTGTTTCGGCACAGTAAAATTTTTTCAAAGATGCATTAATAAACGCTTTCAAAAAGGAATGGTTCTGACAATTTTATTATATTGGGTAAACAAAATTTTATTCTATGGGCCTTATTAAAGAATTCAAAGAGTTTGCCGTTAGAGGCAACCTAGTAGATACCGCTGTAGCATTCGTAATGGGGGTTTCCTTTGGTAAGATAGTTACCTCTTTTGTAGATGGTATGGTGATGCCCTTGGTAGGAATGCTTACCGGTGGAGTAGACTTTACTGATAAGAAATGGGTATTGCAAGAAGCGGCTGTAGCTGTGAAAGATGCTGCAGGTGCGGTTATATCACCAGAAATAACAGAAGTTTCTATTAAATATGGGGTCTTCATTACCAATTTAATTGATTTTGTTATTGTGGCATTTGCCGTTTTCATGGTCATCAAGGCCCTGAATAAAATAAAGAAGGAAGAGGCGCCAGCTGCGGCACCAGCACCACCTCCCGGCCCAACCGAAGCAGAAAAGCTATTGGCAGAAATTCGAGACTCCCTAAAAAAAGTGAATTAAGCGGTTTTAGTGGATAACTATTCTAGAAACAGGGCTAAAATAGGCCCTGTTTTCTTTTCTTTGTAAAAAACCGGAACGTGAGTACTGTTAACTATCAGATTAAACTAGATCAGTTTGAAGGCCCTTTTGACCTTTTGTTGTTCTTTATTGAAAGGGATGAGTTGGATATTTATAATATTCCTATTACCAAAATTATTAATGACTTTCTGGAGTTCATTCATAGTTCAGAAAAACTAAATATTGAACTGAGCTCAGAGTTTATCCTGTTTGTTTCTACTTTAATGCGCATCAAGGCAAGATTGTTATTGCCTAGAAAAGAAGTAGATGCTGCGGGTAACGAAATAGATCCGCGCCAGGAATTGATCGACAAAATCCTCGAGTATAAAAAATTCAAGGAAGCTGCTGTTCAAATGGCAGAAATGGAAGCCATGCGTATGTTGATGGTGAAGCGCGGCAATCTGCAGAAAGAAGTGGCATCTATTGGAGAAGAAGCTTCTGAAGGAACCGAGATACAGAATATTACTTTATTCAAACTAATGAAATCGTTTGAAAAAGTAATGCAGCGGGTGCATGATCGCCAGAACAAGCCTGTACATACGGTGGTTCGTTACAATTATACCATGGAAGGTAGCCGTGACTATATGTTGGATTTTATTAGCAGAGAAAAGACGGTAGCTTTTGAAAAAGTATTTGAAATTTGTGAAGACAGAATCCATGCTATCTTTTTGTTCTTATCCATCCTAGAATTGTCGCAGCAGAAATACATGAAATTATTGGTAGGGCAGGGGATGAACAATTTCATTGTAGAATGGAATGAAAATAGAGAGGCTGATATAGCCGATGAAGGATTGACCGAAGAGGAACGAAACGAGCAGGAAAGTGATTATGATTCTGAAGAATCATAAAAAAAGGGTAGTGATTTCACTACCCTTTTTTATTATCCTAGCACGCTTGAAGCAATATTGACTTTGTCCTTCATCAGCTCTCTCACTGCATCCGCAATGCCATCCGCGTCGTAAGCACATTCTCTATGTAATTCTTTTGGACTGCCATGTTCTACTAAACGATCAGGAATACCTAAGATTTTTACATCTGCCTTGTATCCGTTCGCGTTCATGAATTCTAGTACGGCGGATCCAAATCCTCCTACCACTGTTCCGTCTTCTACGGTAACAATTTTAGCATAGTTGCTAAATGCTTCATGTAATAAATCTTCATCGATGGGTTTTACAAAACGAAGATCGTAATGCGCAGGGTCAATGCCTTCGGTTCTTAAACTGCGAATAGCAGCCTGTGCAAAATTGCCTGGATGTCCAAAGCTTAATATAGCCACGTCCTTACCTTCTTTTAGTTTTCTTCCTTTACCGATCTGGAGTGCTTCGAAAGGCGTTCTCCATTCCGGCATGGTTCCTTCTCCTCTGGGATATCGAATCACAAAAGGATATTGCGTTTCTTCTAATTGAGCCGTGTACATTAGGTTGCGCAATTCTTTTTCGTTCATAGGCGCTGCAATAATTAAATTGGGTATACAACGCATGTAAGCAATATCATAACAACCATGGTGTGTTGGGCCGTCTTCCCCTACCAGTCCTGCACGGTCTAAACAAAAAACAACGGGCAATTTCTGTAAGGCTACATCGTGTACCACCTGATCATAAGCACGTTGCATGAAGGAGGAATAAATATTACAGAATACACGCAAACCCTGTGTGGCCAATCCCGCACTTACCGTTACTGCATGTTGTTCACAAATGCCTACATCGAATGCACGATGCGGCATTTTGTCCATCATGAATTTTAAGGAAGAACCACTCGGCATGGCAGGTGTAACCCCCATAATTGTATCATTGGCTTCTGCAAGTTCAATCATCGTGTGTCCAAACACATCCTGGTATTTAGGAGGCTGCGGGCTGTCTACTTTTTTCTTGAATATTTCTCCTGTCGTTTTATCGAATAAGCCTGGTGCGTGCCACTTGGTCTGGTCTTTTTCTGCTAATTCATATCCTTTACCTTTTGTAGTAATGATATGTAGCAACTTAGGTCCGGGAATATCTTTCAAATCTTTTAAAGTATCTACCAACTTGGTGATATTGTGGCCATCAATCGGACCAAAATAGCGAAGCTTTAATGCTTCAAATAAGTTGCTGCTTTTGTTAACCACTCCTTTAAGACTGGCTTCCATTTTAGAAGCCATTTCTCTGCTGAAATTTTTTCCAACAGGCAATTTGCCCATGAGATTCCAAATTTCGTCTCTTACTTTGTTGTAGGTAGGAGAAGTGCTGATATCAGTTAAATATTCTTTCAGAGCGCCCACATTTGGGTCAATGCTCATGCAATTGTCGTTCAGGATAATCAATACATCACTGTCTGCCACACCTGCGTGGTTCATGGCTTCAAAAGCCATACCTGCAGTCATGGATCCGTCTCCAATTACGGCCACTGATTTTCTGTTCTCGCCTTTGTATTTAGCGGCGATGGCCATCCCCAAAGCAGCAGAAATAGAAGTGGAGGAATGACCTACGCCAAAAGTATCGTACTCGCTTTCTGATCTTTTAGGGAATCCACTTAATCCTTTGTATTTGCGGTTGGTAGGGAACTGGTCTCTTCTTCCGGTCAGGATTTTATGACCATAGGCCTGGTGACCTACGTCCCATACCAGTTGGTCATAAGGTGTATTGTATACATAATGAAGCGCAACAGACAATTCCACCACTCCAAGGCTAGCGGCAAAATGTCCTCCGTGAACGCTTACAACATCTATTATATATTGTCTTAATTCGTCGCAAATCTGGTGTAATTGAGCCCTGCTAAGCTTCTTTAAATCTTCAGGGCTATTGATATTTTTGAGTAAAGGACCAGGAACAAACTCCATTATTGGGTTATTTAGTAAGTAAAAATACAATAACAAAGCTTAAAAAGGAAGGTTCGCCCATTGCTTACATTAATTTAAGCCAACCAGCCCCCGATTTTACCTTTAATCCAATTTGTTCCTTTTCAAGGGCTTAGCTATATTTAGCTTTGTAAAGATGAGAACAAAGAGCAAAGCAGTTTTATATTGGTGGTGCCAGCTGGGCGGCTGGATGCTCTATGGGGTAACCATGGTGTTCTTTGCATTTGTTTTTGATAGCAAAATCAATAGCATATTCTATCCTAAGCTATTGGTAATCATTATCTCCGGCCTTTTCTTTACCCATGTTTTAAGGGAACTCATCAAGCTTTTTCATTTATTACCTCCGGAACTATCCCGTAAATGGGTGCAGTTTACCGTGGTATTGTTGTCGATACTTGTCTTGTTCAATCTTACCAACTCTGCTATTGCAGAATGGTTGGGGTTATATAATCCCAAGACCAAGGTTTCGGTTGAAAAAAGATTCCTAGTAAACTTGGTGTCCGATTCGCCCCTCATTTTGGTATGGGTATCCATTTATTACTTGTGGCACTACATAGAACTGGGAACCAAAACAGAGTTTCAGAAAATTAAACTGGAAAGTTTGGTAAAGGAAATGGAACTGAAAACCATCAAAAGCCATATCAACCCACATTTTATTTTTAATGCACTCAATAGCATTCGCGCACTGGTAGATGAGAATCCGGAAAGAGCCAGAACTGCCATTACCGAATTAAGTAATTTATTGCGTAGTAGTATGCAGGCCGAAAAGCAAGAAACAGTTCCTTTTGAAAGAGAGTTGAACATTGTGAAGGATTATCTTGCCCTGGAACATATCCGTTTTGAGGACCGTTTGAAAGTTGAGTACGATATTGATGAAGACACCCTTGATCAACCCATACCTCCCATGATGTTGCAAACCCTGGTAGAGAATGCTATCAAACACGGGTTGAGCAAAGCCAAAGAGGGAGGCATCATTCGCATTATTTCGGACTACAGAGAATCTCATCATGAACTGATTGTGCAGAATACGGGAACTATTTCCGAAATTGCCGACACACAAGGGTTTGGTTTAAAAAGCACCCGCAGCCGTTTAAAATTGTTGTTTGGTGACAAAGCCCGTTTTACAATTGAAGACAAAGGAGACAACTGGGTAGAAGCAAAAATTATCATGCCCGTACAGGGAGTACTGGCTTAATTTGAATATTACAATCAGCAATTATGGCAATCAAAGCAATTATTATTGATGATGAAAGACTGGCAAGAAATGAGTTGAAAAAATTGTTACTAGATCATGGTGATATTGAAGTGATTGATGAAGCAACCAATGTAGACGAAGGGATAGAAAAAATTGAAACCTTGAATCCAGATTTGATATTTCTGGATATACAAATGCCAGGAAAAACAGGATTTGATTTATTGGCGGAAGTTGAAAAAGCACCTAAAGTTATTTTCACAACAGCCTATGATGAGTATGCCATTAAGGCTTTTGAAGTGAATGCTTTGGACTATCTGTTGAAGCCGATTGAGCCCAAGCGTTTATCTGATGCCATTCAAAAATTACAAGCTGAACTATACAAGGAAAAAATTGGGCTTACCGGATCCAATCGCGGTCCGCTTACCGAACACGATCAGGTGTTTGTAAAAGACGGCGAGCGTTGCTGGTTTGTGAAGCTGGGAGAAATCCGTTTGTTTGAAAGTGTGGGCAATTATGCCAAAGTATTCTTTGGTACCAACAAGCCTTTGATTTTAAAATCTTTGAATGCCCTAGAAGAAAGACTGGATGATCGCATGTTTTTCAGAGCCAACCGCAAACATATCATCAACCTGAGATGGATTGAAAAAATTGAACCCTATTTTAATGGAGGTCTGATTTTAGATTTAAAAGGCGGTGAAAAAATTGAAGTTAGCCGCAGACAAACAGTGAAGTTCAAAGAGATGATGAGTTTATAGAATTTATTTAATCGTTATACATGAAAAAGATTGTTTTATCCCTGGGATTACTTGTATCTGTATTTGCTGCTATTGCGCAGGATTTAAAAACCATCGTAACAGATGCTGAAGTACAACGCGTACTAGGAACTCTTGCTTCAGATGAAATGGAAGGCAGAAGAACTTTTACCAGAGGGATAGACAAAGCAGCTGCATTTATCGCTTCAGAATTTAAGTCTTATGGTATCCAGCCTTTAAAAGGCAACAAGGATTTTTTACAGTCCTTTGCCATGGTTAGACCTAAGTTCATCAGCGCGTCTGGTATGCTGAATGAATCTGCCCTAGATACCAAACAAATTATGGCAGTTACCTGCAACAAGGATTTGCAAGTCACAGAAAAATCAGGATACGAAGTTGCTCAAATTGCAAAAGGAGCAAACCTTTTTGCAGAAGCAAGAAAATACAGCGGATTAACCAAGAATATGATTGTGCTGGTGGATACTTCTTTCAGTAGCAATTTTGGCAGACTGGCACAACTGAAAGGGAATATGTTTTATTCCGATAAATCTGTTGTGTTTGTATTAACTACCGAAACAACCGTAAAGTCTTTAACCATTGATGCGAAACACGAAATCCAGGAAATGAAATTGGCCAATGTAGCGGGCATGATTCCAGGTAAGTCTTTACCCAATGAATATGTTATTTTTTCCGGACACTACGATCATTTGGGTATCAATACCAGAAATATGGTGAACAACGACTCTATTTATAACGGAGCCAATGATGATGCTGCTGGAACCACTGCCATGATGTTATTGGCCAAATATTATGCTGCTGCTAAAAACAATGAACGCACTTTAGTGTTCGTTGCCTTTACTGCAGAAGAAGTAGGTGGATTTGGTTCTCAGTATTTTTCAAAACAGTTTGATCCACTAACAGTAAAAGCCATGTTTAATATTGAAATGATAGGAAGTGAAAGCAAGTGGGGAAAAAACAGTGCTTTCATTACTGGTTATGAGAAAACCGATATGGGTAAAATTTTACAGCAAAACCTAGCGGGTACAGATTTTACTTTTTATCCTGACCCTTACACTTCGCAGAATCTGTTTTATCGTTCAGACAATGCAACACTGGCTCGTTTGGGTGTTCCTGCGCATACTATCTCAACTACCAAGATTGATGTAGATCCTTATTATCACAAAGCATCTGATGAGTTAAGCACGATTGATATTCCGAATATGACACAAATTATTCGCTCTATTGCATTAAGTGCAAGAGGTATCATCAGTGGCAAGGAAACACCTTCAAGAGTAGATGCTAGCAGCCTGCGTTAATTGCTGCTTAATCGTTTAATCCATTTAACTATTTCGTACCAAAGTACGGATGCGGCACCAATCCAGATGCAATGGCCAATGTTGGCTATTGCCAAAGGTTTGAATCCAAAGAATAAGGCAAAAGGCTCAATGTAAATTAAGGCAGCTAATAATATCAAAGTGGCAATAATGATTCCATAGATCCAGTTGTTTTTGTAGAACAATGTGCTGAATATGGAATAATAGAAAGACCGGTTGATTAGGGTTAAAAAGATATTGGCAAAAATCAGTGTGCTGAAAACCATTGTGCGGGTTGTTTCTATATCATAAGCTTGTTTTACTGCAAGTTGATACGTAAATAGAGTGCCTGCAGTAATGAATAGCCCCTGAATCATGCTGGTTGTTAATTCTCTCCAGTTAAAGAAAGTGCTGGTGAAAGGTCTTGGTGCTTGCAATAAGGTATTCTTCTCCATAGGTTCATTTTCGTAAATGATGGAACAGGTAGGCCCCATAATTAACTCCAGGAAAATCACATGTACGGGTGTAAAAATATTGGGATAGATCCAACCGAGCATCAAAGGAATAAATACTGTCAGCACAATTGGGATATGAATGGAAATGATATATTGGATGGCTTTTTTTAGATTGGTATAAATCTTTCTGCCCATAGCAATGGCTTCAACCATTTTTGCTAGGTCGTCTTCTACTAATACCAATGAAGCGGCTTGTTTGGCAATTTCGGTTCCTTTCTTTCCCATGGCAATGCCTATATGAGCGGCCTTTAGTGCCGGCCCGTCGTTCACTCCGTCTCCGGTCATGGCTACTATTTCTCCGTTGCTTTTTAAAGCGTTAATGATGCGAAGTTTGGCCTCCGGAAACATACGGGTAAAAATGGCTGTTTTAGCTACAGCGGGTTTGATGGCTTCATCGTCCAGCGCCATAAGTTCATCTCCTGTTAAGGATCCGGTATTTCTGAATCCGATTTGTTGGGCAATGGAATGCGTGGTAGCTGCATTGTCTCCTGTAATTATTTTTACCTGAATACCTGCCTGATAAAAATCCTTTAATACTGCTGTAATATTTTTCTTGGGTGGGTCGTAAAAAGCAATGACTCCCTTCAATTCAAAAATGAAATCCTGTTGTTGTGCAGGATAATTGTCTCCACTGAAAATGGCTTCTGCAACTGCTAGTACCCGATACCCCTTTTCTGTAAACGTCTGGATGGCATTATTTATAGCCAGTCTTTTCTCATGATGGATATTACAACAGCATAGTATCGCTTCCGGCGCACCTTTGGCGGCAATGATTTGTTCGCCTTGCTGATTTTTAAAAATATGTGTCATCATCGGAGGCTTTCCGGATAACGGATATTCGTGGACCATATTGAATTCGGCCCGACGGTCTTTTGTGATGTGCTCTTTATAGAATGCATGGATAGATGTTTCCATGGGATCGAAAGGTATGGGTTCGCTGGACCACATTGCATAACTAATCAGTTCTTCATTTTCTGTTCTGTTTTTTTGTAAATCCTCTGTTAGAAAAAGTGATTCAGTCTGGGCATTGTACAATCCGGCAATGCTCATTTTGTTTTCGGTTAGGGTTCCCGTTTTATCGGTACAGATGACAGTAGCACTACCCAGTGTTTCTACTGTTTTCATTTGTTTTACTACAATCCCCATTTTCATTAGTCTCCATGCACCCAATGCCATGAAAGTGGTAAAAGCAACAGGTATTTCTTCCGGAAGAATACTCATTGCCAGTGTTAGCGCCTGTAATAAACTGTTCAATACATTGCCAGACAATTGAAAGTTGATGAGCCATACAATAAGGAAAACGATGATACCCACAATGGCCATATTTCTGACAAAGCGATTAATCTGTTGCTCAAGCGGTGTGGCCTCTGTATCAATATCAGAAAGACTTTTTCCAATTTTTCCCAATTTGGAAGCATTGCCAACAGCAGTAACAATTGCAATGGCTAATCCACCTACTACGTAAGAGCCTCTGTAAACTTCATTATTACCGGCTTCTGAGGTTTTGTCTACTGCATAGCTTTCCCCTGTTAAAATGGATTCGTTAACAGAAAAATCATTTGATCGGATAATGATGCCATCTGCAGAAACAGAACTTCCTTCTTCCATCATCAGGTAGTCGCCAATCACCAGTTCATCTACATGGATAGAAATAATTTCATGGTTGCGAATGACTTTACAAAAGGGTTGTGTATAATCCTGCAACTTTTCCAGTGCTGCTTTGCTGCGGGAATCCTGAAAAATGGAAATAGCTGCTACCAGTATTATGGCTACAGATAAAAATAATCCATCCCCGGCATTGCCACTAATAAAATAGATAAAAGCGGCGGCAAACAATAAAATAATCATTGGCTCCTTTAAAACCGATTTGATGGTTTCAAGAAAACTGTTTTTCTTGGCAAACTGTAGTTGATTGCTTCCGTGTTTTAATCTGGCTTTATTAACCTGATCTTCGGTTAATCCCTGTAATTCAAATGGTGTGGTAGACATGCCCTTCAAATGGTTTTCACTATGAAGGTAAGGCAAATTGATTGGGATAAATATTGGGAAAATATTTGATTTGATTAGATGGGTTCGTTAACTTTAATACTATGCAGTTTTCTTTTTTACCTAAACAACCGCATCCTATCGTATCTTATTTGCGTGTAGGTAGACTTTTGTATTATTCACTGATTATATTCATTGTTGAGTCTTGGTTTTACTGGGTTAAGTTGAATGAAGCCATCCAATTTGCTGCTGCCTGGATTATTTTTTTCTGGGCCTGGAGTTTTATGTTTTCTTTCATTCATATTTTTCTGGTACTGGCAGATGGATGGAGTCGTTATCAGAATTATAAAAGAGCCAAGGATCAGTTTTTTATGCATGGTTTTAACAGAAGAATTGTGGACACTTATATTGGATCTAAATGTCAGCGAATGGCTGCATTGGAAGCTGCCAGGGAATTGGGCATTGAAGACGAGGTAAAAGCTTACCATAAAGCAAAGGGAGTTAAATGGTATCACTATGTTCCTTACTTTATGATTAAAGATCCCTGGTTTGGATTCAAAAAACATTTCTGGTCCAGAACCTTTCTAGAACCTAATTATAAGTCGCGCTTCAACTATTCCGATTACGAACAATTAGTTTTGCAGGCATGAGTATAGCAGGCATTGAGATCAGCAAAACCTACCAGGGTCGGCAAGTGTTAAATAAAGTAAGCCTCAGTTGTGGTGCCGGAGAAATCTGTGGTTTGCTGGGAGCCAACGGCGCTGGCAAAACAACGTTGTTTAAAATTCTGTTTGGACTGGTTACTCCTGATAGTGGTACCGTTGTATTGCCCAATAATGCTGTAAAACCCATCGGGGGAATCATTGAGAAACCTGCTTTGTATGAATATTTAAATGCCTACGATAATATTCATTTGTTTTCGAGTATTCAGGGATTAAAGCTGTCGAAGAAAGAGATTGCTGAACAGTTACAGAAAGTGGGGCTGCCCACCGACAGGATGGATCCTGTAGCGCATTTTTCTATGGGAATGAAACAGCGTCTTGGTATAGCTATTGCGCTTTTGAACAATCCTTCTTGTCTGGTGCTGGATGAACCTTTTACTGGATTGGATCCAATGGGCGTTAGTTCACTCAGGCATCTAATTGCAGGATTGGCAGAGAAAGATGGCCTGGCAATTATTCTTTCATCACATATAATTGAAGAGCTGAGTAAGCTATGTCATACATTGTATGTATTGAAAAACGGGCAGTTGGTTAACAGTGGGCCAACACAAGATTTGATTGCAGCCAACACATTGGTATATAGTATTTGTGCGCCTGGCATTCAAACTGCCAGTTGCCTTTCTGCCTATCCTGTTGTTTTCAAGGGGAACTGCGCACTGGTTACGATTAATGCAACACAAGTTCCGCAATTGATTCAGCAACTGCATCAGGAAAATATTTTTATTACCTCTTGTACTCCGGAATTGAGTATGGAAAAACTTTTTGAAACCAATACGGAATGTACCCCTTAATTAAAGCTGAGATATTTAAATTATTCCGTCAGGGAAAAACATACTATGCAATATGTGCATTGTTTTCTATTGAAGCTATCATCTTAATCAGTGCTTATTTTCAGGGTACCAATATTATTGATTTGTTACTGGAAAATTTGAAGCAGCGGTTTTATTTTGAAGGCACGCTTTTGAACGGGAATTTATTGGTATACCTCATTTTAAATACACTATGGTTTCATTTGCCATTGATTCTGATGATTGTAGTTTCCGGTATGTTGACCGCTGAATATAAAGATCGCACAATACAAACGATCATGTTGCAACCCGTAACCAAATGGAAATTTATATTGAGTAAGTATGTGGTTGCCATAGGATTTACTTTGCTGGTAGTATTGGTACTGGCTATGAGTTCATTTGGACTCTCTTATTTGTTTTTCGGCAAAGGCGATCTGGTGGTGTATCTGAACGGACTGAATTTTTTTGATGCAGGCGATGCCTATTATCGTTTACGCTGGTCTTTTGTTTCGGGTGCTTTATCCATGGTCTTTTTTTCCATAGCTAGTTTAACCATTGCAGTGCTTTTTAAGGAAGCTGCTAAAACATGGATTGTCTCTGCTTTCTTTTTAATTATTTCGAATATCCTGCTCAAAGTTGATTTTGGTGATAATTGGTTTAACACTATTTTCTTTGCCAAATTGAATGATACCTGGCAGTATTTTTTTTATTACCAGATTAATTGGGGGCAAATTCAATTGAATAGCTTCTTATCAATTGGATATAGTTTGCTATTTATGGGAGCAGGTATTTATTGGTTTCAACAAAAAGATATTGGGTAATGAAAAAAATATTTTTATTTCTTTTTTGTCAGGTGATGCTGGGTACAGTTTTTGCTCAATCAGTAGATCCTGATTTGCTAAGACTCAAATCTCGTCTTGATTCAATCCAGTCCTTCACCACACAATTAACTTTAGCAGTTGATATCTCTTTCATCAATATGCCTGTGAAAAAAGCACAGATGATGTATACAAAGGGGCAGAAAGTTAAGTTTTCTTCCAACGATTTTGTTATGCTACCAAAACGCGGTTTGGATTTTTCTCTGAATAGCTTACTGGAATATGATTTTATTACTGTAGACAGGGGAATGGAAATGCAGGGTGGAAGAAATTGTAAAGTCATCAATATTATACCCACAGATAAACGGGCAGATTTTTCTATCGCAACAGTTTGGATGGATACCCGGCTTAGAAGACTGGTTGCTTCTGAAATCAACACCAAAAAAGATGGATCTTATACCTTGCACTTTCAATACAATCAGGATCAGAAAGTGTTGCCGGATAAAGTAACGGTGAATTTTGAAATTGAAAAAATCAGGATACCCATTAATTTCATGGGGAAGGATACGGATATAGACAGAAAAAAAATGCGTTCTTCAGGATCAAAAACAGGGGCCATTTATTTATCTATGAGTAATTACCAGATAAAAACGCTCCTATAAATAACCCGTTGCCATTGTTAATTTGCGAACTTAGTAGAATGGATCCATTTAGTTCTGATACTGCTTTTGATGCTTTGTATCCAGCACATATATCCCAACTTGCCAGTCGTCACTGGACACCCTTATCCGTAGCTAAGGAAGCGGCTACATTTTTGGCAGTGGGTGATTCCCCCCGTATCCTGGATATTGGCAGCGGTGTTGGAAAATTCTGTTTAGTTGGGGCTCATTTCTTTCCCAGTGCTTTTTTTGCAGGAGTAGAACACAGGGGTAGTTTACATGCCATTGCCACAAAGCTGTCGATAAAGCTGGGCCTATCTAATACCGCTTTTTTTGAAGGAGACTTTAGCAATATTGATTTCTCTGCCTATCAGCACTTCTATTTTTACAATTCTTTTTATGAGCATTTGGAACAGAGCGATCTGATTGATGACTCTGTTCCCATTTCCAATGAATTGTTTCATGCCTACAACCGTAATCTTTACAAGGCCTTGAAAAAAATGCCATCAGGCACACGCATAGCTACTTTTCATAGTACAGAAAATGAAATGCCCACCAGCTATGAAGTGGTGGGCATTGGGTCTAATGAAGACCTGAAGTTCTGGATTAAGCTTTAAGACTTGGGAACAATATTTTTGGTTTCTCCATTATTGACTCCTTTTATGAAATGAATCAGTCCTTTAAAATAAGTTTCCTGATCATCGTACATGCTCATATGACTTCCATTAGGACAAAACAAATAGGTTCCATTCTGCACAGCTTCAGCCATGGCTTTCATATGATTGGGATCCATTGTATCATGTGCCGCACCAACTACCAATGCAGGAACTTTAATTTTGTTTAGCTGATTTTTCACAGACCAGGTTGTTAGTTTTCCGGCTATGCCAAATTCACTGGGGCCCTGCATGGTTACATACAATCCCTGGTTCATTTTGGCAAAGGAACGATTTACAGGCTCAGGCCAATCTGACAAAGGCAATCTCAGGATATGTTGGGTATAAAAATGATTGTACAGCAAATCCATGTATTTGGGATTACCGTAATCTTTCTTTGCTTCCAAAGCTCTTACTGTATCCAGCACTGCAGGGTCCATCTGCTTGGCCAGTACTTCGTCTGCATACTTACCATATTCAACAGCATCGCTCATCATATTCGAAATAATCACGCCTTTTAAATTGTCCTGGTATTTTAAAGCATATTCCATAGCAAGAATTCCACCCCAGCTATGTCCGAGTAAATAAAAATTTTCCTTGTTCAAATTCAATGCCTTTCTTACTTGTTCTACTTCATCCACGTATCTGGCTAAATCGAATAAGCTACTGTCTTTTGGATCTTGTGAATTACCACAACCGAGTTGATCGTAATATATAATTTCAATTCCTTCTGCCGGAAGAAAGTTTTCAAAACATTCAAAATACTCGTGAGTGGCTCCCGGTCCTCCGTTTAGCAAAAGAATCTTCATTGTAGGATTGTTGCCGATCCTTTTGGTCCATACAGAGAATTTACCTTTGGGTGTTTCAATTGGAATCATTTGAATATTTCCATTTTGAATTCCTGTTGCATGCGGTTTGAAATAGTCATTATTGGCCGTTTCTGTTGCATTGTTTGGTTTACAGCTGCTTAGGAAAGCCATTACTGCAAAAGCGGATAGGGTAAACAGTTGTTTCATGTTTTATAAATTGGTTGATAAAATACCTTTTTGCTGAATCATCCAGTTAAGTAGTTCCTGGGTAACAGGTCCTGGTTCTCCATTTCCCACTGGTTTTCCGTCTATGGAAACTACCGGCAAAACATTTTTGGTAGAACTGGTTACAAAAGCTTCTTTCGCATTTGCAAGGGTTTCAAAATTGATGGGTGCTTCCTTTACAAGGAATTGGGTATTCAATAAAATTTTAGCTCTTGTAACACCTGCCAGTATTTGTTTGTCTGGTGTTATTATTTCTTGTTGATTATTGACAATAAAAAAATTGGATCGCGGACATTCGGTTATGATGCCTGCAGTATGGTACAATACATCGTCTGCCCCGGCTGCTTTGATAGTAGGTTGCAAAAAAATTGCTTTAGCGTAATCAATGGTTTTGATATGTGGCAATTGTCGCTGATGTTCCTGTGTTATTAAACGGATACCTTTCAATGGTGAACTGAGTGAATATTGAAATGGATTTTGTGTGATGATTATATTCGGAACCCCAATACTATATCCATCCGGAGAATCGCCTCCTGTTAGTGTTATTCTAATTCCTGCATTGGGGAGTTTGTTTTTGTTCATCAATTGCTGGATAGCTTCAACTAAAGCAGGTCTGTCTAACGGAACAGGAAGATGCATAGCTGCAGCAGAATGATAAAAACGATTGAGATGGTCTTCTAAATATACAGGACGACCGTTCACCACAACTAAAAAGTCGAATATGCCATAGCCTCTTTGAATGGCAAGATCCGTTACAGAAATTTTTGCGTCATTAGCAGGAACCAGTTTATTATTTACAAATACAAACAGATCACTCATTTTTTTTCTTTTGTGAATAAAGGCAATATTTTTTCAACAGGGATGCGTTCTACTTTGTTTCCTTTTATGCCGATGGTGGTATTGGCCATCCACAATGAATTTATAATAGCTTCTTCAGTAGCTTCAATGGCAGCCATGAATAATTGGGATGTCTGGTCGTTATGAAGCGTCAGAAAAGATTGCGTAGGGGTATCAGGCCTATTCGGAATTTGGTTGTCTACAGCTGTTGAAAAGGCAATGACATAGTCTCCGCTTCCGTTGGAAGCAATCCCGCCGGTTCTCCCTAGACCTAACATCGCTCTTTTGGCTAATCGCATCAGGTTCCGATGATCGAGTGGTGCATCCGTAGCAACGACGATCATGCAGGAGCCATCCACATTATTCAATAATTCATTTCTGAAACTGAATTTCTGTAAATATTCTCCAACTGCAATTCCATCAATATTAAGGACACCTCCAAAATTGGACTGGACCATCACGCCAACCGAGTATCCGCCCAGTGTTGAGGGCAGTTTTCTACTAGCAGTTCCAATCCCCCCTTTAAAACCAAAACAAACAGTGCCAGTACCTGCACCAATGGAGCCCTCTTCCAGATTGTTTGTACTTGCATTTTTGATAGCAGAAAGAATATGATGTTCCTTAACATGTCTTCCCCTGATATCATTCAGATAGCCATCATTGGTTTCTCCTACTACTGCATTCACTGATCCTGCTTTTTCATTGCCTGGTTGTTCAAGGGTATAACTAATTAATGCATTCATTGCATTGGGAACACTAAGGGTATTGGTTAAGGCGATGGGCGTTTCCAAATTTCCCAATTCATTCACTTGCGTGCTTCCAGCTAGTTTACCAAAACCGTTGCCTGTATAGATGGCGGCAGGAACTTTTTGTTGAAACAGATTTCCGGTATGCGGTAAAATAACGGTCACCCCAGTTCTGATAGAATCAGCCTCAACAAGTGTTGTATGCCCCACAGCAACGCCCTTAACATCTATTATACTATTGTGTTTTCCAGTTGGCATAACACCAATGATAATGCCTAGTTCACGCGGTCTTTGCTGATTTTGTGCAGCTGTATTTTTGCATTGTCCAAACATTCCAACCCAAAGCAAACAGACGAGTAGGTTTCTCATGTTGAATGTTTATTTTGGAAAAATCAAAGTAGGTACTTTGGTAGAATAAGTGAGTTCAGCTGCTTTGCTTGGCAAAAACAATTTTTCAAAAAATCCTTTTTTCTGTTTGGTAAAAAGTACAATGATTCCTGGTTTGTCTTTTTTTATGAATTGGGTAATTCTTTCCACTAGGGAATATTCAATTTTGGTTGGAAGTATAATGGGATCAATATGCTGAAAATCTGGTTTATTGAAAATGGCTGCTCTCTTTATTGTTTCCGGATGAGTAACGCCCATTCTGGCATAATGCAAAACTTTTGTTTTCACTTGTAAAGAAGCACTGAATTTGCCCAGTTTTTTTAATTCATGATTTAGGTTTTCAAAATCTGAAACATAAAGTATACTTTGCAACGCGGCTGATTTGTATTTGGATGGAATAGCCAGTACGGGCAAAGGGGAATGATTTACCAAATAAGATGTGTGCGTACCCATGAGTTTTCGTAGCATACCTGCCCCATTCGTTGAAATACAGATATAATGGCATTTATGTTTCAGCGAAGCCTCAATGATTGCTTTTTCGGTACCTTGAACAAACTCAATTACATATTTACAGGCACTTATATTTTTCATTTTACTCCCAAGCGTTGATTTAACCCATTTTTCTAATAAAAGGGTCAATCGTTTCTTTTCTTCTTTTTCATATTCCTGATAGAAAGAAAGGTTCCAAGTTTCTGGTTGTAATAATTCAATGGCTGAATAAAAAACAAGTGTAGTTTGGGGAATCTGTTCTGCCAAATTCGCGGCAAATACAATGGCAGATTTTGAATTGTCTGAAAAATCAGTGGTTACTAAAATTTTCATTTTATGGGCTTATTGGCTTTTTCTAAAGATTGTAAAAATGTCTGAATAAAACGAATATTCTCTGAGCGATTGTCGTGCATGGTTCCATGTCCGGCACCTTTGATTATGCCGAAGCGGCTATTTTTTACCAGCTTGCTGAGACGTGCAACCGTTGCTGGTCTGGCTTCATCATATTCTCCAGTTATAAAAAGGGTAGGGACGTTAATAGAAGATAAGCTATTGATTCTGTCATAGTTTTTTAAAGTGCCGGTTGCAGTAAATTCTGTGGGACCCCACATGTAATTATAAATGAAGCCATTACTGGGTGCGTTTGCAGTATCCCAGGGACTTGTTAATCTGGTATTGCGAACGCCAAAATTTTTGGCAAAAACGGTGTTGGCCTGCTGGTAAGCTTCAGCGCTGAAATCTCCGGTTCTTTCTCCCTCCGCAATGGCTTTTTGTACAGAAACGGGTAGGGTTTTGATTAAAGTATCCGCATCTTTTTTCCAGACTTCTGTACTGAAGTAAGGGCTATTGAAAATAATGGCTTTAATGCCTTTAGGATATTGTAAATAATATTCCAATGCCAGTGCTGTTCCCCAGGAATGCCCGTGTAAGTAAAATGAATCCAATGATAAATGATCCACCAGTGCTTTTACCTGTTCCACAAAAAAGGGAACTTTTAATAAGCTCGTGTCGGTATGGTATCCTGATCTGCCACTTCCTAATTGATCAAACAAAATGATAGGACGGTCGTTACCGATAGAAGTGAATTGATAAAAAGAGCGACTAGTACCTCCTGGACCGCCATGAGTAAGCAATAGGGGTAACCCTTTCCCTTTTCCTATCACTTTATACCAGATTTTACCCCCTGTAACAGAAACATAGCCTTCTTTTTCTGCTAATTGTGCCTGGCTGCTGATACATAGAAATGCAAACGCAATGGTAAGTTGCCAAATCTTTACAAACATGTTTTTGGAGCAATTAGATGCCGCTTGTCTTAAAGATACAGTAATTTAAAAATACTGAAACACAAATAGACCCACTGCTGCAAGAAGCATAAGAATAAAAGCCAGTATGCCAAAAATATTGCTCCCAATTCCGTTGGTGTATTGCCCCATGATTTTTTTATTGTTCGAAATATGTAAGATCACAGCAATTAGCACGGGTGCTGTTACTCCATATAAAATGGCTGCATAAATTAATGCGTTAATAGGAGATATGCCCAGGTAGTTGATACCCAGTCCCAATATTAAAGAGAGGGTAATAATGGAATAAAAAGCTTTGGCTTCATGAAATTTTTTATCTAGACCGTTTTCCCAATTAAATAATTCAGTAATCATATACGATAACGATCCGCTTAATACGGGAATTGCCAGAAATCCGGTTCCAATGATGCCTAAGGCAAATAAGATGTAGGCGGCATTTCCTGCTAAAGGCTTTAATGCTTTGGCCGCATCTTCTACTGTATCAATCTGATGGATGCCAGCTTTGAAAAGAACAGTGCCTGTAGTAAGGATGATAAAATACATCACGATATTCGAAAAAAGCATACCTGTGTCAATATCCTGTTTTAAAGCGGCTATTATTTTTTTGTTGACTACCAGTTTTTGTTTTTTATGTTTCAAATCTTCCATGGACATGGTTGCCTGCCAAAAAAACAAATAAGGTGAAATAGTAGTTCCCAGAATGCCCACAAGCATAGCCAGATATTCTTTGTTTAATTGAATACTTGGTATAAAAGTGTTTTTTAAAATGGTTCCAAAATCCTGCCTATAAAGAAAGGGAACTATGATATAGAATAATAAGACCAGACAGAGATATTTCAAAACAGCCGCGATTTTTTCATAGGGCAGGTAGATAATCAAAACCAATAAAATCATGGTAAAACTAACGCTGAAAAAATTTGCGTCTATGGATGGGAAAAGCAAATTACCCACTGCGCCCATGCCTGCAATATTGGCTCCAATATTCAATACGATGGCAGGAAAACTCAATAAAATAACTGAATACAAAACGGGCTTGGAATAGTGTTCTTTTAATGTACCCGCAAGGCCTTTCTGTGTTACCAATCCGATTCTTCCACAAATTTCCTGTACAGCAGCCATCATGGGGAAAGTCAATAATGCAGCCCAAAGTGTACCCAAGCCAAACTGAGCCCCTGCCTGTGAATAGGTGGCGATTCCGGAGGGATCATCATCGCTGGATCCCGTAACCAGCCCCGGACCTAGGTTCTTCCAGAATTTTGTAAATATATTTTGCTTTGGCTTCATGATACAATAGTTCTGAAAGTTAAGTTGATTCTGCTTCCCTTTATTTTTTTAGAAGGGGGTAGCTGGTGCAACCAGTGCTCTTGAATGGGGCCTTTCATGATTAATAAGCTCCCATTCTCTAAGATGAGTTCTTTTTTTTCTTGGGTTCGTTTATGTTTGAAACAAAATTTCCTGGCAGCGCCCAAACTTACTGATGCTATGGCGCCGTTTTTTTGTAATTCTTTTTCGTTGTCACTATGCCATCCCATCGATTCTTCTCCATTGTGGTAGAGATTCAATAAACAGGAATTATAAGTCTCTCCAGATATTTCCTCAATCTTTTTACGAATGCTGTTTAACGTGTTCGTAAAAGGCAAAGCTATTTTGGTGCTATTGGAATACCTGTATAAAAAGGGCTGGTCTCCATACCAGGCAACTTTTCTTTTGGTAATGATTTCTTTTCCAAACATGCGGATATGATCATTTTCCCAAACAATATCATGGAGTAGCTGTTGGCTGAAGGTTTGAATGTGTATCGGAGAGAAAATGGTTCCGTAATACAGTGCCAGACCATCGTAAGGTAGTAGCTGCTCTGGATTCTCCGCAATAGGAAAAAGGCTGTCCATGGATAATTACCCCGCATTAATGTTGGCAACAGAGTGAATGGCAGCGCTGATTTCAGTAATCAGGGAAATGTCTTTTTCAATTGCGTTGCCAACAACAATAATGTCGGCCCCGGCCTTGCAGTTGAGGTAAGCTTTCTCAGGGTCAACAATGCCTCCTCCTACTATCAAGGGGACTTCTATATGCTGGGCTACTTTTTCAATCATTTGTTCGGTAATAGGCCTTCTTGCCCCACTACCCGCATCCATATAAATTAATTTCATGCCCAGCATTTCACCCGCCATGGCAGTGCACATGGCAATTTCGCTTTTATCAGCTGGTATAGGAGAGGCGTTGGAAATATAGCTTACAGTAGTGGGTGCACCTCCATCAATTACCATGTACCCGGTAGGCATGATTTCCAGGCCGGATTTTTTAACAAAAGGGGCAGAAATCACATGCTGTCCTATCAGTAGTTCAGGGTTTCTTCCTGAAATCAATGAGAGGTACAACAATGCGTCTGCATATTTGCTAACCTGGGAAGGAGAGCCAGGGAATAAAATGACAGGTATGGAACAGTTGGCTTTAATTTGCTGGATACATTCGTCCAGATGGTGTGAAATCACCAAACTGCCACCCACAAAGAAATAATCCACTTTTGCTTCAATCGACAATTTTACCAATTCTGCAATGCTTTTGGCATTCACTTTATCAGGATCAATCAGTACGGCAAAGGACTTTTTCCCCGAACGCTTTTTGGTAATGAATTGCTGGTAAATGTTTTGCTTCATTCTAATAGGATGCTATTACAAAAATGCAGAAAAGTTTTCGTTTAATGCATTTTAAATACGGTTACCAATGTCGGGGGGAGACAAATACAGGCTTGTTTAACTTTTTAGGCCAAAAACATCAACCTATCGTATCTGCAATATTACCTAAAAATCTTATTGACACCTGTGTATAATCAGGGAAATTCAATGGGGATTTGAGCTCTGAAATTATCCACCTTCCTTATCCACAAGCTGTGTATATTTCAACTATTGGATTTTGAAAATGGAAGGATATTTTCGTCAACCGACCGATTTAACACGGTTTTGGGAAAACTGTTACATACATCTTAAACCACAATTTCGATATGCCTAATCCACGCACTCCCAAAGGCTTGCAATTCAGCCGCCGCTTCACCAAAGATGGTGTTAGTCCTTATGATATGTTTGAATACGATTACCGCGACAGCGTAATCAAAAATCCAAACGGTGAAAAAGTTTTTGAAATGAATAATGTAGAGGTTCCTAAGCAATGGAGCCAGATTGCTACTGATATTCTAGCTCAGAAATATTTCAGGAAAGCAGGTGTGCCTCAACCAGATGGTTCATTAGGCAGAGAAACAAGTGTAAAGCAAGTTGCACATAGAATGGCCCATTGCTGGAGAGTATGGGGTGAGCGCTATGGTTATTTTGCCAGTGAAAAAGATGCGCAGGTATTCTATGATGAATTGGCATACAGCATTTTGAATCAGGCATGTGTACCCAATTCACCACAGTGGTTTAATACAGGATTGCACGAAGTTTATGGTATTACTGGTAAGCCGCAAGGTCACTACTATGTAGATCCAAAAGATAGTAAATTAAAGAAATCAACCAATGCTTATGAGCGTCCTCAGCCACACGCATGTTTCATTCTAAGTGTAAGCGATGACTTGGTGAATGAAGGTGGTATCATGGACTTGTGGACCCGTGAAGCCAGAATTTTTAAATATGGTTCAGGTGTAGGTACGAACTTTTCTCAGATTCGTGGAAGTGGTGAAAAATTAAGCGGAGGTGGTACGTCAAGTGGTTTGATGAGTTTCCTGAAAATTGGTGACCGTGCAGCTGGTGCCATCAAGAGTGGTGGTACAACCCGTCGCGCAGCCAAAATGGTTTGTTTGGATTTGGATCATCCGGAAATCATGGAGTTCATTAACTGGAAAGTAGAAGAAGAAAAGAAAGTAGCTGCTTTAGTAGCTGCTGGTTACGATAATGGATATGAAGGGGAAGCGTATGCAACAGTATCTGGCCAGAATTCAAACAACTCTGTAAGAATACCAAACGAATTTTTCCATGCTTTGGAAGAAGGAAGAGACTGGGAGTTAAAAGCCAGAACAGATGGTAGAGTAATGAAGAAAATTCCATCCAGAGAAGTTTGGGATAAAATTGCTTATGCAGCATGGCGTTGTGCAGATCCTGGAACACAGTACGATACTACCATTAACGAATGGCATACCTGTCCAAAAGGTGGACGCATCAATGCATCTAACCCTTGTTCAGAGTACATGTTCCTAGACAATACTGCATGTAATCTTGCTTCTATCAACCTGCGTAAGTTTCATGATGACGATACCAATGTTTTTGATGTAGAAGGATTTGAATACACTACTCGTTTGTGGACCACTGTGCTGGAAATTTCTGTATTGATGGCTCAGTTCCCTTCTAAAGAAGTAGCGCAATTGTCTTACGATTACAGAACATTGGGTCTTGGTTTTGCCAACCTGGGTTCTATGTTAATGGTAAGCGGTATTGCTTATGATAGTGAAGAAGCAAGAGGAATTGCAGGTGCAATCTCAGCCATCATGACTGGTGTTGCTTACAAAACTTCTGCTGAAATGGCTTCTTTCCTTGGCACTTTTGATAAGTATGAAGAAAACAAGGAAGACATGTTACGTGTAATGCGCAACCATCGTGCTGCTGCATACGATGCAACTGAAGCCTATGTAGGGTTGGAAATTAAACCACAAGGTATTAAGGCTCAGTATTGTCCTGATTATATGTTAAAAGCAGCAACCCGTGCATGGGATGATGCTGTACAGTTGGGTGAAAAATATGGTTACCGCAATGCGCAAACTACGGTGATTGCACCAACCGGCACTATCGGTTTGGTGATGGATTGTGATACCACTGGTGTTGAGCCAGATTTCGCCTTGGTTAAATTCAAAAAGTTAAGCGGTGGTGGTTACTTTAAAATCATTAACCAGTCTGTTCCGCAGGCATTGAAGAATTTGGGTTACAGTGAATCAGAGGCTAAAGCCATTGAGCAATATGCTGTTGGTGCTGCCAGCTTTGAGAATGCTCCTTTCATTAACAATGCAAGCTTAGCAGCAAAAGGATTTACTGCGGCAGAAATTGAAAAATTAAACGGAGCGGCCAGATCTGCCTTTGAAATCGCTTTCATTTTCAACCGATTTACATTGGGTGATGAGTGTATGCAGCGTTTAGGTTTCACTCCTGAACAATATGAAGACTGGAGCTTTAATTTACTAGAAGCATTAGGCTTTACAGAAGATGAAATTGAAGCAGCGAATGATTATGTATGTGGTACCATGACAGTAGAAGGTGCTCCATTCCTGAAAGAAGCACACTTAACCGTGTTTGATTGTGCCAACAAATGTGGTAAGAAGGGGGAAAGATATATTCATGCTTACGGACATATCAGAATGATGGCCGCATGTCAGCCCTTCCTGAGTGGTGCTATTTCTAAAACCATCAACCTGCCTCATGAAGCAACAGTAGAAGAAATTGCAGATTGTTACATGCTTAGCTGGCAGTTAGGACTTAAAGCAAACGCTTTATACCGTGATGGTTCCAAACTAAGTCAGCCGCTGAGCAATAAGAGCGAAAAGAAAAAGAAAACAGAAGACACTGCCACAGAAGCTGTTGCAGAAGAAACAGCAGTAGCAGAAGCTTCAACCATCGTTGATTTGGGTCAGTTAACCGTAGATGAATTGCTGGAAGAAGTTACTAAGCGTATGACTGCATCTACAGATACAGAACTAAAGCGTGCTTTATCCAGAATAGTAGAAAGAAAATCTTTGCCTGCTAAGAGAAGAGGATTTACGCAGAAAGCAAAGATTGGAGGTCAGGTTGTTTTCTTAAGAACAGGTGAGTACAGTGACGGTACGCTAGGAGAGATTTTCATTGATCTGGCTAAAGAAGGTTCTACCCTTCGCAGCTTAATGAACTGTTTTGCCATTGCAGTTTCCGTTGGCTTACAATATGGTGTTCCATTGGAAGAGTTTGTTGATAAATTTGTCTTTACCCGCTTTGAACCAGCCGGTATGGTAGACCATCCGAATATTAAAACCACTACTTCATTGGTAGACTTCGTATTCCGTGCTTTAGGCTACGAATACCTGAACAGAACGGATCTGGTACATGTATTGGACAGACCAACTGTAGGTAATACAGGAGAAGAAGGAGATGCTACTTTTTTGGGAAAGCCCGAATTGAGTAGTGTAAGAGTTACCGCTCCTTCTCCTAATTCAAGTCCTGCAGAAGGCCCTGCTTCTTCTAAACTACAAAGAGCAGCAACCACTACAGCAGCAGCCGGTAACAGTGGAATGGATGCAGTAAACGCAGCAGCAAAGAGCATGCAAAGTGATGCGCCAGCTTGTAGTACCTGTGGTCATTTAACCATCAGAAGCGGAACTTGTTACAAGTGTTTAAACTGCGGAACTAGTATGGGATGCAGTTAATTCGATAGCAGTTAATCCCTGCCCTATATCTCCTTTGGACTTGCTCCAGAGGAGATTTTTTTTTGTCTCCTAGGATGCTTTGTTTAAATTGTAGAAACACTTGCAATGAAAATTTTACTTTCTAATTTGATTGCCATTCTTCTCGTTGGCTCCCTATTTTCACAGGCATTCGTTCAGCCCGCCAAACCCATAGTGAAACTGGCTCAACAGCAGTTTCTTTTTAAGAATGATAAGTCCATTAACTATCAAAAAGTGAAAATTGCAGAAATAAAAGATACTGCAGTCAAAGGGGTACAAATAGTACTAGATGGAATCAAAGGAATGGGAAAGTCACTGAATAAAATTCAAATATTCGAGCAAGAAGGGAAAACAGAATCTTCACAAATCATCTTCTTTCACGAAAATAAAATTGCGCAAAAATTATTCGTTCCTTACTGGTTTAGACATGTACAATCTACAGCGGATATCGCCGATTTTAATGGGGATGGAATTCCAGATATTAAGATTCGAATATTTACAGGAGGAAATGGATCGGCGGCATTACTGAATTATAAAGTGTTTTTGATTAGCCAGCCAAACAAATATCGCGTATCTAGTTTTGTTGATTTTTCATCTGAAAAAGAATACGATTTCAATAAAGATGGCATTGCAGAAATAATAGGCTGTACCACCACCAATTACAAAGGCCATAACTACTGGGTCTATAATTTATATAATTGGAAGAATGGTGCACTGGCCATGGTTTCTAAAGAATATGGTTACCCAATTTGGACCAGGGTAGATAATAAAACAAATAAGCTGATTGCTACAGATATTCCGGATGATATACGAATGACAACCCTTCGTTCTTTTCCAACAGAATACTTCGTAAGATAAGTGGATGCATTCATCAAAAATGCATTTTCATTAGCAGTAAAATTATTACATTCATGGTTCTAACGACCAAGATTAAAAATGCGATATGGGAGATTTTCAAATTAAAAAGCAACCGAAGCAATACGATGTGGTAATTGTCGGTTCAGGTGCAGGTGGTGGAATGGCTGCCTATACTTTATCTAAAGCCGGATTAAAAGTTTGTTTGCTGGAAGCGGGAGAAGATTATGATCCTGCTGTAAACTCTTCTCAATTAAAAAATCCATGGGAATCACCCAGAAGAGGTGCCAGTACCAAGTTCAGACCCTTTGGGGATTTTGACGGCTGTTATTGGGGATGGGAGATTGATGGCGAGCCGTATACACAGGCTCCGGGAAGTCAGAAGTTTGAATGGTGGAGAGCGCGTATGATGGGCGGTCGTACCAATCATTGGGGTAGAATTTCTTTGCGTTTTGGTCCTAAGGATTTCAAAAGAAAAAGTATTGATGGATTAGGGGAAGACTGGCCAATTGGCTATGAAGACGTAAAACCCTACTACGATAAGATTGATAAATTGATTGGCGTATTTGGTAGTAACGAGGGATTGGAAAATGATCCGGATGGCATTTTCTTGCCACCACCCAAACCCCGCTTACACGAACTGATGATTAAGAAAGCCGCAACAGGAATCGGTATTCCTGTTATACCTTCCCGATTATCTATTCTTACTAAAAAAATTAATGAAGAGCGTGGTGCTTGCTTCTTCTGTGCACAGTGTAACCGAAGCTGTAAAGTCTATGGTGATTTTTCATCTGGTTCGGTATTAGTAAAGCCGGCCTTGAAAACCGGGAATGTGGATGTAATTACGCAGGCAATGGCCCGAGAGGTTATCACGAATGCAGAAGGGCTGGCTACAGGAATTTCTTATGTAAATAAAATAGACAGTCAGGAATACCAGGTAAATGGTCGTGTAGTCATTTTAGCTGCTAGTACCTGTGAAACCGCTAGGTTGTTGTTAAACTCAAAATCAAAAAGACATCCGAATGGATTGGCCAATGAAAGCAATGTGGTAGGAAAATACCTGCATGATTCTACAGGCGCGGCCATGGGTGGTGTATTGCCGGAACTCTTTGGCAGAAAGCGTTACAACGAAGACGGTGTAGGTGGTATGCACGTTTATACGCCTTGGTGGTTAGACAATAAAAAACTAGATTTCCCAAGAGGATACCATATTGAATACTGGGGTGGCATGAGTCAGCCTGCTTACGGATTTGGTATGGGCATGCAGGGACTGAATGGCAAGTACCAGGTAAATGGGAAAACCAAGGAAGCAGGCGGATATGGAGCTTCCTTAAAAGAAGATGTGCGCTTTTTCTATGGAGCGGGTGTGGGTATGGCAGGCAGAGGAGAATCGGTACCAGATATTAACAACTACTGTGAAATTGATCCAACCGTAGTAGATAAATGGGGCATACCTGTATTGCGTTTCAATACCCGTCATTCTGAATATGAAATTAAGCAGGCCAAGCACATGAAAGAAACTTTCAAGGAAATCATGCACAATATGGGTGCTGTTATTACCTGGGGAGCCGATGATGATGCTTCCAACAACTATGGCTTGTCCAATCCTGGAAACATTATTCATGAAGCAGGTACAGTGAGAATGGGTAACGACAAAAAAACCTCTGCACTGAATAAATGGAGTCAGGCACATGATTGTAAAACCTTGTTCTGTGTAGATGGTTCTCAGTTTGTATCTCAGGCAGACAAGAATATCACCTGGACCATTCTGGCACTCAGTATGCGCGCCAGTGAATACATTATTGATGAAATGAAAAAACAAAACTTATAATATGGACAGGAGAAAATCGATTAAAGCACTGATGATTGGTACTGTTGGTGCCGGTGTTTTCGTAGAAGCCTGCACCAGTGCAGATAAGAAGAATATAGCCAGTTCTGCAGACGCTGCTTTGGCAGATCGCATGCAGGAAGAAAAAGCCTATCTCGCTAAAATAGAAAAAGAACCCAAGTTCTTTACAGAACATGAAATGGCCACTATTACAGTGCTGGGGGATATCATTATTCCAAAGGATGAAGTAAGCGGTAGTGCCAGCGAAGCCAAAGTGCCAGAATTCATTGAATTTATTGTAAAAGATATGCCATCGCATCAAACGCCGCTAAGAGGGGGATTGCGTTGGTTAGACCTGCATTGTTATAAGTTATATGAAAAGGCGTTTGTAAATCTAACTGCGGCGCAACAATTATCTGTAGTTGATTCCATTGCTTATCCAAATAAAGCACCTAAGGAATTAGCACAGGGTGTGGCTTTCTTTAATAGCATGCGTGATTTAGTGACCACAGGATTCTACACCACCGAAATGGGTGTGAAAGACCTAGGCTATGTAGGGAATGCACCGAATCAATGGAATGGCGTTCCGGAGGATGTGTTGAAGCAATACAATATGGCTTACACCGAAAAAGAATTGAAAGAGTGCGTGAGTTTTAGTTAACTCACGCCACTTCCCGGATTGATTTTGTCTTCCGGATTCACAAAGTGCAATTTGCCATTAGCGTCTTCTGCCATCAGAATCATGCCATTGCTTTCGATGCCGCGCATTTTACGAGGGGCTAAATTACATACAACAGTTACCTGTTTGCCAACTATATCTTCTGGGCTAAAGTGCATCGCAATACCAGAAACAATGGTGCGGACTTCAAAACCAAGATCCACCTGCAGTTTCAATAACTTATCAGCTTTCTCTACTTTTTCAGCAGCTACAATGGTGCCTACTTTCAAATCAATCTTAGCGAAATCGTCGAATACGATTTCTGGTTTTACAAGAGATTGCGCTGAAGCTTCACCTTTGGTAGTTGATTCAACAGGAGCAGTACTTGCTTTTGCAGATGAAATATTTGCAGTGGTTTGAGTAGTATTGTTGACGGATGGTAGAATGCTTTCTTTGTTCACTGCTGCTGCTTTTAGTTTTTCAATTTGCTTACTGATTTCTTCGTCTTCAATTTTTCTGAACAACAATTCAGGTGCTCTTAAACTATATCCTACACTTACCAGTTTCATGCTGCCAGCGTTTTCCCAGTCCAGCATTTTGTCAACTACTTTTAGTAAGTAGCAGATTTTTTTGGCAGTAAAGGGTAGGAATGGGTTGATTAGAATCGCCAAATTAGCGGTAAGCTGTAAACATATATGCAGACAGTTGTCAATTAGTTTTTGTGCTTCCGGATTGGCTTCCAGTTGTTTGGCAATGATCCAAGGTTCTTTTTTCTGCATGTACTGGTTACCAATTCTGGCAAGGTTAATTACTTCGAATTGAGCATCCCTGAACTTGTATTCTTCCAGTAGTTTTTCAACTTTTTCTTTAGTTTGTCTTATTTCAGCGATGGTAGCATGGTCCAGTTCATCCATTACTTCTGCGTGCAATGGCGGTACTTTCCCCTTGCATAATTTGTGCATCAATACCAAGGCTCGATTAATGAAATTCCCGAAGATGCTAACCAACTCACTGTTGTTGGCATCTTGAAATCCCTTCCAGGTAAATTCGCTGTCCTTGCTTTCAGGAGCTATGGCAGTTAGGTAGTAGCGTAAAGTATCAGCCAGTTGTGATCCTCCGTTCTCCGGCTTAATGAAATCGTTGATATAATCTTCCATTTCTAGTTTCCAGTTTCTGCTGGTACTCATTTTATCGCCTTCAAGGTTCATGAATTCATTGGCAGGAACATTGTCGGGTAAAATATTTCCGTGCAATTGCAACATCACTGGGAAAATAATACAGTGAAATACAATATTGTCTTTACCAATAAAATGAATCAGTTTGGTTTCCTTGTCTTCCCAGTAGGGTTTCCAGTCTTTGCCTGCATTCAATGCCCATTGTTTGGTAGCGCTGATATAACCAATTGGCGCATCAAACCATACATACAATACTTTACCTGCACTGCCTTCCACATCTTTGGGTACTGCAACGCCCCAATCTAGATCGCGCGTTACTGCTCTGGGTTGCAGGCCTCCATCAATCCAGCTTTTGCACTGACCCACCACTGTGGAGCGCCAATCATTGGCATGTTCTTCTAATATCCATTTGCGTAAAAAATCTTCGTGTCTGTCTAGCGGCAGGTACCAATGTTTGGTGGTCTTTTTAACAGGTGCATTTCCACTTAGGGTACTCACTGGGTTAATCAGTTCATCCGGACTCAAACTCTTACCACAGCTTTCGCACTGATCTCCATAAGCTGCTGTAAATCCACAGTTGGGGCAGGTGCCTTTGATGTATCTATCGGCCAGAAAACTCTGTGCCTGTTCATCATAATATTGTTCTGATTCTTTGGTAATTAAATCTCCCTTGCTGTTCAGTGCTGTAAAAAACTCACTTGCCGTCTCGTGGTGAATGGGAGAACTGGTGCGGTGATAAATATCAAAGGAAATGCCCAGGTCTTTAAAGTTCTGTTCTATAATGGGATGATACTTGTCTATAATGGCCTGTGCAGTGGTTCCTTCTTTGGTTGCCTGAATAGGAATGGCTGTTCCGTGTTCGTCACTTCCACATACAAATACCACGTCTCTTTTTTGTGCTCTTAAATAGCGCACATAAATATCTGCTGGCAAATATGCACCGGCCAGGTGTCCAATATGTTTTAGCCCGTTCGCATAGGGAAGGGCGGCAGTAATTAAATATCGCTTCGGTTGCTTCATAATCTTTCCTGCTTTTGCAGTGGGCAAAGGTACTAAAAGCCAATTTATTTGGAAATTTCAGAATCTGATGTATATTTGATATCAAATTAATATCAAATTAAATTTTATGGAAAAGACCATTAAAGCAGCACAAGGGTTTCTGGTTTTATTGCTAGTTACTGTTATGGTGGCTGCAGGCATATATGTACTTACCCAATTAAAGGGTGTGGAATCCGGTGCCAGATCTTTATACATCTGGTTTGCAGTAATCGATTTTACTGTTTCTTTCTTTTTGCTATTTGGCTTAGTAGTGGTTCAGCCCAATACAAGTGTGGTACTTACTTTCTTTGGTAAATATGTAGGTACGGTAAAAGAAAACGGATTGATATTCGTGAATCCTTTGTATACCAAACAGAAAGTGTCGTTGCGTTTACAAAGTTTAGAAAGTACCAAGTTAAAAGTAAACGATAAGCTGGGTAACCCTATTGAAATTGCCGCGGTTATTTTATGGCAGATTGAAGACACGTACAAAGTATGTTTTGACGTAGTGAATTTCTCTAGTTATATGACCAACCAGAGTGAAGCAGCATTAAGACATCTGGCTTCAACTTGCCCATATGATAGCATTGAAGATGAAAAAGCTTCTGTTACTTTAAGAGATGGTGGCGAAAAAGTAATTGAAATGTTAGAGTCTGAGTTAAATGAACGCATGCTAAAAGCAGGTATCGTAATTAAGGAAGCACGTATTAGTCACTTGGCTTACGCACCTGAAATTGCTCACGCTATGTTGCAGCGTCAGCAGGCTACTGCTATTGTTGCAGCAAGAAGTAAAATAGTAGAAGGGGCAGTAGGTATGGTAGAAATGGCGTTGGACCTGCTTTCTGAAAAGCAAATGGTAGAATTGGATGAAGAACGAAAAGCTGTGATGGTAAGCAATTTGCTGGTAGTGCTCTGTGGAGACAGATCAGTATCGCCTGTAGTGAATACAGGGACATTGCATCAATAATAAATGAGTTGTTTTGAGTAAGAAATCTTTTGTATTAAGAATAGATCAGCAGTCGTATGCCGCCCTTGAAAAATGGGCGGCAGACGAGTTTAGAAGCGTCAACGGTCAAATTGAAATGTTGATTGATCAGGCGTTAAAAGCTGCCGGTCGAAAAAAAGAAAGTGCTGCCATAAAAACCAAACCCAAGAAAAATCCATAATGAAAAGAAATTCTTTTTTACAAATGGCGGGAATGGGTTTGATGAGCATACCCTTACTTGCTACTCCATTAGGTGCTGCAGCAACTGATCGTGGCGCCAGAAAAATGAAACATCCCCGTTATTTGCAACCGGGTGATACCATTGGCATTACCTGCCCTGCGGGTTTTGCATTGGAAGAAACCATTCAACCCTGCAAAACCATTTTGGAATCCTGGGGATACAAAGTAATATTGGGGGCAACTGTTGGAAAAACCGATCATACATTTGGAGGAACAGACGCAGAGCGAGCGGCAGACTTTCAGTATATGATGGATGATCCCAAAATACAGGCTATTCTCTGCGCAACAGGAGGTTACGGAACAGTGCGCATTATTGATCAACTCAACTTCAGTCATTTTAGGAAATATCCTAAATGGATAATTGGATTCAGTGATATAACCGTATTGCATAGTCATTTACACCAGGTAGTGGGGGTGGCCAGTATTCATGCGAAAATGTGTGGCAGTTTTCCCAAGGATTGGGAGTTGGCAGATGAAGTGCAAAAAGCAACCATACTCTCTATTAAAGATGCACTGGAAGGAAGAAAAGTAAATTATCCTGCAGTCACTGCTTCCGCTAACCGGTTGGGTATGGCGGAAGGAAAAATTATTGGTGGCAATTTAAAAATTTTAGAGAACCTGAATGGTTCAGCTTCAATGATACAAACCAAGGGCAAGATATTGGTGCTCGAAGATGTAGGAGAACCCCTTTACAATATAGACCGTATGTTCTGTAATTTGCTTCGTTCCGGAAAGCTAGATCAGTTGAAAGGATTGATTATTGGCAGTTTCAGCAACATTAAAGCAGACAATCCTGCTGTTCCTTTTGGAAGAGATATCTATACCATTGTACAGGAAAAAATTGGGGCATTTACCTATCCTGTATGTTTTGATTTTCCGGTTGGTCATATCAAAAATAATTTTGCCTTAAAAATGGGAATGCCACATCGCTTATTGGTGAGTAACGATAAAGTTGAACTTCAAGAATTATAATGTATGATTAAGCAACCACCCTTTTTAAAGAAAGGTGATACCATCGCCATTACCTGTCCTGCTGGATACATGGAAGCGGCGAATATTAAAACCTGTGTAAAAACCCTTCAAGGCTGGGGCTTTCAAGTGCTAATTGGCAAAACAGTGGGAAGTGATTCCACGAATTACTTCAGTGGAACCGATGAAGAAAGAAGAGATGAACTGCAAGCCATGCTAGATGAGCCTTCTGTAAAAGCCATTCTTTGTGGAAGAGGAGGTTATGGAGTTACCCGCATCATTGAGCAATTGAATTTTACTGCATTCAAAAAAAATCCGAAGTGGATCATTGGCTTCAGTGATATTACTGTTTTACATTCCTATTTATTTAGTAAGTGCAAAGTCGCTTCCCTCCATGCGCCCATGGCCAATGCTTTTAATAAAGGGGGCGCAAATGGACCATATGTGCAGTCTCTCTACAAATCCATCACTGGCAAAAAGAATCAGTATGCGTGCAAGCCTTATGCTAAGAACAAGTTGGGAAAAGCAACGGGTGCTTTAGTAGGAGGCAATCTTGCACTGCTGGCTCACCTGGCCGGATCATCGCTTTTGTATAAAACGAAGGGGGCTATTTTATTTATTGAAGATGTTGGGGAGTATCTATATAATATTGATCGTATGATAATCCAGTTAAAACGGGCAGGAGTATTGAGGCAATTGAGTGGGTTAATCATTGGAGGTTTTACGGATACCAAAGACACAGTCAGACCATTTGGGAAAAAAGTGGAGCAAATCATAGCTGAGCATATTGTGGAATATGACTATCCGGTCTGTTTTCATTTCCCGGTAAGTCATGCCAAAGCAAATGTTTCGCTGAAAGTGGGACTGCCGGTTAGTTTGCGTGTGACGAATCAGTCGGTTACAATGACAGAATTGTAAGATTTAAAAAGATCCATTTAATAGCAATCTGAAAATTACTGCATCAGTTTATTCAACTCCTGCTGCATGATTTTACTTTCAGTTAAATTATTGTGTATGCCTTCAGGAATTGTAATAAATGCATCTCCTTTTTTTAATAGAGGTGCTAATTTCTTTGCATTACTATAAGGAATTACACCATCATCGGTACCATGAAAAATTCGAATCGGTGCAATTACTTTGGGCAGGTATTCCGAAGTGGGAAATTTAAAATGCAATAACTGTTGCAGCGGATACATGAACAAATACTTCCCCAGTAAAGATTGCATACTATAGTAGGGTGTTTCCAATAACAGTGCTTTACAATCCCTAGTAGAAGCCAGCTGAGCAGCAATACCTGTTCCTATTGATTTTCCGTAAACAATAATCTGATCTGGTTTAAACCGGATCTTTGCCAACATGTACAATTGCAAAGCACCTTCATACAGATTTTCTTCTGTAAGGTCGCCGGTTGATTTGCCAAATTTGGGATAATCAATCATCCAAACTTCGTACTTGTTTCGGGTAAACAATTCGGCATAGGGAGCATATCGGCCAATGTTTTTCTGATTGCCATGAAAATATAAAACCACGCCCTTGCGAATGCTGTCTGGTACTGTAAAATGTACTACATGAAATTTTGTATTGGCATCTAGCGGAATCATTGATTCCTGATAAGGTTGGGTAAAACCATAGCTACTGTTTGCTTCTACCGCTTTGGGATGAAAGAGTAAATGGTCTTGAAGGATGAACAATACAGATCCCACTAGCGCATAGAGCAATAAACCTATTTTCAGATAGAAGAAGAAAGTAATTTTTTTCACGGGATAAAGGTAAGCAGAATGAATGCTTAATATTTTAAGATATCCCTAATAAAATTATGGTATTCGGCAAACGAGGGTAGGTTATTGTGTCCTCCACCATGAATACTTATGAGGGTAATTTTATGGGGATTGATTTGTTGCAATTTTTGACTGTGTTTTATGGGGATTAGCCAGTCTTTTGTGCCGTGAATGATATAAGTGTGGCAGTTAACTTTTCGTATCCACTGATCGGTTTGTAATTTATAGCGTAAAGTGAGTTTGTGTGGAATGAAAGGAGTAAATCGTTCTGCTACTTTTATAAAACTATAATAGGGGGCGTCTAAAATGAGATAGCGAGGAGAATTGTCTGCAGCAATTTTAGTGGCAAAACCGCTACCTAAACTTCGGCCATATATGAGCATATGGTGTTCAGGATATTTGAGTTTCAATTGCTCATATACAAACTGCATATCGGCCAGCATTTCTTTTTCACTTCTTTTGCCCGTACTTTTTCCAAATCCACGGTAGTCTACTAAGACCACATCGTATTGGAATCGATAAAAGTCCTTGGCATATTTGGCCCAGCCTTTGATGCTTCTGGAATTGCCATGAAAATAGAGGATCAGTCCTTTGGGTTCTTTTACATAAAAATGCAAACCATTGATGCGCACGCCTGGTTCCACATCAAAAAATAATTCTTCAAAAGGAGCATCGTACTTGTATTCAAAGTCCGGGGCTAGTTTTTCTGGTTTGAAAATAAGTTTCTCTTGGATTAAATATCCAATGATTACGATGAGCAAGTAACCCGCTAATACATACAATAGAACGGTACCCAAATGATTTGATTTTATTCTTCCCCTTCTGGAAAGATACGCGATAGTTTCAACTTAGAAACAGGCGCAACAATCAGTGGGAATTTCTCAATGGTCACATTGCTGGGATCGAGTCCAAAACCTCTTTCCTCACTTAGGGATATTTCCTTCAGCCAGAAATAGAGTTTCATGATTACGCGCTCAAAGAATGGTAATTCATTGTCTTGACTCAGGTATTTTTCCATTACAATAAACTGGAAATCGCCTACAATATTATTTTTTTCCAGGCTTTCGTAACGGCTGGTAATATTCACTTCTTTGTTTTTCACCAGTTCTTCCACTACTTTTCTGAACATGAGATTGATACGGTGTTCTACCCTGAATCCTAATCTGAATTCAATCCGAATAATATCATTGGGAATTATATGTTCAACGTGGTATTCACATGTGTACGGATCATCCAATACATCTACGTGAACAAACCAGTAGATATCTGCTCTTTTGGGTTTCTTATTTAGAATAGAATAAATGATTTTGTGCTCTATTTCATTGTGGTTGTTGGCACTGGTCATGTAAACCAGATGCGTTGCATATTTGGGGATGGTTTTATCGTTACTCAGTTCCTGAATCATGGGGATATAGTTCTCCAGGCGAACAAACTCTACGTAACGATTTTTGATTTTACGACTTCTGTACCAAACATACATTATGGTAAACAAGGCACCCCCTACTAAAAGAGTAGCATATCCACC